>CAZNFL010000034.1:0-11521 GCA_964572455.1 uncultured Anaerolineaceae bacterium
TGGCCGCGGTGGCGGCCAAGAAAAACATCGCGCTAATTTTTGCAGATCCCGTAGCCGCCGCCGAAGGCGTCGCCCAGCGCACCTCAGCCAATCTGTCTTCCATGCTGCAAGACGTGCGCCGTGGCGCGCCCACTGAGATCGACGCCATTTGCGGGGCCGTGGTGCGCGCCGGGCGCGAAGCTGGCGTGCCGACGCCAGTGAACGAAGTGATGTGGCAACTGGTCACCGCCTTGCGAGGTGGGGCATGAAGCAGGTGATTTCGTTCGAAGAATTGCGCCAGGCGCGCGCCGCCCTGAAAGGCAGCGTGGGCTTTGTGCCCACCATGGGTTTCCTGCACGACGGGCACATTTTTCTGGTAAAGATGGCCAAGCAAGACTGCGATTCGGTGGTGGTGAGTATCTTCGTCAACCCTTCCCAATTTGGCCCTAAGGAGGGTCTGGCCGCTTATCCCCGTGACCTTCCGGGTGATTTCAGCAAGCTGGAGGCCGCCGGTGTGGATTTGGTTTGGCTGCCCACCCAAGAAGTCATCTACCCCAGCGGTTTCAGTACCTGGGTCACCGTTGAAGGGGTCAGCGAGCTGCTGGAAGGCGCTGCCCGCCCCGGCCACTTCCGCGGCGTGGCCACGGTGGTGGCCAAGCTCTTCAACGCCGTCCAACCGCAGAAGGCTTATTTCGGCCAGAAAGACGCCCAGCAAGTAGCGGTCATCAAACAGATGACCCGCGACCTGAATTTCCCCATAGACATCGTGGTCGGCGCCACGCTGCGCGAGCCGGACGGGCTGGCTATGTCCAGCCGCAACACCTACCTGAACCCGTCCGAACGCCAGGCCGCCGCCGTGCTGTTCCGTGCCCTGCAAGCCGCGAAAAAAACTTACGACGTCGGCGAGCGGGATGCCGAAGCCTTGCGCATCGCCATGCGCCAGACCATCGAGGCTGAGCCGTTGGCCAGTTTGCTCTACGTTTCCTGCGCCGACCCGCGCAGCTTGCAAGAGCTGGAGCATATTAAGAACGGCGTCTTGCTTTCGATGGCCGTGCTGATCGGCAAAACGCGTTTGATTGACAATATTCATTTGGATTAGGAGTGAGCCGCATGTTGTTAGCAATTGACGTTGGCAATACCAATATCACCCTGGGGCTGTATGACGGTGAGACGCTGGGCCCGCGCTGGCGACTGGCCACCGACCATCGTAGCATGCCGGACGAATACGGCCTGCTGCTGGTCGGCATGTTCAACCATGCCGGCATCCCCAAAGAGAAACTTGAAGGCATCTGCCTAGCTTCGGTGGTGCCGCCGCTAACCGGCAAAGTGGTGGAAGCCTGCCGCACTTACTTGCAGCAAGACCCGCTGGTAGTCGATGCAGGCGTGAAGACCGGCGTGCGCGTACTCTACGAGGACCCGAAAGCCGTCGGCGCAGACCGCATCGTGGACGCCGCCGCTGTGCAGCATCTGTATGGCGGCCCCGCCTGCGTGGTAGATTTCGGCACCGGCACCACCTTTGACGCCATCACCGCCCAGGGCGAATATTTGGGCGGGGCTATCGCACCTGGCATCGGCATCGCCGCCGATGCCTTGTTTTCCGCCGGAGCCAAGCTGATGCGCGTGGATATCCAGCGGCCGCCCGGCGCCATTGGCCGCAATACGACCCACGCCTTGCAATCCGGCTTGCTGTTTGGTTACGTTGGCTTGGTGGAAGGATTGGTAGCCCGCTTCGCTGAAGAACTGGGTCCCGACATGAAAGTGATCGGCACCGGTGGCCTGGCGGAGATCGTGGCCCGCGAAACGAAGGTGATCCAGATCCTGGCGCCCTGGCTCACCTTGGATGGCTTGCGTATCATCTGGGGGCTGAACCGCTGATGAACAGCAAAGTAGCTTTCGCCATCTCAGACGAGTTTCTCAACCTGACCGACGACGACCGCCTGGCTGCGGCCGCGCTGGGGAAGCAAGGCCTCGTGGTGGAACCTGTGCTCTGGGATCGCCAAGATATTGATTGGTCTGCCTACTCTACGGTGATCGTCCGTTCTTGCTGGGATTATCACAACAGGCATGCGGAGTTTTACGAATGGTTGCAAAGATTAGATGAGCAGGGCGCTTCGCTTTGGAATCCCATATCGATTGTTCGCTGGAATATAGAAAAGACTTACCTGCGCGATCTGGAGGAGCGGGACGTTCTGGTGCTGCCTTCGGTCTGGTTGCCGCGCGGCGCGGAAGTCGACTTGGCCTCTTTGATGAAAGAACAAGGCTGGAAGCAAGCAGTAATAAAACCGGTCATATCTGCGGCGGCTGACCAAACTTATCTAATTGCGCAAGAAAGCGCAGAGACTCATCAGAATAAATTTCAGGCATTATTGCAGCAAGGCGGCATGATCGTGCAGGAATTTGCCAAAGAGATCCAGGATCAGGGTGAATGGTCCTTGATCTTCTTTGATAAGCGTTATAGCCACGCCGTGCTCAAGCAGCCTAAATCAGAAGATTTTCGCGTGCAACAACATCTCGGGGGCACAGTGAAGGTTGCCTCTCCGTCCGCAGTCCTGATCGAGGAAGCCAAAACGCTCCTCGACAAGGTCGACTCTGACCTGCTCTACGCCCGCGTGGACGCCATCGAGCGCCATGGCCGCCTGCACCTCATGGAGTTGGAATTGATCGAGCCGCTTCTGTTCTTCGAAGTTCATCCGCAGGCGGCCGGGCGCTTTGCGGATGCTCTCGTCAAACATTTGGCGGTGAAAGGGTAGCTTATGGCCATCCTCAATTCAAAACGCATCCTACTTGGCGTCACCGGTTCGATCGCCTGTTACAAGGCGGCTGACCTAGCCTCCAAGCTTACCCAGCTGGGCGCCGCCGTGGACGTGGTGCTGACTTCGGCCGCGGTTAATTTCATCAGCCCGCTTACCTTCCAATCCGTCACCGGGCGCCGCGCCTACGTCGATGCGGACCTATGGGGGCCGGAAGGCCATGTGCTGCACGTCAACCTTGTGTCACAGGCCGACCTGCTGGTCATAGCTCCTGCTACGGCCAACACCTTGGCCAAACTGGCTTACGGCCAAGCCGATAACCTGCTCACCCTGGCAGCTTTGGCCAGCACGGCTCCCTTGCTGCTGGCCCCGGCCATGGATGGCGGCATGTACGAGCACCCCGCCACCCAGGCCAATCTGAAGACCCTCAAAGAACGCGGGGCAGTCATCGCCGGCCCGCAAAGCGGTCACCTCGCCTCCGGATTGAGCGGCGTGGGCCGCATGGCGGAGCCGGCCGAGCTACTCGGACACATCCGCGTCTTGCTTGGACGCTCTGGCCCTCTAGCCGGGCGCAAAGTGGTGGTCACCGCCGGCGGCACCCAGGAAGCCATTGACCCGGTGCGTTCCATTACCAACCGCTCCTCGGGCAAGCAGGGCTATGCCTTGGCTCAAGCGGCCCTGGACTTGGGCGCGGCGGTGACGCTGATCAGCGCACCGACGGCCCTGACGCCCCCAGTGGGAGCTGAGCTCGTGCCGGTGACCAGCGCCAAAGACATG
This sequence comes from uncultured Anaerolineaceae bacterium, assembly GCA_964572455.1. GTDB lineage: Bacteria > Chloroflexota > Anaerolineae > Anaerolineales > UBA11579 > JAMCZK01. Next base: position 3,507 of record CAZNFL010000034.1, read on the forward strand.
CTGGAGGCCGTCCTCGCTAACGCGAAAGGCAGCGATATCCTGTTGATGGCTGCGGCTGTGGCAGATTTTCGTCCGCGCAAAGAAGCTAAGCAAAAAATAAAACGCACAGCCGGTGTACCGAAACTTGAAATTACCGCCAACCTCGATATCCTTTTAGAACTTCGCAAGGTGAAAGGGAACCAACCTAAGGTGGTTGTTGGCTTTGCCGCCGAAAGTAAGGACTTGATCGAGAATGCCAAACAAAAATTGAAAGCCAAGCATCTGGATTTGATCGTAGCTAATGATATAGCCGCCAGCGACGCCGGCTTTGAAGTCGACACTAACCGGGTGGTGCTGTTGGATAAGACCGGAAAGCAAGAAGAGTTGCCGCTGATGAGCAAGGACGAGGTGGCGCGCATCGTGGTGGAACGCGCCGCCGCGCTGTCGGAGTCGAAATAAAAGAGACGAATTTGTAAGGGCGGTTTGCAAACCGCCCCTGCGCCGTTGAACAGGTATAAAAAAAGCTCACTGTATTGCAGTGAGCTTTTATTATTTTTTAGATCAGGCCGCTCGTAGGCGCCTGGCCAGAAAAATAACAACGATCAGCACCGCGGCCATTGCCAGCAACCCAGTTGCGCCGATATCCTCCGCAAAGCCGCTTTGCGGCAGGGCGTTGGGGGTTACGCTGGGTGTATTGGTGGGCGCCGCGGCTGTGCCGGGCCCCAAGGTCGCCGTATTGGTGGCGGCCGCCGCGGTGGCCGCTGCCGTCTGCGCCAACGCCGCCTGGGTGAGCAACGCATTCACTGTGGCCGTGGCGGGGCCGGTGGTGAAGATCGGGGTGATCGGTGTGTCCGTCAGGCTGGGGGTGGCCGTGGGGGCTGGAACCGTCTCCGTATTAGTGGAGGACGGCGTCAGGCTGGGGGCGGGGCTGCTGCTCGGCGTATGGGTGGCTAGCGCCGCGGCCGTTTCGGTCTGTGCCGGCGCCGCGGAACGCTGTGCCGGTAGGATAACCAGCGCGTAATACGCCATGGCGATCAGGGCCAGCACCATGATGGCGCCCAGGATCCCGGCCAGCAAGAGGAAACTGCGGTTTGAACGCGGCGGGGGGGAAGCTTCCGGGATATCTACATTAGTATTATCGATCATGATTGAAGAACTAGTTTTACCCTAGAAGCTCGAGGTTCGCCAGCGGGTAATTAGTAACGTTTCCGGTTTCCAGCGCTACCTCTGCGCTGGCGGCCCTAAGGCCGCTGCTGTACAAGGTCGACCCTGACAGCAAAGCGGTGATCTCTCCCACCAGGGCTTTGTCCGGACCGTTCAGCACTCGCACGCTCTGCCCGATGCGAAAACTTTGCATCAGCACTGGTTGCGGCGGCTTCCCGGCATCTTTGATCGGGATGATCACTTCGGGCCGCCCCCAGCTGCCGGGTTCGAAGGGTTGCGCGTTGAGCGTGGCTTGATCTCCATTGTGGTTCGAAAATAATTTAAAGGCGTCGCTATTCATTGGCGTTGAGCCAAAACCCTCGATCACCACCACGGGATAAGGCATATTTTGTGCGATCGGCAGCAGCCGGGTCGCCAGGCTCCCAAGGATTAGGCCGCGAATGGGCACCTGGGCGGCCATTTCCAGCGCATGGCGTTGCTCGCAATGGCCCACAAATAGAACAACGCCGCGCAAACTCATATCGATCTGGTCGGCGGTGAGAGCTTGGCTGGGTTCGGTCCCTACCGCGTGCAAGATCCCATCGGCCAGTCGCCCGTTTCCCCATACCCCTTGGGCCAAGGCGCAAACGCACTCGATGGTCACTCCCCGATTCGGTTCGATATAGATCACCGTTCCTGGCACGCGTGCTTGGAGCAGCGAACTGTCATCGCTCACTTGCAGCAGGACCTGGCTTTCGCTGATGGCGGCCACGGTGCCGCTCGCCGGCGCCCGCAGTTGGCGCGCCCCCACCCCACGGCGGCCGGCAATGATGGCGCCTTCCTCCACTTGTTCGCCGACGCTGCGCAGGATAAGGCGTTTGGCTCGTTCGGGGGGCAGGCCTAGCGCCCGCCCAGCATCTAAGATAAAGTGCTTGGCTTCCAGGTGGGAGCGGGCTACCGCATCCCCGGAATGCACAGTGTCACCCAGGTTGACCAGGACTACGCCTTCCACAGGCAGAGTGCGCTTGCGGCGCAGGGTGGTCAGGGGTTGGATGTAGCTAATGGGGGCGATCATCTTAGAAGCTGCCCAAGCCATCCTGCCAGGCTTTCAGCGTCTCTTGGCGGCGGTTGAAGCCAGCCGGAACCTGAACAGGCCGGCCGCGCCCGTCGATGATCAGGCCAAATGAACCGCCCACCACTCGCCGCACCCACCCGCCGCGCCCCGGCCCCAGCCCGATGTTCACATTGGGCATGGGCTGTACGTAGAGGTCGGCCACCTTCCCGATTGGCAGCGGGATGACCTGGATGCCGCCGGCCTTGATGTCCACCACCGGCTCTTTTTGCCCATCACGCACCATTTGGATGCGCAACAGCAAGTCGCCGCGGGCTCTCCCAACCGGCGAAATAACTGTGCCCAGGTTCATGAACGCGTTGGATTCCAGCACGTGTACCGCCAGCAGTGGATCGATCTCGGCGCCGGCCCCCACCGCCCCAACCAGATTATTTTGGTCTAGGATGATCGTAGCGATCCCAACGGGTTGGACCGCGTCCAAGATCATTAATAGGCTTTGCTCGGGGCGCGGGGCGCGCGCCACCGCGCTGCCGCTCACCAGGATGCGGTCGAACCAGGGCACCGTGCCCGGCAGCGGGTAAATAGCGTTGGGCGGGAACATCGGCAAGCTTTTGCCGATAGCCAGGCGCATCACCTGCCGCGCCGCGGCCTGTTCGATGGCCAGCTCTTCGGGCGTGGTGGGCAGAGTTTGCGGGATCAGCGGTTTGTTATGCAAATAATCCAGCACCACATCCTCGCTCAGATCAAAGGGGATCCAGCGCATGAGTTGGGAGAGGTGCGTCTCGGCGGTCATGCCGCCCAGGCTGCTGCCCATTCCCAGTTCGGGGAAGGCGCGCAATTGCAATTCGCCGGCGAATGCCGAGGCCACCGTGGTGTTCGACGCGCCGAGATCAATGCCCAGCACGCCTTTGGGTGGGTCGATCACCGTGCCCAGGAATCGCACCACGCGGCCGAAAGCCGTGGCTGAGGGCAGGAATTTTCCTTCGGCAAGTTCGCGCAGCTCCTGGAGGCCGTGAAGCTTGGCCGCCTGGATATTGAAATAGATCTCGCCGAGCTTTTCCTTAGCCGGCCCAAGATATTCAAGGTCCAAGCCGGGGCGGACGTTGGGAGCGCGATGGAGTTTGGTGAGCGAGCCTAATAAATTATCGATCTCTTCGTGCAGATTTTCGTTGCCGACAAATAAAATTTGGGGGCGCTCCTGTTCGGGGATGAGCTTGAGCGCCAGCGCCAGATAATTTGCCAGGCGCACCACGGAGCGCGAGGCGCCGCGGTTGGTGCCGCCCGCCAGCACGATCAGGTCGGGCAGCGTTTGGCAAATGGCGTCGATGATGATCTCCGGTTTGCGCCGGTCGTTGAGGCTGAAGCTTTCCACCACCCGGCAATACGTGGAGTTCACCAGCTTATTAATGCTGGCCAGCGAGAATTCGCCCAGCAGCCCCACCACGATCACCTTGAGCGGCTGGCCGCCGGAGAAGGTCGTGGTGACCGCGTTGGCGCCGACTCCGCTCTCGTTCTCAGATGAAATGTGCAATCCATGCGCCGAGACCAGCGTTCGGCCCAGGAAGCTCTGCAACTGGTCAAGCGCTTCCAGCACTCCCACGTTTACGTCGAAGGCTGGCGCTCCCGCTGTGGTGGGAGCCTCCCCTGCCGCAAGAAAGCGATAGCGCCCTTCTACCGAGTCGAAGAATTGGGCCCGCGTGTTCACGCTGCCCACATCCACCGAAACCAGGGAAAGCCCTTGGCGCTCCGCGGCTTTTTTCATGGCGCCCCCAGCAGCAACCTGGCGGCGTCTTGCAGGAAGGCCACGCGCTCGACCAGCGCGCCCAGCGCCGCCAGCAGCACCCCGCTGAACAGCGCCGCCAGGGCGATCGCAATAAAAATGGAACCAACCCAGGCCAGCGCGTCGATGAAGATGCTGCGCAATGGCTCTTGCTTGCCGCGCGCCGCCGCCCCGAAATGAAAATAAGCCAGGGTGCTCACCGTGGCGATTAACAAAATTGCGCCATCGAGAATGATCTGAATGCTTTCCCCGTAGTAGCCGCCCTGCTGCGCCAGATCCAGGGCTGCCACATCGAAAATGCCGGCCGCCGAGCCGATCTGCGGCAGGATTGTTCCCTGCACTGCGCCGCCGATAGCCAGGGCCGCACCGATGCCGGCCAGCAAAGCCGTCACCGGGTTTCCCAGCCGGGCGGTGCGCGGGGACAGCTTGGTAAGCAGCAGCACACTTAATCCGCCGCGGATCGCCAACTCGATAATGTCAACGCTTGGCGTCCCGGCGATCTCGTTCATTATTGGATAGATCAAGTGCGGCAACACTACATCTTGCAGAGCCACCGCCGCGGCATAGCCCGCCGCCACGCCGATGAACAGATACAGCGCCACCCGAAAAAGCGGGTGGTCGCCAATGGCATAAGACAGTGTCACTAGGGTGAGCACCGCGGCCGCCCACAGTCCGATCTGGGAGAGCAGTTCTGAACTAAGCACCACGTCGGGCCTCAGCGGTAGCTGGTTTTTCGGGTTTCAGTTGGATCAGGCGCCCATAAAGTCCACCCAGCAGGATCATCAGCACGATTGCCCCCAGGCCATAGCTGTAAGCGTCCCAATAGGCGCGCCCCAGGCCGTCCTGGCCGCGTAGGCGCTCATACAGCGCGGCGCCCTGCAGCCCGCTGACTAGGCCCTGCAATGTTTGCGGTTTGCTCTGTAAGTAGGCCCGCAGCAAAGGCGCGGCCTGGGCACTGGTCACCGCGGCCAGTCCGCTCGGCAGGAACCCGGCGCTCTGCTCGATCCAGGCGCGCCCATCCTCGGCGTTGCTGCTCACCACCAGCACCAGCGCAAAGTTAGACAGCTGTTCAATGGGTTCCAGCGAGGGGCTTTGCCAGGGATCAGCGCCCGATGCAGTCGAAAGGATCGCGCTGCGCGGGTCGCTGATAAAACTGCGCAGGGCGGCCATGCCGCCGGCCAGATAGCCTAGCTGGGTGTAAGCACCGCTGGCCACCGCCGGGGCGGCGGCGAATTGTTCTTGCAGCACGCGTTCCGCCAGGGCCGGGCCGCTAGGCCGCGTGGAGATAAACACTAGCTGGGCTTGCCGGTCCAACAAATGGGCAAAGATCGCCGAAACCAGCGGCGTCATTTCGCCAACCAGCGCGGGCTGCACTTCAAAGGCCACCAGCACGGGGGCCCCGGTGGGCAGCACGTCGATCATGCCGTAAACGCTGGCGGCCTCAGGGAAGAATTGCGGGTCTGGCCGAATTGCGGATTGGCTTTGGGTAAGCAAGGGGAATAGAACCGCTAAGAACAGTGCGCTGGCCATGAGGATGTTGAGCACGCGGGTAGGCCGCGCCACGCGGCGGGCTTCGTCCTCAGGGGGAACTTCGACCTCGTTGAGCAGCTTTGTGAAGGCAGCCGCGTGCAGCTCCTGGTGTTCTGTGACTTCTAATCGGGATGAGAAAACCGGGGCTCTCTCTACCTGGGTAATGCTCAGGTCGGCGGGCAGCACATCGCTGAGGCCGGCCAGCGGGCCTGCATTTTCCGCTCCTGGCAGCATATCGCCGGAACGAGAATCCTCTTTTGGAAAAGTGGGGCCTGGGCGCAGGGCCTGCAGCCAGCCGGGCAATTCGCCGGGGGTTTGCGCCGGCTCATCTTCGTGGAACGCCGGGGTGTGGGCCGGAAGTTCACCTTCTTCAGCAAAGTTTTCGACGGGGTTTTGCGGCTCCTCGCCGGGAGCAGACTCGCCTTCGGCGGCTGGCCAAGCGGGGGCCGCCTCTCCCTGATCTGCCCCCGGCTCCTGTTCATGTGGGGCGGGGGCTTCATCAAACGACTCGAACCTGCGTGGTTTTGTATCCTCTAGATCGTCTTCCTCGCTTGCGGGCTCGGCGGGCTTTTTCCCGCGCTGGTAGCGAGTGCGGATCTCACCGAGCCAATCCGGTTCTTCTGGCTGCTCGGGCACCTCTCCGGCCGGCTCAGACTGACCCGCGGAGGCTTCGCTCTCGGAATTCTCAATATTTCCCTGCTCCTGGCGCTTGCGCAGGGCGCGCAGCCATTCGGGCAGGTTCTCTTCAGGGTCTTGCGCGGAGTGATAAGACATCAGAACTCTGCGGCGGCCTTAACCGCCATAGGGGCGGTCTGCCCCTATGAGGATGCGCAGCCCGGTCAGCACGGTCCCCAGGGCCACGCCGATCAGCAGCCCGCGCATCGCCCCGGTGGCGAGGATTCCGCTGACATACGGCCCCAGGCGGCCAGTGAAGAAGGGCAGCTCGACCCCAAACAGCGGGCCGCTGCCCAGCAGCAGGATGAACAGGGTGATGGCGAACACAATGCTCATCAGGTCTTTGCGGTTTTGCAGCAAGCGCGCCGCCGCCAGCGTCAAGCTGACGGCCAGGACGGCCATCAGGCTCGCCTCGATGGGTACCTCGATGTTGTTAAAGATCCAGCTGGGGATTAGCCTCTGGCTGCCCTCCCAGGCGGTGATCCCAAACGTGGCCAGCATGGCAACGATTAGGATCGCGCTGTAGACTGGCTGTTGCCGGTTGCGCAGTTTTTCAAAATGCACACTGAATAAATTGACCATGCCGAGCAGCAGCGCTAGCGCCGCCAGCAAAATGGCCCAATTCAAAATGCGGTTGCGCAGCTCTTCGAAACCGGGGACGAACAGGCTTACCAGGATGAATACACCCCCGGCAATGGCGACCGCGGCCGCAATCGGTGTGGTGCCGCGTAAATTCATTGCAACCCTGCGGCAAGCGGCGATAAAGCCGTGACGATCAGTAAGAGAATGATCAGCCAGCGCAGCACGTCCTGTGCGCGCAAGCTGGCCCGGTGCGCGGCTCCCGCGTTCATGTAGGCTCCGGTGGCAAATACCTCTTCGCCGATCAGCGGCTCCTGCGCGCCGCCGAATAGCAAGGCCTGCCCCGTCAGCGTGTTGCTCCCGCCCAGGCTAAAGGCCCCGGTCCGCTGGCTGGCCGCGGTGATCAGGCCCACCTCTTCCCCATAACTTCCCACCAGCGCCGATGCAGATACCGCTCGGTCCAGGATCAGCGGCATGGTGCCGGCCGCATAAGAGAACGGCGTGAGCCCGGTGGTGCGGCCCAGGCGCAGATTGTATTGGCCGGAAATGTCAAGGCGCCGGTACGTGTGGCGCAAGGTGTCCTGCGCCAGCAGCATCAGCAGCGCATCGCCGGTGGTGGCCACCGGCGGCTGGTCGCTGTCCGCCGCAATATTGGCGACCTGCCGCAGCAGAGTGAGACCCGCAAAAGCGGCCGCGCTGTCCGGCCCCAGCAGCCCGCCGCCCCCCAAGTTGATCTGCAAGAGCGAACCATCTTCCACGGAGAGCTCAATCGTGCGGCGCAACTCGCGAAAAGCTTTGATCGAACGGATCGTGCGCCGCGCGTTTCTTGTTCCCAGGATCAAAAATAATAGCAGCAGAGCGGCAGCCAAACCAATGACATCAAGAGGAGCGATGTTCATTGGGTTTCTTCCTTTAAAGAGCGGGTAAAGGCAGCCGCCTCGGCCGGGCTTTCCAGCAATTCAGCCAGGTCGCGCACTTTGTCTTTTGCGGTCCATGGCTCCAGTAGAGGCTGGCTGATGTACAAGGCTTGGGCTGCCAGGGTGCAGAACGCGCCGCCTGATTCCAGGAAGACGGCCGCTAACTTGGCCAATCCCAGACGCCGCAGTGTCCGCGCCCAGCGGCGCCATTCGACGGCGTCCTGTGCCTCACCTTCCCTGGTTTGTCCATGGTCGATTGGCTGGCTGTCTTTGTTTGTTAAAGAAGTCACAGCCTGAATTGTATATGTGCGCTAGATGAAGGTCAAGCCGCAGGGCGCTT
>CAZNFL010000034.1:11621-33486 GCA_964572455.1 uncultured Anaerolineaceae bacterium
GTCACAGCCTGAATTGTATATGTGCGCTAGATGAAGGTCAAGCCGCAGGGCGCTTAGGATGCTCATCCCATTCGCACGCCCGCAAATCGCGCCAACTAGATTAATATTGATCATTGTGCGCCAAGCATCCGAAACCTGGATCTATTTTCCGCCGCCTCGGCGTAAAGGCTTGTTGATCAACCTGGGCGGTGTGCTGATCGCCTTTAGCCTGGTGATCGTTTTGTTGGTCGCCGCCGTTTCGCAAGAACCGGGGCTGCCCGTCATCTTCATGCTACTTGGTGCCTTTCTGTTTGCGCTGCCGCTTCCTTTTGTTTTGTATCGCCTGTATGCCCTTTTGCAATCGGGCTACTGGCTGGGCCGCAACGGCTTGCGCCTGCGTTGGGGGCTGCGCTTCATTGACCTGCCTTACGAGCATATCCTGGATGTGGCCCGCGCCGTTGAATTGGAAGCCCCGCTCGAGTTGCCGCGCGGCGCCTGGCTGGGCATTCTGATGGGGCCGCGCCAGGACCCAGAACTGGGCCAACTGGAATTCATGGCCTCGGAGCCCTCCAACCTCGTGCTGCTAGGAACCAAAGCAGGCGTGTTTGCGATCTCTCCCGCTGACCCGCAGGATTTCGTCGATACTTATAAGCGCGAATCGGAGCGCGGCAGCCTGCGCCCCATCGCCCCGCGCTCGGTGCTGCCATCTTTCGTGCTGGCCGATGCTTGGGCGGAGCCCAGGGTTCCTCTCCTGCTGGTTACGGGGGCCGTGCTTGCCTTGGGCTTGTTGATCCTGGTGGGTGTACTCTCCCCTCAACTGGCCTCCGTATCCCTGGGGTTTGGCGCCGATGGCCAGCCGTTGGAGCCTGTAGCTGGGGTGCAGCTCTTTTTGCTGCCGGCCCTTAACCTATTTTTCTACATGGGCAATTTTGTCCTGGGCTTGCTGTTTTACCGGGAACCCCAGGGTATCCGCTTTTCAACCATCATTTGGGCCAGCAGCCTGCCCACCGGCCTGCTTTTCCTGGCGGCTATCTTGTTTAGCCTTTGAGCAAAATTCGGCAAGTTATCCACAGCTCCATGCCAGTTATCCACAATTGCCGTGTTTGACTTAACCATCCAGTTCTCCGAGGGATGGATATGGCTCGGCCTGGCGCTGGCTGCGGCTGTATCCCTGGCTGCCTGGCGCCTGGGTGCCCTCACGGCCAGCGGGGCGCTGGCAGCCAGCCTGGTAGGCGGTCTTACCTATGGTCTGGGTGGCTTGCCGGCCGCCATTCTGCTCATAGCCTTCTTTGGCTCTTCCAGCTTGCTCTCGAGGGCCTCTGCCGGCCGCAAGCGCAAGATGGCCGCTAATTTTGCAAAGGGCAGCCGCCGCGATTGGGCCCAGGTGGCGGCCAACGGCGGCATGCCCGTTTTGGCCCTGCTGTCTTGGGCGGGCGGCTTGCTGACCTTGCCAATTGCCTGGGCGGTCTTTGCCGCCGCTCTGGCCACCGTGACCGCCGATACCTGGGCTACGGAACTGGGCGTGCTCAGCAAAAGGCCACCGCGGCTGATCACCACGGGGAAGACTGTGCTTCCGGGAACCTCTGGGGGAGTGTCGCTGCTCGGCAGCCTGGTGGCTTTAGGAGCTGCCTTGTTCATGAGCCTATTAGCCTGGTTGCTGCTGCAGCAGGCTCTGATCCAGGTGCTGCTGATCGTGTCCACAGCCGGCGTCTTGGGTAGCTTTGTCGATTCCTATCTGGGGGCCACGGTCCAAGCAATTTATTACTGCCCGAAATGCAAAAAGGAAACCGAGCGGCATCCCACTCACAGTTGCGGAACCAAGACCTCGCTGCACCGAGGTTGGGCTTGGCTGACCAACGACTGGGTAAATTTCCTCAGTGCGGCCGCCGGGGCGCTGCTGGCCTTCGGCGCAGCCACATTTTTCGTGTGAGATAATCGCCGCGCCCCGAATGGAGCCGTTCTTGACTAAATATCGCGTCCCCATGTCCTCGCCGGACCTCGGCGAGGCTGAACGCCGCGCCGTGGCCGAGGTGCTGGCCACCCCCGTCCTCAGCATGGGCGAACAGACCAGGGAGTTCGAGCGCGCCGTCTGTAAAACCAGCGGCGCCGCCCATGCCATTGCGGTGAGTTCCGGCACCGCCGGGCTGCATTTGTGCGTGCGCGCCGCCGGCATCTGCCCGGGCGACTTGGTGCTGACCACGCCCTATTCATTTATTGCGTCCAGCAATGTGCTGCTCTATGAAAACGCGGTGCCTGTATTTGTCGACGTAGATGTGCGCACCGGCAATATCGACCCTGATCGCTTGGAGCAAGCCGCCCGCCAGTTGGCTGAGGGCGGAAAGCCGGCACAGACCTGGCTGCCGCGCCGCGGCGCACATGCCAAAAAACCCAAGGCCATCCTTGCGATGGACGTGTTCGGGCAGCCGGCGGACTATGACGCCATCAATGCGATTGCTAAAGCTAACAGCCTTGCCGTAATCGAAGATTCTTGTGAAGCGCTTGGCGCAACATACAAAGGTCGCATGGCGGGGCGTCTTGGGGACTTCGGTGTCTATGCCTTCTATCCCAACAAGCAAATGACCACCGGCGAAGGCGGCGTAGTAATTACTGATGACCAGGAGTCCGCCGATTTTATGCGCGCCCTGCGCAACCAAGGCCGCGCCGAAGGCGACACCTGGCTGCAGCATACGCACCTGGGCTACAACTATCGCTTGCCCGAGCTCAGCGCCGCGCTGGGCCGCGCCCAAATCAATCGCCTGGATGAGCTGCTCGCCAAACGCGAGCAGGTGGCTGTCTGGTATGCGCACCGGCTCCAAAAGATGCAGGGCGTCGAATTGCAATACATCGCCCCCAGCACGACGCGTATGAGTTGGTTTGTGTATGTGATACGGCTGGCTCCGGATGTCAACCGGGATCGCCTGGCGAACCTGCTAGACCAAGCCGGCATTCCCACTCGCCCTTATTTTGCCCCCCTTCATTTGCAGCCCTTTATGCTGGAACGCTTCGGCTATCAGCCCGGCGATTACCCGATCGCCGAGGAGCTTTGCCGCCGCGGTCTGGCCCTGCCGTTCTCCAGCGTGATGACCGAGGAACAAGTGGAGCTAGTGTGCGCTGAGTTGGAAAAAGCGCTGCCCAAAGCAGGATGATTAGGAATAATAAAGAGGGCGGGGTCTAAGACCCGCCCTACATTTAATAACAACAGTCTGTCAAACTTAAGGCTGCTCCACGAAGTTGATCATTAGCAGGTTTTCCTGGCAGCTCGCCGTGGTGCTGAAGCTGAACGCGTCTGAAATAGCCTGCCCGGCGGCATCCAACAGAGTCACTTGCATAGTAGAGTCAGACGCGACCGGCTGGTTGGCCAGCTGTATTTCGTAATATTCGCCTGACCCGTATTGGGTAGCCGCCCCGGTGAGGCCGATCTTGTCCACGTTTTCAGTGCCCAGCGTGCCGCTCACATGCACGCGCAAATCGGCGATAGGCGCTCCATCCAAGTTGAAAGCCTGCCCGGCCACCCCCATAAAATCGCAGCCAAGTTCCGGGTGGAACACCGAGCTATCCAGCCTGGAGGGGCTGCCTGCCTGGACTTCAAAGAAGCCGCCCACTTCGTCCACCGTTGGCGTGGGGGTGGGTGGTTCGGCAGTGGCCGTGGGAGTTTCCGTCGGCATGCTGGTGATCTCTGCGGTGGCGGTTGGGGTGCCGGTGGCTGCTGACGTGGCAGTGGCCGCTGAGGGCGGGAATGGGTTAAGTTCGCTTTGCGGGTTTAAGAACAGCAGAACGAAGAGGGCGCCTACAACCAGCGCGCCGAGAAATAAGAATAGCGAGCCGCAGTTCAGCAGCGCAGAGCCGAAGCGGAAGCCTTTTTTGGTTTTCTCTTCTTTGAAATCAAATTCGTCCATCGTTAACTCCATGCTTCGGGTGGCTTATTGATTCTAGCCCGAAGCTCAATTCAAGGCAGAAAAATCTCTATCGTAGATTGCGCCCGGCGCTCCGCCAGCCAGTCCGCCAGCGCCTGCATTTGCAAGCCGAGTCGGGCTTGCGGGTTCAACGCCCGGTCCGGGTCCCGGTCCAGAACTTCGATCAGGTGAAAACCGAGGCTGGTCTCGACGACGCCGCTATATTCGCCGGGCTGCAGGGCGAAGGTGGCTTCTTCCACCGCCGGCTGCAGCAGGTACCCTCGCGGGAACCAGCCCAGGTAGCCCAGCCTCTGTGTGTCGTTGTTGCGCGCCACCTGCTCGAACGGCGTGCCGCTTTCCAATTGGCCCAGCAGCCGCTCCGCCGAGGCCCTGTCCGTCAGCAGGATCTGGCGAGCCAGCACCTGTTCGGCGCTGAGCGGCACGGCGTTGGTAAGTTCCGTCCGCATCCAGCCGGCTTCGATCTCAAGGGCCAGCTCCTGGCGGAAACTTTCCGCCGTGTAGCCTTGCTCGGCCAGCCAGGCGTCGAAGGCGCTCTGGCCGCCGGCCTGCTCGACGACCGCTGCCAGCCGCTGGTCAATGGTGGCCTCATCCAGCGAGTAGCCCTGCTCCCGGGCGCCCTGCGCCAGCAACAGCCGGCTGATCAGGTCTTCCAGGACGAGCTGCTCAACATTCTCGGATGCCAGAAGCGTGCCAGTTTCCGCCTGGGCAACCCGATATTGGGCCAGGTGGATATTGAAGCTCTCCATGGAAACGGGTTCGCCATTCACCACGGCCACCGGGGCTGCCGGACTGGGGGTAACCTGCTCTGGGTAGGGGAGGGCTGTGGCAGGGATGGTGGGCTGGGCTGCCGGGCCACAGGCGGCAAGGGCAACTGCCAGCAGGCCTAAGCGCAGGAAAGGAATAAGCTTCATACTAGGGAGTAAGTTTATATGCTGTTGGCGAGGGGTGGGGTGGACAAAAACTTGACAAGAGCAGGCTGCGCTAAGTTTGGTCAAAATAAAATGCCCATAACAGGGCACGCGCGCACATTATACAAGATGGCTCAGCTATTCGAGCGTCCACGTGCTTGACAGCCCCTTTCTTTTGCGGATAATTAGCTGCAAGCTAATAATAAAAGCTAGGACAGAGGAAAGTAGGCGGCTGGAAGCTGCCAGGGATGCGCGAGCAACGACTGCAACTCGCGCTCTATGGAAAGCGCCGAAGTTCCCTCTCGAGCTGCTCGACAGAATTATTCAGCCTCATCGGGGCAAGGCCCCGCTGAACCTGAATTTAAGTAGGCCGAGCCGCCTGACCCGCGTTAGCCAGGTCTCCGATCGCCGCAAGGCCTTCGGATCAAGTGGGCGGCACTCCCGCCAAACTGGGTGGTATCGCGGAGGCTGCAACCTTCGTCCCCGATGGGACGGAGGTTTTTTGTTTAATGAATAGAATAATGGGATCGGAGCCTGGATGTTAGAAAACTTGGAAAAGATCCGTAGCGAGGCACTTACTGCGCTGGATAAAGCGCAGGATGAGGCCGTGCTGGAGCAATGGCGCACGCTCTACCTTGGGCGCAACTCGGCGCTGATGCAGAGCCTCAAGCTATTGGGCGCGCTGAGCGCCGAAGAGCGACCTAAGGTCGGCCAGAAAGCCAACGAGGTCAAGCAGGCGCTGGAAGCCGCGCTCGAGCAGCGCCGCGCCGCGCTGCAAAGCGCGCGCATGCAGCAAACGTTGACCTCCGATCGGCTGGATATCAGTCTGCCGGGCCGCCCGCTGCCGCTGGGGCGGCTGCATCCCATCACCCAGACTTTGCGCCGGGTCAGCGCGGTCTTCGCCGAAATGGGCTTCCAGGTCTATCGCTCACGCGATGTGGAGACGGACGAGACCAACTTCCAATTGCTCAATTTCCCGCCCAACCACCCGGCCCGCGAGATGCAGGACTCCTTCTATATTGAAGGCGGCAGTCCGGATAACCCGACTCTGTTGCGGACGCATACCTCGCCCGGCCAGATCCACGCCATGCGCGAATATTCCGCCGCCGATCCCAAGAATCCGCCGCCGGTGCGCATCATCCTGCCCGGCATGTGCTACCGCTACGAACAGGTAACCGCCCGTTCGGAAGTGCAGTTCACTCAGGTGGAAGGGCTGGCTGTGGGTGAGCACATCACTTTCGGCGATCTGAAAGGCACGCTCACTGATTTCGCCCGGCGCTTCTTCGATGCGGATGCCCGCACTCGTTTCCGCGCTTCGCACTTCCCCTTCACCGAGCCCAGTGCCGAAATGGATGTGGAATGCTTCGTCTGCCACGGGGCAGGCTGCCCGGTGTGCAAGCACACCGGCTGGCTGGAGATCCTCGGCAGCGGCATGGTGCACCCTACGGTGCTGCGCAACGGCGGCTACGACCCGGAGCGCTATTCCGGTTTCGCCTTCGGCATGGGCCCGGAACGCCTCACCATGCTACGCTATCGCATCGAAGACATCCGTTATTTCTGGCGCAACGATGTGCGCTTTCTAGAGCAGTTCTCATGAAGACGCCTCTTTCCTGGCTCAAAGATTTCGTGAATTTGGACGGCGTCTCCGTTGAAGAACTGGCGCGCGCCCTCACCATGGCTGGCCTCGAAGTGGAGGAGATCCACTATCTCGGCCTGCCCATGCCGAGCAGCCAGCAGGGATCCCACGCCAAGCTGAGCGGCCTGGCCTGGGACCGCGGCAAGATCGTAGTCGGTGAGATCCGCGAGGTATTGCCGCACCCCAACGCCGACCGCCTGGTGCTGTGCCGCCTGTTCGACGGAAAGCAGGAGCACACCGTGCTGACCGGTGCACCCAACCTCTTCGAATATAAGGGCCAGGGCGAATTAAAGAAGCCATTGAAAGTGGCCTACGCTAAAGAGGGCGCCGAACTCTACGACGGGCACCAGCCGGGCTTCCAGAAAACGACGCTCAAGCGCACCAAGATCCGCGGCGTCGAGTCTTATTCGATGGTCTGCTCCGAAAAAGAATTGGGCCTCTCCGAGGAGCATGAGGGCATCATCTTGCTGCCCGCCGCGACCAGGGCCGGCACACCGCTGGCTGACGTGCTCGGCGACGCGGTGCTGAACATTGCCATCATGCCAAACATTGCCCGTGACGCCAATATCTACGGCGTGGCCCGCGAAGTGGCCGCTCTGCTCGGCCGCAAGCTGAAAGCCATGGCCTTGGCCCTCAAGGCCGAAGGTCCGGCGATAAAGGGCAAGGTTAAGATCGAGATCGGGGAACCGGAATTCAACCCGCGCTTCGTGCTAGGACTTATCCGCGATATTAAGATCAAGCCCAGCCCGGATTGGGTCCAGCGCCGCTTGCGCCTGGCAGGCATGCGCCCGATCAATAACATTGTGGACGCCACCAATTACGCCATGCTGGAGCTCGGCGAGCCGCTGCACGCCTTCGACTATGACGTGCTGGTGCAGCGCGCCGGCGGCAAAGCGCCCACCATCTCCACCCGTTTTGCCAAGCGCGGCGAGAAGCTCACCACGCTGGACGGCGTGGAACGCAAACTAGATGACTTCACCGTGCTCGTGTGCGATACCGCCGGGCCCTTATCCCTCGGCGGGGTGATGGGCGGCACCGAAAGCGAAGTCACCGATAACACGCGTAACGTCTTGCTCGAAGGCGCGGCTTGGAACTTCATCAACATCCGCAAGACATTGAACGCGCAGCGTCTATCTTCAGAAGCGGCTTACCGTTTCTCGCGCGGTGTGCATCCCGCCATGGCGCCGCGCGGCGTGAGCCGCGGCCTGGAACTCATGCGCCTGTGGTCCGGCGGCAAAGTGAGCCAGGGCCTGGTGGATAAATATCCGTTGCCCGCTAAGCCCTCCGTGGTGAAGATCGGCCCGGCCGATGTTGCGCGCTGGCTGGGCGTGAAACTGAGCGCCACGGAGATTGCCGCTATTTTGCGCCGCCTCGAATTCGATGTAAAGACCTCCGGTAAAAAGCTCACCGTCAGCTCCCCGGACTATCGCTTGGATATCGGAGAAGGCGTGATCGGCCAGGCCGACCTGATGGAAGAGATCGCCCGCGTCTACGGCTACGAACGCATCCCGGCCACTCGCCTGGCAGACCAGCTCCCGCCCCAGTGCAGCAACCGCAAACTCGATATCGAAGAAAGTATTCGCGATCTGCTCGCCAGGCTTGGCCTGCAGGAGATCATCACCTATCGCCTGACGCGTCCCGAGGAAGAAGCCCGCCGCCTGCCCAGCGACACCCCGCCGGACGACACGCCTTATGTGCGCCTGGCTAACCCCATCTCGCAAGACCGCACCGTGCTGCGCAAAAGCTTGCTGGCTTCGGTGCTCGAGATCGTCGAGCGCAACGCCAACTTGCGCGAGCGCCTGGCCTTCTTCGAGATCGGCCCGATCTTCCGCGCCTCCAAGACCGGGCCGCTGCCCGACGAGCTGCCGCGCCTGGTGCTGGCCTTGGCCGGCCCGCGCCAGCCGCAACACTGGGAGGGGGCCGACAGCAGCCTGCTTGATTTCTACGACATCAAAGGTGTGGTCAGCGCGCTGCTGCAAGGACTGAAGCTAAGCGACCTGCGCTATGAATCCGGGGACCACCCCGCTTTCCACCCCGGCCGCTGCGCCAAAGTGCTGGCAGGCGACAGACAGTTGGGCGTCTTTGGCGAGCTGCATCCGCAGGTACAGATGAACTACGACCTGCCGGAGCACCCCGTACAGATCGCCACCTTCGATCTGGATGTGCTTTATGAAGCTCTGCCGGAACGCTTCGATTCCGAAGGCGTGCCGGCCTATCCTCCCGTCCTCGAAGACCTGGCCATCATTGTTGACGAGGCCATCCCTTCCGCCCAGGTGGACGCGCTCATCCGCCAGACAGGCGGCCAGTTGCTGGCCGCGCTGTCGCTGTTCGACGTGTACCGCGGCGAGCAGATCGGTGCGGGCAAGAAGAGCCTGGCCTACCAGCTCACCTACCAGCACCCTGAGCGCACTCTGACCGACGAGGAAGTCGCCAAGCTGCGCGAGCGCATCGTCAAGCGCCTCGAGCAGGACTTGGGCGCTAAGCCGCGGACTTAGCCACCGGAAGGGCGCAGCATGCTGCGATGGAATCAAAGCGTCATCTACTTTTTCGCTTCACCTGCCCTTTTTAGTAAGCTGCTCCACAATTCCCACATACCCTGCTTCCAATGCTCAACATTTTTGCCCACCCACTCCCAAGAAATTCATATCAACCCAGATTTTATTCATCGTTTTCGACAAGGCTAATTATCTGAGACAGCTTACTGCCCGGGTTATCTGAATCTCCCATGTTTTGACCGGGACAAGGAGGTTTAGGCCTGTTTTCATCACATTTTTTTCTAGGCAAGCCACTTCTCGGTGAGATTTTATGATTAACTTAGTATTATGCTCCTCATTCCAATCACGGATAATCTTTGCTGCTGATTCTAATTGATAAGTGGTGGGCAATTCGTCTAATATTCCACTTTCTTCCACATTGCGAAAATCCCCATCTATGCAAATTGCAATGCTTCTGTCGTTGACTTCGTTATTTCCCGAATGGATACGCATGTACGTTGGGTCCTGAACTGGAAGAACAAATCCATCTCGTGCTATTAAAAAATGATACGTAATCCACTTATAACCTAACTTCCCATCTGTGTACTCGGCGTCAATCACTCCATCTGGAGGATTGTCGTAATCCTTTTTCGAGTGATCGCAATCATAGCTTCTAGCGTGTTTTACGAGGTGACAGTAATCCTCTGCCCCTTCCACCTGGCTATGATGAATAATCGCATAACTAATCTCAGTTAATTCACGCGTTTTTGCAGGTTTAACATTACTTCTGTCCAAACCATCAGGAGTTGAACTCGGCTCGACACTTTCCTCGCAATCGATCGTGGGGGTTGCTTCGGCGCTAGGCGAAGGGGTCTCAGAAAGAGTTGCTGATGGCAGTGGAGATACTTGCGTATTTGTAGGAGGGGCAGGAACTTCTGGAGTTCGAGAACTTTCTGTTGCTCCAATAAGTCGAGCACAGGCGGTCAAAATTCCAGCAGCAGCTGAAACCAAAAGAATTTCTACGAAGTCACGGCGGCTAAGATAACTGCTATCTTTGATCTTGGTCATATTCTAACCACCACGAAAGCCAAGGACCATTTCATTGAACTGTTCAACAAAGAGCTTAAACCCCTCTTCGATTTTAACTTTCATTCTTCTGAAGCCTCCGAAACCTTGCCTGACCATGATGGATTGTACTGAACCTGTCCAGGCAAAGTTCCATCAACGCACATGCTGCGCTCGAATCAAAGCGTATAATTGATTTTTAGGGGAAATACAAAGTTTTCGCTAACAAGAAATCTGGCTTAATCTCGCAACAAGCCGCTCAGCATGAGCGATAATTGCTGGAATACTTACAATAACAACATCTTCAAACGGACCTTTTTGTACATATCGAATCTCAATAACAATATTGCATTGCTGCGCCACTAATTCGGCAGCAGTGCTAAAAGTATCCTTTTGCGAGATTTGTGCGTAAGCCCGGTCGCCAACATCAGCCGGCCAAGGGGTGGTTCCCGCACCTCCCAAGTCCCGAGTAATTTGGTTCATGGCGTTAGAGGCATCCTCAGAGCTTTCAAAGACGTAAATCGAGATACCCCCAATTGAGCGTCCATCCACTAAGGCCAATCCCTGATAGACCTCGTTTATCCGCTCAGGAATATCACTATGTTCCTCTGGAGAAGAATTTCTTATCTGTGCGCCAGTAAACCCTGCTGGCAAATCGCCATCCACAATCAACAAAGACACCAAATCAATTGGAGTGGAACTTGGAGCCGGAGAATTTTCTGTTAGGTATGCAATTGCGGCAGTTTCAAGTAGTTCCGGTGAGGGTGCTGCAGTTGAACATCCAAACACAAAAACTATCAAACCTGTTCCCACTATCCTGACAATAATAGTCTTCATCTTCAACATCTTTTATTCTCACCTATCCTAAACGTATTTCTCTACAATTTGAAAGTATACTCCATTACATCCTATTATATTTGAGATTCCCGATTCTTCTAGTGCCCCCCCAAAAATCTATCCGTCCCTTAATTCGAGGATACGGTGTGATTATTTTTCCTAAAGTGTAAATACTAATAGACATGAGCGAGAGAGACGTTCTGAGTGAGGTATTTCCAGCCCACGCTGATCTGCAGCCGATTCTAAAGAAACTTCGCGAAAAATACAGTTTCCCAGAATTTGACCTGGCCGACCAAGTGTTCGCTGAGCTACTCCTCGCAAAAAAAGACTTTCCTTGGGAGGACATCCAACGGGACATTCATGCCGAAGTAATGGCCCGGTCTGAGCTTTTCCCAGAACAGATGCAATTTGTGCGGCGTTTACTGCAAAATCAGCCTGAAGCAATCCTAGACCCTGAGAAGTTTGCCAAAAATGTCGAGATCACTGAAAATGACGTCCGAGCTGCGACTACTGCTATTTTTAGCCTGATAAAGCCAATCGCCGAAGCCTATTTACAAGTCCTGGAAGATATTTGCCGATTGACCTTTGTCTATTTAACTACAGGCAAATCAGAACAAATCCCTCTGGGTTGGTTAGGGGCTGTATACACGACCCCTATGTTAGGTCAGCCTGTCGTGGTCGCGATGGCTAGTCACTTGTCAAATCCAGATGAAATCATCGAACGGTTTACTGTGGAAATCCACAAAACCTTCGGAAGAAATCGTCCGAAGATTTCTGGTGGTATGAAAAGCATGGCAAAGTATCTTCGCAAACGCTTTGAAGGAGTCAGCCTAACCAAGCTGGCCGACGAGCACATCAAGCTTCATCCCAAAGAATTTACGGGAAAGCGCAATAGCCCATCATTTCGAGACTATCGGCGCGGCATAATCGAACGGCTGAAGAAATCTTTGAAACGCTATGAGAAGAAAATATACGAGATCATAGGGGACAACTCCAAACCCTAAACTGTCCCCTTTCGGCAAAGCACACGAGCCGCTATGAATCCAGTTCCTAATGAACTGGATTTTTGTTTCCCCTGGTGCTGAGCAAGACAAATTTGCCGTTGAGTTTGTCTACACTCCGGCTTCGGATGCCGAGGAGCGACTTGCCGAATCCTATGATTTGATTCTTGCCCTTATCCTCAAAGAACCACAGACAAATAACAAGGATGGTGAATGATGCTCGACACCGTCCGACTGAAATACTCAGTTTCTCCCACAGAAGAACAATTGAAAAATTGGCAACGCCGCACAAGAACAACTCAGACCGGCGCAGAGGTGGAAAGCTACGTCTATAACCCCACCATTACCGAAGATGAGGTCATGGTGAAATATACCTACTACCCAGCTGGATACAACTTAGAGCCTCTACTCACCTTAGAAGTCTCTCTCCCCAAGTTGATCCATGGGAACAACCACCAAATGATAGGCAGCATAGATGGCACGATCAAGATAGGCAACTTGGTATTGGAATTAGTCAATTCAGCCCCCAAACTAGACCTGGCAGAGGGAGTACTTATCCGGCTGGATTTTTGCTACAACCATCAGGTGGGCGACCTGGTAGACGATTATGTTAGAGCTATTGGCAATCTGGACTATCCACACCGGAGAACTAAATATCACCGCTACGAAGGGGCAGAATTTCGCTCAAAGCATAAGACGACCAAGTTCTATAACAAGGAAACCGAGAGCAAAAACCCTCATGCGCACGGCATCTTGCGCCAAGAGCTAACCATCCTCAAGGGAAGCAATGTTGCTAAGACTCTAGGCAAGGAAAAACCAACCCTGCTAGACATCAACAAAAACATTGCTGTTGCTTACTTGAATGACGATCTAATCAATCTAAGGCTCTTAGAAAATTCAATTGCAAACGCCGATATAGCATTGAAAACTCTTTGCCTGCAATACGGCTCGGAAGCTGGCATTTACTACTACGGCCTACTAGTCTCTCGTTTACAGAAGTCCAAAAAACGCATTAGCCGAGAAAGCAAGTTACATCATCGAACCCTGGAAAGGCGTTTGAGAAAGATAGTGGACAGCAAAATTGCTCTAACGCTTACTGACCGGAGCGAACCATTACCGCCTCTAACAATCGACCTATGAAATCTAATCCTTCTTATTTTCTACTTCTATCTGTCGCAAAGTCCCTACTAATAGTCTGGGGGACTTTGCCTAAAACCTGCCCAATTGGAGTTTCCTTCCTTGAACCCGGCTTCGTTATTTTTTAGGCTACTGGCAAGTGGCGGACTGTCAAGGGTAAAGGCTTCGCCCTGGCATAAACCAAATGCGCCAGCCCCTGACAGACCGCCAAACTCTAGCCAGTTAGTGCCTAATAACCAAGCCGGTCTGATCGAAGGTTCATCCTCAGTATTATTTTCCCGATTGTTGGCCTGCGCTCCGCTCCGGTGCTCCTCACGTGCGCTCCGGTGCGGTGCTCGGCCCCTTGACCGATGGAATCCTAAAGTGATAGACTGCGCGAAAGCTTCTAAGAAAATGGAGTGGTGATGAACATTGCTATGTATGCCCGTGTCAGTTCTGAAACTCAAGCCAAAGAGGGAACCATTCAATCTCAGCTTGAAGCCTTGCGTGAATATGCCAAGACTAATAACCATCATGTGATTGTTGAATGTTTGGATGACGGCTATTCTGGAGCAGAACTAAATCGCCCTGGCCTAGATCACTTGCGAGACATTGTTAGCGAAGGACTAGTTGAAGCTGTCCTTGTGCTTTCCCCTGACAGATTATCCAGAAAGCAAGCCCATCAAATCATCCTATTGGAGGAATTCAAAAAGCACGATGTCAAAGCTATTTTCACCAGTCAACCCTCCGGAGATACCGCCGAAGACCATTTGCTGCTCAATATCCAAGGGGCAATCTCGGAATACGAACGGGCCAAAATACTGGACAGAACCCGCCGAGGAACTAAACATGCCGTGAAGAACGGGCAGGTGCTGGGGAGTAACCCTCCTTATGGCTATCGCTTTGTGCCAAAGAGCAAAGACCATCCCGCCACGTATGATATTGACGAAAAGGAAGCCGAGACAGTCAAGACAATCTTTGCCTGGTTTATCAAAGAAAAACTTACTGGAACAGCTATTGCCAAACGTTTAGAGCGAGAAGAAATATCCAGCCGTTCAAAGTTCAGCAAATGGTGGCCGAGCAGCATCTATTCCATTTTGAAAAATGAAACCTATACTGGAACGGCCTACATGTACAAGACTAAAAGTGTTGAGCCGAGCAAACATCCAAAAGCCGAACGTTATCGCCAACGCATGAAATCCAGCAAAGCGGATAGGCCGAAAGAAGATTGGCTAGCTGTTTCTGTGCCGGCCATCCTAGACAAAGCCATCTGGCAGAGAGCCCAAGAACATCTAAAGCTGAATGCCATGCGCTCACCGCGGAATAACAAGAAAAATGATTACCTGCTACGCGGGTTAGTGGTTTGTGGCCTATGTGGCAGTATGGCCCCGGGGCACGTAAGCAATCGTTATTCCTATTACAGCTGCGGAGCGAAACGGAACAAGAACTTAACTACTAAGCCACATGGTGAACGCGTGGCCGTGGATCATCGCAAGCTAGATGAAAAGGTTTGGCGAGGACTAGTTCAACTTTTGGATAACCCTGTCCAATTGAAAGCCCAAATGAAGCACAAGCTGGAACGATTAAATCAGCCTGTACAGGTGGACAAGGGCAATCTTTATAAAGTCGAGCAAGAACTAGACAAGCTGACCCAACAAGAGAAACGGTTATTGGACGCTTACCGAGAAGGCATTATCGAGCTGGATGAGCTGAGGGAGCAGAAGGCTAAAATCGCAAAGCGGCTGCATGTCGCCAAAGCCAAACAGAAAGCCATCCAGAACGCACAGGAAGGCGCAGGAACGCCGGATATTAGCTTGTCCGAACTGTTAGACCTCTCAGCTGTTTACAAAAGGGCTATGAGCAAAGCAGACGCCGCCACAAAGCAGACCATCGCTAACTTACTAATCAACCGCGTGAAACTGTTTCCTGAAAAAGCCGTTGTCGAAGGAATTATCCCTTTGGACAATTACGCTTTGGTTCCATCAAAGCATGCTGCGCCCTTACATTCACTCTTGTCAATCCGAGCGGCATCCAGAAGCCCCTGCCAGTCCGAGGAACAGTAAAGCGAGGAATCCTTATAATCTCATCTTCCCAATAGCCATCGTTTTGCAAATTTGGCGACCCCCTGACCGCGTTGCGGTTAAACTAACCCCACATGATCCTGTTCCTTGGCGTTCTCTCCGTCATTCAGCTAAGCCTGCTGCCGGGCCTGCTCATCATTCGCCTTTTCCCTGGCAAACGCAGCTTTCTGCAGCAGCTTGTCTTTCTCTTCATGCTCAGCCTGATGGCCAATTATGCCGGCGTACTGCTGCTTGTCACCGTGGGGCTCTATCTTCGTTCGGTGGTCCTGGGGTTATTTGTGCTCGAGTGCGCCGCCTTTGCTTGGCTATATCGCGACCAACTATTAAAAGTGGGCGGCGGCTCGGAGAAGAAGGCCAAAGCATCGCTATCCAAACAGTTGCTTTCTTTCTCCACCTGGATCAAAGCAGATTTCTGGTCGGCCGCGCTTTATTTCGCCTTCGGGTTGGTTGCCCTGCTCGGCCTCATCTGGGTGCTGTCTGTTTGGGTGGTCAATTTCAACACAGTCTTTCAAACCTGGGATGCCTGGGCCTCCTGGGACCGCTGGGCGGTGAAGTGGGCTGAGAATCGTTTCCCCGGCGACACATGGGAATATCCTCAGTTGATCCCGGTAAGCTATTCGGTCGCCTATAAATTCATCGGCACCACCGCGGTTAAATTCTTTGGCAAGAGCATCATGCCCCTTTTCGCCTTCTTTATCGGCGCCATGCTTTTTGATCTGGGCCGCAAGTTCAAGAGCTGGGGCTACATGCTGGGGGCCGGCCTGGCCTTGTATTCGATCAACTTGTTCCTTGGCGAATATATCCCGGAAGGCTACGTGGATATCCCCGTGGCCTGCTTCAGCCTGCTGGCGATCTACACCTTGCTGCACGCCCGAGGTATTCGCAGCCTGCCCGAGCTCAAGCGCACCCTGCTGCTTGGCTCGCTGGCCACCGCGGCGGCGGCGGTCACCAAGCAGCCCGGCTTATATGTGATGGCTTTCTATCCATTGCTGGCCTACCTATGGCTCCTAAAAGATCGCAAAGATCTCAGCCGGCGAGAAGCGCTCCTGCTGCTTGCCAAGCACTTCCTTATCGCGCTGGTGATCGTTGTGCCCTGGTACGCGTTTATGGAATATCGCATTATTTATGGTGGGAACACGTCCAACATAGATTATGTGATCACCGAGATCTACAAAGGGCAAACTCTGCCGGAGCGTTTTGTAAGCGCGGTTCTTTCTCTTGGCTCGTATGTGTATTTCTTTGCCTTTGCTCTAATCTCCCTCCTGGTGCTGGATAACAAATATCGCCAGATCGTCATTTTTCTGGTCTTCCCCTTCGCCATCCTGTGGGCGTTTTTCCTAAGTTACGAGCATCGCAATTTGGCGGTAGCCTTGCCGCTGCTGGCCATGTCTGTGGGCGTGGCTGCCGAAGCTTGGGTCACGCGCCTGCGCGCTGCGCGCTGGAAGCGCCGCGAATTACGCGTCCCCGCGTTTGCCATCTTAATCCTGGCTGCCATCTTGCTGGGCGCCAGCGCCCTGATGCTGAGCGACCAGACCATTATCGAGCGTCAGGTCAGCGAGCAGCGCCAAATTTTTGAGCCGGAGCTCAACCAGAAGCTGTATCGCTACTTTAGCCGGACGGAGGGGCCGGAGCCGGTCATCACCAGCTATCCGGTTGGCTGGCTGCCAGGACTGGAATCTATGTGGGTGCAAGAACGTTTTACCGACCAGAAATCCTATCAGCGAACCCTGCAGCGCTACCCGAACGCGGAACTGTTATTGTTGCCTTTATTGACCGCTGATCCGCTTATTCTGTCTGAGATACAGCAGGGGATCGCTGCGGGAACCTATGAGCAGATCTTCACCGAAGGCAACTACATGCTAGTGCGCATTCCGGCGCGGGCGAGCGATGGCTAGAAACTCCGTTCCCAAAACCGCCATCTTTGTAACTGTGGCCGCACATAACGAAGGACGCGTCATTCGCTCAGTGCTGCGTCCGTTGGTGGAGCTGGGCTATTCGGTTGTGGTGGTGGACGATGGCTCCACTGATAGTACCTGGCGACAGCTTCAGGGCATCGGTGTGCACCGCTTGCGCCATCCTTTCAACCTGGGGCAGGGCGCCGCCCTGCAGACCGCGGTCAGCTACGCCTTGGAGCAGGGCGCCCAATATATTGTCCATTTCGATGCGGATGGGCAGCACAGCCTGGAGGATCTGCCCGGCTTGCTGGCTCCGCTTCTGTCCGGCCGCGCCGATGTGGTCCTGGGCTCGCGCTTCCTGCGCAAGGAAGACCGCCAAGCCGTCCCGGCCTCCCGCCGCCTGCTGCTCAAGGGGGCGGTGGTAGTCAACTGGCTGCTGACCGGGCTGTGGCTCACGGATGCGCACAATGGGGCGCGGGCGCTTTCGCGGCGGGCCGCGCAGCGCATCGTGCTGCGCGAGAACGGCTTTGCCCACGCCACCGAGATCCTGCAGCAAATCCGCACGTTGGACCTCCGCTTCGCGGAGGCTCCAACACGCATCCGCTACACGGAATATTCGCTCAGGAAAGGCCAACGCTTCTGGCATGCCTTTGATGTTTTCGTTGACCTCCTCATCCGGCGGGTGCTGCGATGAGCCCGATCCAGTTGATCCTCATCCTCATCGCCGCCGGCTTCGTGCTGGTCTATTTCAACCGGCTGCGCAGCCGCTTGCTCGATCGCCTCATCTTTTTTGTGTTGGCCGTGCTGGCGGTGGTCATGGTGCTGCGGCCCGACTGGGCCAACGCCGTCGCCGTCTTCCTTGGCGTGGGCCGCGGCGCTGACCTGCTGGTTTACCTGGGCTTCAGCGGCCTGGCCTTCCTCTGGCTGGGCCTCTACGCCCGCCAGCGCGAAATGGACATCCGCCTCACCGACCTAGCCCGCCGCCTGGCCAAGCTGGGCGCGGAAAAGCCGAAGAAGAAAAAATAGAAAAACCTTAGGGGGTTTTACTTAATTGCTTCGATGATCTCAGCGGCCAGGTCGTAGCGGCCGAAGGCGGGGATGATATACACCCCCTGCGCCCAGGCCCGCACCTGCTTGATCAGCTCGATGGCGATGCGCACGCCTTCCTTGGGCCCGTCGCTGCCCGCCGCTTCGATGCGCGCCCGGATGGCGTCGGGGATCTCGATGCCGGGCACTTCATTGTGCAGGAAATTAGCGTGCCGCGACCCGAACAGCGGCAGGATGCCGACCAGAATGGGTTTGTCAATTTCCCCGTTGGCCTCGGTGTAAGCGTCAACAAAGGCTTTTGCCACGGCGGGGTCGTACACCGGCTGGGTCAGGAAGAAATCTGCGCCATTAACCAGTTTGCGTTTGAGCAACTGGGTCTCGCGCTTCAGATCGGGAGGCGCCAGGTTCAATGCCGCCCCGACATGGAAGGAAGTGGGTTGCCCGATTTCAGACCCGGAGTGATCCACCCCTGTGTTGAAACCTTGCTTGATCAAACGGATCAATCCCGTGGGCGCCAGGTCGTAATTATCCATGGCCTCGGGGTAGTCGCCGATGGCGGTCGGGTCGCCCATCACCACGAACACGTTGCGCACACCCAGGGCGTGGGCCGCCAGCAGGTCACCCTGCACCCGCAGCAGGTTGCGGCCGCGGGTAGGGAAGTGCAGCGTGGTCTCTACGCCCACTTCGCGCTGCACCAGGCCGCACACCCCCCAGGGGCTCATGCGCATGCGTGCCATGGGGCTATCGGCCACGTTGATCACCGAAGCGCCGGCTTCGCCCAGCAGGTCAGCGCCGGCCAGCAGTTTGTGGGTCGAGAGGCCGCGGGGCGGGTCCATCTCCACCGCGGTGACAAAGACGCCGGCCTTCATTTTTTCCGCCAGCTTGGAGCCTGAGTCGGGCCCGGCCTGCTCCTCGGCGCGCTCAATGACCCGAATAATCCCGTTGCCATTCTTGGATGGCTTCGGCGGATGATCCAGCGCGCTGCGCATGGCGCGGATATGCCTCGGCGTAGTGCCGCAGCAGCCGCCCACCAGCGCCGCGCCAGCCTGGCGGAAGGCGTCTGCATAGTGGCCGAAATACTCCGGCCCGGCCGGATACATGATGCGCCCGCCGGCCTGCTCCGGCCAGCCTGCGTTTGGCATCACCGAGAACAGCGCCTCCGGCGTCGCCGCGCGCATCACCTTGAGGATCCGTAGCAGTTGGGCCGGCCCGCCGGAGCAATTGATGCCGATCACATCCGCGCCGGCCTCAAGGATCTCCTTGGCGACCTTGGCGGGCATGTCTCCCAAGAGGGTGCGGTCATCGCGGGTGAAGGTCATCGAAGCCATCACGGGCAGGTCGGTGACAGCTTTGGCCGCCCGGATGGCCTCGCGCACTTCGTAGAGGTCGGTCATGGTTTCGATGATGATCAGGTCGGGCTTTCCGGCCACCAGGCCGCGGATCTGCTCCTCGAAAGCCGCGCGGGCTTGCTCCGGCTGCACCCGGCCGAAGGGCGCCAGGCGCACGCCCAGCGGCCCCACATCGGCGGCTACCCAAGCCGGCTTGCCGTATTCCTTCACCGCGGCGCGGGCCAGCTCCACCCCCGCCCGAGCGATCTCAGCAACCTGGTCTTGCAGGCCGTGCTGGCTCAGGCGGAAGAGGTTGGCGCCGAAGGTGTTGGTCATCACCACTTGGGCGCCAGCTTCCAGGTAAGCGGCATGGATACCCTGCACCAGGCCGGGCTTGGTGAGGTTGAGCTCATCAAAACAACGCGCAAAATCCTCGCCGCGTTCGTGCAGCATAGTACCCATGGCGCCGTCCGCCAGCAGCGGGGTGGGAGATGCTTTCAGTGCGTCGAGGAAAGGTGATTTGCTCATTGGTAATACTGATCCAGGGACCATTTCAAGGGATTGTTTTGAATGTATGCGCGGTGCTTGTAAAGGTCGTCGTCGTTGCGGATGACGTGCTCAATGAAACCACGCTGCCAGAACGCGCCTGGAGAGTTGCGGGTTTTGTTTATTTCGCGAGCAGAAAAAGATTTGAAGGCGCGAATTATTTCCGGCAAACCATATTGTTTATTGGGGACTGTAGGGGAGGGTCTTAGACCCTCCCCTACGGATCTCAATGGGGAAGTCTCGCTAAGGATCCAAATGATGCCATGGACATGATTAGGCATTACGATAAATTCGTCAAGTTTTATAGACGTGTAATGCTGGGGCAATCCGAACCAGACTTGTTTGGCAATTTCACCAGCTCGACTCAATTGGGTGTTCTCACCGACAACCTTTCCAAGAAGGGGCAATCCGCCCTTTACGCACATGGTTACAAAGTAAGCACCGTCATTCGTGTAATCAAAGTCTGGCAGGCGCTGGGGCTTTCGGCGCCGAGGGGAAGATTTGCGGGCGGATGTAAGACCCGACCCTACGGAATTAGCGGGGGAGGATTTCATTGTTGCCTACTGTCTACTATTCGCTTTCATCAATTGCTCGACGCGGCTTTCGCCCACGCTGTAATATTTGGCTTCGGGGTGGTGCACAATGATGGCCGCCGTGGATTGCTCGGGGATCAATTGATACGCTTCGGTGAGCTGCATGCCCAATTCCTTCTCGGCCGGCAGCAAGGCGAACACCTTGGCGTGGTCTTCCAGATCAGGGATGGCGGGATAGCCCCAGGAATAGCGCTTGCCCTGCTTGGGCGGCAGCCCAAGCTCGCGGCGGATATGCCGATGTAAATATTCCGCAGTGGCTTCCGCGGTTTGCACCGCTAGCCCGTGGGTGAAATAGGCCTCGGTGTAATCATTCGCGGCCTGCAAAGCTTCAAAGCGCTCGCTGGCTTCGGCGCCCACGGTGACGATCTGCAGGGCGACGACATCCATCTTGCCGCTCTCCACGGGGGCGAAATAATCGGCCAGGCACAGCAGTTCGCCGCTCGGCTGCCTAGGGAAATTGAAATGCACAATTTCCCTAGGCTTGCCGTTGCCTACCGTGTTCGGGTCATACACGATCAGGCTTTCGCCCTCCGCCTGCGCCGGCCAGTAGCCATACACGCCCTGCGGCTTCAGCCAGCCGCTGCGCTTAGCGTCTTTCTGCATGCGCAGCAGCCGCGCCTCGAAATCGGCTTTGATCGTTTTCCAATCCTCGCCCTGTTTGTTCTTAGCGCCCCACGAAAGGCGGAAGAGTTCGTTCTTATACAGGCATTCGAAGACCAGGTCGAGCGGCATGTCTTTCACCACGCGTGTCCCCATCCTTTCCGGCGTGGGAATGGCCGGCGCCGGGCCTACCGCCGAACGCCCGGTGACGGCTGCGGTGCGGCGCGGCTTGAGCTCGCGACCGATCTCCTTAGCCGCCCTGGTGAACAGATCCTCGAAGAGCAGTTCGCGCTTGGGCTTGTCGATCAGCTGCTCCATGGTGTCCAGGCCCTCAAAGGCATCCTGGCAATAAAAGACGCCCGGTTGATAAGGCGGGCCGTCTTCGGTGTACAAGATGCGCCAGCCGAAGCGCCGGTTGATGGCCGCGCCACCGATCAGCACCGGGAACTCCAGCCCGCGACGGTGCAGCTCGTTGACGATCAGCGGCATCTGCTTGCTGGTGCTCACCAGCAGCGCGCTGAGGCCGATGGCGGTTGCGTTCACTTCCTGCGCTTTGCTGATGATGGTCTCGGCGGGAACCTGCTTGCCCAGGTCGAATACTTCGTAGCCGTTGTTCACCAAAATAGTCTTGACTAAATTTTTGCCGATATCGTGCACGTCACCATACACGGTGGCCAGCACCACTTTACCCTTGCTGACCCCTTCCACCTTCTCGAGATAATTTTCCAGATGGGCCACCGACTTCTTCATCACTTCGGCGGATTGCAGCACGAAGGGCAGGATCAGTTCGCCAGCCCCGAACTTGTCGCCGACTTCCTTCATGGCGGGCAGCAGCGTGTTATTAA
>CAZNFL010000035.1:0-31574 GCA_964572455.1 uncultured Anaerolineaceae bacterium
ATCGAGCCCGGCGATTGGATGCCGGCCGAATACCGCCGCCAGTTGATCCGCATGATCTCGCAGCACGCCCACAGTGAGATCGTGGGCATGCTACCGGAGGGCGCTTGGATCACCCGGGCTCCTTCGCTACGGCGCAAGCTCATCTTGCTGGCCAAAGTGCAAGACGAGGCTGGGCATGGGCAATATCTCTACCACGCCGCCGAGACACTGGGCGCCACCCGCGAAGAAATGATCGACGCCCTACTCAGTGGCAAGGCCAAATATTCCAGCATCTTCAATTACCACACGCTCACTTGGGCCGATAACGGGGCCATCGGCTGGCTGGTGGATGGCGCCGCTATCCTCAACCAGACCATGCTGGCGCGTTGTTCCTACGGTCCCTATGCGCGCGCCAACCTGCGAATTTCCATGGAAGAAAACTTCCACAAGAAACAAGGTCAGGAAATGCTCATCCGCTATTCGCAGGGCACATTAAAACAGCGCGCCATGGTGCAAGATGCGATTACGCGCTGGTGGTGGCCAACGCTGATGATGTTCGGCCCGCACGATAAGGACAGCCCCAATAGCGGCGTGCTGATCCGCTGGGGCATCAAGACCCGTACCAACGACGAACTGCGCCAGGACTTCGTCAACCAGCTAGCCCCCGACCTGCAGGCGTGCGGCATCCTGCTGCCCGATCCCGAACTGCGCTACGACGAAACCAGCGGCAACTGGCTGCACGGCGAGATCAACTGGGACGAATTTTGGGCGGTGATCAAGGGCGATGGCCCAGCCAATGCCGAGCGCATGGCAGCAAGAAGACAAGCGCATGTGGATGGCCTATGGGTGCGCCAGGCGCTGGCAGCCTATGCGGAGAAGAATCCCAAGGCGCCAGTTGCCTAGACACGTAATACGAAATACGTATTGCGTATCACGTTATTGTTTAACTCATTAGCCATGTCCGATACCCAGTGGCCCCGGTTCATGGTCTTCCAGCAAGCGGCGGAGGGGGAGGCGTTGCTGCACAACGGCACGGTTCACGCGCCCGATATTGAGATGGCGCTGCTCAATGCCCGCGATGTGTTCGCCCGAAGGCCAGACGGAGTGGCTTTCTGGGTAGTGCCGGCGGAAAAGATCTACACGCAGACCAGGGAGGAAATCTCAAAAGATGAAACGAAATTGGAACCGGACAAATCGATTAATCGATTAATCGATTATTACGTCTTCGGCAAATTCGAGCAACAGAGCCAATGCCGACATATCGGCGAGGCAAGAGCTGGTTCGCCGCAAGGAGCGATGCAAGCCGCCATCCAAAAATATGGCAAGGAAAATCCGCTATGGTGGTGGGTGTTTCCGAAAGCTGCCGTGCTAAGCTCCCAGCCGCAGGATCGCGATCCCATGTTCGCCCCGGCCCGTGAGAAGACTTACAAGGACCAGGCCGAATACCCAGTCGTCACTTTGATGCGCGAGCTTCGTGCTAAGCGAAAGACGGACGATAAGTGAACGACACGCAAAAGAAAGCGCTGGCCGCTTACCTAGTCGCCATGGGCGACGATGAACTCATTCTCGGCCACCGCGATTCCGAATGGACCGGCCACGCCCCCATCCTCGAAGAGGACATCGCCTTCGCTAACCTGGCGCTGGACGAGATCGGCCATGCCCGCCTGTGGTACGAACTGGCTGCCGATCTGCTGGGCGTGGACCGGGCGCGCTTTCCTGACCAGCAGGTTTACTTTCGGCCGGCGGCCGATTTCCGCTGCCTGCAGTTCGTCGAGCTACCCAAGGGTGACTGGGCTTTCAGCATGGTGCGCCAATATCTTTTCGACGCCTTCGAGCAGCATCACCTGGTCGGCCTGGTGAAGAGCAAGCACCAACCACTGGCAGACGTGGCCGCCCGCATCCGCACCGAGGAGCTTTACCACCTGCGCCACACGCGGGCCTGGGTGCCGCGCCTAGGCCTGGGCACCGAAGAGAGCCGCGCCCGCATGCAGGCCGCCCTGGATGAGCTGTGGCCTTATGCGCAGGCGTTGGGCGCGCCGCTGCCGGGTGCGCTAGAATTGCTGGAAGCGGGCCTCGTGCCTGGCAGCAGTTCGCTATTCGATTTATGGAGCGAAGAAGTGACCCAATTCCTGAAAGAGGCTGGTTTGCAAGTTCCTCCAGCTGACAATGATGTCCAAGCTGACCGGGCTGTACATTCTGAATATTTCCCCGCCCTGATCTCCGACCTGCAAGAAGTGGCCCAACTGGACCCCGAGGCGCAATGGTAATGAAGGCAGTAAAACTATTGGCCCGGCCCAGCGACGCCCAGATCTGGGAGGCGCTGGCCGAGGTGCCCGACCCCGAAATGCCGGTGGTCAATTTGGTCGAACTGGGCATCGTGCGCGAGGTAGGGTGGGCGGCGGATACTTTGGAAGTCACCATCACGCCTACCTTTGCGGCCTGCCCAGCATACGAGGTCATGGGAGCTGACATCGCCACCCGCCTGCGCCGATTGGGCGTGGAGGATGTTAAGGTGCAAGTGCGCCAGGCGCCAGCCTGGACCTCAGAATGGATCACCGAGGAAGCTCGCCAAAAGCTGAAAGCAGCTGGCCTGGCGCCTCCGCCGCACCATCAGGGCGAGCTCATCCAGGTGCTGCTGGATCCGGTAGCCTGCCCCCGCTGCGGGTCGACGAATACGTCGTTGCGCAATAGTTTCGGCACCACGCCGTGCCGCATGATCTATACCTGCAATGATTGCAGGGAACCATTCGAGAGCTTGAAACCGCTTTGAGGAGGAATTCGTGAAGACGATAAAGCGCCCGATCCCAACTATCCTGCTGGCGTGGTTCGCTATGTTAGGCGTGGATTTCCTTTTACATGGAGGCGTGCTGGCTGCCTTCTATATTAGGGATAGCCCCTTTTTGCTACCGCCCGTGGAAGCATTTCGACGCATTCCCTCGGTTACTCTGCCTTTTTATTATTGGCGGTTCTACTAGTTTGGATCATGCCTCGTTTTAATATCGGCACTTGGAGGGATGCATTTTGGTTTGGGATCAAATTAGGAGCTATCTTATGGGGTGGTTTTGTGCTGGGAATGATCTCAATTTCCCACATTGAGTTAGATTTGGCGGCTGCCTGGTTTCTGGGTCAGACATTGGAACAGGGAATCGGCGCGGTTATTGTGGAACAGGCCGCAGGGGAAGGGTCTCTGCGCAGAACTACGCTGTTCGTATTCCTTTCTGTGTTATTGGTAATCGC
This sequence comes from uncultured Anaerolineaceae bacterium, assembly GCA_964572455.1. Taxonomy (GTDB): domain Bacteria; phylum Chloroflexota; class Anaerolineae; order Anaerolineales; family UBA11579; genus JAMCZK01. Next base: position 3,217 of record CAZNFL010000035.1, read on the forward strand.
GCTGACGGTCGCCCTGCAAAGCTCCGGTCTTGTTCCGACGATTAGAATTCAATAAAGGAAGATATGAAACTCGTTGTCCTCTATAAACATCCCACCGACTCCGCCGCGTTCGACAAGGCCTATTTTGAAACGCACCTCCCACTGATCGAGAAACTCCCTGGATTGAAGAAGACCGAGATTACTCGTTTCACGCGGTCGCTGGGCGGCGACGCGTACTACCTGATGGCGGAAATGGACTTTGCCGACGAGGCCGCGCTGAAGACCGCCATGAAGAGCCAAGAAATGGCCGCCGCTGGGGCGAACCTGGATTCCTTCGCCAAAGGCATGTATAGCCTGATGTTCGGGGAAGAGCTGGCCGCTGATGAACGCGGATAAACACAGATAAAAATAAGTAATAGCGCCAGCCTTTGATCCGCGTTTATCCGCGGTTGAGTCTTTCTCAAGACAGAATCTCATTATGCGCAACGTCAACGAATATCGTCTTTATCTCGAATCCCTGGCCGCCATGGTAGAGAATCCGGCGGCCGGCTTCTTTGGTCCTGCCAGTGTGGCCTGGCGGCTGAACGGCGAGATGGTACTCGGATTGGTTGTGCTGCGGGCGCTCTTCATGCAAGTAGCGCACCCCAAGGTGGCTCAGGGCGTGGCCGACCACAGCGATTTTCGGCGCAAGCCATTCGCTCGGGCGCTGGCGACGTTCAAGTCTCAGCAGCGTATCGTCTTTGGCACCTGCGAGGAATCTATCGAGGCGCTGATGCGCATCTACTCCCGCCATACGGCGGTCAGTGGCGAGCTGGGGCAGGGAGCTGCTTATCAAGCCAATGACCCGTCGTTGCTCTTTTGGGTATATGCCACGCTGATCGACTCCATGTTTTATGCTTATCGCACTTTTCTCCCCGAATTGGCGCCTGCCGAGTGGGAACGGTTCTATGAGGAGGGCAAGCTCTTCGCCCGCCTAATCGGCATTCCCGACGAGCGAGTGCCGACACGGCTGGCTGATTTCAATGCTTGGATGGTTGCTGCGCTGGCCAGCGACGAAATCTACGTTTCCCCCGCCGGTTACGAGATCGGCCAATCGCTGCTGCGCATGCCGGTAAGGCTGGCGGAGCCGCTGACGGGCTTTCTAGCCGCCGGCACCTTGCCCCCCAGGCTACGCAGCCAATTTGGGCTGCACTGGTCCGCCGCCAGGCAGCGGCGGTTCGACCGCTTCGCTGGCTTTGTTAGGACCGCGGCGCGCTTCACGCCCAGATTCCTGCGCACCGCTCCCGTTTATTGGATGGCGCTCCATCGGGCGCGGCAGGCAAGTTGACGCCGCTCAAGGCAAGGGCGAAATCAAGGAGGCTGTTTCCACTTTATAATGTATCTGGCTAATCTTTTTTATCCTGACCTCGGAGGGCACCTTGGACATTTTCTTTTCTTGTATCGTGGGCGGCTTCTTGCTGCTTCTGCTTTGGATCCTGCCGGCGGGCATCAAACTGATCTACCAATACGAGCGTGGGGTGATCTTTACCTTGGGCCGCTTCGGCGGCATCCGCAACCCCGGCCTCACACTGATCGTCCCGATCATCCAGACCATGCGCAAGGTGGACATGCGCATCAAGACCGCGGATATTCCCCGCCAGGAAGTGATGACCCGCGACAACATCCCAATGTTGGTCAATGCAGTGGTCTATTTCAAGGTGGTCGACCCCGAAGCTGTGATCATCAAGATCGAAGATTACATCTTCGCCGTGCGCCAATACACCCAGGCCGCGCTGCGGGATGTGATTGGCAATAGCGAGATGGATTCGGTGCTTACCGAGCGCGAAACGATCGCCGAGAGCATCAAAAAGATCGTGGACGCTGAGACCAGCGGCTGGGGCGTGGACGTGGAATCGATCAAGATCCAGGAAGTCGAGCTGCCGGCGGAGATGAAACGCGCCATGGCCAAGCAAGCCGAGGCCGAACGCGAGCGCCGCGCTATGGTAATCAACTCCCAGGGGGAACTGACCGCCTCGGAAAACTTGCGCAAGGCTGCCGAAGAATTGGCCAAGAGCCCCGGCGCGTTGCACTTGCGCACTCTGCAAACCATCCGGGATATCGCCTCCGACCCGTCAGAGAAGATCGTGCTGTTCCTGCCCTCGGAACTTAGCGATGTGGTCAGCGCGCTTTCCGGGAGCAAAAAGTCTAAGGAGTGAAAACCAAGCTGGACCATAGGGTCCGCTATCTCCAGATCGCCTTTAACTACGACCTGGATCTGGTGAACCGCGTCCTGCCCACCTTGCCGCGCAACCCGCGCATCCTCATCGAAGCAGGAACGCCTTATCTCAAGCGGGAGGGGATGCGCGGCATCCAGGCCATGCGCCGTATGTGGTCCGGGCACATCGTGGCCGACCTCAAGACCTCCGACGGCGCGCTGGGGGAAGTGGATATGGCGCGCGGGGCGGGCGCTGATGCAGTCACCGTGCTGGGTAATTCGCCCACCGAAACGCTCGATATCTTCGTCAAGCACTGTGTTGAGGTGGAGCTAATCTCCATGATCGATATGCTGGGGGTAGCAGACCCGCTGGTGGTGCTGCGACCTATGCAACATAAGCCGGAAGTCATCATTCTGCACAAGGGCCGCGACGAAGAAAGCACGCGCGGCAAAGCGATCCAATACCGGCATGTCAACCGCATCCGCAGCAAATACGACGCCAGCATCTCGGCCGCCGGCGGGGTGGGACTCAACGAGGCGCGTAGCGCCATCTTCAACGGGGCCAATATCGTGGTGGTCAACCTGGTGCAACCCGGCGACCCCTGGGAAGGAATCTCGACTAGTGAGGATATCGCCGCCATCGCCCGCAAATTCCTGGAGACGATCGAGTAGGGGAAAGGGTCAGGGATTCATGAAAACCCCGGAATAGGCAATCCGGGAAAGTGTCAAGCTATAAACATCTGTGTTGCGAAGAACTTCGAAACTATTGCTTGATTATCTTCGGCAAGAAGTTTTCTGGAAGCAGCCGCAATAAACCAACAGCGGTAAAAAATGCACTGGAGTGGATTGTTAGCCCTAATGGGGACGTAGGAATTGGCCAACCAAAAAGATTACGGAAAGGGAGAGGCAGCATAATAAGGCCAACAGAAAGGAGGGAGAGCGAAAAAATTAAATTTCTTTCATTATGCACCAGGAGATTGAGAGTGAAGATTGAAATCACCAAATAAAATGCAACAAGAGCGATTGGTCTCACCGTGATCACGAAGTCGAAATCAAAGGATTGCCCTGCGGCCCTCATTGCATTGCTATAAAGCAAATCACCGATTACCGACAATACGCTAATCGCCAATACAATTCCAAGACGCCCTGCAATCTGCATGATTAATAATCCTCCTCAATATGCTTGAGAGCGCGTTCAAAAGGCTCGGGGGTCAGGTTCCAATGGCCGATAAAAGGATTGTCCAGATCTTCGATGATGTTAAAGATCATGGCTTGCAAGAAAGCTATAACTAGCACAGATAAATAACCGTAATAGGACGTAGAAAAGGGCATAAAAATGAAGGTTATCAAGGCAAAGGCGGAAGCCAAATATATGAATGTTTTTAACAGGACCGGCAGCCTGGCCAGGCTTTGATTAGTTCTTTCTGTACGAGTTTGGGTCAAGGCACCGTAATGTTTCACGATCTGGTCAAAAATAATGGAGTCGTGATCGTCATCAAATTCAATGTCTCGAATTATTTCCGAGATCTTCCTGATCGCCAACCCGGTCTCCACGTTGCGATGTCCAGATCCCAGTCTCTGGAACTTCCCCTGGATCACTTTGGTTGCGTAATCCTTAATTCCAGATTTCATTTTGGCAAGCAAGGCATCGTCCCTAAAATAGATGGTCAGTCTATACAGTCGTTCAAGACCTTGAGCCTCTTTGTCAATAAGCTCGGAGATATGGTTATATTGGTTCCAAACTTCAAAGACCACGAAGGCAGCCAGGATGCCATAAAGGGTGCCGAACACGCTGAGAAAAGCGCTCAGTCCACCCACGTCAACGAGAAATAGGTCGGTATGTAAGTTGGTGCGGGCTAGATAACTAATAAATACTGCAAAGAGGCCAAAAATTAGGGATCTTAATATCACGGTGAGCATGCTCCTGTTCCGGGTCACGAAAAGTGGACGACAACTAAGTTTACGACAGAATCGGGCGAAGAGAAAACTGAAAACCATGCTGCCGGATTTGCAGCATGCGGTCATTCGGAAGATAAGGTTATAAGGATTCTTCGGCTCGCCGGTCCTTCGAGACGCTCAGGACAGCGGCTCGGCTTAGAACGACACATTGCGTACGCTCAGAATGACAAAAATAATGAAAAAGCGGCCGTAAGGCCGCTTTTTTTTGAGTTGAGATTTTGCCTGGAACTAGATACCCAGCAGAGAGCCGATGGCGCGGCTCCACAGGATGCCGGCCGCCATAAGGGTGCCGGCCAGCGCGTGCAGTTTGATGGTGGCCACGTTGGCGCGCACCAGGCTGCGCTGAGCGTATTCTCGCAGGATCACGCGGCTGGCCTGGTAGGCCAACGGAGCGCCGGCCAGGATGAGCAAGGCGCCGATGGGGAAGGTGCCGCTCACCAGGGTCCAGTAAACCACCAGCCCGAAAGCGGCCAGCATCAGCAGCACATAACCCCACGCGGCGCGGGCCTTGCCAAGTAGCACAACCAGATTGATTTTGCCAGTGGCTTTGTCGGCAGCCTCGTCCGGGAATTGATTGATCCACAGAATGGCGATGGTCAGCAGCCCGATGGGCACACCGGCCAGAAAATCTGCCAGGGTCACGCGGCCGGTGAGCGCATAGACCGTGCCAGCCACGGCCAGCGGGCCGAAATTGAGGCCAACGGCTAGTTCGCCCAGGCCGCGGTGGGCTGCCAGGCGGATAGGCGGCGCGGTGTAGAAGAACGCGCAGAAGGCGCCGATCGCGCCGAAGACCAGCACGCCCCAACCGCTCTGCAGCGCCAGGAGCAGTCCCAGACCTGCGGAAAGGAGCAGCGAAACGCTGGCCACGGTGAACAAACTGCGCTCGCTCACCAGACCGAGTTCGATGGAGCGGCTGCCGCCGGAGTAGGGCAGGAAGTAATCGTTGTTGGCCGGGTCAGAGCCGCTCCTCCAGTCAAAGTAATCGTTGAAGGTGTTGGCCGCCACGTGCAGCGCAATGCCGGCGAAGAGCACCATGAAGAATTTATCCCAGGGGAAAGGCGTGGCCAGTCCCAGCGTGGCCACCCAGGCGGCGCCGATCAGGATGGGTACGATGATGGCGGTGAGGAACGGAGCGCGGGTGATGACCAGCCAGGTGAATATCTTGGTCATCAGGCTGACCTGCGGCATGGCATCCTTCGGGCTCACACCTTCGAGCTCTTCTGTAACGCCGCAGAAGCCGGACATCACGCCATCTTTAAAGGTGGGAGTAATACGGATCTCGGCGGCGAATGGCTGGCCGTTCTTGCGCAGGAATACGGTGCGGCCGACATACTCGCCTTTAGTGGCAGCGATCCCCAACCATTTAGGCACATACTGCAGCACCACCTGGCCCGGCGAGAAGAGTGAGACGCGTTTCTTGCCGATGATCTCTTCTTTGCTGTAGCCAAACATCCTTTCGGAGCCGTCTCCGAAAGTCTCGATACGGCCTTCCATATCGCAGGTGATCACACTTTTTTCAAGGGTCTTTGCCATGGCGAACTCCTTTCCAAAAAATATCGGATAAAGTCTCGTTCCTAGAACGAGCGGCGACGGCTTCGCGTTGTGGCTAAGCGGTGGTATTGTGTATTTCTTCACAATTATACATCATTTCCTCCCTATATGCAATAGTCTTTAGACAAAAAACAGCCTGATGAGCAGCCTGGCTGTCGAAACTTTCAGGTGGCTAATCGCCCAGGCGTTTCACTGATCCCAGGCCGTCGGTTTGCTCGTGGACTACAGGCGAGCCGTAATAGTTCACCGAGCCCAGGCCATTGATCCTGACGTCGAGCTGCTGCGCCACGCGAACGGTGGCGCTTCCCAGGCCGTCCACGCTCACGTCCGCGGTCTGGGCGGCCAGGTCTGCCGTGTTCAGGCTACCCACGCCATCGATAATTACCACCAGGTTGTCGACCATGCCGCTGGCATCCATGCTCCCGGCGCCTTCGACACGTACTTCCAACTGATCCAAGCTTATATCTTTCATCGAGATGTTGCCTGCTCCCTCCAGAGTTACCTTTAGCGAACCGTTGCTCAGGCCGTTTATCTCAAACGAACCGGCAGACTCGAAGGTTACTTCACTTAACTCTTTCACTGTAATGGTGATCTGCACGGTCTCACTAGCATTGACGCGGCGACCGTGGTTGCTTTCAGTATTGTCGATGGTCAGCGTCCCCAAGCTAACCTGCGTTCCCAACTGCGGAAGGAGATTATCGTCGGCAGTGATGCTGACCGATTCGGCTTCGCCCTGTTGAATGAGAATGTCAGCGGGGTAGCGGATATTGATCGAGCTGAACGCGCTAAGGTCGCGATTTTCGGTTTCCAGGTTCCCGGAACCGCGCACTGCGCCGCCGGAATCCCAATCCCATTGCCAAACCCAGCCCGGCCTCTCGGTCCAGCCCAGTTGGGGCGCAAAAATGACCGCGGCCACGGCGGCGATAACCAGCAGAGCCGAAATGAGGATGCCGGCCTGTGCCCAATAGTTGCGCAGGATCAGGCTGGCGCCCATGGCGATCAACACGAAGGGCCAAATGTAGGTGAGCGCCCAAAGATTTGCGGCGGGAATGTAGCCGAAGTTCACCAGCAGCCAGACTACGCCGGCGGCGATGAGCGCCATCGGGAAAAACAAACTGTGATGCCGTTCGTTCATTTCTGGCTCCCTTTTCTTGGGTGTAGGCTCTACCATGTCAGCAAGAATATCATAAACCTTTGGCTAACAACGTTGCAATGTGAAATCGCCCCGTAACGCCTGTTTTTTGTGCGATTCCCCTGCGTGATATACTCGCCGCGCCATGCGAGATCCCCTTTGGCCATGCAACGAATCGTTGGGACACGGGTTAACTTTAATACTTCGTGCCCCGAAGGTGGCGCGTGCCTGAGCTAACTGAAGAACAAGCGCTGGCACAGTCTACCAAGGGGGACAAGCAGGCTTTCGGCGTGCTTTACGACAAGTACGCAGGCCGCATTTACAACTATATCTATTACCGCACCGGCAGCAATCAGGACGCGGAAGACCTCACCTCGCGCGTGTTCTTCCGGGCCATGCGGCACATTACCAACTACACCGACCGCGGTGTGCCCTTTTCGGCCTGGCTCTACCGCATTGCGCACAATTTGGTGGCAAACTGGCATCGTGACAGCAGCCGCCGCCAGGAGGTGGAGCTGGAGGATGGTTACCGAGCCAGCAAAGGCGACGAGTACCCGGAAATTGCGCTGGAGGAAAGCGAGGAGCAGAACGCCTTGCTCAGCCTCATTCGCAGACTGCCGGAGGAGCGCCAGCAGCTGCTGATCTTGAAGTTCGTGGAGCACATGTCCAACGCCGACATTGGGCTGATCATGGACCGCACCGAGGGCGCCATCAAAAGCCTGTACCACCGTACCCTGCTCTCGTTGCGGGAAGAGATTAGTAAAGACGGGTCCGAGCAATTCCCGCTGGATATGTTTGGGGCCTTGCCCGAAGAGGACGAAGAATGAAGTTTGTTTGGCCTTGGGATCGAAAGAAAGTTGAACGTGAGTTGGGTTCGGTTGAGGAGCTGCTGGCCACGGCTTTTAAACCCGTGGCCGCCCGCCCGGCCTTCGTTAACGGATTGCGCCAACGCTTGGTGGGCAGCCGCAATCCCTTGGCCCGGGTGAGCCTGTCTACCTTGGAGCTTATTTTATTGATCGGCGGCGCCATCGTGGGCGTGGTGGTGCTGGTCTTCACTCTCCTGCGCAGGTTCCTGGGTTTGTTTGGCGGCCGCCGCCCGGAGAAAACCAGCCCACCCGTGAAAAAGCAAAAGCCTATTAGCGGTGAAGCCAAAAAACGGGCAGCCTAGCTGCCCGTTTTGATTTGCCAGGAAGGGGGCAGGGACCATCAGTTCTCCGGAAACAACGCTGAGATCAGCTCTCGGGCTTCTGTCACCAGGTCGATATCCGCTGGGAAATAGGACTCTGCGCCTTCCTCACCTTTCTGTTTTGGGGTGAGGAGGTGTTCCAATTTCACATGGATATCCAATCGCAATCCCCCGACCTCGATCAAACGACGCATGTGTTCCAAAACATTGGGGCTGGCCAAACCCACGCCATGCCGCGTCAAGTAAGCTTCTGCAGCCCAGCCGGCGGCGCGCCGAGCGCAGACGCGGGCCATGCCCTCGTTGCCACGGGCGCGGGCCGCGTCCGCTCTCTCCAACTCGCGCTCAACACGCTCTTGCCACTCCACCCGCGCATTATAACCAGCGGTCTCTAGCGTTCAGATATCTGCTTTGGCTTGACAAAGCCTGGGCCCGCGTATATCCTCTAAGCATGCTTTCGCAAGAAGCCGGGGTCTTCTGCCCGGTCCCTAGGCAGGCCAAGAGCCTTATTACTTTCCCCGAGGGGCAAGGCTAGCTACCCGCGTCGCCTGCCAGATGCATTAATAAGCGCCCCCTCTTGGGCGCTTTTTGTTTATCAAGGAGCCATAGATATGAAAATGTCGCATATGTTCGGCACCACCCTGCGCCAGGCGCCCGCCGACGCCGAGGTTGCCAGCCATCAGTTGCTGGTCCGGGCTGGCTTCATCCGCCAGCTCAGCGCCGGGGTGTACTCGCTCATGCCGCTCGGCTGGCGCGCCGTGGACAAGATCGAAGACATTATGCGCGCCGAGATGAACGCTATCGGCGGGCAGGAGATCTTTATGCCTATAGTGCAGCCCGCCGACATCTGGAAAGAGACCGGACGCTGGTACACGTGGGGCCAGGAAATGAGCCGCTTCCGGGATCGTAAGGAGCGCGATATGGCCTTGGGTCCCACCCATGAGGAAGTGGTTACCGATCTGGCGCGCCGCGAGGTGCAATCCTACAAGCAGCTCCCTATGCTGGTTTATCACATCCAGACCAAATGGCGGGATGATCCCCGCCCGCGCGCCGGACTGATCCGCGTGCGCGAATTCACCATGAAGGACAGCTACAGCCTGGATGCCGATGAGGCCGGGCTCGACAAACAATATCGCGCCCACTATCAGGCTTATTTCAATATTTTCCGGCGCTGCGACTTGCCGGTGGTGGCGGTGAGATCCGACGTGGGGCTGATGGGCGGCAGCCTGGCGCACGAGTATATGTACTTGACCCCGGTCGGGGAAGACACACTATTGCTGTGTGACAAGTGCGGTTATCGCGCCAATCACCAGATCGCCATCTTTAAAAAGCCGGCGCCGGAAAAAGAGAAGCCCGGCAAGCTGGAGAAAGTGGCTACCCCGAACGCAGCCACGATCGAGGACCTAGCCAAGTTCCTGAAGATCCCCAGGTCAAAGACCGCCAAGGCCTTATTCATGATGGCCAAGATCAACAAAGGGGATAAGGAATCGCAAAAATTGATCTTTGCGGTAGTGCGCGGTGATATGGATGTAAATGAAACCAAGCTGGCCAACGCGGTCAAGGCCGTGGAGCTGCGCCCAGCGCACGCCGAGGAGATCGCCGCCATCGGGGCAGTGGCTGGTTACGCTTCCCCGATCAACCTTAAGGGCGCGCTGGTGGTAGTGGACGACCTGATCCCAGATTCGCCCAATCTGGTTGCGGGCGCCAACGAAACCGGCTTCCACTACATAAACGTGAACTACGGCCGAGATTATCAGGCGGATATCGTGGCTGACCTGGCGGCAGCCGAGGAAGGTTACCCTTGCCCTAATTGCGGTACACCCTTGCGCGCCTCGCGCGGGGTGGAAGTCGGTAATATCTTTAAGCTGGGCACCTTTTACAGCCAGGCCATGGGGGCAAACTATCTGGATAAAGATGGCAAAGCGCAGCCGATCGTCATGGGTTCCTATGGCATCGGCAGCGGCCGCCTGCTAGCCTGCGTGGCCGAAGAGCACCGCGATGAAAAGGGCCTCATCTGGCCGATGAGCATCGCACCTTACGACGTGCACCTGGTGGCCCTGCGCGGGGGTGGGGAACAAGCCGAGGCGCTATACGCAGACTTGCAATCTGCCGGCCTGGATGTACTATTTGACGACCGCGAGGAATCTCCAGGCGTCAAGTTCAACGATGCCGACCTGATCGGCTTGCCCCTTCGACTCACCATCGGCGAGCGTTCGCTGAAGGAGGGCGGTGCCGAATTGAAATTGCGCCATGCAGAAGAAAAGCGCTTGGTCAAGGTGGACCAAGTGGTGAGCGAGGTCAAGAAAATCAGGGAACGGCAGCTCGCTGAAATAAAAGCAAAAGTAGTGGCTGTACCATTTGAAGAATAGGAAGCACGGGCAGCGTTTACGTCGCCCTTTTTATTGTGTCATTCTGAGCGGAGCGAAGAATAACCCAGATAATTACGGTCATCTAAGCTTGATGGAACAAGAATGGTATTGATGATTCTTCGTTTCGTCACGGCCGGCTGCGCCTGCCTTGCTAGCTCAGAATGACACATTCGAAATAAGGCGACGCATGCTTCGATGGAAATCAAAACGTCATATGGAATTCAGGCTTGAGATAAATGATCTAGGTTAAATTATCCATCAATTGCGTAAAATGTAAATTTCCATCTTTGGTTTTTACCTCTGGTAAAATACATTGACTCCAAGAAAGGGAGGAAACGTGAAACAAACCCTGCTTTTTCTAAGTATGGCAATTCTCGTTGTCTCATGCACATCTGAACCTGGCTCCATTCCCGATCAGTCCCTAGTAGAAACAGCATTAGCACAACTGGTTGCTACTGCTGCCGAAGAAACGGCTAGCGCTGGCAATCAAATTGTACTAACAACGGAAACTATCGAAATTATTACACAGACGCCTAGTGTCGAAGATACAAAAGAAAACAATTCCTCTCGAGATAATGAATTTGCACTAAACTATCTGACTTCGCAAAACAGTGGAGATGTTACAGTAGAAATTGGTCGGGTTTTGATAGGCGATAAAGATTACATCGAAGAGGCTATAGATATAGACTTCGACGAGTGCCCTGAATTTCAGGATAAACCAGTTGTTGGGGAGATTATTTTTATCGTAACCAACAATACTAATCAAGTAATTACAATCTACCCAGATCGAGGAACAGTAGTCATTGGTAGTGAACAAATTGATTTGTTCGATTTTTCTCTTTGTGGTGCCGTAATTGGTGAAGATATTGGTGGAGATTTCTTTCCAGGTGTAACGGCTATTGGGGGATTATGGTTTGGCATCAAGAGATCATCAGTGAATGACGTAACGAACATGATAGTGTCAATTGATGCGCCCCGTAATCAAGAATATGACGAGTTAGGGCCTGACTATTATCTTGATTTAGATTTAAGCAACCATGTTTTTGAAGAATATCCACCCGAATTAAAATAAGTTATCTGGTGTAGTATCTAAATAAACTAAGGCAATTCTGAACTGTCTTCCAAATAGGAGAGCCTTGCCTCGAGTGAACATATCCGCTGAGCAATATCCTTTGCTTTTTCCCTTCTCATATATCTGAGCGTTAGAAAAAGACGACCAACCGGTAATTCGACTATCTCGTTATCAATCACACTTGGATAATATTGCATTTTCCCCTTACCGCTCGTTAGATCAGATTTGATCTGCTTCCACTCGTCAACAAGCTCAGGCGGGAAATCGGCTGCCGTGAGAATTGCAAGTTCGATGTAAGCATCTGCAAGCCTTGTTTTAATACCATTAAGGCCAGTTGCCAACTTCTCTACAGCACCCCCTAGTTTCTCACGGGCGTACCCAGAGTCCGCCCCACTAGGAAAAACTATTTCGTAGGAAGTATCTTTGTCAGTCAAAGCTTATCCTTACTGCTAAAAACTAGCCGCTTTTCACACCATCGTTATCTCCATCAAACCGATGAGGATCGTCATTTTGACATGCCGAAACAACTATGGCTATTAGCCAAATTAAAAAGTGCCTCTCATAGACGCCCCATTCCCTTGAGAGTAGTATAGCACCAACCAAAGGATGAATATTGACTGATAAACGAATTCACGTTTTAAGCACACTACTACCCCCCATGCGGATTTTCAGCCTTTTCTTGCGAAACTCCGCAAGAAATATAATTTGCCAGAGGCCGGAATTCTCGACAAGGAATACACCGAGCAACTGCTATCAGAAAAATGTGCGTCGCCCTACGTTTCGCCCCTCCTGTTATCATCCCTTGAATGGCTGCAGAAGGTCTTCAGGATCTCCAGCTTGAAGGCTGGACCCTGAAGGTACGCCCGCCATCCCAAGGGGCAGAGCCACATTCTGTCATCCTCCTGATCCACGGGTGGACGGGGGATGAACGCTCCATGTGGGTGTTTGCTCCGCGCCTGCCGCGAAATGCCTTACTGATTGCCCCGCGGGCTCCGTACATTTCTAACCATCCCGACATCGGAGGCTACAGTTGGGTCGAGCGGCGCGCCGGCGAGTTCAGCCCGCTGCCGGCTTTTGATCCCGCCTTGGATGCATTCAACGGCCTGCTCAGCAAGCTAGCCACGCAATTCCCGTCCGCTGACTTCAAACTTTTCGGAATGGTTGGCTTCAGTCAGGGCGCGGCTTTTAGTTTTGCGTATGCCTTGCGCTATCCGCAGCGGGTCAACAGGCTGGCGGCGCTGGCGGGCTTCCTGCCGGCAGGCAGCCAGGGGCAGCTGGCTGCGCTGGCGGAGATCCCAGTCTTTATCGCCCATGGCGCCAAAGACGAGACCGTGCCAATCGCCAAGGCGCACACGGCGCGGGCGGAGCTGACGAAGGCTGGGGTCAGCCTGCAGTATTGCGAAGCGGACACGGGCCACAAACTAGGCGCTAACTGCTTCGCGCAATTGGCTGATTTCTTTAAGTCAAATTGATTGGCAGAGCACGCTAAGTGATCGGCAAATATACCGAGAAACGCGTCTGCCCTGGTTCGGAAACCAGCTTGATATCCCCACGATGCTTGTAGACCACAATGTTGTAACTGATATTCAAGCCCAGGCCGGTGCCAGAGCCCACGGGCTTGGTGGTGAAGAAGGCGTCGAATACTTTCGTCTGGATCTCCGGCGGGATCCCCGGGCCGTTATCTTCGATCTCGACAATAGCCCAATTGCCATCCCGCTTGGTGCGAATGACGATCTCACCTTTGCCATTCATGGCATCGATGGCGTTGTCCAGGATGTTCGTCCAAACCTGGTTTAGTTCGCTGCCATAAGCCTGGATGGGGGGCAAGTCGGCATATTCGCGACGCAGGCTGATGCCGGCGCGCAGTTTGTTAGCCAGGATCAGCAGGGTGTCTTCAATGCCCGCTTTTAGGTCCACTGCCTGCATGGGCGCCTGATCCAGATAGGAATAGGATTTGAGGGCTTTTACGATGGCCGAAATCCGTTTGGCTCCCTGGCTGATCTCGCTGAGCAGGGAATGAACCCCATAATTAGCGGACAGCCAGTTAAGCAGCACGGGCAATTGGTCGGCGGTGAAGGATGATTGCAGGGCATCCAGTTTGGCGATGGTCATGCCTAAATCCACAAGCTGGGAGACGAGCGGCAAGACGGATTCCAAGCGACGGGCGGTAAACCAGGCTTCCAATTCTTCCATCTGGTCGCTGCGGGCCAGCGCATCCAGTTCGGGGACGGCACCGCCGCGCTGGGTGGCTTGTTTTTGCAGCTCTGCGGCTTGCGTGGATTGGGCCGCATTAAGGTCCAAGGTGCGGAAAGCGCTTTCAGCCGCATCCAACTGCGCTAGAGCCTGGTGGAGCTGCTGCTCGCCGCTCTGAATGGCGGCCGCCGGGTTGTTCAATTCGTGAGCCACCCCCGCCGTCAACGTACCCAGTTGGGCCATCTTCTCGCTTTGCTGCAAGGCAGACTGGGTTTCACGCAAACGCGCCAGCGAGGTGCGAAACATGGCGTGCAAGGCGGTCGGGCTGCTGCGCAGCAGTTCGTCGAACGAAGCCTTGTCAATGGTGATCAGGGTTGCGTCACTGCGGGCGCGCACGCTAGCCATGCGGGGAGCCTCATCCAGCAGGGCTACTTCGCCAATGAGTTCGCCCGGCCCGCGCACTGCCAGGAGGACTTCACGGCCGGCGGAGGCCTTGAGAATTTCCACCTGGCCGCTCTCGATCACGAAAGCCTGGCCTCCCGGATTGCCTTCCTCGAATAGCAGTTCTCCCTTGGCCAGCTTTTTCTCGCCGGCCATTTCGCACAGGCGCTGAAAATCCTGCTCGGATAAGCCGGCAAAGAGCGAAATCTTCTTCAGGGTGGCGAGGCTCATACGGTCTTCAGGTATTGGTGAACGAGGCTGACGGCGTGTCCGCCCTGGCCTACTGCGGAGGCTACCCGCCGCACCGCCCCGACCCGAATGTCCCCAGCGGCGAAGATGCCGGGCACGCTGGTTTCCAACTGGAACGGATCGCGTTTAAGCGTCCAGCTTTTTGGCCACTTGCCATCCTTCAATAGGTCCGGCCCAGTAGGGATGAAACCTTGGGCGTTGCGTTCCACCAAGCCCGCCACCATCTCAGTATGGGCTGCCGCCCCGATGAAAACGAACATAGCAGCGGCATCCACCGTTTGCAATTCGCCCGTGTCGATATTTTTTATGACGATCTGTTCCAAACGGGTTTTGCCCCTAACCTCCGCAACTATGGAGCGCGAAAGGACATTGATATTGGGAGTGGCTCTGATCTGGCTCACAAGGTATTGGGACATTTCTCCGAGTGACGCGCCGCGCACCAAAATGGTCACCTGCTTAGCAAATTGCGAGAGCCAAATGGCCCCCTGGCCAGCCGAGTTGGCTCCGCCAATAACGTAGACGAGTTCGCCTTTGTAGTTGCGGGCCTCGGTCAAGGCCGCCCCATAGTAAATGCCCGCACCTTGCAAGTCTTGGATGCCGGGGATATCCAGTTGGCGCAGCGTGACGCCGGTGGTGAGGAGCAGCGCCAGGCAGGATAATTCGGTCCCATCATCCAGGGTGAGGATCTTGTAGTTATCCTGCACGCGCACCTTGATAACCTCCCGGGCGGTGAGCACTTCGCAGCCCAGCCGCAGCGCCTGGTCCGTCGCGCGGCGGGCCAGATCTGAACCGCTAATCCCTTTGGGGAACCCAAGATAATTTTCGATGCGCGAGCTGGTGCCGGCCTGGCCGCCAGTGGCCTGGCGCTCGATCATCAAAGTACGCAATCCTTCCGAGGCGGCATTCACCGCTGCGCCCAAACCGGCCGGCCCGCCGCCAATGATGATCAGGTCGTAATGCTTTTGGGTGGCTTGGGTGCGAATGCCGATCTTTTCTGCGAGGGCGCGGATTTCCGGGGAGACCAGCACGCTGCCGTCCGGAAAAAAGACGAGGGGTAATTCCCCCTTGCCGCCTTCTACAGATTCCACAAGAAGGCGAGCCTCATTGTCCTTTTCGATATCTAACCATTGGTAGGGGATGCGGTTGCCGGCTAAAAAATCCTTGATGGTATGGCTCTTTGCCGACCATAACGTGCCTGCTACGCGGATGCCTTCGTAGGGCAGCTCTGCGGCCAGGGTCCATTCAGCCAGCAAGTCATCCAGGATCGGGTACAGCAAATCCTCGGGGGGGTTCCAGGGCTTCATCAGGTAATGATCCAAGCCGATGGTATTAATGCTGGCGATGGCCACTTCCGTATCCGCGTAAGCAGTAAGCAGCACCTGGCGGGTGTCTTTATAGAAGTTACGCGCCTCGCTAAGAAACTCGATCCCGGAGATGCCCGGCATGCGCTGGTCCACCAGAAATAAAGCCACGGGTGAATTGCGCTGCTTTAATTTCTTAACCAGTTCAAGCGCTTCGGCTCCCGAAGCTGCTTTTAAGACCCGGTAATCCTTTGAGTAACGCGCCTGCAGATCCCGTTCGACGGCGTTAAGCACCTGGATTTCATCGTCAATGGCAAGGATGACTGGTTTAGCCATGAGGATAAAGCAGCAGATTGGTTACTTCGTTTGTGAAGCCAGCACCCAAACGTTAACGGTCTCGCTTTTGCCCTTCAGGTCCAGAGCGCGCATCTCCAAGCCGGTGGTATCCAGTTCAGCCTTTTCGGCGGCAAACTGGCTGATCAGGATCTCGCCTGCTTTAGCAGTGGAGGCTAGACGTGCGGCGGTATTGGGCGGGTCGCCCAGTAGGGTGAGGTCGGTAAGCCCTTCAGAGGTGCCCACGGCCCCATAGTAGGTCAGGCCGCCATGCACTCCAATGCCGACCGGCACCCAAGGCCCGCCGGGGTCTGAGTGGCCGGTGGCTTCGAGGATTGCTATTGCCGACTTTACAGCAACTTTGTACTGGTGAGGGCCAGCCATTCCGGGAGAGAAGAAAGCAGAAACCTGGTCCCCGGCAAGTTTATCGATATAAGCCAAGGCCTCCACCAGGATCTTGCTTGTTACCGTATAAAAGCGGTTGATCAGGCTGCTGAATTCTGCCGCGCTCATCTTTTCGGCAAGGGTGGTGGACCCGCGAATATCTGCAAACAATAAAGATAAATCGACCTCAGTGCCCGCGTTGTACGTGCGCACGAAGTGTTCGCATTCTGCGCAAAAATTTGGGTTGTATTTGGATTTATCCTTACCAATGGCGCGCATAAAAGGAGCCCCGAACCCTCTGAAAGGAGCTCTACACCACATACAGCGCGGATCGGAAGGAATGTACTTTAAGGCTTTTTCAAAAGCAAATCTGGGCCACATGGAAGCTGGGCCGCGTTTTATCAGCCCGTTGTAACCCTCCAGCAGGTGGATCTTCAGTATGTCGTTGGGCGTCAGCTCTGCCCAAGGTTTGTTTATATCTTCGTTGACCATTCCTCCTATTATCGCGCCGTTTTATGAGATTTCAAGAGGCTGAAGGCGGGGAGTCCTCCGTTTTGAGTGAATGCGGGGTTCGATAATCGCTATTGTATAATCTTTCACCATGAGCGATTCTTCTCTTCACCGCCAGCTCGAAGAGCTGCGCAGCGCGATCAATGACCATAATTACCGTTATCACGTGCTGGACCAGCCGGTGGTCAGCGATGTTGAGTACGACAAGCTGCTGGCCGAACTGCGCGCCATTGAAGAGCAGCACCCGGAATGGATCACCCCCGATTCGCCCACCCAGCGGGTCGGGTCCCAGCCCTCGGCAAAATTCAGTAAAGTTCGCCACCCGGCGCCTATCCTAAGCTTGGCCAACGCCTTCAACGAGGCCGACCTGCGCGCCTGGTTTGAGCGCATCAGCCGGATCGATGAGCGAGTGCGCAAGGCCAGCTTTGTAGCGGAACCCAAGCTGGATGGCCTCTCGGTGGTCTTGCACTACGTGGATGGCCTGTTCGTCCAGGGCGCCACCCGCGGCAATGGCGAGGTCGGCGAGGATGTGACCCCCAACTTGCGCACGCTGCGGTCGCTGCCGTTGCGCATCCCCGTCGACAGATCCAGGCCCAAAGCGCCCGCCGACCTTTACGTGCGCGGCGAGGTCTTCTTCACCAAGGTCGACTTTGAGGCGCTGAACAAGCGTCAGGCTGAAGAGGGCGGCCAGATCTACCAGACGGCGCGCAACACGGCAGCCGGCACCCTGCGCCAACTGGACCCAGCCATCACGGCTGCCCGGCCGCTGAACCTGTTTACCTACAATATCGTCCGCGCCAGCGGCCAAGCGCCCAGCACCCAGTGGGAAACCCTCGAGCTGCTGCGCGGCCTTGGCTTTCCCGTGACTTCTCAATCGCGGCTATGCAAGAACCTCGACGAGGTACTGGCGGCCTACGCAGAGTGGATGGCGACCCGCGACGAATTACCTTACGAAGTAGACGGCATGGTGGTCAAGATCAACAACCTGCGCCTGGCCGAGGACCTGGGTTACGTGGGTAAAGACCCGCGCGCGGCGATCGCTTACAAGTTCCCTGCGCTGGAGGTCACCACGACCTTGCAGGGTATTGGCGTGAACGTGGGCCGCACGGGCGTGCTGACCCCTTACGCCATGCTCGAGCCGGTGGGGATAGGCGGGGTCATTGTGAAGCAGGCTACCCTGCACAACTTCGACTACATCGAAGATAAGGATATCCGCGTCGGCGACCGCGTGCTGGTGAAGCGCGCCGGCGACGTGATCCCCTACGTGATCGGCCCCGTGGTGGCAGCGCGCACGGGGAAAGAGAAGAAATATGTACCGCCCAAGGTTTGCCCGGTCTGCGGCCAGCCCGTGGAGCACCTGGCAGGCGAGGTGGCCTGGTATTGTGTCAACGCGGCCTGCCCGGAGCAGCTGGTGCGCAACGTTGAACACTTTGTCGCTGTGCTGGACGTAGTGGGCATGGGGGAGAAGATCGTAATTCAACTGATCCAAGCTAGGCTTATTAAGGATGCGGCAGATATCTATTCGATCAAGCGTGAAGACTTACTGAAACTAGAAGGATTTGCGGATAAAAAGGCAGATAACCTGATTGCATCAATCCAGGCGACACTTTCGAATCGGTCGTTGTCTCGGGCCATCACCGCGCTCGGCATTCGCGGGGTAGGGGACGTGGTGGCGCAGAAACTAGCGCGCAAATACCACGACTTGGACCAGCTGGCGGCCGCCAGCGTGGATGATATCGATGACATTGAAGGTATCGGCCCCAGCATCGCCCAGGCCATTGTGGATTGGTTCGCCAAGAGCACCAACCGCGCCGTGCTGAAAAAACTGAAGAAAGCCGGGTTTTGGCCGGTGTCCGAGCCGCCCAAGCGGCCCAGCGGCCCGCAGCCGTTTGCCGGGCTCACCTTCGTGGTCACCGGCACCTTGCCGGTCATGAGCCGCAAGGAAGCCAAGGATTTCATCGAAAGCTTCGGCGGCAAAGTGGCGGATTCAGTGAGCGCGAAAAGTTCTTACGTTGTGGTGGGCGAGGATGCGGGCTCCAAGCTTGACAAGGCCAAGCAGCTTGGTGTGGCGACCCTGGACGAGAAGGCCTTGCTGGCTTTGGTCAAACGGCCCAGATCAGATTAGTCAGAAGCCGCGCATCTAAATCCCAGGCTATTATGGAAATAATGGGGGACGGAATGGTAACGAACCGTGGCGCGCATCCACCAGGTTCCGTTGGCCCAGGTGCCCCCACGCCACATTCTCTGAGGCCCTTCTCCAAAAGCGACCTCTTCAGATCCTCGGATCTCCTCCGCCTCTCGGCCATCCAGCGGGTCGTAGGGATATGGACCAGGAATCGTATCCACCCATTCCCACACGTTGCCGGCCATGTCCATCACTCCATATGGGCTGGCCCCTGCAGCGTACGATCCCACCGGGGCTGTTTCTGCATAACCATCATCAAAACCAAGATTTGCGTGGGCTTTCGGGCAGTTGCCATCGCAGAAATTCCCGCGGGCGCCTGTTAGCGCCTCGGAACCCCACGGATATTTGCGGCCGTCCGGGCCGCGGGCGGCCTTTTCCCATTCAGCCTCGGTCGGCAGTCTGCGTCCTGCCCAGGTGCAATAGTCCTCTGCCATAAAAAAGTCCACGTAAGTCACGGGGTACTCGGCGTATTCGGGGTTGGCGTAATATTCGAACCCCAGGTAGGTGACCTCTAATCGTGGGGCTTCGCATTCCGCGTCAGCGACACACAGACTGTATTGCCGGTTGGTGACCTCGTATTTATCGATCCAGTAACTCGGCAGAAATAGAGTATGTGCAGGCACCTCAGGCAAGGCAACGCCGCCTGTATTCTCTTGTTTTGCCTCCGAGTCGTCTGTTCCCATTTGGAACTCGCCGGCCTCAATGTAGACTTGCTCCATGCCGTCGATTTCAGATATGCGCGTGCTCCCAGAAGCCAATGTTGGCTCCTCCGTTGGTTCTGGCAGTGTAGGCGCCAGCGTGGGTTGACTTTCAATTGTTGAGCTGGGGAGGGCCAGCGTTGGAGTCTCCGTGGATTGCGGCGAAGCGCACGCCGGCACAAGCGCCAACAAGGTAATTATGCTCATCAACTTCAAGGCACGCATCTTCGTTGGCATTCTCGGCCAAGTTTACAACTTCCGCATGATTCGTCAACACCAATGTTTCCTGTCATTTGATAGCCCGCGCCGCCTAAGCTAAACTCACTCCGTCCCAGGAAGAGCCAATGGATTTGCCATCACGTCCAGCAGGCGAAAGACGCTGACCTCTACTATTACAACCAAGTTGCGGGCGAGGATGCAGGATCTAAACTGGATAAGGCGAAACAGCTCGGCGTGCCTACGTTGGATGACGTTGGTTTGCATAAGCTGGCAAATGAAAAATGACAGCTCTTTAAGGATTAGAGGGGATACCGATTCTAAAATCAACTTATACTAAAGCCTTGGAGGAAAAATGCTCAATTTCCCGCTCAGCCTTTCATTTAAGATCCTGGCCTTAAGCCCGCAGGTGCGTGTGACCGACTCTTCCGGGGCTTTAGTTCTCTACGTTAAACAGAAGTTCCTGGCGCTCAAAGAAGATGTCAAGATCTTCGCCGATTCCGAACAAACCCGGCAACTCTATCAACTAAAGGCTGACCGTGTTATCGATTGGTCTGCAAAGTACAACATAAGCAGTGCCTCCGGAGTTTCTCTTGGCCAGGTCCGCCGTAAAGGAGCGCGGTCTATTTTTAAAGCGACATACGAGTTATTCGACGCCAACGGCAGCGAAGTAGGCGGTATTCAAGAGGAAAACGGTTGGGTGCGATTTTTGGACTCTGTGTTTTCTGGGCTACCCATCTTGGGGATCTTCTCCGGTTTTGTTTTCCACCCGATTTATCACGTTAGTTATATCGGCAAACGGGTGCTGACCCTAAAAAAGCAGCCCGCCTTTTTTGAGGGCCGCTTCGCAATTGAAAAAGTTGCTGATTTTAGCGAAGCGGAAGAGAGCCACCTGATCTGCAGCGTGATTATGGTTCTGATGTTGGAACGCATACGCGGCTAGGGCTCTCTGGACAGCGTGTCGCACTGTACTTTTCTCGATCATTTGACAGCCCGCGCTGCCTAAGCTAAACTCATTCACAGGTTATTTGGAAAAACAAATCATGGCAAAGCCGCGATACGATGATGCTGTCTCCAAGCGTATTAACGCCATGATCGAACGCGTCCAGCAGGTGAAAGACTTGGACTTCTACTATTACAACCAGCCCATCACGGAACTGCGCGGCGGCGCCCGCGTGCTGGTGCGCGGCCGCGAGATGGGCATGTTCGCCTCGTACAGCTACCTGGGGTTGATCGGGCATCCCAAGATCAATGCGGCGGCCAAAGCGGCTATCGACAAATACGGCACGGGTACTCACGGTGTGCGCAGCCTGGCCGGCAGCCTGGAACTGCACGTCGAGCTTGAAGAGACGATCGCAAATTTCAAACACGCCGAAGCAGCCATCACCTATTCCTCAGGTTATGTCACCAACCTCACCGTCATCTCCACTTTGGTGGGCCGCCACGATTATGTATTCTCCGACAAGCTCAATCATGCCAGCATCGTGGACGGCTGCATGATGTCTGGCGCCCGTTTCGTGCGCTTCAAGCATAACGACCTGGACGACTTGCAGCGCCGGCTGGAAGAAGCCCCGGCCAGTTCCACCAAGCTGGTCATAGCCGATTCAGTGTTCAGTATGGACGGGGACATTATTGACCTGCCGCGCATGGTGGAGCTATGTCGCAAGCACCGCGCCTGGCTGATGATCGACGAAGCACACTCCCTTGGCGTGCTGGGCGCTACGGGCCGCGGCATCGAAGAGCATTTTGGCCTGGGCGACGTCATCGACATTAAGATGGGAACCCTGAGCAAGACCATCCCCTCGGTGGGCGGCTATGTGGCCGGCAGCGCAGACCTGATCGCCTATCTGCGGCACGCCAGCCGGGCTTACATCTTTTCGGCGGCCTTGCCACCGGCCCAGGCGGCCGCCGCCAATGCGGCATTCAAGATCATCCTCGAAGAACCTGAGCGCGTTAAAAAACTGCGCGCTAATGCCGATCAATTTATCCAAGGCATCAAACAGCGCGGTTTCAATACCCTGTACACGGAAACCGCCATCGTGCCTGTTATTTGCGGCGCAGATGAAGTGGCCTTCGCCATGACCCGCGAGGTACAAAAGAAAGACGTATTTGTGCTGCCCGTGGTTTCGCCGGCTGTCCCGCCGGATTTGGCACGCTTGCGCGCCACGGTAACCGCGGCCCATGAACCCAAAGAGATCGAGCACGCCATGGACGAGATCGAAATGGCGGGCAAGAAGCTGGGTGTAATTCCTTAGGAGCTACGCCAACTCAAGTCCAAGGAAACGGGCGTAGCCTCTGGAAGCCTGTTTAAATAAGCCTTCTTCTTTGCTGGTAAGTTTTTCGAAGGGTTGGGCTGCTAAACTGACTTTCCCATTCTTGACCGATCGCTTCCAAATCCCGACGATGCGGCCTTTGCTGACCATCGTGGGGAAAAATATGCCATTGCTATAGGCGATCCCAGAGGCAAACCTGGGGTCAAGCACCGCACTCCGGTCTTTGTAACCTAGTACGAATTCATCGAACCCCGGCAATAAAAAAAATCTGCGCCTTTGGATCCCGCCTTTGGCGGTGGCATCCAGTAGCTCTGGCCGTCGACGACCTCCGCTACCAGCTCGCCGCGAATCTCTTCGTGGGCGGCGCGGGCCGCGGCCGGGGCCAGGCCGCTCCACCAGGTCCAATCGTTCACTACTGGCCGGCCCGCGGCTGCGAAAATAACGGCGGGCTAATTCGGCCGCGGCCGCCTCGCGGTTAAGCGCCTTGGTCGCAGGCGCCCATTCATCCAGAAGCGCGAAGGTCGTCTGCTTGCCGGTGGCTGGGCCAAAACAGAGCAGCCCGGCCATGCCGGCGCGCCACAGCAGGTGGTAACCGCGCTGCCCTCTGGTGGAGATGCCCGCCTTCTCCAGCAAGCTGTAGAGGGTATGCCTTTCGATCGCCTGACCTCCCTGTAGCTCACGAGCCAGCAATTTGTTGCTCTTGGCCACAGTGGTTTCGTCCAGTCCCAAGGCCGCTTCGACCGGGCGGGCGACGGCCACAAGCCTTTCAGCGGTAAGGGAGATCAGCCAACGCGCATCCTGCGGCGCCACCAGGTGGATGGTGCCGCGCATGCACCAGGTGCGTAAGACCGCTTTCCTGGCAATCGCCCGCTGGATGCTCGCCTCGGTAGTCTTGCCTTTCAAGCGCAAGGCCAACGCCCAGCGCACGGCCGGAAAATCCTGGGCCTGCAAGCCGCCCATCCAGCTCGTCAGCGCGGCAGGGGTGCTAAACTTCTGGCTTGAGATCTGCTGGTTGGCCAGGCGCAGTTGTGCCAGAGCGGAAACGTTCATAAAGCGCAGTATAGCTTAGGGAAATCTTGCAGAATAATGCAACATGACAATTAGATCCCAACTGGTACTCAAACCCGGCCGCGACCGCTCGCTGCTGCGCCGCCACCCTTGGGTATTCTCCGGGGCGGTGGCTGAAGTGCACGGCGAACCTAAGCCGGGCGCGACGGTGGAGCTGATCTCTGCAGAGGGAATGTTCCTCGGCCAGGCTGCGTATAGCCAGCAGTCACAGATCAGCGCGCGGGTCTGGTCTTGGGATCGCGAAGAGAATATCGACGCGGCCTTCTTCAAAAGCCGCCTGGCGCGCGCCATTCAATCTCGAGCGGCGCTGGAAATTGAGAGCAATGCCTATCGCCTGGTCCACGCCGAATCGGATGGGCTACCCGGGCTAGTGGTGGATAAATACGGTGAAGTACTCGTGCTGCAATGCTTGAGTACTGGCGCCGAAGCCTGGCGGGAGCAGATAGCCGATGCCCTCGTGGAACTGTGTGAGCCGGCTGCGATCTACGAACGCTCGGATGTCGAGGTGCGCAAGCTGGAAGGCTTGCCGCCGCGGGCCGGTCTGTTGTGCGGCGAATTGCCGGAAACGACAGTGCGGATCACAGAGCACGCGTTGGCCTTCCAGGTCGACCTGGCCGGCGGGCACAAGACTGGCTTCTACCTCGACCAGCGCGCCAACCGGCTGCTGGTGCGGCAGCTTGCCAAGGGGTGGGCGGTGCTTGACTGCTTCTCTTACACCGGCGGCTTTGCGCTCAATGCGTTGCAGGGTGGGGCGAACGCGGTGACCCTGGTCGAGGAATCGGGTGAGGCGCTAAATCTGGCCAAGGACCATTTGGGATTGAATGGCTTTGAGAAAGCTCAAGCGGAATTTATCCAGGGCGACGTTTTCCAGGTGCTTCGCCGTTTCCGCGACGAAGCCCGCCAGTTCGATCTGGTGGTTCTCGACCCACCCAAGTTCGCGCCTACCAAAGCTCAGGCTGAACGGGCAGCTCGCGGTTACAAGGACACCAACTTGCTGGCCTTCAAGTTGCTGCGACCCGGCGGCTTGCTGGTCACCTTTTCGTGTTCGGGCGGCATCGACGCGGCGTTGTTCCAGAAGATCGTGGCCGGCGCCGCGTTGGATGCCGGCGTAGACGCCAGCATCCTGCGGCGCCTCAGCCAGGGCAGCGATCATCCGGTTGCGTTAAATTTTCCGGAGGGGGAATATTTGAAGGGGCTGGTCTGCGAGGTTAATTAAGGTCCTCGCGGGTGACTCCTTCACATTCCATAACCAGATCTGGTCCATAGGCCAGAGCCGGGGTTTGAAACCCAGCTAAAACCTCACCGGCCAGGGCCTTCTTTGCTGTTGCCAACGCCGCCCGAGAGGTCCATACCACGCCCGCTTCCGGGCCATGCAAGCGGGCAGTGGCCTTGTTTCCCTGATCATCTTCCACTTCTCCCCAAACGTGGGTGACTGTGCGAGCTTGCTCGTCGACAGTCGGGCCTGGTTTCACTGTGAGTTTGAATAGCCGGCGCATAATCCCCAACCGGAACAAAGGACGTGTATATTCGACCAAAGCTAGTTGTCGCCGGGTACGTTGAGGAAGAACTGCATAATCTTCAATGTTAGGAATACCCGTGCTGTAGTACGCCGTAAATACATCTCCCCAAGGCAGGCGTCTCGCCTCAACTGGACCACGACCAAAATCAATCATGCGAGACCTTGTGCCCCATTCGGGTGTCTCTACCCGCCCATTGCGCCGCACCCGGTTGCCAAATGGAATCAGCTCAATCGCCGTTCGCTGGGTCCCCGGCGGCAGGCCTGCGGGCCCGTCAACCTGGAAGGCCAGGGTCAAGCGTGAGGCGGATGGCAAGCGCTGCTTGAGGTGTACAGCGAGACAATCTGTCGGCACCACGTCGAAACCAACGCCAGGCAAAAGCATTACTCCTTGCGACTTAGCCTCGGCATCCCGCGCCGCGATGGCTTCGTATACCGGAATTTCACCAGTCAGGTCCATGTAATGGACCCCGGATCGCAGGCAGCCACCCACCATTGGTTTGGACGTGAATAGGTAAGGCCCAGCGCAATGCAGCACGGCAGTGACGCCTTTGAGGGCTTGATCCATCGCTGCGGAATCATCAAGATTGAAGACGCGGTGTTCCACGCCCCACTCAACTGCTTGTCTTTTCACCTTGTTACCGTCCCGGCCTGCGATGACAAAGGGGAGGCTCTGCTGCACGGCGAGACGTGCAATAGCCTCACCCAAAAAGCCGGTGGAACCATATAGCAGCAGTTGCGGTTGCATTTTCAAGTCGCATGGTATCACAAAGGAGATCTCTGTCTCGGTAGGCTAGATAAGGAAAGGGCGCACTATGGTGCGCAAAGTACAAAGCGTCAAATTGATTTTAGTCTGGCCATTGAAATTCCCGCTTGATTACTTACCCATTTATAATCAACCATTGTAAAATGATCGTATGTCCGCTCCTGCATTCATCACCCGCCTGCCAAAATTTCTCTTTATTTTTGCTGCCATTTGGTCAGTGATCGCCGGATTAATCATTTTCTTCACCTTTGGTGGCACTATGGTCAACGAAATTCCTGTGGGCGGCGATCCCAGCCAACAGGTTGTGCAACATTTAACTTGGTACCAAGCTCGCGGTGAGCAGGGCATCACAATTCTATTATTGTTTGCAGCTCTTTATTGTGGAACGCTGCTTTTTTACCTATGGCAGCGCCTAGGCTTGGCCGTTGCATTCGGATTATTCACTATCATCTATTCTGTGCTATGGCTTTTTTCTGTCGGCACTATGTATTGGCCGGGCTCACTGGCCGTGTTAATCGGGTTAATCTTGCTGCTTTTCACTAACCACAAGTGAGAATTTGCCGTTAAGGGCTGCACATCCATCTACAATCAAGGAGCTTATGCGCTGACCAGAGGCTTATGAGTTCGAGTCTGTAACTAGAATTATACGGCAAACTTAAAATTCTTAGAGAAAATACGGGGAAATTTGAGTTTATAGCGTATACAGTTTCTACTTTATCCACGCGGGTTGCACCCGCGTTGCACCGGAATTAGCTAGGAAAGGCGATCTAGGCGGGGGGAAGCCGCCAGAGCTCCGGCTACTTTATAATTGGAATAGACAAGACTTAATGTTGACAGATATATTTTTTTCTTACAAGGCGCGGGATAACAGGTTATGAATATATCCAAGGAACTAAATAAAGGGGAATCTCCCGATAGGCCATTGAAGTACGTCTTGGCTTCCATACTATTGTACGGTGTTGCTAAGGTTGGTTTCTACCTGGTTTCTCAAGCACCAAAAGAATGGGGAGGTACTCTGCTCACCGTACCGGTAATATTAGTCTATTTAATGATAATGATAATTGGGGCCGGTTTTTATGTCGTGGACATTTTGGCTGTGCTTACACTTGTTAATCCGTATTTTGAAGCGCATCGTAACAGCATACGCGATAAGGTGAAGAGCAGAAAACTTTACGCTACATCCGGAGTCGTTTGGATACCAATTCTAATTGGTTATTTTTTCCTTATAACGCAATTTCCTCAAGTTCTGATATTGCACCCAGTTAATCCAGATGATATGCAATATAACGGCACAGGTCTTGAAATGCTCTGGTTTGTTGGCATGATTTATTATGGATGGGAAAATTCTGTTAAAGGATCTGAAAGTTCAATATGAATTCCGGGGGTAACGAGGCTTATATAAAATGAAAATGTGTAATAGATGCGGTTCGATGTTCGATCCGGATGCTTTTTATAAGAGCAATAAATCAGAATGTAAAAAATGCGTGAGGGAAAGACAGGAGGACTATCGTAATCGTCTAAGGTTAGAATTAATAAAAGCTTATGGAGGGAAATGTAATTGCTGCGGCGAGAAAAACATAGAGTTTCTGACTTTCGACCATGTAGAGGGCGGTGGCAACCGGCATAGAAGAAGTTTGTCACCATCAACGGTTTATGTAGACATAAAGCGAGCAGGCTTTCCAAAAACAATTAGAATCCTTTGTTTTAATTGCAATTGGGCAATACATCAGTATGGATTTTGCCCCCACATAAATGCGGCGGCTCCAGTGAAGCAAAGCATCGCCGGGATTAAGCAGGAGAAAAATGGCTATATACAAAACAACCATCACCGTCCCAGAAAATACGCAGAGGGATGAACCATATCAGCATACGGTAAAAATAGAGAGGAAAGGAATTAAATTCGCGGGGGCGAACATAAAGGGAAACGAGGTTTTATGGATGAGGATTGTCAATGCTGTCACCCGCAAAGAAATCTTACCTTGGGCTAATTTGACCGGAGGGAACAGATACTCGACAATCCAGAATGTTGGAGTTACGGGTGATAAATACACGGCTGTGTTTGAATTCTCAAACCCGAACCGTTACAAACAATCGTTTTCGTTAATTTATGCTGATAGTGATACATCTCCACAGTCATGGCTGGACTATCCATAGGGCTGTTCCCCGGCGGCGCGGACGTGAGGAGCACCGCCGGGGGAGCCATACCAATCGCACACGTGGACCCCGGCGGTGGTGGCGCC
Source organism: uncultured Anaerolineaceae bacterium (assembly GCA_964572455.1). Classification (GTDB taxonomy): domain Bacteria; phylum Chloroflexota; class Anaerolineae; order Anaerolineales; family UBA11579; genus JAMCZK01. Next base: position 31,029 of record CAZNFL010000035.1, read on the forward strand.
GGCGGTAACCTCAAACTGGACCAGCGAATGATCCGTGCAATCCGCCGTCAGGCCGCAAACCACCATTTGCGAATAACTGCCGCCATAAGAAAAATCGGGCAGCCAGGCAAAGGCTGTGTAGGTTCCCGCAGCCACATCTGCGCTGAATGAGCTTTGGTCTTGAGCGATCGGGATGACGACTGCCTCGGCGGACCCGGCCAGCTGAAGGTAAAGGTTCATCGGTGGGATACCCTCGCTGGGGTAACAGATACTGCCTTCAACTAATCCAGTAACAGCCTGCAATCCCCCGCCTTCGGCAGTGGGCTGCGCGCCGGCTTGCAAGGTGGCGGCTACGATAGTGGCAACAGTATCGGCATCCACTTGCGCGCCGGAACAGCCGACCAACAGCAAGCAGCAAATAGTAAGGGCAAAAACTTGTCGCATGATTGTCCTTAGACCAAAATGTACCGGAAGTATACAGGCAAGCCCCGTGATTTGTAAAACAAGAGGCCCGCTGCTGTGCAGCGGGCCTTGAGGTGGAGATGGCGGGAATCGAACCCGCGTCCG
>CAZNFL010000036.1:0-30230 GCA_964572455.1 uncultured Anaerolineaceae bacterium
ACTGCAAGGGCCCGTAGCTCAAGGGTAGAGCAGGCGGCTCATAACCGCTTGGTTCAAGGTTCGAATCCTTGCGGGCCCACTAAAAAGGACTTGCCCTTAGGGACCATATAATTTCGGAAAGCTTTAGGCAGTCAACCTATAAAATGACAACGCCACACTGGAGGATCGGATTGCGATCGCGGCTTGATAACCTGCGGCCGGCGACCAGGATCTGAGCGTCCAGTTAGCAGGCAACTCCGCCGGAATACCGGGGATATTGAATTCATAGACCGGAGAAGAGTCGAGAGAAACAGTGAATTGGTCAGGAGCTAAGCCGAGGCCTGTTCCAAGGGCCTTTACTATTGCCTCTTTTCTCGTCCAGCCATTAAAGAACGCTCGGGTCTTTTTTGATGGGGACATTTTTTGAAAAGCAAGATGTTCGCTGCTTGAAAAGGAGGATTTGATCAATTGGGCGGCCTCAGCAAGTTTTTTATTTTTTTCGATATCTATCCCAACATCGATTCTCCAAGTAATTGCAATTAATCCAAAAGGACCGGAAGCAGTTTTGCTGAACTGGAGATCGGTGTTCGGCAGATAGGGCTTTCCCGCTTTCTGAGTTTGCAGCTCAATCTCGTCGGGTTGAATGCCGGTGTAGATGCTAAGCAGGATTTTGAGCAAGCTTCGCCCCACGGTATAACGATGTTGATGAACTTCGCCATAAAATTGGCTTGCCTTACTTGCCTCAGGTGGTGAAAGATAGTGAGCAAGGCGCTGAACGCATTCGCCGCTTTGGTCCAGATGGATGGCCCAAATGTGGCATTCGTTGTGCGACAGGCTTAGATCGCCATCCTGTTCACGCCAGCTTATCCCCGGCGAATTTAGGGGTTTTGCGGCCACATAGCCGAAATCCTGTAAATAATGGCTCAATCTCATCAGATACTCCTGCCCAGTTTCATTTTAGCTGCTTCCGGGTTGGCTTTGCGGATGGATGTCGATCGGCACAGACTCATGCCTTAGATGTTTGCGATAAAGTATAATTCGGCCCATTCCAAAAAAATGGAAATCGTCAAACAGAATGTCACTTCAATGCGTTCAACTCTCAAAAGTTTATTCCTCCCTGCGAGGAGAAGTCGTTGCGCTTAAAGAACTTGATCTAAAGATCGAACGTGAAGAATTTGTGTGTATTGTTGGGCCAAGCGGTTGCGGAAAGACCACCCTATTAAAGATCATTGCGGGGCTGATTCCACCGACCCGGGGCAAGATTATTTTTGATGAACCAGTTCGAAAGGATCAACCCCGAAACGCGATGGTATTTCAGGATCAGGGTTTGTTTCCATGGATGACAGTGCTGGAAAACGTTGCCTTTGGGTTGGAAATGCGCGGGGTTTCCGTTTCCGAGCGCCAGGCCAAGGCGGGGGATTTTTTGCAGCGAGTTGGTCTGGGCGACTTTTTCAAAAACTATCCGCATGAGCTGTCTGGCGGGATGCGCCAGCGCGTAGCGATTTTACGAGCGTTCTTAACTAACCCTCAAATGTTGCTAATGGACGAGCCTTTTGGCGCACTAGATGCACAAACCCGTTTGTTGATGCAGGAAGAGTTATTGAAGATATGGAGAGAGCACCGCAAGACCGTTATTTATGTCACGCACGACATAGATGAGGCCATCCATATGGGGGACCGGGTTTTAGTGATGAGCGGCCGGCCAGGGTTTATTCGAGCGGATATTTCTATCCCATTTAAGCGCCAGTTTAACATTATGGATCAGCAGCACCCAGACCTTATTCGCATTCGGCGGGAGATATGGGAAATGATCAAGGATGATGTGCGGAAAGACCTGAGAATCGTCCAATGAAACGGCCCCCGAGTACTATCCAAAACCGGTTCGATAGTTTGTTTCCGCTCATAGTAATTGCGGGTTTTTTCCTGCTTTGGGAGATCCTTGCCAGCGGGGAATATATCTCCAGACTTTTTTTCCCAGCCCCCAGCCGAATCCTAGCTAACCTGTGGCAAATGATCTTGGATGGTCGTTTAGCAACCAACGGGTTAGCGACCTTGTCTCGCTTGTTTATTGGTCTTTTGTGCGGAATTGTGCCGGGCATCTCCCTTGGCCTGGCCATGGGCTGGTCTCCTCGCCTGCGCAAGTTGATAGATCCTTTTATTGCGGCTCTGCATCCTCTGCCCAAATTTGCAATGTTTCCTTTGATCTTAATTATTTTTGGGATTGGCGAGACCTCGAAAATAGTTGCGGTCGCGATCACATGTTTTTTTCCTAGTTTGATCAACAGCATGGCTGGGGTGCGCCAACTCTCTCCAGTTTATTTTGAAGCGGCTAAAAATTATGGCGCCAGCAAATTAAAGACCTTTCAACGGGTGGTATGGCCGGGCAGCCTCCCCATGGTTCTAGCCGGGGTAAGGATTTCCTTTGCTATTGCCTTGGTGGTTACTCTGGCGGTTGAGTTGCTTGCTTCGCGTGAAGGGCTGGGGGTAATAATCTGGTTTTCCTGGCAAACATTGAAGATCGTCGACTTATATAGCGCCCTGATAGTTATTGCCCTGGTAGGGTTTTTTGCAACCTTAGCGTTGAAAAAACTTAGCACCATCCTTGCACCCTGGAATGCTGAAGCCGAGAGAGATTCATACTAAATTGGCACTTTTTATATGCAACCTGGAGAACACTACTTTTCAAATTACCTTGTGAGAGTCTGAACGATACAGATAACCTCCATTGGAGTACAATCTCTGTTGTTCTGCGAGCAAGGTACACATCTGGATATTTATCTTTGATGAGAGCGTAAAGATACTTATGTTAAAACAAAAACTTATTACTTTTGCTTTGATCTCTGTATTGCTAGCGGCCTGTGCTCCCGGTGCAACCCCATCCCCTCCGCCGCCTGCTCCGACCGGTGAACAACCTACTTCCGAACAAGCGGCAGTACCTACAAACACATTCGAACCCGTAGATATAAACGTCGGCATCTTTAATTTAGCATCCTACGCCCCGCTTTATTTTGCGCAGGCGGAAGGGTATTTCGCAGAACAGGGGATCAGCGTGGAGCTTGTGCCGTTTACGACGGGTTCGGAGTTATTGGTCGCCCTTATTCAAGGCGATATCGATGTAATGGGATACGCAGTAGATCTCTCCACGTTCACGGCGATTGCCGAGGGGACCGGTGTACGCGTTGTGGCCGATAAAGGCTTTTACGACTCCAATAGCTGCGCCTCTGCCGGCTGGATGGCGCGTAACGAAGTACTGGATTCCGGCCAGCTCGACGATCTAAGCAACGTCCCCAATTTGATTCTCCAAAGCAGCCAGGCAGTGGCATTCTATAATTACACATTGGATGTTCTTTTAGAGCCCGTTGGCCTCAGCACTGATGATCTCGAAGTGGTTGACATCCCCTTGGCAAATCGGCTGGATGCTTTGCAAACTGGCGCCATCGATATCGCCTCACTTGGTGAACCGTGGATTACGCGCGTCTCAAATGCAGGCGTTGCGAGGCTTTGGATAGGATATAACGATCTGATTCCAGACAGTCAGGCTGGTATTCTAGCTTTTGGCCCTACTCTCACACAAGACAACCGTGAAGCCGGCAATCGTTTTATGATCGCCTACCTCAAGGGCGTTCGACTTCACAATGAAGGCAAAACGGATCGAAACATTGAACTCATGGCTGAATTTACGCAGTTGGACCCAGAAGAAGTGCGCCAAATGTGCTGGCAGGCTTTCACTGCGGATGGCAGCATCAATGCCGAGAACATGATCGACTTTCAGGAATGGGCCTTTGAGAAAGGGCTGATTGACGCCGTGGTGCCGCTGGAGGAGTTCTGGGATGGTTCTTTCCTTGAATTCGCCAACCAGGCTCTTGAGAACTAGCTGCATACAAGCGAAGAAATATCCTTGTAATCTGAGAAAGCCTATTTTTTAATCTCGGTCAGACTTCTTGGTATAATTAGGTTGTTAGTCTATGAAGGCAGCCCCCAATCTCGTAGAAATATCGGCTTCCAAGCGGTTCAACCCAATTTTGGATGAATCCCAGCCCGTTATCGCTTATTTCGCGCAAAACGCCGAAAAGTATCCCGACCGTCTGGCTGTCGTTGATACGGAAAAAGAATACAGCTATCGGACATTGAATATCCTTGCCAATCGATTGGCTCACAGCATTCTCGCGGTTCGAGGAGAAGGTGAGGAGCCGGTACTTTTCTTATTGGGCAGAGAGGCAGCCGCAGTCGTCTCTATTTTAGGGATCTGGAAGGCAGGAAAGTTTTATATTGGTCTAGACACCGCAGATCCGATAAACCGCCTAAGGACTCTGGTCGGCGAGGCCAAAGCCGGCCTATTGGTCACCAATCACGCTAACCTAGCCCTTGCCCGAGAATTATCAGAGGGCAAGCTGGACATCATCAATTTAGATGAAATTGACCCGTCCATTTCACCGGACGACCCTGCCGTACCAATTCAACCAGACGCTTTAGCCGCTGTCTTCTATACATCGGGGTCCACCGGAGAGCCAAAAGGGGTAATGCTGGACCAGCGCGCCGTATCCTTTAGAGCTGGAAATAATGTCAACCTGCACAATTATGGTCGGGATGATCGCTTTATGGTCCCCTTCTCTCTTTCTTTTGTCGGGTCCACCGCACCCTTATATAGCGCTTTTGCTTCCGGTGGCACGGCGTTTATTTGTGAGCTGAATTCAATGACGGTTCAGGAAATTGCGCACTGGTTGCTTGATCGTAAGATCACGATTGCGTTCATGATACCCAGTCTGTTCACGCGGTTTTTGAGCACCTTGCCAGATGGGTTTTCTGCAAGGTTCCCGGATATCCGCCTTGTCCACTGCGGCACAGAGACCTTAGATCTCCGCCATTTAGAAACTTGGAAAAAACGGTTTTCGCCCAAATGCATCCTCTCGCATGGATTTGGCTCTACAGAAGCGGGGGTGCTCATGCATATTCTTTATGACTTTCGGTCTGTAGTCAGTAGTTCTCGCCCCGCGCCTGCCAAGCCCTTTCCCTGGGTAAAGATTTTCATTGTGGATGATTCCGGAAAACCTGTGGTCGCTAACCAAATTGGAAACATTGCGGTTAGAAGCAAGGGTATAACGCGCGGCTATTGGCGCAGGCCAGACCTAAACGAGACTATTTTTGCAGACGACCCCGAGGAACCTGGAACAAAGATACTAGTGTCCAAAGATCTTGGACGTCTGCATGCGGATGGCAAGCTCGAGTTTATGGGCCGCGGCGATGCGATGATCAAGCTGCGCGGGTTCCGCATCGAACCCGGGGAAATTGAGGCCGCTTTCCGTGAACATGCCGCGGTAAGTTCTGCTGTCGTGGTTGGCAAGCCCAACCCCAACGCCGGTGATGAGATCACGCTGGTTGCTTATGTTGTTTTAGAACCGGAAACTTTTGTCTCGGCCGTTCAATTGCGGGAGTTCTTGACTTCGCGGGTGCCTGATTATATGGTCCCTGCCCACTACGTGTTTTTAGCGCAGCTGCCCCTGAATCGAAATGGAAAGATCGACCGCCAGTCCTTACCAGACCCTGATTGGGCAGCCTCGCATTCGGGGAGCGAATACGTTGCTCCGCGCACCGAAATTGAAAAATATCTTACAACCCTCTGGCAGGAATTGCTGGCCAAGGAGAAGATCGGGATTCAAGATAGCTTTTTCATGCTGGGAGGGCATTCCCTGGCTGCTTTTCGAATGATGGCAAGTATTGAGAAGAAACTGGGAATAAAAGTTCCTCTTCAGATCTTGATCAAGCATCCAACCGTTTCCGCCTTGGCCGTAGTTATCGGAAACATGCAAATGACAAACACGCATAGGTCGGTTATTGCTCTCCGCGAGGAGGGACGGTTTCCGGCTTTGTTCATGGTTCCGGCTGGGGGATCCCACGCCTTGAGTTTAATGATGATAGTCGGGGCCCTTCAGGTTCCTTGCAAGGTATATGGCCTCGAATATCCGGGCATGGATGGCTACCTTGAACCCTACAACCGAATGGAAACCTTGGCGTCGTTTTTTGTTGAGCAGATCCGCGCGGTTCAACCACAGGGGCCGTATTATTTAGGCGGGATGTGTTTTGGTACCGTAGTCGCCTTCGAAACAGCAAGGCAATTGAAGGCTCAGGGCCAGGAAATTCGTTTAGTTGCCATACTGGATGGCCTTTTTCCCGAATTGAAGCCACGTCGTAAGGGGATCGGATATCTTATTGAACGTTTGACAACCCTGCACCACCCGGAAAACCGCGGCTATATTTCTAATTTGATCAAAAATCGTATACGGCGGGTGAGAAGCAATTGGCACCGCGACCTGCATTCCCGCCGTGTTATGAAAAACCTGGAGATCGCCCGCGCGAATTACACCCCAAGCCCATTGACCGGGCGCGGCTTGGCTATATTGAGCAGTGATTCTAAGGGCACAAGTCGTGAGGCATCGTGGAGACGGTTATTTAGTGAATTCAATTGTGTCTATGTACCTAATACTAGCCATCAGACTATATTCAGCGAAGAGCATCGCCAGGAAGTAGCGCGGCTGCTTAGCCAGAATATTTACTGATTGAGAGATGAAAAAAATTAGAGTAAGATAGGTCAGCTTTGACGATCGTTGAATGGATCAAACTTATGTTCAAAAAATCACAATACGCATTTATTTTCCTGGTTGTTTTATTGTCGGCCTGTGCTCCCGGTGCAACCCCATCCCCTCCGCCGCCTGCGCTGACTGGTGAACAAACCCCATTGGAACCCGGTGAGGAACCAACGAATACGGTTGAACCCATAGATATCAAGGTCGGGATCTATAATTTAGCATCCTATGCTCCGCTTTATTTTGCCCAGGCGGAAGGGTATTTCGCGGAACAAGGTCTTAATGTCGAGCTGGTGCCATTTACCCCAGGCCCGGAAATTACGGTTGCCCTAATTCAAGGGGATATTGACGTAAATGGAAATTCTGTGAATCTGGCGACATTCAAAGCTGTCGCAGCGGGAACAGGCGTACGTATTGTCGCCGACAAAGGCTTTTACGACCCAAACGGCTGTACCAATGCCGGCTTGATGGTTAGGAATGAAATACTAGATTCTGGTCAGCTCGACGATCTAAACAACATCAACGATTTGATCGTACAAACTTCCCCGGCAGAGGTGTACGTTAATTTCACATTGGACATTCTGCTGGAGCCAATTGGCCTTCACTTTGAGGATCTGGGAGGGGTTGATGTCCCCTTGGCAAATCGCATGGAGGCTTTGCAAAATGGAGCCCTCGATGTCGCTACAGTTGGGGAGCCAGGGATTACGCGCATGTTAAATGCGGGAATTGCGCGGGTTTGGGTTGGGTATGAGGATGTGATTCCCGGAGCCCAGCTTGGGCTAATAGCCTTTGGCCCTACTATTACACTTGAAAACCGAGAAGCTGGAAACCGTTTTATGCTGGCTTATCTCAGAGGCGTTCGACTTTACAATGAAGGGAAAACAGATCGCAACGTTGAGCTGATGGCCGAATTTACGCAGTTGGACCCAGAAGAAGTGCGCCAAATGTGCTGGCAGTCCTTCACCTCAGATGGCAGTATCAATGCCGACAGCATGATCGCCTTTCAGGCATGGTCAGTGGGGAAGGGCCTGATCGAAGCCGTGGTGCCGGTAGAGGAGTTCTGGGATGGTTCTTTCCTGGAATTCGCCGACCAAGGGCCGTAAGAGTAGCTGCTTGCTGGCTATGCCCTGAGCATGAGATTTAACTAAAATATCTTCCTTGCAGTTCGGGAAAACCATTCCTTTAATATCAGTCAATCTCCTTAGGTATAATTAGGTTTAAATCATGAAGACGTCCCCTATTCTGGTAGAAATATCGGCTTCTCCAAATTTAACACCCTTATTGGAAGATTCTCAATTCATTCCTGTTATCGCTTATTTCACGCAAAACGCCGAAGAGCGTCCCGATCACGTGTCTCTGATCGATGCGGAAAAAGAATATAGCTATCGCACTTTGAATATCCTTGCCAACCGGTTGGCCCACAGGATCCTCGCGCTTCGAGGAGAAGGCGAGGAGCCGGTCCTATTCTTAATAGGCAGAGAAGCCGCTTCAGTCGTCGCTATTTTAGGGATCTGGAAAGCAGGAAAGTTCTTTATTGGCCTTGACCCGGCGCATTCGATGGATCGCCTAGTGACGATTGTAGCCGCCGCCAAAGCCGGCCTATTGGTCACCAATCAGGCTAACCTAACTCTTGCCGGTCAGCTGTCCCAGGACAAGTTGGACATCATCAACCTGGATGAAATTGCCCCGAGTGTTTCCGCGGAAAACCCTGCCGTCTCAGTTCAGCTGGATACATTAGCCGCGGTCTTCTACACTTCTGGGTCCACCGGGGAGCCCAAAGGGATAGTCAACGACCACCGCAGCCTGGCCTTCAGATACGTCAACCATGTTAAATTCTCTCGCCATGATGCCGCTGACCGCTTCATGCTGCCCTACTCGTTCGCTTTTGGCGCTTCATCCGGAGCTTTGTGTGAAGCTTTTGTTTCGGGAGGGACATTATGTTTATGTGATCCAAATTCAATGACCGTCAAGGAAATCGCGCAATGGCTGCTCGATCATAAAATCACTGTTGCGGGAATGATGTCCAGCCTGTTCGGAAAATTTTTGGATACCTTACCGGAGGACTTTTCTGTAAAGTTTCCGAATATTCGCTTTATGCAAACCGGGGGGGAGGCACTAGATATCCGTCATTTGGAAAATTGGAAAAAACGGTTTTCGCCCAATTGCATCCTGGAATTTGCACTGGGCTCCACAGAAGCCGGAAGCATTGCAGGCATTGATTACGATTTTCAATCCGTGGGCTCCAGGTCCCAAACCATGGCCGTCAGGCCGTGGGTGAAAATATTTATTGTGGACGATTCGGGAACACCCCTGGCCATGAACCAAATTGGAAGAATTGCGGTTAGAAGTAAAGGGACAATGCGCGGATATTGGGCCAGGCCAGACTTAAACGAGACTATTTTTGTTAAAGACCCTGAGGAACCTGGAAAATCGATTCTATTGCTTCAAGATCTTGGACGCCTACATGGGGATGGGAACCTCGAGTTCATAGGTCGCGGCGACGCGATGATCAAGCTGCGCGGTTTCCGCATCGAACCCGGGGAAATTGAATCCGCTCTGCGCAAACACGCGGCGGTAAGCTCCGCGGCCGTTGCTGGCAAGCCCAATCCCAAGGCTGGTGATGAGCTTTCCCTCGTTGCCTACATTTCTTTGAAGCCGGGTAGCGTGGTTTCGGCGGTTAAGTTGCGTGAATTTCTGCTGTCACACGTGTCAGATTACATGGTCCCCGCCAACTTTGTTTTCCTGGAACAGATCCCTTTGAACCAAAGCGGAAAAATCGACCGTCGGTCTTTGCCGGAGCCCGATTGGGCAGCTTCGCCTTCGGGAAGCGAGTATGTTGCCCCACACACAGAAATTGAAAAAAACCTTGTTATCCTGTGGCAGGAGTTGTTAGGCAAAGAGAAAATAGGGATTCAAGATAACTTTTTTATGCTGGGAGGTCACTCGCTGACGGCTTTTCAATTGATGGCAGAAGTGGATGCAAAACTGGGAAGAAAACTGCCCCTTCAAACGCTGATTTCTCACCCAACGGTTGCGGCTTTAGCCAAAGTCATCGGAGATTCGAAAGCGACCAGCAAACATCGTTCGGTGGTTGTCTTACGCGAAGATGGCCAGTTTCCGGCTTTGTTCATGGTTCCGGCGGGGGGTACACACGCCCTGAGCTTATTGATGATAGTCAGCCTGCTTAAGGTTCCCTGTAAGGTATATGGCCTCGAATACCCAGGCATGGACGGCTACCTTGAGCCCTTCGATCGAATGGAAAAATTGGCGTCTTTTTTTGCCGAGCAGATCCGCGCAGTTCAACCCGAGGGGCCATATTATTTAGGCGGACAGTGTGCTGGAAATGCTGTGGCTTTCGAAACAGCCAGACAATTGGAAGCCCAGGGCCAGAAAATTGGGTTAGTGGCCGTACTGGATGGCCGTTACCCGGACCAAACGCTTGCCCGCAGGAAGAGCAGGTCTCTTGTTGATCGTTTAACAAACCGGGTCTGGCGAGCGAAAAGTAGGCCTCGCCGAGATATGCATTCCCTCCGTGTTACGGAAAACCTAAGGATCGCCCGGGTGAATTACACCCCAAGTCCATTGAACGGGCGCGGCCTGGCTATCTTTAGTGATGACTCTATGGGCTTGGATCGTGAGACAGCCTGGGGAGGCTTGTTTAGCGAATTTAAATGTCTCTATGTACCTAATACTACCCACGGCACTATATTCAGCGAAGAGCATCGCCAGGAAGTAGCGCGGCTGCTTAGCGAAAATATCTATTGATTAAGGGATAGTAAAAATTAGAGTAAGATAGGTCAACTTTGACGATCGTTGAATGGATCAAACTTATGGTCAAAAAATCACAATTCGCATTTATTTTCCTGGCTGTTTTGCTCTCGGCCTGTGCTCCGGTTGCAACCTCTACCTCTGCGCCGGCAGCCCCGACCGGAGAAGAAACCCCATTGGAGCCAATTGCGGAACCTACGAATACGCTTGAACCCGTAGATATAAAGGTCGGAATCCTGCCTTTGGCATCCTATGCCCCGCTTTATTTTGCCCAGGCGGAAGGCTATTTCACGGAACAGGCTCTCAATGTCGAGTTGGTACCATTTCCCGTAGGACCTGAGATCTTAGTCGCTCTAATTCAAGGAGATATTGATGTAAATGGATACTCCTTGGACATCGCGATACTGAAAGCAATCGCTGAGGGAGCAGGCGTACGCATTGTCGCCGACAAAGGCTTCTTTGACCCAAACGGTTGCACCAATGCTGCCTTGATGGCCCGTGGTGACGTGTTGGATTCTGGCCAGCTCGACGATCTAAGTAACATCCTTAATTTGGTGGTACAAGGTAACAAATCAGTGGCAATCAATAGTTATGCATTCGATCTTCTGCTGGAGCCGGTTGGGCTTAGCGTTGATGATCTCCAGTTAGTTGATATCCCTGTCCCAAATCGCCTGGATGCTTTTCAAAATGGGGCTATCGATATTTCGGTCATTGGTGAACCGGGGATTACGCGCATCACAAATGCAGGCGCTGCCCGAATTTGGATACCATATGAAGATTTGTTGCCAGGTGTCCAGACCGGCCTGCTAGCTTTTGGCCCTACTCTGACACAAGAAAACCGAGAAGCTGGCAACCGTTTTATGCTTGCTTATCTCAAGGGCGTTCGCCTTTACAACGAAGGCAAAACGGATCGAAATGTTGAGTTGATGGCCGAATTTACTCAGCTGGATCCAGAAGAAGCGCGGCAGATGTGCTGGCAATCTTTCACCTCGGATGGCAGTATCAATGCTGACGGCATGATCGATTTTCAGGAATGGGGGGTGGGGAAAGGTCTGATTGATGCCGTGGTGCCGGTGGAGGAATTCTGGGATGGTTCTTTCCTTGAATTCGCCAACCAGGCTCTTGAGGAGTAGCCGCCTACAAAGCTATTCCCCTGTACGTTGACTAAAACAAACAGCTTCTTTGCAAATCCGGGAAAACCAATCCCGTAATATCGGTTGGGCTTTAGGCGGTAAAATCGGGCTTTAATATCATGAAGACATCCCCCAATCACGTAGAAATATCGGCTTCTAAGCGTTTCACACCTCTTTTGGATGAATCTCAGCCTGTTATCGCTTATTTCACGCAAAACGCCAAAAAGCATCCCGATCACGTAGCTGTGGTTGATGCGGAAAAAGAATACAGCTATCGTACTTTGAATGTCCTTGCCAACCGCCTGGCCCACAGCATCCTCGCGCTTCGAGGGGAGGGCGAGGAGCCGGTTCTTTTCTTATCGGGCAGAGAAGCAGCTTCAGTCGTCTCTATTTTAGGGATCTGGAAGGCAGGAAAGTTTTATATTGGTCTCGACCCCGCGAATCCGATGGATCGTCTAGCGACAATTGTTGATGACGCCAAAGCCGGCCTATTGGTCACCAATCACGCTAACCTGCTTCTTGCCCGAGAACTATCTCAAGGCAAGCTGGACATCATCAATTTAGATGAAATTGACCCTAATATTTCGCCAGATAACCCGGCTGTCCCAATTCAACCGGATGCCTTAGCCACGGTTTTCTATACATCGGGGTCCACCGGAACGCCGAAAGGGGTAATGCACGACCAGCGCAGCCTTTCCGTCTGGGCTATCAACATTGTCAACCTTTACCGCTATAGTGCGGACGACCACTTTATGCTACCCCTCTCGTTCGCTTTTGCCGCGTCAACCGGATCTTTGTATGGCGCCTTTGTTTCAGGTGGGACATTGTGTATCTGTGATCCGAATTCGATGACCGTTCAGCAAATCGCGCAATGGCTGCTTGATCGTAAGATCACGGTGGCTGTCATGCCGCCCAGCTTGTTCGGGCGATTTTTGGACACCTTGCCCGATGATTTTTCCGGAAAGTTCACGGACGTGCGCCTTTTACACAGCGGTGCAGAGACTTTAGATCTCCGCCATTTAGAAAATTGGAAAAAGCGGTTTTCGCCCAAATGTATATTGGTGCATGGGTTTGGCTCTACAGAAGCGGGCCTGCTTACCAATATTTTTTATGATTTTCGCTCTGTGGTTTCCAGTTCCCGCCCCATGCCTGCCAAGCCAGTCCCAGGGGTGAAGATATTCATCGTGGACGATTCAGGTAAACCCCTTGCCACTAACCAAATTGGAAATATTGCGGTTAGAAGTAAAAGGGTAATGCGCGGATATTGGCGCAGGCCGGACCTTAACGAGTCCATTTTTGTAAAAGATCCTGAGGAACCTGGAAAAACGATACTAGTGACCAAAGATCTCGGCCGCCTGCATGCGGACGGGAGCCTCGAGTTTATGGGTCGCGCGGATGCGATGATCAAAATGCGCGGTTTCCGCATCGAGCCCGGGGAAATTGAAGCCGCTCTGCGCGAACATGCGACGGTGGGCTCCGCGGCCGTGGCTGGCAGGCCGAATCCCAAGGCTGGGGAAGAGATCACGCTGGTTGCTTATATTGCTCTAAAGCCGGATAGTTTGGTATCGGCCGTTCAGCTGCGTGAGTTCCTGATTTCGAAAGTGCCTGATTATATGGTTCCCGCTCATTATGTTTTCTTAGAGCAGCTGCCCCTGAATCAAAACGGAAAGATCGACCGCCAGTCGCTGCCGGACCCCGATTGGGCAGCCTCCCCCTCGGGGAGCCAGTACGTTGCCCCGCGCACAGAAATCGAAAAATATCTTACAACCCTCTGGCAGGAGTTGCTGGGCAAAGACAAGATCGGGATTCAAGATAACTTTTTCATGCTGGGAGGTCACTCCTTGGCCGCCTTTCAATTAATGGCTAAAGTCGAAGCACAATTTGGAAAAAGACTTCCTCTTCAAACACTAATTTATCACCCAACGGTTGCGGCCCTAGCCAAAGCTATCGGAGAGGCGCAAGCGTCAAACAAGCATCGGTCGGTGGTTGCCTTGCACGAGGGGGGCCAGTTTCCAGCTTTGTTCATGGTTCCGGCTGCGGGAGTGCACGCCTTGAGTTTAATGATGATAGTCAGTCCGCTTGAAGTTCCTTGTAAGGTATATGGCCTCGAATATCCGGGCATGGATGGCTACCTTGAGCCCTACAATCGCATGGAAACCTTGGCCTCTTTTTTTGCTGAGCAGATCCGCGCAGTTCAACCTCTCGGGCCGTATTATTTAAGCGGGATGTGTTTGGGAGCCGTGGTGGCCTTCGAAACCGCCAGGCAATTGGAGGCTCAGGGCCAGGAAATTGGTTTAGTTGCCATACTGGATGGCCTTTTTCCCGAATTGAAGCCACGTCGTAAGGGGATCGGATATCTTATTGAACGTTTGACAACCCTGCACCACCCGGAAAACCGCGGCTATATTTCTAATTTGATCAAAAATCGTATACGGCGGGTGAGAAGCAATTGGCACCGCGACCTGCATTCCCGCCGTGTTATGAAAAACCTGGAGATCGCCCGCGCGAATTACACCCCGAGCCCATTGACCGGGCGCGGTCTGGCGATATTTAGCAGTGAGGCTAATGGCACAGTTCGTGAGGCATCCTGGGGACGGTTGTTTAGTGAATTCAATTGTCTCTATGTACCTAATACGAGCCATCGGACTATATTCAAGGATGAGAATCGGTTGGAAATAGCCCGGCTGCTTAGCCAGCATATCTATTGATCGAGAGATGGCCAATTTAGAGCAGCACGGCCAACGTTAAAGCCGGCAATTCCAGAATTTAAAGCAAAATTTGGTTTTACCAAAGGCTTTACAATACATCAACTGCATGCAATAATCCCGTGCTGGATATAACAACAACTGCTCGACAATTTTGCATTGGAAGGATCAAAATCATGCTCAAAAAGGGCCATTTCGCAATTATTTTTCTGGCTGTTTTACTATCCGCCTGCGCTCCGGTGGTTAGCCCTGCTCAAACCACAATTGCCACCGCCGAAGAGCCTGCGGAAACTACTACCGAAGAGGCTACGGCTACGTTTGAACCCGTAAATCTAAAGGTCGGATTGCAACCTTATTCCTCCAATCTTCCTGTCTATCTCGCTCAGGCAGAGGGTTTTTACGCGGAACAAGGACTCAATGTCGAATTCGTCCCATTTACTTCTGCCCAGGATGCTACCGTAGCTCTTATACAAGGGGACATTGATGTGTTTGGAACCTCCTTAATTGTTTCCCCATTGACCGCGATTGCGGAAGGCGTTGGAATAAAATTTGTCGCAGATAAGGGTTTTCTTGACCCCAATGGCTGTCCTTATGCGGCCTGGGTGGCACGCACTGGATTGCTGGAATCTGGTCAGCTTGACGAGCTAAGCAATATCGCGAATTTGAAAGTGTTGGTGGGTCCGGCAACCGATTACGCCTTGGATGTTTTGCTGGAATCAGTAGGTCTTACAACAACCGATTTAAATGGTGTCGACATTCCTAGTCAGAACCTCTTGGACGGATTTCAAAATGGCGCCTTGGACGTAGCTCTGGTGGGTGAACCTGGGCTTACGCGTTTACTAAATGCCGGTGTTGCTGAAATATGGAAACCATGGCAGGAATATATGCCAGGCGGTCAGCTGGCGCTCCTCTGGTACGGCCCGACAATAACAGAGCAAAATCGAGAAGCAGGCAATCGCTTTATGGTTGCTTATCGTAAGGGGGTTGAGCAATATAACGAAGGAAAAACGGATCGAAATGTCGAATTGATGGCTGAATTCACTCAGCTGGATCCGGTAGAAGTTAGGCAAATATGCTGGCAGTCTTTCACTCCGGATGGCAGCATTAATTTTGACACCTTGATGGACTTTCAAGAATGGGCTGTTGCGAAAGGCTTATTGGATGCCGTAGTCCCCATGGAGTCATTCTGGGATGGCTCTTTCCTTGAATATGCAAATAGCCACCTGGAGTAGGACTCCATTGCTCTGGAGATTAGGAAAGGATCTTCTTCTATCTCTCAACCAGCCAAGGTTGGAAACCAGCAACATCCGAGGTTTATAGCAAAATTGTTCTACTAAGACTTTACAATACATTGATTGAATGTAATAATTTAGGGTTGAATTTACCCGCCAATACTCGACTATATTTCCTTTTGAAAGGATCAAATTCATGTACAAAAAAGGCCAATTCGCAATTATTTTCCTGGCTGTCTTATTGTCAGCCTGTGCTCCTGTGGTTACCGCTACCCAGGCGCCGCCTGCCTCCCTGGCACCTTCAGAGGCGCCTGCCGAAGAAGCAACGACCGCTTTTGAGCCTATTGACGTAATAGTTGGAACGTCGTATTTTTCATCCTATTTCCCGATTCACTTGGCTGAATATGAAGGTTTTTATGAAGAGCAAGGTCTCAACGTGGAATTCGTCACTTTGGGTACCACTCAGGACGCTCTCGTTGCTCTTCTTCAAGGAGATATAGACGTCTATGGCACTTCGCTGACAGTTGCTCCCTTTGTTGTCATGGCGGAAGGCGAAAGCCTTAAATTTGTTGCAGATAAGGCTTATTTGGATCCGAATGGGTGCCCCTATACTGCCTGGATGGCAAGACCGGAAGTGCTGGAATCTGGTCAGCTGGATGACTTAAGCAATCTTGCGGATCTAAAAGTAAATTTTACACTTCAAAGCGATTATGCAATGGATGTTTTGCTGCGGCCCGTGGGTCTGACTACCGAAGATCTCCAATTTGTTGATGTACCCTTCACCAATCTTATTGATGCGTTCCAAACCGGTGCCGTTGACGTGGCCACCTCTGGCGAGCCGCTGATTACGCGCATGTTAAATGCTAACGCTGCGGAGGTTTGGATGCCGTGGCAGGATTACATGCCCGAGGGACAGCTGGCCCTTCTTTGGTATGGCCCGAATTTCCTGGAAGAGAATCGGGAAGCCGGAAACCGTTTTATGGTGGCATATCGCAAAGCAGTAATTCAATATAATGAAGGAAAAACTGACCGAAATGTTGAGTTAATGGCTGAATTTACCCAACAAGACCCGGAAGAAGTGCGGCAAATGTGCTGGCCAGCTTTTTCGCCGGACAGCAGTATCAATTTTGACACCCTCATCGATTTTCAGGAATGGGCGATCGGCAAAGGGTATATGGAAACTCTGGTGCCCGTGGAACAATTCTGGGACGGGTCTTTCCTGGATTATGCAAATAGCCATCTGGAATAGACGAACGTGTTGGCTTTATTGTTGGAGCTTGTATGAGATCGCCTGAAAATCTGTTGGAGAAGAGTTCTTCTGAAGCTGAGGCAGCCTCTAATGAGGCTCCTTTGTTTCCTGTGATCACGTACTTTACCCAGAACGCCGAAAAAAATCCGGATCATGTTGCGCTGGTCGACAAGCAAAAAGAATATAGTTACGGTTATATAAATAACCTTGCAAACCAATTAGCCCATAAAATCCTGGCGATCCGTGGGGTCAAAGAAGAGCCGGTACTGTTTTTGTTTGGGAAAGAAGCAGGCGCACCCGTCTCTGTTTTGGCAATTTGGAAAGCAAGCAAGTTTTATGTTGGTCTTGATCCCTCCAATCCCCCTGAGCGTTTAAAGGCCATTATTGCTGATACGAAGGCAAAGCTTCTGATCAGCAATAATGCCAATCTCGCTCTTGCACAACAAGTATCACAAGGGCATTTGGAGATCATTAATTTTGATGAGCTGGATGGGAGTATCCCGTCTGAGAATCCCTCGGTGCCCGTTGACCTTGAATCATTGTGTGCCGTTTGGTACACCTCTGGGTCAACCGGGGAGCCCAAAGGGGTGACGAGGGATCATTACTCATTAAGCCTTCAAGCAACTTTTATTCACCACGACCGGAGCCATAAATCAGATGATAGATTTTTGACTACATTCTCTTTCGCTTTTGGCTGGGCTATAAGCTCTTTTCATAGTGCTTTTCTTTCCGGGGGCACCCTGTATCTGTGCGACCTCAGCTCAATGACTGTCATGGAGATCGCCCGCTTTTTGATCGACAACAAAATCAGCTCAACTTCCTTGACTTCCAGTATGTTCCGCCAATTTGTAGAATCCTTGCCTGAGGAATTTTCCGGAAAATTCATAGACTTACGGATACTGAATGTTGGTGGGGAAACTCGGGATCCAAACATCATTGCCGAGTGGAATAAGAGGTTTTCGCCCACCTCAATTAGTGCGGGATTCGCTTCGTCGGAAGCTGGAATCATTACGCGTGTTTCTAAGGATGCTAAATCAGACATCCCGGAAGGCCGCGTTGATGTCGGTAGACCTTTTCGGGGCGTTGAAGTGTTCATCATGGATGACTCTGGGAACGATTTGGGCAAGAACCAAATCGGGCGGATAGCTGTCAAGAGTAAAATGCTGATGCGCGGCTATTGGGGTAAGCCTGAGCTTGACTCAACTCTCTTTGTACCTGACCCGCGCCTGCCCGGAGAAAAAATACTACTCACCAGCGACCTCGGACGGCTTTACGGGGACGGAAGCCTGGAATTCTTGGGTCGATCAGATGCCATGATCAAAATTCGTGGGTTTCGCGTTGAACCCGGTGAAGTGGAAAGCGCAATTCGCAAACATCCCGCAGTCAAGAATGCGGTTGTAGTTGGTTGGCCAAAACCCAAGCCCGAAGACGAGATGGCATTGGTTGCCTATCTAGTCTCAAAACCTGATATGCAAGTATTGCCTAGCCAGTTGAGTGAGTTCTTAGTTGCTCATTTGCCCAATTATATGGTGCCTGCCTACTATGTGTTTTTGGAGCAACTGCCTCTCAA
The DNA here is from genome assembly GCA_964572455.1 of uncultured Anaerolineaceae bacterium. GTDB lineage: Bacteria > Chloroflexota > Anaerolineae > Anaerolineales > UBA11579 > JAMCZK01. The sequence continues at coordinate 18,218 of CAZNFL010000036.1, forward strand.
TGCAAATGGGAAAATCGATCGCAAGGCATTATCGGAACCTAACTGGGCTGCGCTTCCATCCGAAAACCTGTATGTTGCGCCGCGCACAGAAAATGAGAAATACCTAACCCTCCTGTGGCAGGAAGTGCTGGGCAAGGAGAAAGTCGGGATCCACGACGACTTTTTCATGCTCGGAGGTCATTCCCTTGCCGCCTTCCGAATGATGTCACGTATTGAGGAGAAACTGGGCATAAAAGTTCCTCTTCAAACCCTGGTCCAGCATCCAACCATTGCCGCTTTAGCCCCGGTCATTCAAACCATGCGTTCTGCTCCAATGCAAAGTTCGGTCGTCGAACTACGCGGCGGTACACTTCCGGCATTGTTCATAGTTTCCGGTGGAGCACGGACGGCCCTTAGCTCAACTAAATTCGCTCGGCAGATTCAAAACCCATGCAAAGTATATGGCCTGGAGTATCCCGGCATGGATGGTTATCTAAAGCCTCTCGATCGAATAGAATCCCTGGCATCTTTTTTTGTTGAACAGATCCATGCCGTTCAACCACGTGGGCCGTATTATCTTGGTGGTTTTTGTTTGGGCGGGGCCATCGTATTTGAGATTGCGCACCAGCTTAAGGCTCAGGGGCAGGAAATCGGGCTGGTAGTCTTGCTGGATAGCACCCCGCCGGGAATGAAGGATGAGGAACTAGACAATCAGGGAAATTGGTATTATTTTGAACGGATGAAGACCTTGTTTCACCCCGAGAACCGCCGTAACGCGGTTTCCTTTATAAAGTCTCGCCTGCAGCGCAATAAACGCTTTGGTAATGGGGCAAGATCTCGAGGCATGCCTGCAAGAGGCAAGGCCAGAATTAATCAGCCAAGCTGGATAAAAAATCCGTTAGATGAGCAGTCGCGTCAAGTTATGACTGCCTTGCGCAGGGCATGGAAGAAAAATTATCGGCCCAAACCGCTAGAGGCCCCTGGCTTGGCAATTCTAAGTAGTGTGTCCAAAGGCACGGCCCGTGAAGCGTGGTGGTCACGATTATTTACTGAGTTTGACTGCCGCTATATCCCTAATACTACACATCATAATATATTCAGCGACGAAAGCTTGCTGGAAATGGCGAGATTGGTTTCTCAGTCTATGCAGCCAGATCAAGAATCGGCGAAATTGTAAATTGTATTAATGAGCTTAGCAGACTAAACAGGAGTACCCCGCGCGTTTTCCGGGTTCTCAATGGTAGCTAGCCGGGGGGTTTTGAATAGACATAAAGGGCTACCTACCGATTTAGTTGTGTTTCTCCATCCCGCCTGCCTAGAGCGCTGTGCTGATAGGGCAATAGCGCGTAACGAAGAGTTTACCAGCATTGGCCCTTAAATCCATTGAAGCCTTCTCAAGCATAAGCTCAAACCTCATATTAAGTGCCTATGCTATGATTCCTGCATGCTGAACAGCTTGGACCCTGGCAAGCGCCTGTTGGTGTATTTGGTGATCAACGTCATCGTCTCTGCCTTGACGACCCTGGCCGTACTAACCGTCTGGTCGAGCCTGGCCCTCTCCGGCCCGAGCTTTGAGGGTAACTTGGCGGCTACCCAGGGGAGCCAGGCCTCCGGCCAGGTAAGCATCAACACAATCATCGCCGCAGAGGACCTGGCCAACGAGCATGTGGTTATTGAGCATATTGGGGACCAGGACATCGCATTGGCCGGCTGGCTCTTGCGAGACGAAAATGGCAACGAATACCATTTTCCAGCGCTTGTACTGCACCCTGGCGGCCAAGTGAACGTTTTTACCGGCCAGGGGGCAGACACCGCCACCGACCTTTACTGGGGGCGCTCGGTGTCCGTGTGGGCTTCCGGCGAGCAGGCCGAACTGCTGGACGCCAGCGGCCTGCAGCAGGCGGTCTATAGGATCCCATAATGGACCATAAACCTCGCGGCATTGAAGACATTATCCAACAGGCGATGCGCCAGGGCGCCTTTGACAACTTGCCCGGCAAGGGCAAGCCTCTCGACTTGGAAGATAATCCCCACCTCGACCCCGAATGGCAGTTGGCCTATCACCTGCTCAAGCAGAACGGCTTCGCGCCCCAATTCATCGAGCAGCGCCAGACCATCGAGACGGATTTAGCCGCAGCCCGCGAAGCGCTGGCGCGCAGCTGGGCCTGGCGCCAGCGAGAATTGGAAAGCGGCAAGGACTCAGCCTTCGCAGAAGGTGAGTGGAGTAGGGCGAAGAAGATTTTTCAGCAAACGGTAGAAAACCTCAACAAAAATATCAAGGCCTATAATTTGCAAGTGCCGACGCCTAAACTTTACCGTTTGCTTATAATTATTAGTGAGGAAATTGAAGTATTAACTAAGTAGAACATATTTTCTTTTAATGATAGAATCTTAATCGTGGGTACCGCGGAGAATGCTCTTGGTTTAGAGAAGCTGATTCAATCGGACTTGGATTTCCACGGGGATGATAGTTCATATGCTTCCCATAATTTTCATTCATTTCCCGCAAAGTTCCCGCCACAACTTCCTAGAAAATTCATACTAAATCTCACACAACCTCACGATATCGTTCTGGACCCAATGACGGGTTCGGGCACAACTGTTGTCGAGGCACATCTGAATGGCCGAGTAGGTATTGGCTTCGATATTGATCCAATCGCCATTTTGTTGTCCTCAATAAAGACAAGTAATCTGAATCCGGATTTGATGCTTTCGGTTGGAATTGATGTACTGCTTAAGGCCGAGAAATTCATTTTGAACGGAAAGGCTGAACTCGAGTATGAGCTACTTAATAAATGGGATGGAGAAACTAAAGAATTCGTAGACTATTGGTTTAGTGAAGAGGTTCAGCTAGAACTTCTCGCCCTTGCTAATCAGATCGGTAAGATTGAAGAACTCTCGCAAAGGAAATTTCTGCAACTTGTGTTTTCCGCAATAATTATCACAAAATCTGGAGGTGTTTCTCTTGCCTTCGATTTAGGTCACACCAGGCCCCACAAGGCGAAAGCTGCTATTGCCCAGAACGGGAGAGTTATTTTCGGTGAAAGTAAACTGATATCGGGTACAGCGCGGGAAAAAATACTTGTCAAAAAGTATAAATCTCCCCTTCATGAGTTTCGAAAACGACTAATAAAGAACGTTGAACGCCTCCGATATAAAGAGGAGGGAGAGAAGACCCTTGTTTCCTTTGGTGACGCGATGCAGTTGCCAATTAAAAAAAACTCAATTGATTTGATTGTCACTTCGCCGCCTTATGCCTCGAATGCAATTGATTACCTGCGTGCTCATAAATTCTCACTGGTTTGGCTTGGTCATTCGATTAGTGAATTAGGAGAAAAGCGTAGTGAATATATCGGAGGGGAGCAGGTTCGCGGCTATAGATTTGAAACCCTTCCCGCTAAAGTTGAGGAAATCGTAAGAAAAGTAGAAGCCGCTGATGCTAACAGAGCGCTGGTTTTAAGACGGTATTATTCTGAGATGGCTAAATCGCTCCGTGAAATGGAACGGGTATTAAAGCCGTTTAAGGCCGCAATTGTGGTTGTGGGAAATTCGATAATGAAAGGTGTCAGCACTGAAACGGCAGAATGCCTTGCCAATATCGGTAAGGAGGCTGGATTCCAGGTTCCTGGAATCGGAATCCGGAATTTGGATAGAAATAAACGGATGCTTCCGGTAAGCGGAAATGGAAATACGGCCAAGGGTATTCAACAGAGAATGCACGAAGAATACGTTATCGCATTTCTAAAAGCCTAAAAGGGACCTCAATGCTTTTAACTAAGCTTAGAAAAAACTACCATCTTGAACTTAGCCGCCAAGTCATTCGAGTTGGGGATGAAGGGACTGGGTACCCTAATTTTGCGGATGGATCAAATCGATCGAGCGTTGAAATTGCGAATAAGATAATCGAGCGACTAGGTGATCCTCCAATTAAAGGTAATTTAGCAAGTCAAACACTGGGAGATAAATTTGAGACAATCACTAAAGAATTTATCTCATCTGCCTTTGAGTTATTACAGCATATTCGACCAGGCGAATGGCTGTATTCCACAAATCTTGAAATTTCAAGATTTGAGCAATACGAACATTTGGCTGAATTAGATAAGTTAATTAAAGAATACCCTGAATTAAAGTCAACCCTAGGCTCAGATTACATTATTAAACCAGACATCGTTGTTGGTAGACACCCTGTGGAGGATGCTGAGATAAATAGGCATGGAAAGGTAGTTGAATCTAATGATCTCCTAGCTACACATACACCTCTCCGTAAGGGGGTCAACAAGGACCGTGTTTTGTTGCATGCCTCCATTTCATGCAAGTGGACGATAAGAAGTGACAGGACACAAAACATCAGAACTGAATCTCAAAATTTGATTAGAAATCGCAAGGGAAATTTGCCTCATGTAGTAGCCGTTACAGCAGAACCCCTTCCCAGCCGAATAGCAGCTCTAGCTTATGGAACTGGGGATTTAGATAGTGTGTACCATTTTGCTCTTCCAGAGTTGGAATACGCAGTGGCAACACTAGACAAACAAGATCAAAATGAAATATTGGCAGATCTCATTAAGGGAAAGAGGCTAAGAGATATAAGTGATTTACCATTTGATCTCGCGATATAGTGCAAAGCCTTGCCCCTCTGTTACACTGACCTTGGTTCATCGTTAAGTAGCGTGTCTTGAAAACCGAAAGATAAGTCATGTCTCTATCCCTTTATCGTAAATATCGCCCCAGCACCTGGACTGACGTGGTCGGCCAGGCGCATGTGGTGGGCACGCTGCGCAACGCGGTAGCCGCTGACCGCATCGCCCATGCCTACCTCTTCGCCGGGCCGCGCGGCACCGGCAAGACCAGTGTGGCGCGCTTGCTGGCGAAAGCTGCCAATTGCGAGCACGCCGACCCAGCCCAGCGGCCGGACGATACGTGCGAGAATTGCGTCTCTGTCCAAAACGGCAGCTTCCTTGACCTGATCGAAATAGACGCAGCCTCCAACACCAGCGTGGAAGACGTGCGCGACCTGCGCGACAAGATCAACTTTTCACCAAATCGGGGGCGCTACAAGGTCTATATCATCGACGAAGTGCACATGCTTTCGACCGCGGCCTTTAACGCTCTGCTGAAGACGCTCGAAGAGCCGCCTCCGCATGCCATCTTCATCCTGGCCACCACCGAGATGCACAAGATCCCAGCTACAGTGCTCTCCCGCTGCCAGCGGCATGAGTTTCGCCGCCTGCCGCTGAATGAAATGGTGGCCCAGCTCGAAATGATCTGCAAGAAGGAAGATATCACGGCGGAAAAGGCGGCTCTGGAGCTCATCGCCCGGCAGGCTACTGGCAGCCTGCGGGATGCGGAATCCCTGCTCGACCAACTGGCCTCCACCGGCGGCGAGGTAAAGCTGGATTGGGCGCAGGAAGTGCTGGGCACCTCCACCAGCCTGGCCGTGCTTGACCTGCTGGACGCCTTGGTGGCCAAAGACGCCGCGGCCGGTTTGGATCTCATCCACAAGACGCTGGATGCCGGCTCTGACCCGCGCCAGTTCGCCCGCCAGATCGTGGATGCCCTGCGCGGCCTGCTGCTCTTGCGCATGGGCGCCCCGCTAGGGCCGGAGCATGCCGGCGAGGAAAGTCAGCGGATGGTAAAGCAAGCCAAGGCGTTCAGTGTGCCGGAGTTGCTGCGTGTGATCCGCTTATTTCATGAGACTACGACCAATGAGGCCAAGACGGCCTGGTTGCCCAGCCTGCCATTAGACCTGGCTTATGTTGAAGCCATCGAGGCCCCCGCGCTAGGCCAGACCAACCCCGAGCCCGCGGCTCTGGAGCAGCCAAGGTTGGAGCCTGCTCCAGCTCCCAAGGCGGCGCCACAGCCCGCTTCGCGGGCGGCCAACCCACCAGCAACCTCTGCGCCGGCCAGCGCTCACCTGGATGGCCAGGTATGGACGCGCATTAAGGACGCGGTCAAGGGACGCGACATCCATTTGTTGGCTCTGCTCAATTCGGTGAAGACCCGCGAGCTGCGCGGCAACGTCTTGGTTCTGGGTTTTGCCAGTGATCTGCTGAAAACGAAAATGGAAAAGCCGGAGACCATAGAACTGTTTTCCTCCATCCTGGACGAGACGCTGGGACAAAACTTGCAGGTCACCTGCATGCTGGCCAGCGGCAGAGGCGGCGAACTCCCGCCGGATCTGGATAGTTCCGGCATGGTGGCCGCCGCCGTGCGCCTGGGTGGCGAGATCGTGGACAAGACCGACCTGGGGAAGGGCGAATGAATTTTATGACTGGAAAATTACTTTTACGGAGAGAACATGGATAAAAAACCAGGATTAGGCGATATGGCCGGCATGCTCAAACAATTGCGCCAAATGCAAGGCGAGCTGGCCAAAGCCCAAAAAGAATTGGCCAAGGAGACCGTCACTGCCGAAGCCGGCAAGGGCTCGGTGAAGGTCACCGTTTCCGGTGACCAGCGTGTGACCGACTTGCATATCGACCCTGCTCTCTTGACCCCAGGTGACGTTCGCCAGCTAACCGCCCTGCTGCAAGAGGCTTTCAATCAGGCCCTGGACGAATCGCGCGAATTGGCTAAGAAGCGCTTGGGCCCGCTGGCTTCCGGCTTGGGCGGATAACTCTCAGTGCTGCTGCCCGAACCCATTCAACGTCTGATCGACGCGCTGTCCCGGCTGCCTGGAGTGGGGCCCAAGACGGCCTCACGGCTCACCTTCCACCTATTGCGCACGGACGACTCTTTATCTGAAGAACTTTCCGCGGCCCTGGCGCAACTGCGTTCAGGCACGGCCACCTGCGGCGAGTGTTACAACATCACCACTGCCGGGCGGGACCTCTGCCTGGTGTGCGCCAGCAGCGAACGGGATCGCAGCCTGATCTGCGTAGTCGAGGAACCCCTGGACGTGCTGGCCCTGGAAGGGACCGGGGGCTATAAGGGCCTCTATCATGTGCTGGGCGGGGCGCTTTCGCCCATCGAAGGCATAGGCCCCGATGACTTGAAGATCGCAGAGCTGGTGGGGCGGGTCAAAGCCGGCGGAGTGCAAGAAGTCATCGTGGCCACCAACCCCAGCATGGAAGGCGACGCCACCGCCATGTACCTGCAGCAGCAGCTAGCGCCGTTGGGCCCGCGGCTAACCCGCCTGGCGCGCGGCCTGCCCATGGGCGGCGACCTGGAATATGCCGACCAGAGCACCTTGCTTAGGGCGCTGGCGGGCAGGCAGAGCCTATGAAGGCAAACCCCTTGACCTTTCCCCGGTATGGGCTATAATCAACGAGCTTGGCATTATAGGATCTACACCCCGCAATAAGATCCCATAAAAACCTAGTGCGAACGGCGAATTCAGCCGGAAAACCCTCGGCAGGGAGGATTTTTCCTTACCGGGAGTTTCGCTCTGTCAGAATGCTTGACAGGTTTCAGGCGGGTGGTACAATTCGCCCCCTGTGCTACCAATCGAAAAATGCAAAAAGCGCATTTTTCAATTGCTCTGAACTTTAACAACTGAATAGTGATAAGAAGTTTTAAGCTTGCGTTTTTCAAAAAACTAGCCGCTAACAAAACAGACTGCAATCCGTCTTCGGACGGTTTGAAGTTTCTGCGGAGAGTTTGATCCTGGCTCAGGATGAACGCTGGCGGCGTGCCTAATACATGCAAGTCGAACGAGAGCCGTTGTAGCAATACGACGGTTTCTAGTGGCGAACGGGTGAGTAACGCGTTGGTGATCTGCCCCGAAGTGGGGGACAACAGTCCGAAAGGACTGCTAATACCCCATGTGGTCACAAGGGTTAAAGGCCTTGTGACTAAAGGAGTAATTCGCTTCGGGAGGAGCCTGCGTCCCATCAGCTAGTTGGTAGGGTAATGGCCTACCAAGGCTCAGACGGGTAGGGGACCTGAGAGGGTGACCCCCCACACTGGAACTGAAACACGGTCCAGACACCTACGGGTGGCAGCAGTAGGGAATATTGCACAATGGACGAAAGTCTGATGCAGCAACGCCGCGTGTGCGATGAAGGCCTTCGGGTTGTAAAGCACTTTTATGAGGGAAGAGCAAGGACTGTACCTCATGAATAAGGATCGGCTAACTACGTGCCAGCAGCCGCGGTAACACGTAGGATCCAAGCGTTATCCGGATTTACTGGGCGTAAAGCGTGTGTAGGTGGTTTGCTAAGTTGGGTGTTAAATCTCTCGGCTCAACTGAGAGGTGTCGCTCAAAACTAGTAGACTGGAGGACGGTAGAGGAAGGTAGAATTCCGGGTGTAGTGGTGAAATGCGTAGATATCCGGAGGAATACCAGTGGCGAAGGCGGCCTTCTGGACCGTTCCTGACACTCAGACACGAAAGCTAGGGGAGCAAACGGGATTAGAAACCCCGGTAGTCCTAGCTGTAAACGATGTGAACTTGGTGTTGGCGGGGTAAAACCTGTCGGTGCCGAAGCAAACGCGATAAGTTCACCGCCTGGGGACTACGGCCGCAAGGTTAAAACTCAAAGGAATTGACGGGTGCCCGCACAAGCAGCGGAGCGTGTGGTTCAATTCGATGCTACACGAAGAACCTTACCTGGGTTTGACATATAGGTGGTAGAGAACGGAAACGGGATCGACCCTTCGGGGAGCCTATACAGGTGCTGCATGGCTGTCGTCAGCTCGTGTCGTGAGATGTCCGGTTAAGTCCGGTAACGAGCGCAACCCCTGCTGTATGTTACAAGTGTCATACGGGACTGCCGGTATCAAGCCGGAGGAAGGTGGGGATGACGTCAAGTCAGCATGGCCTTTATATCCAGGGCCACACACACGCTACAATGGCTAAAACAATGGGTTTGCAAGACCGCGAGGTGGAGCCAATCCTCAAATTTAGCCCCAGTTCAGATTGCAGGCTGCAACTCGCCTGCATGAAGTCGGAGTTGCTAGTAACCGCGCGTCAGCATTAGTGCGGTGAATACGTTCCCGGGCGTTGTACACACCGCCCGTCACGTCATGGAAGCTGGTAACACCTGAAGTCGGTATCCTAACCGCAAGGAGGGAGCCGCCCAAGGTGGGGCCGGTGACTGGGACGAAGTCGTAACAAGGTAGGTGTACCGGAAGGTGCGCCTGGATCACCTCCTTTCTCGGAGTTCTGAGTCATTGTTTGTACTGCCTTCAGCTTTGCTGGTTGCAGCGAACTTTAGCTCCACTCCTATAGGCAGTTCGCTTTTATGCAGCTGCCAAGTCCCGCCGCGGTGGCGGGGCGAACCGCAAGCGATCCTCTCACAGATCGCCTGCCCGCAAGCCCGGCTTCGGCCGGCGAACTTCTTATCACTACTCAGGGGTTAAAGACGGCCGTCTTTAACATGTGCTGTAAATACCCTGGAGAAACGGTACTCGGCGAAGCCGAGTAGATTCTCCCGTGTTGCGCAGCAACGCAAGGGCCTGTAGCTCAGTTGGTTAGAGCACTGTGCTGATAACGCAGGGGTCAGAGGTTCGAATCCTCTCAGGCCCACACCTCTAGCCAGCCCATAGGCCCGGGGATGTAGCTCAGTTGGGAGAGCACCGCCTTTGCAAGGCGGGGGTCAGGGGTTCGAGCCCCCTCATCTCCACTGCCGTAAACGCTCCTTTTCACCGGGGCGACTCTGCTGTAAAATGTAGTAGAATTGCAGAACATGGAGAATTGTTTCTGAGCAAAGTTTTGGAGTTAAACCCAGTCTAGTCAGTCACATCGGCAGTCGTTCAAGCGGACGACCCGGCGATGTGCCGGGTCGTCTGCTTTTTTACGCCCGAATTACAAAGTTAGAGCCGGATTTGCAACCCCGCCCAAGGCCCCTCTATCCGAGGGTCCCTGGCCGGCGCTGCAAAGCGCCCGGTGAAGGTTGCGCAGACCTCAAAAGAGGCTCGTGATCTTTAGAGCCAGTGCGGTTTTTGCACTGGGTACCTTACAAACTGAATAGACGATCCTAATAAAAGTAACAAAAAAATTGAAACAACAAGGAGTCTTACCGAGTTAAACCTCGGTTCCTTGTTGCGGAAAATTTTCGATTTCTCCACATTACCACATGGTTAAGCTACTAAGAGCTTATGGTGGATGCCTTGGCGCAAAGTGCCGACGAAGGACGCGGGACACTGCGATAAGCCCCGGGGAGCCGTGAACAGGCTTTGATCCGGGGATTTCCGAATGGGGAAACCCGCTGCGATGAACTCGCAGCACCTCCGAATTGAACACATAGGTTTGGAGGAGGGCACCAGGTGAACTGAAACATCTTAGTAACCTGAGGAATAGAAATCACAGAGATTCCGTTAGTAGTGGCGAGCGAACGCGGAACAGCCCAAACCCAGGGAGCTTGCTTTCTGGGGGTTGTAGGGTCTGGCACATGGAAGTGATCAATCGTTGGATTAGCAGAATGGTGTGGGATAGCCTACCAAAGAGGGTAACAGTCCCGTATGCAAAAACCCAATGACTTCCGTCAGATACCTGAGTACTACTGGACTCGTGTAATCCGGTAGGAATCTGGGGAGACCACTCTCCAAGGCTAAATACACTTTGCGACCGATAGTGAACAAGTACCGCGAGGGAAAGGTGAAAAGCACCCCGGTGAGGGGAGTGAAATAGAACCTGAAACCATCAGCTTACAAGCAGTCGAAGGGCGTTGACGCGTCTGTGAGCCTAGAGATAGGCGCCGCGGCGTTATGCCTAACGGCGTGCCTTTTGGAGAATGAGTCTGCGAGTTAATCTTTGTGGCTAGGTTAAGGGAGTAACACCCGAAGCCGTAGCGAAAGCGAGTCTGAATAGGGCGTACAGTCGCAAGGATTAGACACGAAACCTGGTGAGCTACCCATGGTCAGGGTGAAGCGAGTCTAATCACTCGTGGAGGCCCGAACTTTTCAACGTTGCAAAGTTGAGGGATGAACTGTGGGTAGAGGTGATATGCCAAACGAACTAGGAGATAGCTTGTTCTCCCCGAAATAGCTTTAGGGCTAGCGTCTTGCGTTTAGTATTGGAGGTAGAGCACTGGATGGGCGAGGGGGCTTACTGCTTACCAACCCCAACCAAACTCCGAATGCCAATACTCCAGAGCAAGGCAGTCGGACTACGGGAGATGAGTTTCGTGGTCGAGAGGGAAAGAGCCCAGACCATCGGCTAAGGTCCCCAAATTCAAGCTAAGTGGGAAACGTTGTGAGATTACTGTGACAACCAGGAGGTTTGCTTAGAAGCAGCCATCCTTTAAAGAGTGCGTAACAGCTCACTGGTCAAGTGATTTTGCGCGGAAAATGTAACGGGGCTAAGCTTGATACCGAAGCCATGGGTTTCAACGCAAGTTGAAGCCGTAGGGGAGCGTTCCATTCGCGGTGAAGGTTGATCGTAAGGACAACTGGAGCGTATGGAAGTGAGAATGCAGACATGAGTAGCGTAAAACATGTGAGAATCATGTTCGCCGTAAATCTAAGGTTTCCGACGGCAGGTCAATCCGCGTCGGGTTAGTCGGTCCTTAGCCGAGGCCGCAAGGCGTAGGTGATGGACATCCGGTCAACATTCCGGAACCGCTCAAGAGGAGCGATGGGGGGACGCAGCGAGGTAGGTCAGCCTGCGATTGGTTGTGCAGGTTCCAAGCATGTAGGCGTTGAGGCCCGCAGGAAAATCCGCGGGCTGAGCTGAGGTGTGATGGTGTGCCCTTGAGGCTGAAGTGACTGAGCCTTGCTGCCGAGAAAAGCCCCTAAGCGTTGAGTCTTGAGCGACCGTACCGCAAACCGACTCTGGTAGATGGGTAGAGTATACCTAGGCGATCGGGAGAACCTTCGTTAAGGAATTAGGCAACTTAACCCCGTAACTTCGGGATAAGGGGTGTCCTAGGCTGTGAATGAATTTCTTCAGGAGCAGCTTAGGATCGCAGTGAACAGGCTCTGGCGACTGGTTAACAAAACCACAGGTCTCTGCTAAGTCGTAAGACGACGTATAGGGGCTGACTCCTGCCCGGTGCTGGAAGGTTAAAGGGACGTGTTAGCGTAAGCGAAGCACTGAACTGAAGCCCCAGTGAACGGCGGCCGTAACTATAACGGTCCTAAGGTAGCGAAATTCC
>CAZNFL010000037.1:0-28548 GCA_964572455.1 uncultured Anaerolineaceae bacterium
GGGCCTTGATGTCCTCCAGGTTGATGCCGCCAAAGGTGGGTGCGATTGCGGCCACTACGCGGATAATCTCTTCCACGTCGTGCGAGTTGAGCTCGATGTCGAACACGTCGATATCCGCGAATTTCTTGAAAAGCACCCCTTTGCCCTCCATCACCGGCTTTGCGGCCAGCGGCCCGCGGTCGCCCAGACCCAGGATGGCGGTGCCATTGGTGATCACCGCCACCAGGTTGCCCTTGCTGGTGTATAGGTAAGCCGCCGCCGGATCCTTTTCGATCTCCAGCACCGGCTCGGCCACCCCAGGGGTATATGCCAGGCCCAGGTCGCGCTGGGTATCCAGCGGCTTGGTCGGCAGGATCGAGATCTTGCCGGGCTTGTCATTCAGGTGATGGTATTCGAGAGCTTCTTTACGCAGGTCAACCACGGAAAACTCCTATCGGCTATAAGAACCAAAGCGCTCTGGCGCTTGGCATTCAATTCTAATATTCTAGCTTAGTCGCTGCTAGGGAGGTTTGGCTGGTTTTTTTTGGGACTTTTTCGGCTCATACCACCGTTTCCCATAAGGAGACCCCCCATGTGCGGGACAGTTGGCAAACCGCTACTACCAAGTTGCTCCTTGATATCCCTACCCAATCTCAGAAAACGCAATGTTTCTATGCTAAAACTATGCTTGTGTTGCATTACTCACTATTCCCTACTCACTTTTCTCTTCTCCCTTTCTTATCAAGTTGTATCGACACCTCCCTCGCCACAACCTGCAATATACTTCGAGTGTTACCAAGTCTTTTTCCCTGGAATAAAGTACACTTTACTTTCGAGTTAACTCCTCATGGCTGAAGAGAAAAAACACGCCCTAGAACACGCCCTGGACCAGATCACCAAACGCTGGGGCGAGGGCTCCATCATGCGCATGGGCGAATCGGCCAGCATGGCCGTGGAGGCTATCCCCACCGGCTCTCTATCGCTGGACCTGGCCCTGGGCATCGGCGGCGTACCCCGCGGCCGGGTCACCGAGATCTATGGCCCCGAATCCTCGGGCAAGACCACCCTCTGCCAGCACATTGTGGCTGAGGCCCAAAAGGCCGGCGGCACGGCGGCCTACATTGATATGGAGCACGCCCTGGACCCCAGCTACGCCGCCCGCTGCGGCGTGGATGTGGATAAATTGCTCATTTCCCAGCCGGACACCGGCGAACAGGCGCTGGAGATCGCCGAAGCCCTGGTGCGCTCTGGGGCGGTGGATGTGGTGGTCATCGATTCGGTGGCCGCCCTGGTGCCCCGCTCCGAGATCGAGGGCGACATGGGCGATGCCACCATGGGCATGCAGGCCCGCCTCATGTCCCAAGCGCTGCGCAAGCTCTCCGGCGCCATTAAGCAGACCAATACGGCGGTAATCTTCACCAACCAGTTGCGCCAGAAGATCGGCGTGATGTTCGGCAACCCGGAAACCACCAGCGGCGGCATGGCGCTCAAGTTTTACGCTTCTGTGCGTATAGATGTGCGCCGCGTGCAATCCATCAAGGAAGGCCAGGAGATCGTGGGCAACCGCGCCCGGGTGCGGATCGTCAAAAACAAGGTCTCGGCCCCCTTCCGGACTGCCGAATTCGATATCATGTATAATGAAGGCATCTCCAGGTCTGGCGATCTGCTGGACCTGGCGACTCAGTTGGAATTCATCTCCAAGCGCGGTTCCCACTATTTGTACAAGGAGGAGCGCTTGGGTCAGGGCCGCGAGAACGCGAAAGCTTTCTTGCGGGAGCACGCAGAAGTGGCGGCCGAGATCGAAGCACTAGTGCGCGCCAACGCCCAGCCGATGCTGACCCTCGGCGTGGATGAAGGCGAGCCGGACGTCTGATCTCGGCGCCGGTCACCTAAATCAAGGTGGCCACGGTAGTGAAACGATCGTACTAAACTTGGAAAGTTCGGGGTCCTGCTACCCAGGCCGCCCGAACGCTGACACGAAAAAACGAAAGCATGATGAGCGAAGGTTTGCGCTAGTTTCTAATTCAACGCTGTTTTCATCGATTTACCTGGCTTAGCGCCGGGCCTCGCTATCCAAGTTTTGAACCTCGTAAGCAGCCGTGGCCGCATAGGCGGAACACGGCTGTTTTTTGATTAACATGGCAACTCTTACAGCTATCAAGCAGCAGAAACGCAACCCTCAGCGGGTGAACATTTACCTTGACGGGGTTTACGTCTTTCCCTTGTCTAAGATAGTAGCTGCCTGGCTGAAGGTGGGCCAGGAACTGAGCCCAGAAAAGATAGCCGCTTTGCAAGGCGAGTACGAAGCCGAAAAGGCCTTCCAGCGCTGCCTCAATTTCCTCAGCTACCGCCCCCGCTCTCAAGCCGAGGTCGAGCGCAACCTGCGCAAGCACGAGGTTCGTGAAGCCCTTATTACTCCCATTATCGAACGGTTGAAGTCCGCCAAACTCCTGGACGACTCCGATTTTGCTCGCCGCTGGGTGGAGGACCGCGCCGCTTTCAGGCCGCGGGGCGCCTACGCCCTGCGCCAAGAGCTGCGCCAGAAAGGCGTGGCCGAGGCTGGCATTGCAGAGGCGTTAGAAGGCCTGGACGAAAACGAACTTGCCCGCCAAGCGGCTATGCGCAAGGCGCGCCAATTGAGCGCCCTGGACTGGCCGACCTTCCGCACCAAGCTCTCCGCCTTCCTGGCCCGCCGCGGCTTCGGCTACGACATCGTGGCCGAGATCTGCCGCGAGGTTTGGGAAAACTCGAAAGAAACGTCTCATCTAACTTATGAAAACTGAGGAACCAACATGGATAGCAGCCAACTGATTTTAATAGGCACCGCCCTGGTGGCGGCCGCGCTGGGTTTCGTTATCAAGCACCTCCAGGTGGAAAGCGCCAAACGCCGCCTCAAGGAGCAAGCCGACCGCCTCATCCTGGAGGCCAAAGAGGAAGCCAAAGGCATCCAACTGAGCGCCAAGAACGAGGCCCTGGAGTCCCGCCAGCGAACCGAGGCCGACGCGGATCGCAAGCGCAAGGACCTGAGCCGGGAGGACGACCGCCTACGTCAGCGGCGCACTGAGCTGGACCAGCGCACTGAGAAGCTGGAGCAGCGCGATAAGTCGCTGGACCAGCGCCAGGGCGCGCTGGAAACGAAGACCAACGAACTGGATGGGCAGCGCCAGGAGATCGTCAAGCGCCTGGAAACCGTGTCCTCCATGAAAAAAGAGGAAGCTCGCAAAGTGCTGATGGATGAGGTGGAGCGCGAATCACGCGCCGATATGGCCCGCATCATCCGCCAGATCGAAAACGAAGCCAAGGAGGAGGGCGACAAGAAAGCCCGCAACCTGATCTCGCTGGCCATCCAGCGGGTCGCCTCCGAACATGTGGCTGAGAGCACCACCTCGGTAGTTGCCCTGCCCACCGACGAAATGAAGGGGCGCATCATCGGCCGCAATGGCCGTAACATCCGCTCTTTCGAGCAGGCTGCCGGCGTGGATGTGGTGGTGGATGACACCCCCGAGGCGGTCACCATCTCCAGCTTCGATCCGGTGCGCCGCGAGGTGGCCCGCCGCGCCTTGACCAAACTGGTCTCAGATGGCCGCATCCACCCCGCCAGCATTGAAAAGACTCTGAAGAAGGAACAAGAGGAAGTGGAAAAAGCTATTGTCGAGGCTGGCGAGCAAGCCGTCTATGACGCCGGCGTGCCCAGCCTCAACAAAGAGGTCGTAAAGATGCTGGGACGGCTAAATTTCCGCACCTCGTACGGCCAGAACCAGCTCCATCATGCTTTGGAAACCTCCCGCATTGCGTCTGTGCTCGCCGCTGAATTAGGCGCTAACATCGAGATCGCCAAAGCTGGCGGGCTGTTGCACGACCTGGGCAAAGCTATGGACCATAATGTGGAAGGCACACATGCCGCCATCGGCGCCGAGTTTGCCCGGCGCTACGGCGTCAACCCCATCGTGGTCAACGCCATCGCCTCCCATCACCATGAAGCTGAGCAGGAGAGCGTGGAAGCGGTCATCGTGGAATCGGCCGACGCCATATCGGGGGCGCGGCCGGGCGCCCGCCGCGAAAGCTTGGAGCAATACATCAAGCGCATCAAGGCGCTGGAAGACATCGCCAATTCCTACAAGGGCGTCGAGCAGAGCTACGCGCTGCAGGCTGGCCGTGAGGTGCGCATCTTCGTCAAGCCCGAGGCGGTGGACGACCTGGAAGCTGCCCGCATGGCCCGCGATATTGCCAAGCAGATCGAAGAGACCATGCAGTACCCCGGCCAGATCAAGGTGACCGTGCTGCGCGAAACCCGCGCAGTAGACTTCGCTAAATAGGGAAGACGATGCAGACGAAAGAGGCAGCCATGCGGCTGCCCTTTTATTATCCGTATTTGTAAACGGTGTAGTCGATATTGCCGGGGGACTGGCCGAACTCGGTGAGCATCTGGGCAATTTCGGCGCGGTGCTGCATGCTGTGAAAGAACAACTGGAAGATCAGGTCCAGGCGCACGCGCTCATATTCGTCGCCCTTGGCCGTTTTATATTTGACGGTGGAAGTAAGCGCTTCATCCTGAACTGAGGCCAGGTATAGGCGCAACAGTTTTTCTTCCTCCGCCCAAAACTGTCGAATTGAATTTAAGTCAGGGAACTCGCTTTTCTCCACGCCTTTGGTATATGGTTCGCCCATACAGCGCTTACGGTAAGCCATTTCGGCCGACATGGAATGGACCAGGGTCTCCTTGATCGTGTGGATGGGAAAGCGGGTTTCCTGGTCGAACTGCTCTGGGGTCAGCGCTTCAGCTTTGGCCAGCACTAGATCCCGCCCCCAGCAATTGAAGTCGTACAGGTTTAGCAAATGGTCTTGTAGCATTTCTCCTCGCTATCATTCCTGCAAAAATAGGTTGAATTCGCGTTCCTGCCCCACCGTCGTCTCCGGGCCGTGGCCGGGCAGCAGGCGCGTATCGTCGGGCAGGCTCAGCACTTCGCGCTGGATGCTTTCGATCAGCGTGCGGTGATTGCCACGTGGAAAATCCGTGCGGCCGATGGACAATTGGAAAATGACATCTCCACAGAACATCAGCTTCTCACCGGGAGCGTAGAACATCACGTGCCCCGGCGTGTGCCCAGGCGCGTGGCGCACCTCAAACTCCACCTCGCCGAGGTGCAACGTCTGCCCCGGCGCCAAGTCGATTGTTGGCTCGGGACCTGGGTCGAACTGCAGGCCATAGGCGTTGGCGCCCCCATTCTCGCGCCACAGCCAATAATCTTCGGGATGCAGAGCCACCGGCGGCGGCGGGCTGCTGCCGTCCGCCACGGCGGCCGCGCCGCCAAAATGGTCGAAATGGGCGTGGGTGAGCCAGATGCTGCTGATGCGCCAGCCGCGCTGCTTGGCCGCATCCAGGATCAGCTGGCCATCCCAGGATGGGTCGATGGCCACGGCCTCCAGCCCGCCTTGCGGCGCGGCAATGTAGGCATTGGTCTGCGCGGGACCCAGCGTAAGTTGCACGATCTCGAGCGGCATGCGAGGCGATTATACTTTGGAGGTCAGTTCCCTTTTTGTTTGGAGGTTGAATGCCGAAATACATCCCCGAGCCTTTCCGCATCAAGATGGTCGAACCGATCCGCCTGATCGACAAAGCCGCCCGCAAAAACGCTTTGCAAGGTGCGGGATACAACGTGTTCGGCCTGCGCTCGGAAGAGGTCTATATCGACCTAATGACCGATTCGGGCACGGGCGCTATGAGCCAGGAGCAATGGGGAGCCATCATGCAGGGAGATGAAGCTTATGCCGGGGCGAGATCGTTTTACCGGCTCAAAGCCGTGATAGACGAGATCTTCGGTTTCAAGCATTTCGTGCCCGCTCACCAGGGCCGCGCCGCCGAAAATATATTGTGCGCGGTCCTGCTCAAGCCCGGGCAGCATGTGCCCTCCAATATGCATTTCGACACCACCGAGGGCAATATCCTTGCCCGTGGCGGCCACCCGGCCAACCTGGTGATACAGGCCGCTTACGACCCGCAAGCGCGGCTGGATTTCAAAGGCGACATGGATGTGGACGCATTGGAGGGCTGGATCAAGGAACGCGGCGCCGAAAATATCCCGTTCGGGATGATGACCATCACCAACAACGCCGGCGGCGGCCAGCCGGTCTCGCTGGCAAATCTCAGCGCCGTCTCTAAGATCTATCGCAAATATAAGATCCCCTTTTTCATCGACGCCGCCCGCTATGCTGAGAATGCCTACTTCATCAAGCTGCGTGAGCGCGGTTATGCGGACAAAACGCCGCTGGAAATTGCCAAGGAGATCTTCTCGCTGGCCGACGGCGCCACGATGAGCGCCAAAAAAGACGGCCTGGTCAATATGGGCGGTTTCCTGGCCCTGAACGACGACGAGCTGTTCACCAGCGTGAAGGCCGAGCTGATCTTGCGCGAAGGGTTTCCCACCTACGGTGGGCTCTCCGGCCGCGACCTGGACGCTATGGCAGTTGGCCTCAAGGAAGCCTTGCAAGAGGATTACCTCGCCTACCGCTTGTCCCAGGCCGAATACCTGGCCTCCGGCCTGCGGGAGGCCGGCCTCCCCATTATCGAGCCGCCGGGCGCGCACGCTATTTATATCGACGCAGCCGGAATGCTGCCGCACCTGGGCCGCGAGCAACTGCCCGGGCAGGCGCTGGCGGCGGCCTTATATTTGGAGGGCGGCATCCGCGCCGTGGAACTGGGCGCGGTGGCCTTCGGGCAGGAGCAAAATGGCCGCTGGGAATATCCCCGCTTGGAGCTGGTGCGCCTGGCCTTGCCGAGGCGGGTATACACGCAGAGCCACCTAGATTATGTGGCCGAGGTACTGGCCGGGATCAAATCAAAGGCCGACAGCCTCAAGGGGATGAGAATGACCTATGCCCCTAAGTTGCTGCGCCATTTCACGGCGCGATTTGAAATTGCGTAAGTCAGTTTCCAACAACTAAACCATGGCCTCTAAATCTGACCAAAAGGTTTTAGACGACCTAAACACCTTCCGCGCCAAGCGTGAGGCTAGCCTGCGCCGCGAGTATGGTTGGCTCTCGCTGGCGGGTCTCTTTTGGCTTCAGGAAGGGGAGAACACCTTTGGTAGCGCGGCCGACAATCCCGTGCGCCTGCCCCCCAGGGCGGCGGCCCACGCCGGGTCCTTTACGCTGAGGGCTGGCCAAGTAACCGTTACTCCCGCCGAGGGCGTGGCTCTGCGTCTGAATGACACAGAGTTTAAAGGGGCCAGCGCCGCGCTGAAGCCGGATGCCAGTGTCCAGCCCGATTTCCTGTTCTTAGGCGACCTGCGCCTAACGGTCATTGAACGCGGCGGCCAGCCGGCCATCCGCGTTTGGGATCCGCAGAGCGCGGTTCGTCGCGACTTTAGCGGTTGCGTCTGGTTCGAGCCGGACATCCGCTACCGGGTGAGTGCCACCGTCGAGACCTACGCCAAACCAAAACAAGTGATGATCGAAGATATAGTCGGCATTACGCGGCCGGCCGAGATGCACGCCGCGCTGGCTTTCACGCTGGATGGAAAGCAATACAGGCTGGACGCGGAACTGCTGGAGGACGGCAGCTACGACCTCATTTTCAAAGACAACACCGCGGGGTCAGGCACCTACCCTGCCGGCCGCTACCTGACCAGCGAGGTACCCCAGGGCGGCCGGGTGGTGATCGATTTCAACTATACCTACAACCCGCCCTGCGTCTTCACTGAATTTGCCACCTGCCCGCTGCCCCTGCCGCAGAACGTGCTGCCTGTGGCCATCGAAGCCGGCGAGAAATATAAGGGGCAAGCCTGAAGCCTCAAGGTGACCTCGAGCTCATCGGCCTGCTCGGGAAGCAACTCGGTCGGGCAATTCCGCAGGTGCCGCTCAGCGAACTGCACGCCAACAGGCTGGCCTATTGCGTCGCAGACGAGCGCGTGCTGGCGCTCTCATTGCGCGGCTGCGGCCTCAAGAAGGTGCCGGAGGCGGTGTGGGACCTGGCCGCTTTGCAAGTCTTGTCGTTGGGAGAAAATGAAATCGAGACGCTTTCTACAAGGATCGGCGAGCTAACTAATCTGAAGGAATTCTTTTTATTCTTTAATCCGATTGCCACCTTGCCAGAGGAATTAAGTGCCTTATCACAATTAGAAATTCTCGATATCGGGCACAATAAGCTAACCTCAGTCCCCAATTCCACCGGCAACTTAAAAAAGCTCCAATTCCTCTACATCAGCGACAACCAATTGAGCGCCCTACCCGATTCACTGGGCGACTTGGACAGCCTGGTCTATCTCAGCATGACCGATAATCAGTTCACCGAATTACCGGCCTGCGTCACCAGGCTGAAAACGATCAAGGAATTGCGCATCTACAACAACCAGCTCACCCGGCTGCCGGACGCCATCGGCAACCTAGCGGCCCTCCGCGAGCTGCACGCCCGCGGCAACCTGCTAATCGAGCTGCCGGAGGCGATAGGCGATCTACAGAATTTGTATTATTTGGACCTACGGGCTAATGAGTTAAGCAATTTACCTAAAAGCATCGGAGCATTGAAACAGCTCAGGAAGCTGGACCTCAGGTGGAATAAGTTTTCAGGTCCGAGCCGACACCTGAACCAACCACTTACCGCAGAACTCGTATATTTCTAGTCTTACTAAGTGGGCTGCAATTCACCTTATGGGATCTGAGCCTGGGCACTCTCTATTTCCAATAAAAGCACACGCTTGAACATCTCAAACCCAGTCTCACCTCTAAGCATGTCCGCGGCTTTGCTGGTGGAGCTGCTGCCGACAAGGCCGTATGGGCACAAGGGCTTATTTCCCCTTTCAGCAATTTGTCCATCCTTGCACAGAGTCAAATGCCAGACTATTAGATAAAAATCACCGCTCATCGGCTCAGCTGTTCCGTCCATCCAATCATTACTTCCGATACTGTGGTCACCGATCAACTCTTCCACACTGGGTGAAAGCACATTGAAAAAGGCGATGACGGTCCCATGATCGTACAAGGAAACCAACTCCCGAGAGTCGACCCCTTGGAGGGCACTTTCGTGAATAATCAAGGCATCCAGATGTTTGTGATCGATAGCTGCCATAACATCTTGCCAATCGCTGGCTATTTCGGCGCCTGTAGCGTTTTGGATGCTTTGCGGGGAAAGTAAGCCGGTGGCGATATCTTTGGTAAAGTAGACGATATTGAATTCAGAAAAGCCAGGATTAGGGGTGAGGTTTACCTGGGCGCAGGCAACCAGCAAGAATGTTAAGACTAGTGCTGCAAGGATTTTATTTTCAGTAATCATCTAGCTAGCAAGGAATATCATATCCCCCAGCCACCGCCAATGGCAATTGACGGCTGAATAACGCCCCTTTTCTCCTTTCGTTTTATACTTTAGTTATCCTTTCACCTTAGCGAGGAGTTTCCCATGACCTTAATTGAGATTGTGATCATCTTGATCATCGCAGCTATCATCGGCTTCATTGCCCAGAGCCTGGTGGGATATCGGGGAGGCGGGTTGCTGGTCACCATTGCCCTCGGCTTCATCGGGGCGGTGTTTGGCACCTGGCTGGCCCAACGAATGGGGCTGCCGGAGATCTTCTCCCTGCAGATAGGCGATATCACGTTTCCAATTGTCTGGGCGGTCATCGGCGCCGCTCTTTTTGTCGCCCTAGTTGCTCTCGTAGCCCGCGGTGGAGGACACCGCTGGAGCGTTACCCCGCCCACGCGGGTAACCTTAGTCCTTTCGGTGGTGCTGGGCATTCTTTCCTTATTAGCGCAATTTGGGAATATTTCCCTGCCTGTTTCAGCCTACAATCTGATGGCCATTGCCTGGTTTGTGCTGCTTCTTGGAAACCTGGTTCGAGGACTTTGATAAGAGCACTCACAAAAACCTTTACCCAACCTTTCGTTTTCCTTCGTCCCACAACGCGTCCATTTCCTCCAGGGTCAGGTCCTTCAGCTGGCGGCCCTGGCTGCGGGCGCCGGCCTCCACGTAGGCGAAACGCTGCTTGAAGCGGGCGTTAGCCGCCCGCAAGGCTGCTTCCGGGTCAACCTTTAGCCAGCGAGCTAAATTCACCAGGGCGAATAAGATATCGCCATATTCACTCGCCTGCTCTTCGGGCGTTTCGGCCGCTTGCAGCTCGCCGATCTCCTCCGCCACATCCCCCAGCACCCCCTCAATATTCGGCCACTCAAAGCCCACGCGGGCGGCACGCGCCGTGTAGGCTTCCGCCTGGCTGAGAGCGGGCAGCGCGGCGGCCACGCTATCCAGAATGCCGCGCTGCTCCCCATTCGCCATGCGCTCCTCAGCCTTCAGGTGCTCCCAGTTGTTGATCACCGCGTCGGCGTCCTCCAGCTTCAGGTCGCCAAAGACGTGCGGGTGGCGCGAGATGAGCTTGGTGGTGATGCCGTGCACCACGTCGGACATGCGGTACTCGCCGTCCTCCGTGGCGATCTGGGCATGCAGCACGATCTGCGCCAGCAGATCGCCGAACTCTTCCTTCATCGCCTTAGGGTCCTGCGCATCCAGTGCGTCCACGACCTCATAGGTTTCTTCGATCAAGTTGCGGCGCAAGCTGAGGTGGGTTTGCTCGCGGTCCCACGGGCAGCCCTCCGGGGCGCGCAGGTGGGCAATCAGTTCCTGGAATTCCTCGAAGGCTGTGTGTTCGCCAAGCGCTGGCACGTATAGCGCGCTGAGCACACCGATGTGCGGGCTGAGGTCTATTTCGTGCAGTGGCAAATTTTCTACGATCTCTCCTTGTGTGCCGGCGGCGTGCACCAGTTGCACCGCATGCTCGTCCGGATATTGCGCCATGAGGGTGATCTTAAGCTCACCGGCCACTTGCTTCGAATGCAATTGGGCCACCAGCGCCGGCGCATGCGGCGGAAACAAAGGGTGATGTAGGGCGATCAGGTCCAGCGCGTCCACCACAGCCGTCTGCGGCAGTAGATCAGCGCCCAGCGCGGCTAGTACGGGCTCAATAAAGCTGAGCCCCTGCACCACACGCACGGGCAGCCCCTCGGCGCGCGCCCGGCGGGTGATCTCGGGCGAAGTAGCCTCGGCCACAA
Source organism: uncultured Anaerolineaceae bacterium (assembly GCA_964572455.1). Classification (GTDB taxonomy): domain Bacteria; phylum Chloroflexota; class Anaerolineae; order Anaerolineales; family UBA11579; genus JAMCZK01. Next base: position 11,014 of record CAZNFL010000037.1, read on the forward strand.
AGGGGTGGCCCGGCACAGCATAGACCACACCGCGCGGCCGCCGGCCCAGTTCTAGCACGCGAGCGATGATCTGGTCATACACCTGAACGAACCCCTCTTCGCTTTCATAAAGTTCGTCGAAGCTGTGTACGTCCAAGCTCGCCGGGAAGGCGGCCACTACGGGGTGCTGGCTGGTACGCAGGAAGATCTCTTCAGTGCTGTTGAGCAAGTCCCAAGCTTCGCGGGTCAATTGGTTTGGGTTGCCGGGACCTAGGCCGACGAGAGTTATTCCAGGGGATGAAGGCATACGCGCTCCTTGAAATGGCAGGTCCGCAAAGTATACAGTTAGATTAGACACTCATTCGAAGTTACGCCAAAAAGAAAAACCGCAGGAGACTCCTGCGGTTTTGGGTGCTAACGTTTGGTGTAGGTCGGCGCCTTGCGGGCACGCTTGAGGCCAGGTTTCTTGCGTTCCTTGGCCCGTGCATCGCGGCGCAGGTGCTGACCCTTGGCCAGCACGCCGTGCCAGTCCGGGTTCATCTTATCCAGAGCCCGCGCCAGGCCCATGCGTACCGCGCCGGTTTGGCCGGTGCGCCCGCCGCCGCGCACCATGGCGCTTACGTCCACGCTGCCCTTGGTGGCTGCATCCTCAAGCACGGCCAGGATGGCATGCGCATCACCCAAGCGGGGAAAATATTCCATCAAAGTCTTGCCGTTCACCGTGAAGGCGCCGGCGCCGCTGGCCACGCGCACGCGTGCCGTGCTTGTCTTGCGGCGGCCGACTCCTTCGTAATATTGATCTGCCATCTAATGACTCCTCTTTCTATTTCAACGCCAGCGGTTCAGGTTTCTGCGGGCCGTGCGGGTGCGCCGGGCCTGCGTACACCTTTAGCTTCTTGATCAGCTGGCGGCCCATCTTGGTGTGCGGCAGCATGCCGCGCACCGCCGACTCGATCACCCGTTCCGGGTGCGTCCGCAGCATGCGGCGCAGCGTGGTTTCTTTTAGGCCGCCGGGGTAACCGCTGTGTCGCCGATAGATCTTGTCGGTCAGCTTGTTGCCGGTCACAGTCACTTTTTCGCAATTGGTGACGATCACAAAATCGCCCAGGTCTACGCCCGGAGTAAAGTTCGGGCGGTGCTTGCCCAGCAGCACGACGGCAATGCGCGTGGCCAGGCGGCCCAGGTTTTGGCCGCTGGCATCCACCAGATGCCATTGGCCAACGATCTCACCGGCTTTAGGATAATAACTTTTTTGCATACTAATCCTTCACAGTCCTCAATATTCTACCGCCACCAGGCACAATCCCTGGGGTAGCGCCAATTGTCGTACTTTGTTGCCCGTGCGCAGCGCCTGCTCCACACTTTCAACTTCCAGCACACCCTGCCCCACTTTCACTTGCAGACCCACCATCTTGCGCACCATATGGTAGAGAAAGCCTGTCGCCTTTACCGTGAAGACAAATTCGTCTTCATCCGTTTTGCGCCAGCTCGCCTGGCGCACTTTGCGCACCGTGCTGCCCCCTTGCTTCGGCGGTGAGCCGAAAGCGGCGAAATCGTGCTCGCCGCGCAATGCCCTGGCTGCACTCTGCAGCCGGCCCAGCTTCACCGGCGGCCAGGCTCGCCAGGCGTAGCGTTCCCGCAATGGGTCTCGCTGCGGCTGGCAAAAGAGGCGGTATTCGTAGCAGCGCAGCTTGGCGTCGTAGCGCGGGTGGAAATCCGCCGCAGCCACGCCCACATCTTTAGCCGCCACGTCGGCCGGCAGGCCGGCATTGAGCGCCTTCAACAACTTGGCTGGCGAGTGCCCCCAGGCCAGATCGAAGGCGATCACCTGCCCGCTGGCGTGCACACCGGCGTCCGTGCGCCCTGCCGCCAGGATGGCTTTGCCTTGCCAGCCCAAGGGGCGCAAGGCTGCTTCCACCGCGGCCTGCACGCTGCGGCTTTTGGCCTGGCGCTGCAGGCCACTAAATTCGCTGCCGTCGTATGCCAGAATAACTTTGTAACGTGCTCTTCCATCTCGCATTGCTCGATGGACTGGTCTTATTACTCTACAAGCTCCAACAACACCATCTCGGCGCGGTCCCCATCCCGTGCGCCCAGTTTGGTCATGCGGGTAAAACCACCCTTGCGTTCCGCATAACGCGGGGCGACATCATCGAATAATTTCTTAACGATCTTGGCGTCATTCAGCCGTTGGGCAGCCAGGCGGCGGGCATGCACTTTAGCGGAAGCGGCCTCGGCGGCGTTGCCGCGCTTGGCCAAGGTGATCAGTTTTTCCGCCTGGCCGCGGATGGCCTCGGCCTTGGCGCGGGTGGTCTTAATGCGCTCGAACTCGAAGAGCTGCTTCACGAGGATTCGGCGCAGGGCGTTGCGCGGCCCGGTGGCCCGGCTCAGCTTCTTTCCGGCGATCTTGTGCTTCACGGCTATTCCACCTCGCCTTCGGCTGGCTGGGCGTCTTTCATGTAACCCTTTTCCTGCATCTTCTCTACCAGTTCATCCATGCTCTTGTCGCCAAAATTGCGGATGGACATGACCGCGTCCTGGCCCTTGTCCAGCAGTTCCATCACCTCGCCTACCGTGGTGATGCCTGCGCGCTTCAGGGAGTTGAACACGCGCACTGACAGGTCCAAGTTCTCGATCGGGGTGTCATATACCTCGCTGGAGAGCCGGCTGTCGCCCAATTCCTCCTTGGGCGCGGGCCCGAGAGTGATCTCGGTAACGCCGGCGATGTGGCGCAAATGCTCAATAAGGATGCCGGCCGCAGTGCTCATGGCCTCTTCGGGACGTACGGTGCCGTCCGTCCAGATGTCCATGATCAGTTTGTCGTAGTTGGTGTCCTGACCCACGCGCGCGTAATCCACTTCCCAGTTCACGCGGCGCACTGGGGTGAAGATGGCGTCCACGGGCAGCTCGCCTATGGGCAGCTTGCCGCTGCGGTCGTTGGCCGGCGAATAGCCGCGGCCGCGTTCCACGGTCATCTCGATCTCGATTTTTGTCTTGCTGCTATCGGAGGTGAACAAATACAAGTCGGGGTTGACGATCTCGATCTCCGCCGGCACCACGATATCGGCCGCGGTAACCACACCTTCGCCGCGCACTTCCAGGTGCATCCGAGAGGAATCGCCCTCGTGCATCTTAATGCGCAACTGCTTCAGCTGCAGCATGATCTGGATGACGTCCTCGCGAATGCCGGGGATCTGGCTGTATTCGTGCTGCACGTCGGTAACGCGCATGGAGGTGACTGCCGCCCCTTCCAGCGAAGACAGCAGCACCCGTCGCAACGAATTGCCCAAGGTGCTGCCATAGCCGCGCTCCAGCGGGCTGATGGCGTACTTTCCATAATTACGTGCTTCCGCTTCTCGTTCGATCAGCGGGGTGACCATATTGCTTAAGACAATCACAGGCTAGTCCTTCTTCCCCAAACGCACGGCTGCTAGGCCGGCGCTGGATTTACATGAATGGCTCGCCGCTCAGCCGGCGGTCCTTACACTATCTTGAATAGAATTCCACGACCAACTGTTCGTTCAAGTTGGCGTCGATCTCGGTGCGTTCCGGCAGGCGCTTCACGGTGCCGCTCATATTCTTCAGGTCGCGCACGATCCAATCAGGGGCGTTGCGGCCCTTGACGAAATCAGGCAGCGTTTTGAAGAACTCGCGGGCGCGGGAGCCCTCGCGCACTTCGACCACATCGCCCTCTTTGAGCAACGTGGAGGGCACATCCGTCCGTCTGCCGTTCACGGTGAAGTGGCCGTGATTGACCAACTGCCGCGCCTGGGCGCGGCTGCTGGCGAAACCCAGCCGGTAGACCACATTGTCCATGCGTGATTCCAACATCTGCAGCATGGTCAGGCCGGTGAGACCGCGCGACTTAAGCGCCTCGCGGAAGTAGCGGCGGAACTGGCGCTCGAAAATGCCATACACGCGGCGCGTCTTTTGCTTGGCACGCAGCTGCTTGCCGAAATCCGATTCGCGCGATCGGCGCCACTCGGAGCCCTTGCCGTGCAAACCGGGAGGATAATTGCGGCGCTCGATGGCGCATTTGGGAGAAAAGCAGCGCTCGCCCTTGAGGAAGAGTTTCTCGCCCTCACGGCGGCACAACTTGCAAACTGGGTCGGTATGTCTTGCCATAAACTCCTAGGTCCTTAGATCCTGCGCCGCTTGGGCGGGCGGCATCCGTTGTGCGGCAGCGGGGTGACATCTGAAATGGAGCGCACTCTCAATCCCATGGTCTGAACCGCGCGCACGGCCGATTCGCGCCCGGGGCCGGGGCCCTTCACGAACAATTCGATCTCTTGAATGCCCAGGTCCAGGGCGGCCTTGACAGCGCGCTCTGTGGCCAAGCGAGATGCGAACGGCGTGCTCTTGCGTGAGCCCTTGAAACCCACCAGGCCGGCGCTGGCCCAGGTGAGCGTGTTGCCTTGTCCATCGGTAACGGTCACGATGGTGTTATTGAAGGTGGCAAAAATATGAATATGCCCAAACGCCACACTGCGCTTGACTGTCTTCTTGGCGCCACGCGCAGGGCGAGCCGGCTTCTCCGCTTGCGGGGCCTCGGATGCATCAGCCTCACCCTTGGCCTTTTTGGATGCCTTTTCTTCTGTTTTTGCTTGCTTCTCTTTAGCCATACTTCTCCAGCTTATTTCTTAGTGGCGCCGCGGCGGCGTCCGCGCCCGGCCACGGTCTTGGCGGGGCCTTTGCGGGTGCGCGAATTGGTGCGAGTGCGCTGGCCGCGCACCGGCAGGCCGCGGCGGTGACGCAGGCCGCGATAGCTGCCGATTTCCATCAAGCGCTTGATATTGAGCTGCACCTCGCGGCGCAGGTCACCTTCCACCTTCAGGTTCTTGGTGATGTAATCGCGCAGCTTGGTGACTTCATCATCGGTCAGGTCTTTTACACGCGTATCAGGGTTCACCTCGGTAAGCGCCAAGATCTTCTGGGAAGTTATCAGGCCGATCCCATAGATGTAGGTCAAACCGTATTCAACGCGCTTGTCGCGTGGCAGATCCACGCCTTCAATACGTGCCATTCAGCTCCTAGCCTTGCCGCTGCTTGTGCTTGGGATTGCTGCAGATCACAAACAGTTTTCCCTTGCGTTTAACTATTTTGCAGCGCGCGCAGCGCTTTTTGATTGATGCTGTTACTTTCATTCCATTTACTCCAAAATGCCATTATTCTGGCGGCAAACGAGCAATTCTATCTTCAATTCCTATTTCCGTCCAGACCTCGGGTTGCTTTGCTCCACCCAGCCTACTGGGTCAGGATCAACGGCTCACCGTCGGTCACCGCCACGGTGTGTTCAAAATGGGCGGTCAAGGAGCCATCGGCCGAAACGACCGTCCATTTGTCGGCCAGCACCCTGGTATGGGAGGTGCCTGCCAACACCATGGGCTCCAAGGCGATCGTGATGCCCGGTTGCAGCACCAAACCCCGCCCTGGGCTGCCATAGTTGAGCACCTGCGGGTCCTCGTGCATTTTGCGCCCAATCCCGTGGCCGGAATATTCGCGGGGAACGTGGTAGCCCCTGCCCTCGACCCAGGCCTGGATGGCGGCCGAGACATCCCCAATGTGGTTGCCGGCCCGCATCTTGTCGATCCCGATACGCAGCGCCTCACGGGTCACATCGATCAAGTCCTGCGCTTCAGGGCTGATCACGCCGATGCCCACCGTAAACGCCGCGTCGCCCACAAACCCTTTCCACACCGTGCCGCAGTCCACCGAGAAAATGTCGCCCTCGCGCAAGGCCCGCTTTTCGCTGGGCAGCCCGTGCACCAACTCTTCGTTGATGCTGGCGTTGATGGTGGCCGGGTACGGATAAGGCCCCGGGTAATTCAGGAAGGCCGGCGTGGCCCCGTGATCGCGGATGACCTGCTCAGCGATCTGGTTCAACTTGGCGGTGGTGACGCCCGGTTTGATATGCTTGCGCACTTCTTCCAAGGCCAGGGCGTTGATGTGGCCGGCTCCCTTCATCAACTCGATCTCAGCCGGGCTTTTCACTACGACGCCGCGGTCACCATTCATTGAGCGCCATCTTTGGGCAGCGCGGCCAGCAGATCGGCGGTGACCGCCTCGATGGCCTGATCCCCGTTGATCTCCACCAGCACGCCCTGCTTACGATAATGCTCGATCAGCGGAGCGGTTTGCTCGAAATAAACATGGATGCGCCGCTGAACGGTCTCACGCTTGTCGTCTTCGCGCTGGTAAAGCTCCGAGCCGTCAACATCGCACACGCCGGGTTTCTTCGGAGGATTGAACTCTTCGTGATAGATGTGCCCTTCCGCCCGGCAGGTCCAGCGCCCACTGAGGCGCTTGATCAATTCGGCCTCATCCACCTGGATGTAAGGGACCCGATCCACTTTCCCACCGAATTCTTCCAACATCTCTTCGAGGGCTTGCGCCTGGGCTGGAGTTCGCGGATAGCCATCCAACAAAGCGCCTTGGGCGCAATCCGGGTGGGTCAATCGCTCGCGGACCATGCGTATGGTCACATCATCCGGCACCAGGTTTCCTTTGTCCATAAATCCGGCGGCCAGCTTGCCAAGTTCTGTTTGGTTTTTAATGTTCTCTCGAAAAATATCTCCTGAAGACACATGGGCCAGGTCCAGTTTGCTGGAGATAATTTCGGCCTGGGTTCCTTTTCCGGCCCCAGGCGGGCCGAGTAAAACGATATACGTTGGCACCACGGCCTCAGCGTTGCCCTGAGGTGCTCAACGTACGAGCAAAGATTCCTCGTACCCGTGCAGCTTCAGTTCGGCGTCGATGTTGAAGAAGGTTTCGCGAACCGTGCCAACCACGATCAGCAAGCCCGATGAACTGACGAGGAATAAACTAGCCTGGTTGCCGCCAGCCGCTAGAAAGGGGAATAACGAGGTGACCAAAAACGGCAGCACCGCGATGGTGCCCAGAAAAACCGCTCCTGGGAGTGTGATGCGCCGCAGCACACTGGTCAGGTATTTTTGCGTTGGCGCGCCGCGGCTGACGCCGGGTATCTGCGCGCCGACGCGTTTCAGATTCTCGCCATAGTTTTGCTGGGCAAAGAGCACGTCGGTATAGAAGAATGAAAACGCCACTACCATGAGGAAATAGAGCAGCCAATACCAGCCGCCTTGAGGATTGAAAAATCCCTGGATTCCCTGGGATAGACCCACCACCCAGGCGGTCTGCGAATTGGCAAAGAATGTGGCTAGGATGGATGGCAGCTGCAGGATGGCCTGCGCGAAGATCAGCGGGATCATGCCGGACATGTTCACCATCAGCGGCAGCGTCCCTTTTACCGGCATGGACATGCGGTTGCCCATACGCCGGCCGGGATACATGACTGGTACGTTTCGCCGGCCCTGCTGTACGTAGACGATCACAAAGATGGTCAGGATCATGATGATGGCGATCAAAACCACCGAGATCCATCCGGCTGCCGCACCTTGAAACAATTGTACGAAGTTACTTGGCATGCGCGAGATAATGCCGGCGAAAATGATCAAGGAGAGGCCTTGATTGCGGATGCCGTATTCGGAGATCAGCTCGCCCAGCCAGATACCGAACATGGTTCCGGCGGTCATGCTAAAAATAATGGCCAGGGATCCCAACGGGTTAGCCCCCGGCCCAAAGAAGCCGAAGCCTTCGATCACCTGCCCCCCGGCCAGTGTGGAGAAAATGTTGATCTGCCCGATAGCCGTAAGCGCCGCCATTGGCACCGCCAGATAATAAGTCCAGCGTTCCATCCACTTGCGGCCCTCGCGCGGGTCTTCGTCCATCTTGCGCTGCAGCGAAGGGATGATCGGCAGCAATAGCTGCAAGATGATCTGGGCGGTGATATATGGATACACGCCCATGGCAAGCACGGAGAAATTGAGCAGCGTGCCACCCGAAATGAGGTCGATGAGGCCAACCAGGGTGGTGGCTGAGCTGCCCTCTGCCATCAATGAAGCGATGAGTTCCCGGTTTACTCCGGGCACGGGCACATGGGAGACCAGACGGTAAAGGATCAAGATCCCCAGCGTAAATAGCAGCTTACGCCGGATGTCAGGAGCGGTCCACAAATAGCGCCAGGCGCCTCGTCTCATGCTTCTCCTTTCTTCGTCTGGTTTTCCTTAATAAGCTCAACGCTTCCGCCAGCCTTTTCTACCTTGCCAACGGCAACCTTGCTGGCACGGTGCACGCGCACTTTTAGCGCAGCTTTAAGTTCGCCGCGGGCCAGCAGCACGATCGGGCTCTCCGGGTAGCGCAGCAGGCCAGCTTTCAGCAGCGTTTCGGCGTTGACTTCGCTATTGGCTTTGAACCCGGCCAACTGGTCCAGATTGATCTCGTTATAGATAATACGGAAAGGCGGGTTGAAACCGCGTTTGAACGGCAAGCGGCGGAAGAACGGCAAGTTGCCGCCCTGGTGGTAGAGGCCCGCGCCCCCGCCGGCCCGAGCGCCTTGGCCTTTGGTGCCTCGCCCGGAGGTCTTGCCGCGGCCCGATCCCGTGCCGCGGCCAACTCGCCGGTGCGGCTTGGTCTTGCCTTCGTTGGGTTGGAGTTCGTGCAGCTTCATCTGATTACGCCTCTTCAACTTTCAGCAGGTGGCTGATTTTGGTGATCATGCCGCGCAGCGCTGGGGAATCCTCGCGCATCACGCTCACGTTCATGCGCCTTAATCCCAGGGCGCGCGCGGTTTCCTTCTGGCTCTTTTCATAGCCAATTGGGCTGCGCACCAGGGTCAATTTGAGCTGCTTGCCGGAACCCTTCTTAGCTGCCATTCTTCTTGCCTCGATCCCAGAAGGGCTTAACTTCCTTGGGGTCCTTGCCGCGCATGCTGGCCAGGTCGTCGATGGATTTCAATTGGTCCAGAGCTTTAATGGTCGCCATCACCACGTTATGGATGTTGGAGCTGCCCATGGACTTGGTCAGGATGTCCTGGATGCCCACCGCCTGCATCACGGCCCGCACGCCGCCCCCGGCGATCACGCCGGTGCCCGGCGAGGCTGGCTTGAGCAGCACTTCCGCCCCACCCACCTTACCCACTACCGCATGCGGAATGGTGGTGAAATAGACATTCATGCGGCGCAGGTTCTTGCGCGCCCGGCCGGTGGCCTTGCGGATGCCCTCGGGCACGGTGGTGGCTTTGCCCACGCCTGCGCCCACCCGGCCGCCGCGGTCGCCTACGATCACCGTGACGCGGAACGCGAACCGCCGGCCACCCTTAACCACTTTGGCCACCCGGCGGATCTCGATGGTCTTTTCCTCAAACTCGCGCTCAAAATCGGCGCCAGCATACTCGGTTCGTTTACCCTTACTTTTATCGGCCATCAGGACTCCTAAAATTCCAAGCCTTGTTTGCGGGCGCCTTCAGCCAGCGCCTTCACACGACCCGCATAGCGAAAACCGCCGCGGTCCAATACCACTTTCTTGATGCCCTTGGCCTGGGCGCGCTCGGCCACAGCTTCACCCACCATGCGAGCCTGCTCGGTCTTATTCTTGCCCTTCATCTTCGCACGTAGTTCGCCGTCATTGCTGGAGGCGGAAGCCAGGGTGTGTCCCGCACCGTCATCGATCAGCTGGGCGTAAATGCCGCCCAGGCTGCGATACACATTCAGCCGCGGGCGTCCCGTGCTGCCGCTGATCTTGCTGCGCACACGCAAATGTCGTTTTTGTCTTGCAGAATTCCGTTTTTTCTCAGCCATCATCTTCCTAATCGTTAAGCAGCCGCCGCTTTGCCGGCTTTGCCAGCTTTGTGGCGCACATATTCGCCCACATAGCGGATGCCCTTGCCCTTGAACGGTTCGGGCGGGCGCACTTTGCGGACGCGGGCGGCGGTCTCGCCGACCAGCTCTTTGTCGTAGCCGCTCACTTCGATCTCGCCTTTTTCATTGACCGCATAAGTGATGCCGGCAGGCGGTTCCATCTCAACGGGGTTCGAATAACCCACGTGCAAGATCAGGTTCTTGCTTTTGACCTCGGCCCGGTAGCCCACGCCCTGCAGCTCCATCGTTTTGGAAAAACCGGATGTCGTGCCGACCACCATGTTGTTCACCAAAGCCCGGGCCGTGCCATGCATCGTTCTACCGAACTTTTCCTCGGAGTGGCGCTCCACGTGCAGGGTATTGCCTTCCTGCTTGAAGCTGATGATCGCGGGGAAGGTATGTGAAAGCTCGCCCTTCGGGCCTTTCACTTTCACAGAAGAGCCGTTGATCTCCACATTCACGCCGGAAGGGATCTCGATCGGCATACGTCCAACTCGTGACACGCTAAACCTCCAAAGGCAGCATGGCTACCAGATTTTGCATAAGATCTCGCCGCCCACGCCAAGCTGGCGCGCCTTGCGGCCACTCATCACGCCTTTGGGCGTGGAGAGGATGGCGACACCTAGGCCGGAAAGCACCCAGGGAATTTCGCTGCGCTTGGCATAGATGCGACGGCCGGGGGAGCTGACCCGTTCCAGGCCGCTGATCACCGAGCGGCGCGTGCGGCGGTCGCCAACGTACTTCATCGTCATGCGCAGCACCTTGAAGCTGGTGAAATCGTCTCCCACCACCTCAAAGCTCTCGATGAAGCCTTCTTCCTTAAGGATGCCTGCGATGGACGACTTGAGCTTGGAGCTCGGCATCGCCACCAGGGTGTGCCCCGCCATAACCGCGTTGCGGATACGGGTGAGCAAGTCGCTAATTGGGTCGTTTACAGCCATTGTTGCACCTCAGCGCCTACCAAGACGCTTTAACTACGCCGGGGATTTTTCCCTCAAGGGCATATTCACGGAAACAAATTCGGCACAAGCCAAATCGGCGGATGTAGCCACGCGGGCGGCCGCACACCTTGCAGCGGTTGCGCACCCGGGTCGGATACTTGCGCCGGCTCTCGCGGATAATTATGGATTTCTTGGCCATTGCTAACCTTCTCTCCTAAAGGGCATGCCCAGGCTCTGCAGCAGGGCGCGCCCTTCATCATCGTTGCGCGCGGTGGTCACAATGGTGACCTCCAGGCCACGCACTTGCTCGATGCTCTCGTACTGGATCTCAGGGAATACTAATTGCTCGTTGAAACCCAGGGTGTAATTGCCGCGGCCGTCGAAAGAATTGGGCGACACACCGCGAAAATCGCGCACCCGCGGCAGGGCCAAATTCACCAGCCGGTCGAAGAAAGCCCACATGCGGTCGCCGCGCAGCGTAACTTTCACGCCGATGGCCACGCCTTCGCGCAGCTTGAAGTTGGCGATGCTCTTGCGCGCCTTGGTCACCACGGGCTTCTGCCCGGAAATGGTGGTAAGGTCTTCCACGGCAGCGTCCAATACCTTCGCATCGCCCTGCGCCTGGCCCACGCCGATGTTCAGCACAACCTTCTGCAAGCGCGGCACTTCCATCACGTTGTCCACGCCCAGGCTCTTTTGCAAGCCCGGTACGATTTCCTTTTGGTAGCGTTCTTTCAAATAATGTGCCATTCAATAACTCCGCGCGGTTCGCTCAGTCAATTTGCTTTCCGCAGTTCTTGCATACCCGGTGAGAGCCGTCAGCATCCCGGGTAAACCCGACCCGGGCAGGCTTGCTGCAATTGGGGCAGACCAACATCACGTTGGAAATGTGCAAGGGCGCCTCGAACTCGATGATGCCTGGGTTCAATTGGCGGCCTTGCGTCTGCACGGCGCGCTGGTGCTTCTTGCGCAGATTGAGCTTCTGGATCACCAGGCTGCTTTTTCTGGGCAGCACTTTGATCACTTCGCCGCGCTTGCCCTTATCCACTTCTTTGCCGGTGATCACCTCAACGGTGTCGCCTTTGCGTATTTTCTGTTTCAATTCATCTCTCCTGCAGCCTATAGCACTTCCGGCGCCAGCGACACGATGCGCATGAAGCCCTTATCGCGCAGCTCGCGCGCCACGGGCCCAAAGATGCGCGTGCCGCGCGGGTTGGTGGTGTTGCCCTCCAAAATGACCGCGGCATTGTCGTCAAAGCGGATGTACGATCCATCCTCCCGACGCCATTCTTTGGCGGTACGCACCACGACGGCGCGCACGACCTCGCTCTTTTTCACCGTCCCTTGCGGGATGGCGCTCTTTACGGTGGCGGTGACGATGTCGCCAATGCCCCCGTAGCGTCGCCCGGTTCCGCCCTGCACCTGGATCACCAGGATCTCTCGGGCGCCGGTGTTATCGGCTACTTTCAGGCGTGATTCCTGTTGGATCATTAGACGACCTCTTCCTGTTCCTTATGCTGGAGGATCTCGACCACGACCCAGCGCTTGGTCTTGGAGATCGGGCGGCTCTCGATCAAGCGCACCCGGTCACCCACTTTAGCGCCCAGGTCATCGTGCGCCACCAGCTTGTGCTGCGATTCGACCACCTTGCCATAGAAGGGATGGCGGTAGCTTTGCTTTGTGCGCACCACCACGGTCTTTTGCATTTTATTGGACGTAACCACGCCCTCGGTCTCGCGGCGTTCGCTCATGCTTCACCTTCCGTCTTCACTTCGGCGCGCTTTTCGCGCAGAATGGTCAGCATGCGGGCGATCTCTCGCCGGGTCATGCGCGGCAAATTCTGGTCCTTCAGCTCGCCGGTGGCGATCTGGAAACGCATGCGCATCAGCTTCTCGCGTGCGTCGTCTATTTGTTCTTCGATTTTTTCGATCGTCAGTTTGCGTATTTCTTCTGTCGTCATGACCTTATTCACTCAAAAATTCGGTGCGGCCGATGATTCGGGTGCGCACCGAGAGCTTGTGCCTGGCCAATGTGAGCGCCTTGTAGGCGACATCTTTCGGCATACCGGCCACTTCGAACAGGATGCGGCCCGGCTTAACTATGGCCGCGTAAAATTCCACGCTGCCTTTGCCCTTGCCCATGCGGGTTTCAGCCGCCCGCTTGGTAATGGGTTTGTCCGGGAAAACTCGGATCCACACCTTCCCTCGGCGCTTGGCCTCGCGCACAATGGCGCGGCGCGCAGCCTCTAACTGGCGAGCGGAAACCGCGCCCGGGTCCAGCGACTGCAAGCCATATTCGCCGTAATGCACATCCGCGCCGCGCTGGGCTTTGCCCGTCATACGGCCACGGTGCATCTTGGGAAATTTGAAATTCTTCGGCATCAACATAATTTTTTCCTTAGCTCAGAGCCTTGGCTCATCATTCACTGACGTATACGCCTTCACTCTTCTCAGGCTCAACCTCGGCTTCGGGCTGCGTTTCGCCGCGGTAGATCCACACTTTTACGCCGATCACGCTGTATTGCGTATTGGCCGCAGCCTTGGCAAAATCAATGTCGGCTCGCAGGGTTTGCAAAGGCACGCGCCCGTCTCGCAGCCACACCCGGCGAGACATGTCAGAGCCGCCCAGGCGGCCTGACACTTCTACGCGCACGCCTTGGGCGCCGGCGCGCATGGATTGCTCCATGCCGCGGTTGAGCGCCCGGCGATAGCTGATACGGCGTTCCAATTGGTCCGCAATATTTTGAGCGACCAGTTGGGCGTCGAGATCCGGTTCCTTGATCTCTTTAATATCCAGCTCGATCTTCATCCCGACCAGGGCTTCCAAGGCCTTGCGGATCTCCTTGACGGTCTCGCCCTTCTTGCCGATCAGGATTCCCGGCTTGGCCGTGTGCACCATGATCTTCACATTGCCCGGAAAGCGTTCCACTTCGATCCGTGAAAGGCCGGCGCGGGGGGCCATGCGATGCACCAATTTGCGGATCTCAAAATCCTGGTGCAAGCGGTTTACATAATCTTTGCCTTCGGCATACCAGCGCCCATCCCAGGTCTTATTGATCCCGAGGCGGAACCCTAGCGGATGTACTTTTCGACCCATAGCTCTCCTACTTCTTGGCTGCCGGTGAAGCCGCGGCAGCTCCTTCTTGTTCGCGCAGCACCACAGTGATGTGCGCCGACCGTCGCAGCCACGGCTTGAAGCGGCCGCGGGCGCCGAAGCGGCGCCATTTGCGCGTGCGCCCTTCATCGGCGGTGATCTTGTGCACCCTCAAATGCTCCCGGCTAATGCCCATGTTCTTCTCCGCATTGGCTACCGCGGAGGCCACCACCTTGGACACGGGGTGCGCCGCCTTGCTGGGAACAAACTTCAAAATATCCAAAGCCTCGTTGGCGCTTTTGCCGCGCACCAGGTCGATGACCAGGCGCAGCTTTTGCGCAGAAATGGAGACGTTCGAAACCTTGGCGTGAATATCGTGTGCCATGCTTATTCCTCAGGCGACGGTGCCGCTTCGCCGAGCTCGGCCTTCTTTTCGCTCACGTGCCCGCGGAAAGTGCGCGTAGGCGCAAATTCGCCCAGGCGATGGCCCACCATGTTTTCGGTGACGTAGATGGGCACGTGGCGGCGGCCGTCGTGCACCGCGATCGTGTGGCCAACCATCTGGGGGAAGATCTGGCTGGCGCGGCTCCAGGTGCGGATTACGGTCTTTTCGTTGCGATTGTTCATCGCTTCGATTTTCTTCAACAGCTTCGGGTCCACGAAAGGCCCTTTTTTAAGTGAACGTCCCATCTCTCTCTCTCTCTAAACTCGCTTTTAGCGGCGCTTCTTGCCACGCACGCGCACGATGAACTTATTCGTCGACTTATTCCGGCGCGTCTTCTTGCCCAGGGTCGGCTTGCCCCATGGGCTCTTCGGGCTGGGCATGCCTATCGGCTGCCGGCCTTCCCCACCACCGTGGGGGTGATCGCGCGGGGTCATGGCGGAGCCGCGCACGGTCGGGCGGATGCCCAGGTGGCGCTTGCGGCCGGCCTTACCCAGTTTCACGTTGCCGTGGTCCACATTGCCTAATTGGCCGATGGTGGCATAACAGGTCTGGCGCACAAGGCGGATCTCGCCCGAAGGCAGGCGGATCTGGGCAAACTCGCCTTCTTTGGCATTCAATTGGGCTGAGGCGCCCGCCGAGCGGACCATTTGTCCGCCGCGGCCTTCTTTCATCTCTATATTGTGAATTACCGTGCCCGTTGGGATGTTGGCCAACGGCATGCTATTCCCAAGCTGGATCTCCGCATTCGGCCCCGAGACCACTGTGGACCCCACTTTGAGGCCGAGCGGGGCGAGGATGTAGCGCTTCTCCCCATCGGCGTAATGCAGCAACGCCAGGTAAGCAGTACGGCCGGGGTCATACTCGATGCCGGCTACCTTTGCGGGGATCTCATGCTTATCGCGCAAGTAATCCACCAGGCGCATGCGTTGCGCATGGCCGCCACCATGATGACGCACGGTGATTTTTCCGCGAAAATTGCGGCCGCCCGACCTGGTCTTCTTGGCCAGCAACGAACGCTCGGGCGTTGACTTGGTTATTTCCTCAAAACTATGCCCGCTGGCGCCGCGGCGGCCGGGGGTGGTCGGCTTATAACTCTTGACGGCCATTTACTTCACCCCTTCAAAGATATCTACTGTTTGGCCGGGGGCCAAAGTGACGATAGCTTTCCGGTAACTGGAGCGGCGCAGACGCGACCGGCGGTTGGTTGCCGAACGAGTGGTTTTAGCCGGAACGTTGATCACATTCACTCGCTGCACTTTCACCTCAAACAAGAATTCGACTGCTTCCTTGACCATCGCCTTGGTGGCTTCGGAATTAACCTCAAAGGCCACCTGATGCAGCTTGGTGTTCTGAAAGTTGGATTTCTCCGTGATCAGTGGTCGTCTCAACACATCGTAAAGAGTAGTCATCTAATTTTCCTGGCCTAGCCCAAAAGGGTCTCGATGGCTTTTATCGAATCGAGCGGCAGGATCAGCTTGTCGTACGTAAGCAAATCTCGCACGTTCACATAGTTAGCCAGCAAGGCCTTGAACACAGGCAAATTGCGCCCGGCGCGCTGCACCAACGCGTAATTTTCGTCTTTGCCCGGCAAGACCAATAAAGCCGAACCTTCACCCACCAGCTTCGCCAAGGCCTGGGCCACCAACTTAGTCTTAGGCTCTTCGAGCCCGAAGACGTCCACCAACACGATCTCTTTCCCTGCGGCCTTGGCAGACAGCGCCGAACGCAACGCAGCCTGGCGCATCTTCTGGGGCATAGCCTGGTCGTAGCTGCGCGGGCGCGGGGTGTGAACTCTGCCGCCGCCCACCCACTGCGGCGACCGAATGGAACCCTGGCGGGCTCGCCCGGTGCCCTTCTGGGCCCAGGGCTTCTTGCCGCCACCGCGCACTTCGCCGCGCGTCTTGGTCTTATGCGTGCCCAGGTGGCCGTTGGCCATCTGGCGCGTATAAGCCTGGTGCATCAGGTCTTTATCAATATTGGCTTCGAAGATCTTGGCCGGCAGTTCCGCCTGCTTTTCGAGCTTCTTGCCTTGCATGTTATACACGTCTAATTTCATCTTGCGTCCGCCTGGCTGCTTAAGCCGCTTTGCGCGCCTCCCTGATGCTGACGATCGAGCCCTTGCCGCCGGCCACCGCGCCGTATACGCCGAGCAAATTCATATCGGCATTGACCAACACGATCTTGAGATTAATAGCCGTGACGCGGCGCACGCCCATATGCCCAGGCATTTTCTTGCCTTTGACCACGTGGCCTGGCGTGGTACCCGAGCCGATGGAGCCCACTGAACGCTGCCGGTCTGATTGTCCGTGCGACATGGGACCGCCGCCGAAGTGATGGCGTTTCATGGCGCCGGCAAAACCTTTGCCTTTGCTCACGCCGATAATATCGACCCGGTCGCCGATAGCAAAGTTCTGCACCGTGACGGTCTCGCCTTCTTTAACTTCTGGCTGCTTGGAGCGGAATTCGCGTATGTAACGCAATAGGGGAGCTTTGACCCGGTTTAGGTGACCGCGTTCGCCACCGCTCAGGTGTTTTGCCTTAGCTTCGCCAAAACCCAGCTGCACGGCGCTATATCCCTCGTGGTCCGGGCGGCGGATCTGGGTGACAAAGCAAGGCCCAGCTTCGATGAGTGTAACTGGCACAGCGTGCCCTAGCTCGTCGAAAATCTGGGTCATCCCGATTTTCTTGCCGATAAGCCCTTTGAACATCTTCAATTTCTCCTAACGTCTTGTTGGGGACTGTCGGTCTGGGCCAGACCGCATCATCCCGCTGCGGCGCAGTCAGTTAAATTATCGGAAAGTGCTTTGCTTTCCGATAATAAGACTCTTGCACCGCCCCGAGGCAGCACCACAGCGAATGCTGTGTTTTTGGCTACCTTATTGCTGCTAAATTTTTGCTTCGCTTAGGGCTCCAAACGCGAAGCCCAGAACTATACCAAACAGTTACCGCTTCGTCCAGCCTAGATCTTGATCTCGATATCCACGCCGGCCGGCAGGTTTAAGCGCATCAACATATCGATGGTCTTCGAGTCCGGCTCTATCACGTCGATGATGCGGTTATGCGTGCGGATCTCGAAGTGTTCGTGGGAGTCTTTGTCGATGAACGGCGAGCGGCGTACGGTGAACAGCTCCCGGCGGGTGGGCAGCGGTACCGGCCCTACCACGCGGGCTCCCGTGCGTTCAGCGGTCTCGACGATACGCTTGGCCGACTGGTCGATCACGCGGTGATCGTAGGCCTTGAGACGAATACGGATTTTCTGCTTGGTAGTCGCCATCTCAGTCCAAGATCTTGGTGATCACGCCGGCGCCCACGGTCAGGCCACCCTCACGGATGGCGAACTTGGAACCCTGCTCCAGCGCCA
>CAZNFL010000038.1:0-27982 GCA_964572455.1 uncultured Anaerolineaceae bacterium
CTAAGAAATTCGACTACCGCCGCGGGTTCAAGTTCAGCACGTACGCTACCTGGTGGATCCGCCAGGCCATCACCCGCTCCATCTCCAACAAGTCGCGCACCATTCGCATTCCAGCGCACATGGGCGACAAGATCGCCAAGCTGATGCGCGCCAAGAACACGATGAAGCAGCAATTGAAACGCGAACCGACCCTGATGGAGATGGCCGATTCTCTGGACACCACCCCGCAGGAAGTTGAACTGATCACCAAGGCGGCTTACCAACCCCATTCGCTGGAAACGCCGATCGGCAGTGACGAAGATTCGGTGCTGGGTGAATTGATCGAAGACGAAACCTCGCCATCTCCGGAGGAAAGTACCGCCCAATCTCTCCTGCAACAGGATCTGGCCCGCACCATCGAGGACAATC
Organism: uncultured Anaerolineaceae bacterium; assembly: GCA_964572455.1. Lineage (GTDB taxonomy): Bacteria > Chloroflexota > Anaerolineae > Anaerolineales > UBA11579 > JAMCZK01. The sequence goes on from CAZNFL010000038.1 coordinate 409, forward strand.
TCCCGCTGCGTGAGGCGCGCATCTTGCGCCTACGTTTCGGGTTGGACGATGGCCGCGTGCACAGCCTCAGCGACGTAGGCCGCCGCCTGGGCGTGACCCGCGAACGCGTGCGCCAGATCGAGGCGCAAGCCCTGCGCAAATTGCGCGATCCGCGGGTGCGCTCCCGTCTTAAAGACTACGTAAGCTAAATAAAATGAGGATTAAGAAAAGGCTGGCGCGAATGCGCCAGCCTTTTCTTTTTTTTAATGGCTAATTCCCTAATACCTTTTGAATTGTTTCGAAATCGGGCAGCGGCGCTTCGTGCTTGAAGAAGTCCTTCCACGGGTCGCCCCCTGCCCGTTCCAGCCGCTCGAAAACATTCAGAATAGTGAAACTCTGTGAGCTCAGGTTGTCGTCGTCCAATTCCTCCCAAAACAACGGGGCGGCCACCGGCGCGCCGGGGCGCGCCCGGATGGTATAGGGCGCCACGCTGGTTTGCGCATAGCGATTGCGTAAATGATCCAGGAATACACGTCCTTTGCGCTTCTCCTTGCGGAGTTGGGTGGTGAACTTGGGATCGCTACGTTCCAGCTTGCGGCAAACCGCCTTGGCAAACAGGGTGATGGCCTCATAGTCATGTTCTGGCTTCAAAGGCACGGCCACATGCAAGCCGCGCGATCCGGTGGCCATTAGAAATGAGGCCAGCCCCATCTGCGAAAGCATGTCGCGCAAATCGCGCGCTCCGGATTTGGTAACCTCCCAGCCGTCGTCTGTGGACGGGTCCAGGTCGAAGACGATCTTGTCGGGCTGAGGGAGGTGCTGCTTGCGGCTCATCCAATGATGAAGAGTTAGAGCCGCCATTTGGGCTAGGTACACCAGGGAGGCGGTGTTGTTGGCCATACTCTGCATTTGGGTTTCTGTTTCCGAGGTTTCAACCTCCACTAGGTCAATATAGGTGGGGAAGTACTCGGGAGTTTCTTTATGGTAGAAACCTTTTTCTTCAATCCCGTTAGGGAAGCGCTCAAGGTTCAAGGGGCGGTCTTTAATATGCGGCAGCATCGCTGGAGCGATCCGCTCGTAGTAATCGATCACCTGCCCTTTGGTAATGCCATCGGGGAACAAGACCTTGTCTAGGTTGGTGAGCTTGATCTTGTGGCCGTCTATTGTGCGGGTCGCGTCCTTGGTTGAGGCGGGACCGGCGGCGGACACCTCCTCCGGCTCCCAAGCCTCGCCGGCCCGCTCGCTTGGCTCCTGGTCCCCTTCATCCTCTCTGATCACCTCGCGGGGATCTTTGTCCGTGCGCAACCCCAAGAAGCGGGGATGGCGGACCTTGTTCGCGCTGGTCCACTCGCCATAACCTACCTGGGCTACCAATTTTGGCTCGACCCAATGCACATCTTTCTTTGGCAGCACTTCATCCGGCGCAAACGGGTTTTGTTTGCTGGCAACTTCATCGAGTTTCTTGCCTATATCGCGAATGGATTCGTCCGTGAAACCGGTGCCTACGCCGCCGGCGAACTGCAGGCGCTCGTCCCCTGGCTTGTAATAGCCCACCAGCAGCGATCCAAACCCGCGCATCCCGGATTTTCCTTCCGTGTAGCCGCCGATGACCAGCTCTTGCTGGCGCACGCATTTGAACTTTAGCCAGCTCTTGGAGCGGCGGTGCTGATAGCTGGCATTTGCGTCCTTAGCAATAATGCCTTCCAGGCCACCTTTGCAGGCTTCTGCTAATAATTTGATCCCGCTACCCTCTTGATGCTCCATATATCGGATCGGATCTTTATAGTCGACTACGTCTTTCAGAAGAGCCTTGCGATCGAGCTGGGTCAGGTTGGTGGTGTCATATCCCTCGAAGAACAGGACGTCAAATAAATACAGGGTGACTTTTACTTCATCAAGCAATTCCTTCCCCGGCTTCTGCACGTGCATACGTTTTTGCATGAGCTCGAAGCTGGGCCGCCCGTTTTCAAAGGCGACGATCTCGCCATCCAAGACCGATTCACCTTTAATCTGCTTGGCTAACGCTGTCACCAAATCGGGATATTGCCCGGTGATCAGGATCTTGTTGCGCGAAACGAGCTGCACCTGGCCGCCTTTGTAAAAGATCAGGCAGCGCTGCCCATCCAGCTTTTGCTCATAGATCCAATGCGGGCGGTCAAAAGGTTTATCGGCCGGGGTGGCCAGCATCGGCTCCAGCCAGCCCGGGAATTCGGCGGGCTTAAGTTCGCTTTGCGCTTCCGCGGATAATTTATTGAAAACCTGGTGTAACGGCTGGCGGCCGCCTTCGGCTTCCACTTCCTCAATAGTCTTGCCGCTTTTTACCGATTCGGGGAAAGCCGACACGAGATCCAGATCCGGGTCGGCTTCGCTATCTTTCATCTTCACCAACAGCCAACTATTCTTGGCGTCGCGGAACTTGGTGCGCACCAGCGCGTAAGCCCCTTGCAGCTTCTCCCCTTCCAGGCGCACCTCGATCAATCCCTGGTCGTATGACTCTTGGAGTGTGAACGGCTTGCGCTTTTCCCCGCGGATATTGGTGAAGGTGCCCTTGTCCCATATGATGATCGGGCCAGCGCCGTATTGCCCCTTTGGGATCACGCCTTCAAAAGCCAGGTATTCCATTGGGTGGTCTTCGGTCTCAACGGCCAGGCGCTTGACCTGCGGGTCGGTGGAAGGCCCTTCAGGAACCGCCCAGGATTTGAGCACGCCGTCCACCTCCAGACGAAAGTCGTAATGCAGCCGGGTGGCGTCGTGCTTCTGCACGACAAAGCGCGGCTGCTTGCCGCGCTTGGCTGGGGCGCCGCCTTCCTTGGCGGCGCCCTGAGGCTCTATGGTTGTTTGGAAATCGCGCCGCTGGCGATATTCCTTCAGCTTATCGGACTTGGCTGCCACGACTTCACGAAATCAAACTGGGAAACTAAGCGTCCACCTTGGTTTTGCTCTTCTCAATGCTGGCCTGCAGAATCTTCAGCAAGTCGCTGTCATCGGTCGGTTCAGGCATAGCCGCAATAGCGGCAGTGATATCAATACCCTGCGCTTTTTGATCGATGATCTGCTTGATCTCCTCGGTGAAGGTGTCGCGGTATTGCTCGGGCTTGAAAGGTTCCGAGAGTTGGTCCACCAGGCTCAGGGCCAGGTCCAGCTCCTTTTCATTCATCGCATCAGCGCCTGGCAGATTCAAGTGCTCGCGCTCCCTAACTTCTGATGTGAAGCGGATCTGATTCAGAATTAGCGCGTCCCCTTCCGGCTTGAGGATGGCCAGGTTTTCCTTGGTTCGCAAGATGAACTTGCACACCGCTACTTTTTTCGATTTCTTTAGGGCTTCGCGCAGCAGGACATAGGCCCGCGAGGCATTCTTCTCCGGAGCAGTGTAGTATGGCTTTTCGAAGAAAATGCTATCGATCTCGTCTTCGTTAGTAAAGGTGAGGATCTCTATGGTTTGGGTCTTCTTGGGGCTGGCTTTGGCAATATCATCTTCATCGATGATCACATAAACGTCTTCTTCGATCTCGTAGCCCTTTACAATGTCTTCATAGGGGACTTCCTGGCCGTCGGCTGCGGCCACGCGCATGTATTTGATGCGCGAATGATCGCTTTTACGTAATTGGTTGAATGAAAGTTGGTATTCTTGTGTGGCCGAAAAAAGCTTTACGGGGATGTTGATCAGACCAAAAGCAATGGAGCCAGACCAAATAGCCCTGGCCCCACCTGCCGCTTTTTTCTGGCCTTTTTCTTCCTTGTCGGTACTTTTAACAGCTTCGTTTTCATTTTTCTTAGGCATGGCTTGTCCTTGAGCAAAGAGTCGGAACCCTATTATATATTGTCTATTTTAGCGGTTGTTGCGCCTAATTTAACCAACGAATCCAGCCGTTTGAGCGTTGCGGCTTGTGGGTTTCACCCTTTCTAACCCTACGGGTAGGTTGCTTGAGGAACCTTGGCTTGGCGAATACCAGACCTGGCGTTCGCTAGGCGAACGCCATTAGGTCCGGCGAAGCCGGACCGTCGGGAACTGGAATACTTCCTGCAACGTTAAGGGACAGAGGTAGCCACCCCAGAATCTCACTTGATTTGCCCTGGGGTGCTACAATTTCACATAGGAGTAGTCTTTTCGAGGAGCCGTCTATGCAGGCAAAAACCAATACCCGTTTCTTCATCAGTATAGCTTTTACCCTCATCTTCCTCCTGAGCGCGTGCCGCGCGCCTGTAACGGAACCCACTACAGCACCCTCTGAGGACCTGAACGCACTCTATACTCAAGTGGCGGGTACGCTTATCGCCCAAGGCGAGCAATCGGGCTCAGCCACGCAAGAGGTCACCAACACTCCGTTGGTGGTGACGGCTACCCTTTCGCCGACCCCTGCCATTCCGCCTACTAACACCCCGATCCCACCCAGCAACACGCCAGTCGTCGTCTGCAACCAGGCTGCCTTTGTTTCCGACGTGACTATCCCCGACGGCACTCAAATGGCCAAGGGGCATGATTTCACCAAGACCTGGCGCATTCGCAACACCGGCACTTGCACTTGGGACAACGACTACACCGTTGTTTTCAGCACCGGCACCAATCTAGCTAGCAAGAGTTCCTTCGACTTGCCGGAGGACGTGAGCCCGGGTGAATCAGTGGATATCTCGATCCCCATGAAAGCTCCGGATGAGAACGGCACATTTAAGAGCAGTTGGGTGATCCGCAGCGACACCGGCGCCACCTTTGGCGTAAACGGTTCGGGCGGCAGCGCCGGGGTGCCTTTCTTTGCGCTCATTAAAGTGGGCAGCACCACCAGCGGCAACGTGAAATACGATTTTGCGGCAAACTTCTGCGACGCCGATTGGTCCAGCAATACCGATAACAGCCTGCCCTGCCCGGGAGCAAACTCGGGGTCGGATGGCTTCGTGCTAGTCTTGCAGAATCCGGATCTCGAGAATCGGCAGGAAGACGAGCCAGCCATATGGATGCGCCCGAATCATGCAGGCTCTGGCTATATCCAAGGCGTCTTCCCGAAATACACGGTGAAGGACGATGATCACTTTATCGCCTGGGTAGGCTGCCTCGACGGCAATCCTGAATGCCGTGTGACCATCAGCCTCAGCTACAGGGCTTCGAATGGCACGGAGCACGACTTGGGCACCTGGGACGAAAAGACCGACGGGTTGATCCGCGCGATTGACATCGATCTTTCTTCCCTGGCAGGCGATGAAGTCATGTTTATCTTCACAGTGGAAACCGGCAATGACAGCTACAATCAAGCTAATGCATTCTGGTTCGTCCCCAGAATTGAAAACGATTAACCAATAGCGTTCAATAAAAAAAGAGGCACGCGATGCGTGCCTCTTTTTTATTCAGTCTATCGACTAATGTGGTACTTCGGCCTTCACTGTGTTTTTTAGCTCGCCCAGCCCTTCGATGCTGGAGACCAATTCGTCGCCGTCCACCAGCGGCCCCACTCCGGCTGGAGTGCCGGTCAGCAGCAAGTCGCCCGGCTCCAAGGTCATCACTGAAGAGGCATAGGCCACCAGCTGGCGCACGGGGAATACCATATCTCGGGTGGAACCCATCTGACGCAACTCTCCGCTTACAGAACAGGTGATCACCGCGTCGGCAGGGTCGAACTCGGTCTCGATCCAAGGCCCGATCGGGCAAAAGGTGTCGAAGCCCTTGCCGCGCGTCCACTGGCCATCCCGCCGCTGCAGATCGCGCGCCGTTACGTCATTGGCAATGGTGTAGCCCAAGATAGCGTCTTTGACATCTTCGGGGTTCAGCCAGCGGCTGCGTCTGCCGATCACAATGGCCAGCTCGGCCTCGTGTTCCACGCGTTGGGATTGGGGGGGAAGCACAATCGTGTCCCCAGGGCCGATCACAGATGACGGGGGCTTGAGAAACAACAAGGGAACGTCAGGGACTTCGGCGTCGTGTTCCTGGGCGTGGGCAGCATAATTTCGTCCCACGCAAATGATCTTACTTGGCAAAACAGGCGGCAGCAATTTAACTTCGGCCAGGTTCATCTCAGTAGTACCGCGCCGGAAGGCTTCAAAGGGGCTGCCAACCAGCATGCCAACTTTATCTTCCAACACCCAGCCATAACGCGGCGCTTTATTTTTATCTAAGAACCGGATGATCTGCATCGCCCGCCTAGCCTGTGCGGCCCGGCCTGGCGGCGGCCAGGCGTTTCAGAAGTTTCTCGCTGCTGGTTTGCTGCTGTTTATATTCATCAGCATACCTCCAGCGCAACCCTGATCCCAGGGCGTGCACCAGGGCGGCCAGTAAGACGGGGGCATTATCTCCCTGTTCCTGGCTCTGCACTTCCAAGACGATATCGCTGCGGCGGGCGGCAGCGAACGAAGCACTGCCGACGATCGCCGCGGTTCCCAGGCTCGCCGCTTTGGCCTGCGCCAATGCAGTCGAGAGCAGGGGTGTTTCATCCAGCATATCGATGACGAGCAAAAAATCCCCTTCGTCCGCCTGGGCCAAACCGCGCGCCGCGCTGCGCTCGTTGGATGGCAAGGACAAGCCGACCAAGCCAACAGCCTGCAAATGCCGTCTCAGCTCATCCACGATGAACTGGCCCTGGGAATCGGCCATGATCAATACCCGTTTGGCCTCTCCCAAGACCTTCAGCAAGGCGTCCAGGGCGACAGTATCCATCATGCGCCGCTTGCGTTCCAAGGCCTCGCTCAATTCTTTGAAGGTGCGATCGGCCAAGGCTGTCAGGCTGTCGGGTTCGGCACTTTCCTTGGGACGCAGTAAGAGCTCTTGGATCACGCGGGCCTTGATCTCGTCCTGCAGCTCCGGGAACCCGGAGTAATCCAGCGCCTGGGCAAAGCGCACCACCGTGGCCGAATCCACATCCACCTGGTGGGCAAGTTCAGAGGCCGTCATTAACGCGGCCTGCACATAAGAATCCAATATATAATCAGCCAAGCGCTGGAAGCTTTTCGAGAGTTTCGGTCGTGCCGCGCGGATGCGCTCGGCGTACGAACCTGAGGCCATGGGGGCCAAACTATAGCACAGAAAGTTGCGCACAGCATAGATTTTGCAATTCAGATTGCAGGCAAATGGGCCTCTAAGTTGGGCTGATTTGGCTGGGTATAATGCGCCTCTCGGGCGAGTAGCTCAGTTGGTTAGAGCGCTTCCTTTACAAGGAAGAAGTCGTAGGTTCGAGTCCTATCTCGCCCACTTTGTCGACCGAATTTCCCTCCCGTAACTATTGCACAATTTATCAACGTGGCATATGATTGCGCTCTTGGACGGACCTAAATATGCGTAAATGGGAATACTTGGAACTTAAAATAACCCACAGCGAGGTCGAAGTCGTGGATGGCGAGTTAGTGCCCCCAGCCGAACTCAAAGGCAAAGATCCCTACGACTACGTAAAGCGCATGATCGCCGAGGGTTGGCAGTTAGTCACCCGCTCGGGCACCCTGGAAGGGGAGTTCTCGGTGGTGCTCAAGCGCCCGTTGGAAGAAGAATAAGCCTCGGATCGACACCCGCTAGCGTTAGGAAACATATTGATAGTTGACAACGTTTGGACGGTCTTTTTGGCTGCCTTGGTGACCGCGTTGGCCACCGGTTTAGGCGCGCTGCCCTTTTTCCTGGTGCGCCAGTTCTCGCGCCGCTGGCTGGGCGTTTTCAACGCCATCGCCGGCGGGCTCATGCTGGGCGCTTCCCTGGTCCTCGTCCAGAAGGGTGGCGAACAGGATCTACCTTTGCTGCTGATCGGAATGGTCTGCGGGGTTTTGGTGATCACCGCTCTCAATTGGCGCCTGCAACATGATAAGAGCCTGCACATCACCGCCATCAGGGAATCCGGCGGCTTGAAAGCTTTTCTGATCATCGGAGTGATGACCCTGCATTCCTTCGCCGAGGGCGTAGGCGTCGGAGTGGCTTATGGCGGCGGCGAAACACTTGGCGCCTTTATCACCGCGGCCATCGCCATTCATAACATCCCCGAAGGCCTGGCCATCTGCCTGGTGCTGGTGCCACGCGGCACCTCGCCGGGTAAAGCCGGCTTATGGAGCATCTTCTCCAGTTTGCCGCAGCCGCTGATGGCGGTTCCCGCATTCCTGCTGGTCACCGCTTTCCAGCCCGTCTTGCCTTTCGGTCTGGGTCTGGCAGCTGGGGCGATGCTGTGGATGGTTGTGGCTGAATTGATCCCGGATGCGTTGCAGGATATTTCGAAAGAACTAGTCGGTTTGGTGGTTGCCTTAGCCTTGGCCGCTATGCTTGGCTTCCAAGCACTGATCCAATAGTAAAAGGGACAAATGTCATCGTGAGCCGATGACAATTTACTTCTCTTAGCTCCCCGCTTAGGTATACGATGAGCACAGAAAGAAACGCCGGAGCGACCCTCCAGCTAGATCGCAGGAACGGCTTGCGGGAACAGTCCTTGGACTGAAGCCAGACCCATCGCTATGGCGATGAGCGAGAATGCTGAAGGAGAGAGGAAGCGCCCCGCCGGCCAGAGGCGAACTGGTCGGAGTGTAGCGCAACCCTTTAGCTAAAGCTCCGGCGTTTCCCCTTTTATTTATTTCCCTTTTTGGTTAATTTCCTGGCCGCTTCATAATGCTTAATGTAGGCTTCTTTTGGGACCAGGGCGATCGTTTCAGCGATCAAATCCAAAGGCAGGTCTTCCGCTTTCTTGAAGTGGACGCAGGACTTGCCCATATCCAGCTTTTTTCCACTCTTGGCATATCTGTCTTTGAACCACTTCTTTGTCTTCGGGTCGCCATAGACGGACATTAAGTAAAGCGAATTGTAATTTTTATGTGCGGCAAGGGCGGCTATGCCCAATGGAGCACCATTGTATGTGTTCGGATATTCTTCCAAGGGGATAATGTAGGAAATCATGCCCCACAGCATGGCTTCCTTGTATCCTTTTGGCAAATATTTTAAGACTACTTTGCGGACTTCGGCAATCGCAACTCGTTTCTCCGCAGGCAGCTCCTGAAGGTATTGGTCCACTGTTTTTGCTTTGCTGCTAACCATCTTCCTCCTAGCCTATTCACCGAATGAATTAATTATAACCACGGTTAGTTCAGGTGGCCGGCTATATTCGAAGATGACCTGCTGATACAATTCCGCCATGCCCTCCAAAAAACGCTCGAAAGATTACCTGGTGCGCGGCTCACTGGCCGCGCTTGACCCTGACGTCTACGAGCTTACTCAGCTAGAGGCCGAGCGCCAATACCGCCGCCTGATCCTCATCCCCAGCGAAAGCAGCGCCCCGCTGGCTGTGCGCGAGGCGCTATCCTCAGCTTTCCAAAATATCTATGCGGAAGGCTATCCAGACGACGATACCCGTTGGATGGCTGAGGCCGAGCTTTTGGACTTTACAGCGAGCCTGGGGCGGTACCGCCGCGAATCCGACCCGCGCTATTACAAAGGCGTCGAGTACGCCGACGTCCTCGAGGCCCTGGCGCGCCGCCGCGTGGCGGAGACCTTTGCGGCCAACGGGGTAACCGCTGACCAGCTCTATGTAAACGTCCAGGCGCTCTCAGGGGCGCCAGCCAACAATGCCGTCTATCACGCCCTGGTGCAGCCGGGCGACACAGTCATGGGCATGAACCTGCTGCACGGCGGCCATCTTTCGCATGGCTCGCCGGTCAATCGCTCAGGCAAATATTACAAAATCGTGCACTACACAGTTAATCCAGACACAGAACAGATTGATTACGAGGAGGTAGCCGAGTTGGCTGCTGCCAGCAAACCAAAAATGCTGATCGGCGGGTTCTCTTCTTATCCGTGGGCGGCTGACTGGGCTGCATTGCGTCGCATCGCCGATTCGGTGGGCGCGTATCTCCTGGCGGACATTGCCCATGTGGCAGGCCTGGTGGCAGCCGGCGTATACCCCTCGCCCATCGGCCATGCCCACGTCATCACCTCCACCACCCACAAGACGCTCAACGGCCCGCGCGGCGCCATCATCCTTACCACTGACAAAGGGCTGTCCGAGAAGATCGACCGAGCGGTTTTCCCAGGAGAACAGGGAGGCCCGCATGTAAACGTGTTCGCCGGCCTGGCGCTGACCTTCAAGATCGCCCAAACGGCTGAATTCAAGGGGCTGCAAGCCCAAGTGATCAATAATTGTGTGGCGTTGACCAAGCGCTTGCAAGACCGCGGCTTTCGCATCCCCTTCGGCGGCACCAACTCTCACCTCAGCAACCTGGATTGCAAATCCATCAAAGGTCCGGATGGCACCACCCTCTCCGGCGATATGGCGGCGCGCATTCTTGACCTGGCCGGCATCGCGGTCAATCGCAACACCATCCCCGGCGACAAATCCGCGTTCAACCCTTCTGGCATCCGCTTCGGTACGCCGTGGATCACGCAGCGCGGCTTCAAGGAAAAGCAGAGTGAGCAGCTTGGCGACGTGATGGCGGATCTGCTGCAAGCCTGCCTGCCCTACCGCGACCGGTCGGCGGATGGGCTCAGCCAGCGCGCCAAGGTGGATTTCCAAACGCTACAAGATACCAAGCAGCGAGTGCGCGCACTGGCCGAGGCGGCCGGCATCGATTTCAAACCGCCCCAGCACGGCTATCCGCACTTTTATTACATCGACGATAAGCCAAAGAGCAAGGCCGCCTGGGTCGGGCTCGAGGTCAGCGGGCCGCATGCCGTTTCCTTATTGAATATCGCGCTGGCCAGTGACATTGAAAGCCTTGCTAAAGATGAGTTGCAGTCCACCCTGCTGCGCATGCCGAAGAAAGAGATCAAAGCCGGCCTCAAACTGCTCGGGCCAAACCAATATCTGCTGGCCGTTCCGCGCGTCAAATTCGGTTTAGCCGCTGAGTGGCTGCGCGCTCTTTCGGATGGCTACGTCACCATCGATCTAGATGATCTGCAGCGTACAGCGCCTGGTCCCGTGGCCGTGAGCGAATCCGTGCTCAAAGTCTCTGCGCCCAGGGGCAAGCCGAAGCTCGCTAATAAACCTTTCGTGATCGACGGAGCTGCGGATGCTGGCGATACATTGCCAGACTTCGTCTGGCAACCCGCCGCCGACGCGGCGATTAAGCGCACCCCGCTCTACGAGACCCACCGCGCCCTGAGCGCCAAGCTGGTGCCCTTCGCCGGTTGGGAGATGCCGCTGCGCTATAGCTCCGTGCGCGAGGAGCATCTGGCCGTGCGCCAGGCGGCCGGGATCTTCGATGTCACTCACATGGGCGTCTACGACGCTCGCGGCCCGCAGGCAGCCGCTTTCCTGGACTCCGTGTGCGGCAATGACATCACCAGCCTGGCTGTTGGGATGTCGCTGTATACCCACTTCATGGATCCCGACGCCAACGTCATCGACGATCTCTTGGTTTACCGCCTGGCCGAGGAGCATTTTCTCATCGTGGTCAATGCGGCCAACGACGATAAGAATTTGGCCTGGCTCAACGCAGTGCGCGGCGGCCGGGTGTGCGTGGACCGCCAACGCCCATGGGCGCTGGCCTTCGGCCGCGGCGTGCGTTTGCGCAACCTGCGCGATCGCTCTTCCGGCAAAGATCAGCGCCTGGACCTGGCGCTGCAAGGTCCCAATTCGCGCAGGATCCTGCTGGCACTGAAAGCTGATCTTGCGGACAAGCAGCGCATCAAAAAGATGAAGCGCTTTGGAGTCGCAAAAGTCAAACTAGGGGGTTTCGAGCTTATCGTTTCGCGCACCGGCTATACCGGGGAGAGGCTCTCGTTCGAACTGTTCGTGCATCCTGAGCATGGTGTGGCGCTTTGGACCGCGCTGTTCGGGGCGGGTGAACGCCACGGCCTGAAGCCGATCGGCCTAGGCGCCCGCGACTCGCTGCGCATTGAAGCCGGGCTGCCGCTCTACGGCCAGGAACTGGCCGGGTCGCTGCAGCTCAGTCCCGCAGACGCCGGCTTCCGAACTTTCGTCAAGACTTATAAGCCGTGGTTCATTGGGCGGGCTGCTTTCCTAGCGAAGGAAGAGAAGCGCAAGCGCGAGGTGTTGCGCTTCCGCTTTCCGCCGGGGGTGCGCATGGCGCACCTGGGCGACCCGGTGGCAGACAAAGATGGCAAACTGATCGGCGAAGTGACCTCGTGTTCGCTGGACAGCGAAGGCACCCTCACAGGCCAGGCCTGGGTGGATAAGAGGTACGGAAAAGAAGGCGGCTCGATCTTTATCTACCAGGGAATGCACGGTAAAGAGATCTCCGGCGTCACCCCCACCGAAGCAAAAGTCCTGAGTCGATTTTAGACAAAAGAGGCGCACTTTGTGCGCCTCTTTTATTTCTCCTACTTGGCCCGCATCCGGTTGTTCTTCGGATTGTGCTCTAGCTCAGCTAGGCCCAGGGCTTCCAGTAGCGGGGGCATGTACATGCCAAAACGGCCACGCAGGCCTTTCTTGGTGCCATACCAGCCCTTCACCGGGTTCTTAGGCGAACGGCCCCAGGCTTCCACGGTACCCGCTTTAGGCTCCTTGCTTTCGTCGGCGCTGCCGAGATCCATCCAGTCCCCCCCGTGCTTCTTAAGCATGGCATGCAGATCGTCCACGCCGCGCCACAAGTATCCCAACTTGGTGGAGCCCACCTGGCAAACGATCACGGGTGGATCCACGCTGTCATCCTTGTACATATTGTAATCGCTGGTGCCCGGAGGTGTTTTTAGCACCCACGGATCTGCTTTGGTTCCTTTGCCTTTTGCGCCCATGAAGTCTCCTTTGGCGGCAAGCGCCTCAACTAATTATAAACCCGGTCAATTCAAACTCAAAAAAGAGTAAACTACCGCCTATGCGCAATAAGCTCGCCTTAGCCCTCATCATGCTGCTAGCTGCCAGCCTGGCCTGCACCAGCCTCAGCGAGCTTAGTGGGGTGCTGGCGCCCACGCCGACTACCGCGCCCACGCGCACTGTGGCGCCGGACGAGCCCACCCCCACGTTCGAGGCGCCCGACAATCCCTTCCCGGGACCGGAAGGCCTGGGCGACCCCTATTTTGAAGACCTGGGCAACGGCGGCTACAACGTGCGGCACTACGCCATTGCGGTGACCGTAGATGTTGAGAGTAACGAGATCGCCGGCTCAACCACTATCGAAGCAGTGGCCACCCAGCAGCTGACCAGCCTGAACTTGGAATTCGTCGGCCTTTCCATCAGCGACATCCGCGTGAATGGAGAGGACGCGCTCTACGAACGCAATGGCGCCGAGCTGACTGTTTACCTGCCGAAACCATTTGCCCCCGACCAGGAAATTGAGATCGAGGTCAACTACCAGGGCACGCCCGGGGAAGGGGTGGGCACCGACCTGCCGCAATACTCTGAAGGTTGGATCTATTACGGGGATGGTGTGCTGGTAGCCGGCGAGCCGACCGGCGCTTCCACCTGGTACCCGGTGAACGAGCACCCGCTGGATAAGGCCACTTACACATTCATCATCAACGTGGCTGAGCCCTACATGGTGGCGGCCAACGGGGTGCTGACGGACGCCCACGACTTTGGTGACAATGTGACTTACACCTGGGACATGCGCGATCCGATCGCCCCCTACCTGACGACGCTGGCTATCGGCGAGTTTGACATTGACGCCTACACCGGACCCAGCGGCTTGCCCATCCGCAATTATTTCGGCGTCGGCGTTTCCCCAGCCGCGCGCGAGGATTTCGCCCGTGAAGGCGACATGATCGCCTATTTCGAAACGATCTTCGGCCCCTACCCTTTCGATACCTTTGGCGTGGTGGTGCACGACGTAGACCTCAACTTTGCGCTGGAAACCGCCACCCTGGTTACGTTTGGCAATTCTTTCACGGACGAGGGCGTGGTTGCGCATGAGCTTTCGCATATGTGGTTCGGGGACAGCGTTGGCTTGAAATCCTGGAAGGACATCTGGCTCAACGAAGGGTTTGCCACCTATGCTACGGAGTTGTGGAACGAATACACTCTCGGGCGTGAGGTGATGGACGCTAACATCATTTCGGTGTATGAGGAATTTGCCCTTTACGGCGAATTCTTCGGCGATATGACGGTGGGAGACCCTGGGGCGGAAAACCTGTTCGGCTATCCGGTGTATTACCGCGGCGCGCTGACCTTGCATGCGCTGCGGCTGCTGATTGGGGATGAGGCCTTTTTCGAGACCCTGCGCATTTATACGACGCGCTTCGCCCACAGCAACGCCGCCACGGCTGACTTTATCACCGTGGCCGAAGAGGTCAGCGGGCAGCAACTGGATGAGTTCTTCGATGCCTGGCTCTACCAGGTGGCACTCCCGGATATCCCGCAGATGGATCTGTTTGCGGCGGATTTTCTGGAGCAATAAGGCGATTGCTGATTGCTGATTAACCCCTCTCTAAACTTGCAGAACATGGTTTTTTTGGAAGATAAGGTTATATGGATTTCTCGCTTTATTGATTCTCCATCTGGTAGCGACACCGGTATGCCGCTCGGAATGACAAATTGGGGGGGTTCCAATAAGCAGAGACCCTATACAGCAATGGGCTCCGCTTTCCTCCACCAGCGGCTCGCCTCAGAAAGACACCTGGCGCGGTCTATGGCTCGCTCACCACAAAATTGTCAAAATGAATTTCGATGCCTGCTTGTGTCCCCGAGGATGCAAGCAACCCTATCTCCCCACTGGCAAAATCCTCATCCATAGCCTCAGCCACCTGCTGACCATTTACCCATAAAACCAGACGAGATCCAGCGCAAGTTGCTTCTATATGGTTGGCGGCGAATCCCTGGTTAACCGCCGCCGAGACTGTCAGAAGGGCATCGGAAATAACCGTCACTTGCCCATTGGAGCGCTTGGTTATACCGGCAAAGCCATCCGCGCCAATTACGAAGCGGTAGAAATTGTCGCTATCCTGGTAGCGGCAAATGATGCCGAAGAGATTCTTGACAGGCCCGGCTGTTTGCAGGACGTCTACTGCAATTCGGACATTTTCAAAGGCGCCATGCGCCTTCGACCAGAGGGAGGTATCCGGTTTGTTCACCTTGATGACGAACTCCCCATTGATATAGTCGGTAACCGCGCTTGATTCGTTGCGAATCTCCCAACCGCTCATCACATTTGAAAAGTCGTCCTGGAAAATAATTCCTGCTATCGGAGTTTCTTCTGTAGCGATTTCGGTAGTTGAAAGTGAAGCGGATTGCTCTGCCGCCAGCGTGCCAGCCACCTGCGAGTAGACGGCAGTAAGGTCCATGGTTGGCGCTCCCGGACTTGCGGCAGACCCGCAGGCGAATAGCAAAAAGGCTGCCGGCACGAACCATGAAGCAATTCCAGGAAATTTCTTGAATTTCGTCATACCTCTAACTTAGAAAACGAGACCCCTTCTGACAGAAGGGGTCTCTGTTACATTTTTAGAAGCTATGGCTCCATGCTGGTTGGTTAATCGTCCTCGGTTTCACCGGCGTCATCTTCTTCGGTTTCGTCGGCGTCATCGTCAGTCTCATCATCGTCGGTTTCGTCGGTGTCATCGTCTTCGGTTTCGTCGGCGTCATCGTCTTCACCTTCGTCGGCGTCATCATCTTCGCCTTCATCGGCGTCATCGTCTTCGGTTTCGTCGGCGTCATCATCTTCACCTTCGTCCGCGTCATCTTCTTCGCCTTCGTCGGCGTCATCATCTTCACCTTCGTCCGCGTCATCATCTTCGCCTTCGTCAGTGTCATCGTCTTCGCCCTGGTCATCGTCGTCAACTTCGCCCTGGTCGTCATCGTCGACTTCGCCCTGGTCGTCGTCCTCGGCTTCGTCGAGGTCTTCCTCGGCTTCGCCCTCATCGAGATCGTCAGCGTCACCGTCTTGATCCTCGGTGTCTTCCTGCTCTTCGATGGATTCGGTGGCCTGGTTGGTATCGTCCGAGGCCAATGCAGGGGCTGCATAGGCCACAGGTGCGTTAATCAGCAACAGCGCCACGGCAATGATTGCGAACAACTTCTTCAACATTTTTTTCAGCATAGTTCCTCCAAGTATACCCATAGGTTCGGCAGACAGGATGGCTGTCTACGAACATAAGAATACGTGATTTTATCAAGGATAGTCCATAATGCTTCGGTACTGCCTTAACAGAAATGAAAGGATACATTAGGGCCGGACGGTAATCTCAAGAGGTATCCATGATTTCTGATTGCTGATTTCTGATTGACCCCGCTTTACAGGCAGAACATGGTTATTCGGAATAAATGGCTACGATACTTCTTCGGCTCGCCAAGCTCGCCTCAGAATGACACAAGGGAAGGCGCTTCAGAATGACATAGGTGTTTTAAGGTTCCGGGAAGACGACGTCTTCCTTTCCGGAGAGCTTCTCCTCGATCTTCTCGATGACAATATCCAAATGATGGGGGCGATTGACGAAGTCCAAGTCGCCGGAGGGCACGGTGAGCACCGGGCACAGGTCGAACTTTGCCAGCCATTCGTCGTAAAAGCCTTCCAGCAAGAGCAGATATTCGGTGGTGATGCCGGCTTCCATTTGGCGGCCGCGGGCGCTTATGCGCTTAAGCAGGGCGTCCACCGGGGCGCGCACGAAAACGAGCAGGTCCGGCCAGGGGAGGAATTCGATGATCATGCGGTAGACGCGCTCGTAGGTGGCCAGGTCCTCGGCGCTCATGTCTCCCAGGCGGTGCAGGGCGCGGGCGAAGATGTGGTAATCCTCGTAGATGCTGCGATCGAGGATGAAAGATTGCTGAGCGCGGTAGGCAGCCATGTGCTGTTCGGCACGCTGGCCGAGCAGGAAGACCTGCAAGTGGAAGGCCCAGGTCTTCATGTCCCCGTAAAACTTGCTCAGATAAGGGTTCTCTTCGATGGTCTCAAAGCCGGTGCGGTAGCCGAGCTTGTCGCCAAGCTTTTCGGCGAGGGAGGTCTTGCCGGCGCCGATGTTGCCGGCCACGAGGATGAGGCGTTTAGTCATGAGCAGTAGACAGTTTACAGTTAGTCAGGTGAAAGTATACAGGACTTAATTCTGTTCCCGTAAAATCAAGCGCCCCTTATTGATGATCGTATTCATACCCCCTTCGCGGAGTTTACCCTGAGCGCAGCGAAGGGCTCAGGGTGACATGCGCAGCTTCGCTGCGCGGGAGAAGCTATTCGGCTATGCCGAATAAGGCTTCTCCAATCCGTAGGCAAGGTTCAGGGTCGAGACACAGCTTCCTGGTTACTTGACAAGAACGAACCAAACAGCGCCGATATTCCAGTTAAGTTGTAATGTAATGTTGTCATGTCGAGGAACAGCACCATTACAACTTGACAAGCCAGCACTCGGAAATTCAGAACCGATCACCGGTATAAGGTAGCACAGAGGCGGCCTGGAAAGCGGAATATGGGACGGATGTCAAGCTAAGGGCAGAGCAGGGGAGTAGGTGTCTTAAGGCGCTTTCGTTGTCAGCCCAAAACCAAAGGGGAACAGGGGCTGGCCGGCCCTGGCCCCATCAAGTGGGATCTGGACCATGCTGCGCGGCCAGGTGTAGGAAAGCTTGCCGCTGAAGGGTTGGTCGCCAAAAATGGCGTCGGCCACCCCTTCGCCTTCGGTGCCCGGCAGCCAGGCCGCCACGAAGGCATCAGCCATCTCGATCTCGTCCGTAATGATCAGCGGGCGACCCGAAAACAAAATGACCACCAATTTCTTGCAGCGGGCGCGCACGCGTTCGATCAGCGCCCGGTCCACATCCGAGAGGAACAACGTGGCGCGGTCGCCCTTGCCTTCCGCATAAGGCTGTTCGGCCACCACTACCACGGCTACATCGACGACCAGCGGCTTGCCGGCTGCCTCGCTCTGGTTATTGAAATTGCCGAAGCGATCATAAACCAGTAGTCTGTCCGTCGATTCGCTGTCCTTGAGGGCTTCCCAGATCGTGGTGCCCGGAGTGATCTCGCTCTCCTTACCTTGCCACTCAATCGTCCAACCACCCGATTGCAAGCCAATGTCGTTGGCTGCTTCGCCCGCCAAAAAGATCAACGGAGTGTTTTTTGGCAGCGGCAACAGATCCTCTTCGTTCTTGAGCAGCACCAGCGATCGGCTGACCGCTTCGCGCGCCAGGGCGCGATGCTTTGCGGAACCTACCAGGGGCATCAAATCGGGGTCGGCATGCGGTCGCTCGAATAAGCCCATTTCAAATTTCACGCGTAATATGCGCCGCACGGCATCATCGATACGTTCCTGGCTCACGTCCCTTTTTCCCACCGCCTGGGTCAGCGTCTCGATAAATTTCTTATAATCGAAGGGCACCATGTTCATATCCACGCCCGCATTGATCGAGGTGACCACCGCGTCGTAATAATTGGGCGAGATCTGGTTGATTGCTTCCCAATCCGTGACGACAAAGCCACTAAAGCCAAGTTCGCCTTTAAGCAGATCGGTGAGCAAATAATGATTGGCATGTACCTTCATGCCATCCCAACTGGAGAAGGAAGCCATGATGGATTGCGCCCCGGCCTCGATAGCAGAAATATAAGGAGCCAAATGGACCCGGCGGAGCGTGGCCTCATCCAATTCGGTCACACCCTGGTCGAGCAAGTATTGCTGCTCGATGAAGGTGGTTGAGCTGCCGAACGTAGTGCCCCCGTCGCCAACAAAATGCTTGGGTGTTGCCAGCACGGAGGTCGGCTCGTTCAAACCCATAACGCCGTTCGGGTCTTGCAGGCCGCGCAGGTAGGCAGTGGCCAGCAAACTGACGACATCGGTGCGTTCACTGTAGCCTTCGAAGGTGCGCCCCCAGCGAATGTCCTGCGGCACCGAAAGTGCAGGAGCATAATCCCAGTAAATGCCAGTAGCAGCCATTTCCTCTGCTGTGGCTCGGGCGATGCGCTGAACCAGATCCGCGTCGCGGGTGGCGCCCAGGCCGATGTTGTGCGGAAAGATCGTTGCGCCCACCACGTTATTGTGGCCATGCACTGCGTCCACCCCATAAAGGATCGGGATGGCCAGGCGTGTGTCCATGGCGCAACGCTGGAAAGTGTCCACCATAGCGCGCCAAGTCTCCGGCGTGTTGGGGGTCGGATACCCACCCCCGCCGCTGAGCAACCCGCCAATAAAGTAAGTTCCTATGTCTTCGGGGACAATGCTGTTCTTTTCCACCAAAGTCATTTGGCCAATCTTCTCACCCAGGGTCATCTGCGCGATCAGATCGTTCACACGCTCATCTAAAGGAGCATTAGGGTCTTTGTAAATTGGCGTCATTGTCTCCCAGGTCCTGGTTTCGCGCTGCAGGTATTTAACAAAAGGGCGAGCAATAAAAATGGTCGCAGACAGTTCTCAAAACAATTTCTTCGCATAGATGGCCAACCTTCAATCGCCTATCAGCAGGAACAAAGACATCGATTCGGCGGGCAGCGCAATCGTTGCGCCGTTCTCAAGCGCTACCGCGCCTAACTCTTCTGCATTGTGCGCGGGATCGAACAACCATTCCTGCGCTTCTCCTGAAAACGCGCCTGTCCACTCCAGCGGGACTAGTTGTTCCTCGGAATTTAAATTGATGATCAGGATACTAAGTCGGCCGCCATTGTTTTCTGCGGCGTAAATAGAAACACCCCCAATGCCCGAGGCGGCGTAGACCAGTTGGTTGCCAAATTGCTGATACATGCGATAAACGTAATAGCTAGGGCGAGGCTCGACCCGGCTAAACAATCCCCAACCGCCGTTATCACTCGCGCTTTGCAGCGCGAACTGAGCCACAATCTCAACATCTTGCTTGATCAAACGCCCGAGGACATCCGCCAACCAGATGGCGCTATAGTGAGAATCAGGTGTTGCTTCGCCCCTGAAGGCGCTGTCCCAGTGCGAATTGAACTCGGTGACGGCAATTGGCAGGTCTCGCCCCGTCTCCTTGCGGATCAGCTCGCGCAAGTTGGGGATGATCTGATCCCACTCCATAGAGTTTTCTTCCAAGTCGATGATCTTTGCCGGCCCTGACACCATGCTCTGTGGGAAGGGGTAACGGTGGATAGACACAATATCTACCAAGTCGCCGTTCGCTCGCAGGAATTCATCGACCCAATACTTCATGTTCTCATCTCTGGGGTCGGTGGATACATTCCCCCGATATTGCGAGACATCCGGCCCAACCAGCAGAATATTAGGGTCTACCTCCAACATAGCGGTGGCCAGAGCGCGCCACTCTTCGTTATAGCGCTCGGTGTCATAGTCGCCGAACAGCTCCGGCTCGTTGCCGATACTCCAATACTTTATGTTGTATTTCTTCTCTACGTTGGCATAGCGCACGAGTTCTGCTGCGGCTTCCGGGGTGCCCCCGCGCAAACGTACGCTAACCGCAGGCTCTGCGCTAAGCTGCGCACATAACGCAATAAAGTTGTCAAGTTGCAATTCCGTGATGTCGTTTTCATCACCCCAGTTCCCGCCTGGGAAGCGCAAGTAGTTTAGACCGACCTGCTGCGCCAGCGGCATCAAGTCAAGGGGTACAAAACTCCACGGACCATAATTAGTGCCAAATACTAAAGGACTTACCTCCCCCAAATGTTGCGAGGGGTCGACAAACAAGGCATCCGGCACTGGTGTCGGTGAAGGACCCGGTGTAGGTGTTTGTGCTTGGGATCCCGAGCAGGCAGCTAGGAGGCTTAATATCCTCGCTACGAACAGACGCCTGGCCCAGAAAGAACCGTTGCGGTTATTTCTCCACACCGGTAAACACAATCCCGCGAGTGAAGGCGCGTTGAGCCACGAAGAAGATCAGCACCGGCAATACCAGACCCATCAAAGCCACCGTTTGGATCAAGGCTGGCCGCTGACCGAAAATAGCATTAAACTGCTGGATGCCAACCGAGATCGGTTGCAATTCAGGTTTAGTAGACAGATAGATAAGAGGCTCGAAGTAATCTCGGAAGGCAAATACCATATGGAAAAGAGCAACCGTGATGATGGCGGGCATAAGCTGGGGCACGATCACATACCAAAGGATCTGCAGCGGACCAGCCCCATCGATCATGGCGGCTTCATCCATTTCCCTGGGGATGGTCATCAGATACTGGCGCAGCCAGAACACGTTATAAGCATTGGCGAAGAAATGCGGAATGATCAGGGGCAACCAGGTCCCTACCCAACCAAAGCGCACGAACAAAGCATACGTAGGCACCGTCACCACAATGCGAGGCAGGAAGATGGTAGAGACCAGCAACAGGAACAAAAAACCCTTGCCCGGAATGCGAAAACGAGAAAAGCCGTAGGCCACCAGCGTACAAGAGATGATTGTGCCTATGATCCCGAAAAAAGCGATCGCAAAAGTGTTTATCAGCAAGGTCGCAAAAGTGAATGGCCGCGAAGGCAACTCCCAAGCTTCCGCATAGTTTGCCCACTGGGGAGCGAACTGCCAGTCCGCTTCCAAAGCGCGCCACCTGCCGATCCAATGAATTGGACCCGTTTCGGGATTATCGGGGTTAACAAACACGGCGTCTTCACGACCCGGAGTTAATATTGCTAAGTTGTAGACCCCTTGATCGACGGAAGCTTCATCAGCATCTTGGATCTCATCACCATTTACATCGTACCAAGCGGGATTTTCCGCAGTGACCGTTACTACCAAAATATCAAGGGACTCGCCCTCGTACTCAAATTGAGCCGCGGCGGAAGGATAGAGCGGTGAAGTGGGGTCCGAGATCTGCTCCTGCGTCTTCAGAGATGTGGAAACCATGTAAGCAAAAGGAGCCAGCCAAACAACTAATAGGATCACAGCAAACGCTGTTACCGAGCCGGCTAGCACCCAGCCCCGCATGCGCCTGTTGAGCAGGGAGCCACTGTAATTTCTGTTCGGAGATTCCGCTTTTGCCATTCCTATTCCCTTTCCGCTTCATAGACCCAGAATCTTCGCAGGCCGAACCACACCCCAGTGAAGACCAGGATGATCAGGAAGAGCACCCAAGCCAAGGCAGCGCCATAAGCCATCTCCTGGAACTGGAAGAAATTCTGGAACAGGTACATCGGGTAGAACAGCGTGGAACCGCCCGGATCGCCTGCCTGTGCGAAGAGCACATACGGTTCCAGGAAATATTGGAACAAGCCAATGGAGGCTAAGGTGAGGTTATAGAAAATGATCGGGCTGATCATGGGTAACGTAACGTTTCTAAAGATGGCGAGAGCTCCCGCCCCTTCTATCTTGGCGGCCTCATAGAGCTCACGCGGCACACTTTCCATACCAGCCAGGGTGGTGATAATGGCGTTTCCGTTCGACCACAAGCCTACAATTAAAAGTGCCCAATAGACCCAGGTCGTGGATTGGAGCCAATCTGGTCCCTGAATCCGAACGACTTCCAAGAGCTTGTTCATCCAGCCGGTAGCTGCGTTCAGGAAACCACCCCAAATAAGCACAGCCGAGACCAACGGGACCATGTACGGCATGTAAAAGAAAGTGGCAAATAAGCGCCTAAAGCGCAGATTTTCCGAATTAAGTAATGCAGAGAGTGCAACGGGGATGATGACCGCCAGGGGGAAAGCCATCACAAAGAATTTGAGCGTACGCCCCAAGGATTGAGCAACGATGGGATCGTTCAACATTCTTTGATAGTTATCAAAGCCAATAAATCGGATATCTTCGATATGCAGGATATTAAAATCAGTAAAAGAAAACACTAAGGTGGCAAGGGTTGGCAATAAGACAAAAACCAGGAAACCAAAGATCCAGGGGGACAGGAAAAGTAGCCCCCATAAAGTTTCATGTCTTTCCAGGTTAGTCAATCGTCCCTGCGGCTCCTTTGGTTTTCGCCGGAAGGGCCCAAAGACTCTCTCGCTTATGGCCATATCGCTTCCTTGTTTGAGAGGAAGTGAAGGCCGGCCAGGCCGGCCTCCACTCTCACAGAGATGCTTCGACTACTGAGCTTCGTCGAAGATCGCTTGTAGGTCGGTCTGCAGCGCATCGAGTTCAGCGTCGATATCAACGCCCTCGGTGCCACGCCACAGGCTTTGGAACTCATTGATCCGCTCGGTTGCGCGGGCAAAGTTGGGCATGTTGCTCTGGTGATTCGGATTGTCAGGATAACCCAACATTTCCTTCGCAACGTCCCAGTCAATTTGCTGCTCGTGAGCGTCATCCAGGGTCGAGAAGTAATCGGCCTGGAGGCTGGTGCGAGCAGGCATGCCGCCGTAGGCGATCAACAACTGAGGAGCCGCTTCGTCCAGCAGGTAGCTCAAGACGGTGAAGGCCGCTTCCTTTTGGGTTGAGGAATCCATGATCTTGAACGTGTCAGCATGGAGTTTTGCCGTGGTCACGCCATTGTAAGAAGGCACAACCGCGATGTCAAAGTCCGCGCCGGTGTTACAGGCATGGCACCACAAGTGGATATGCGCCATGGCCGTATTGCCGGAGCCGAAGGCATTGCCAGCCAACAGCAGATCGCTGTTGAGGTAGGTGTTATTCGGCATCCAGTGGTCGGTCCAAACAGCTTCATTGGCGTAATTGAAGTACGCGCGCCAATTATCCGGGATGACCGCGTTACCGGTGCCATCGACGAAGGAAGCCGCACCGAACAAGGTGGCTTCGCCACGCGCATCGGTGAACTGAGTGTGGTAACCGAACTGCACGATGTTAGCGGAATCGAAATCCGCGCTGGTGGCATCGTTGCCAGCGGCGTCCACGGTCAGCAGCATACCGATCTCACGGAGAGTATCGAAGTTCCATTCAACTTCAGTGCCATCCGGCATTACATAGGGCTCACCAACTGAGTGAGGCGGGTAGTTCAGGCCGGCTTCATCAAACAACGTGGTGTTGTAGTAAATGAACGAAGGATACGTAGCAAAAGGCAGGCCGGTCAACGCGCCGCTGGGCTCGCGGTAGAACTCAACAGTAGCCGGGTCATAGACAGACAGATCATAACCAGAGCTGTCGATCAGGGGCTGCAGGTCAGCGAACAAGCCAGTGAACAGGTTAGAACCTTCCACACCGACAGGCCCGATGATATCGGGGGCATTGCCAGCTGCGATCTGGGTGCTCAGTGTGTCAGAAGCAACGTCGTTCTGGACAATTTCGAGCACCAGTTCGATGTCATCGTGAGTTTCATTGAAGGCCGCGACGACAGCTTCCTGACCTTCGAGCTGCTCAGGCTGAGCACCGGCGCCAAGGCCAACGAACCAGCGAACTTCAACTGGTCCACTGGGTTCTTCTGGAGCAGTGGGTTCTTCTGGAGCAGTGGTCGCTTCCCCAGGGGCTGCGGTATTGGCAGCAGGGGTACCACCACAAGCAACCAGTGCCAGGCTTATCAACATCATGACACTTAGAAGCAGATACAGTTTCTTATGCATCTTCTCTTTCTCCTTTTTGATTGAACCTATATAATCGTGCGGGGTGCATATTCTGTTGAGTTGCCTGCTGGCCATGTGTTTCCCTGATTGGGAATTCATTTTGCCTTTAGTTCCTCTCGAACCGCGCGGCTCATAGAATATGCACCTCACTTTTTGCAGCTGCTTTTGTTCCTACCGTCAGCATCACCTCCTTCTAAGGTCATCTGGTTTTCAGAGTTAAACAAAAGAACCGGCAGCTACTCCTAAGCCGATTCCCGTATGAGCAAATCCGATGACAAAATCACACTAGTGGGCTTCACGTGATTGCTCTCGATAAGCTCGACCAACAAATCCACAGCTTGGGCGCCCAATTGTGCGGTGGGTTGATGGACGGTCGAGAGTGCCGGCTGGTAGCCCGCAGCAAACGGGGCATCATCAAAGCCGATTACAGCGACATCCTCTGGTACTCGCTTGCCGCGCTCCTTCAAAAAGCGAATGGCGCCTACCGCCATGGCATCACTGGCCGCAAAGATCGCATCTGGATTCTGCGGGAACAAACGTCCCATCGCCGAATAGCCCCCCTCTTCAATAAACCCGCCATCCACGACCAGGTTCGGATCAAAGGTAAACCCTGCCTTCTTAAGTGCTGACCGGTAACCCTTCAAACGATCTTTGCTGACGATCATGTCCCCGACGCCGGTGATCGTAGCGATTTTCTTTCGCCCTATTTGTATTAGATAATTCACCGCCGAACGCGCGGCTCCCTCATTGTCTATATCCACGAAGTTGACTTTCGAGTCATCTCTGTAACGGCCGATCAGAACGAATGGGATCTCTGAGCGCAACAAGGCTGCCACAATCGGGTCCTCATCTTTCAAAGAAGATACAATGACCCCGTCGAGGAGGTCATTGCCAAGGATCTGATTAATCATTCTGCGCTCGTAATCGGGTTCGCCAAGCCAAAACATGACGGAGCGATTCGTAGCATTACAACGATTAGTGACACTTTGAATTAGGCTGGGGAAAAACGGTTCGACGAACAGACGGGAAACTCCGATGGGAATGACCAACCCAATCACACCGGTGCGCCCGCCAGCCAGTTTACGTGCCGCGCGGCTGGGCACATAGTTATGGGAGGTTACAACCTGCATCACCCGCTCGCGCGTCTGCTCCTTTACGTTCGGGTCATCATTTATCACCCGGGACACCGTGGAGCGGGAGACCCCTGCTTTTTTAGCTATTTCTTCGATTGTGCTCACTAACCGCATCTTTCTGAGAGCGTTCCCAACTCATCGTACGAAAAAGTAAGGGGAAACACTTTCGATTCTGTCATACTTTGGGAGCGCTCCCATTTTAGTACAGATTCAAGACTTCTGTCAATATTGGCTTTTTAATCTCCCTGATATGAGTTACGTATAGGGTTGTATTCTCTATTATGCATTTTCCCCCAACATCTACGCCTGGATACACAAGATTTATTCGAAAACCTGGCTCAGCACCCCTTCGGGAATCCAAGGACGAAAGCAACTAAACCGGTGACCACGCCAGTAATCCCACTGGCAATTGCTGCGCCCCAAATGGCAGCAGGGGAAGCAATCCACAGGCGCCGGACGCGGCCCGCGGATTGCAATCACCCTAGCGTTACCGGTTCACCGGCTGGCACGATGTGGTGCGGATCTTTGTTGCGGGAGTTGCTGACGTAGCAATCGTAGGCTGGTAGGCCATGCGCTCGGCCGGATAAGGCTGCAGCAGCGCTTTGAGCGCAGCCGTATCCTGGTTGGCAGGGTCAAGCCAGAACTGGTGATGCTCACGCGGCAACACGACGGGCATGCGGTTATGCAGCTGGGCGATGAGCGGGTTGGGCTCAGTGGTGATGATGGCGAAGGAGGTCAGCTTTAACGGCGGCCAATAATCCCAGACGGCGGCGAGGCAAAAGACGGGTTCGTCAGCGGTGACTTTGTAGGGCGTCTTTTTCTTTTCGCCGGGGTCCAGCCGCCATTCGTAGAAGCCGGTGACGGGGATGAGGCAACGATGCTTTTGGAAGGGTTCTTTGTAGGAAGGCAGCGTATCGACCGTGTCAGCGCGGGCATTGCCCAGGGTCAGATCGGCTTCTTTTTTCCAGGATGGCACCAAGCCGAAGCGCATATTGCGCAGGTGCAGGGCTTGCGGGCGCTGGACGACGACCAGGGCCATATCGGTGAGGGCCAGGTTGGCGCCGGGCTGCATGCCCTCGCCCAGCACCAGGTCACCGAAGAGGCCCTCGATGGCGCGAACCAGGGCGCCGATATCCTCCCCTTCCTGAGCGACGCGAAAGCACATAGGCGGATTCTAACAGCCTCGTAGTTTTGGCTTGTCAAGCAATTGGCTAACTGCCGATTAGAACATACGTGCTATCATAGCATGGCAAAGGCATCGTCGCCAACCCCATGAGTAACATCACACTGGATCGGGATGCGGTTTCGAGACTTCTTCGGTTCATTCCGCCAGTGTTGGCTGGCGTCATTCCCTCAGAATGACACGGTGAGGCAGATGGCCAGCCCAGAATTCCTCGATTTCCTGCAGAAGCGCAAGGAGGCCGCTCGCCTGGACTTCCTGGAGGCTAAGCGGCAGCTAGAGGACTTCGAGATCGAATGGGGCTCGGCGGTGTACGTGGGTCAATGGGAAAAGCAGGATCAAAAATTATCAGCGATGGCGGCCAAGGCCTACGCGGCCTATAAAAAGGCCTGGGTGGAATGGTACGCGGCGGCCAACGGCTATGCGCTACAAGGGCCGCCGGGCGGGCATAAAGATACCCCTGCCTTCGCCTCACCCATTGCGACACGGCATCTTCGAGTGCGAATAAGGCCAGGAGAACCGTCACTCGCCAAAGGCGAGTAGGTTCTCTCGCGTTGCGAAGCAACGCAGGACACGCCCAGCCTTCGCGGCGGCGATGCCGGCAAGGGAGAGGCGTGAGAAGATCAAGATTGGACAAACAATACCGGCCCAATGCCCAATAGATTCTCCAACGTTGCGAAGCAATGCAGGTGCCTGGGGCCAAGGCTGACCGGATTGGCTTGGCTGGAAAGACCAGCCGCTACCTTATCGTATAAAGCTGCCAGCTAGAGTGGGTTGCTAAACGCGAAGAGGCGCAGTACATGACCCTGCGCCTCCCGGTTCGGAGCGATGGAATAAAGCACCCGTTGGTTAGGTGTCTGTATCCTCTTCATCAGCTTCTGGCTTGTCGCCGCCGGTGCGGCGTTCGACCTCTGGGTTAACGCGAGGGCGATCACCGGAACGCTCTTCAGGAGAAGGCGCTCCTCCGCTGCCGGCCGATCCTTGGCCACCGGACAGATTTGGACCAACCGTCGGATTACCAGAGCGTTCCTCGGGGGAACCAGTTGCTCCGCTGGCGCCTGATCCTTGGCCACCGGATGGACTTTGACCTCCCGTCGGCTGCGGCGGCTGCTGCGGCGGGCTGCCTAATCCTCGAAT
>CAZNFL010000039.1:0-27489 GCA_964572455.1 uncultured Anaerolineaceae bacterium
GCGGCGGCCAGGGCGCGCAGGCTGGGCAGCGAAAATTCCGGCGAACCCATGAAGATGACGCGCGCGGCCATGGCCGCATTCTAGCATGGGGGATGTTGCTAGAAGAAAGGACTCTTCGCTAAGATCAATCCAAAATGTCAGCTTGACAGGCATCCACCCGCCTCTTAGAATCAGCTACAACCTAACGGGTGTTTGAGGAGAGCTGTTGAGCAAAAAGCGCTCAACGAAGCAGAAACGTAAAGAAAAAGCGTTTCTGCCCGCAGTTGAGTAAAAACGCTCAACTAAGCAGAAACGTAAAGCAAAAGCGTTTCTGCCCGCAGTTGAGCAAGACCGCTCAGCCACCGAAGGGGCAATCGCGAAATAAGCCTCGCGAGAAACTCTCAGGTAAAAGGACTCGCCGCCCGACAACCTCTGGAAATTTAGCCAACACAAACGGCAAAAGAGCCGTTTGATTGGCTGAACCCGATGGGGCAAGTTGCTGATTGATAATTGTTTGAAAACAATTATCGAACGCGGCAAATCTCTCAGGGCCCAAGACAGAGGCGCACACAAGAATTGTGTGCGCCTTTTTGTTTCCGAAATGTAGGGGCGCAGCATGCTGCGCCCCTACACAACAAATCGCCGTGAGGTCTATCAACCTGGAGGTTGATGCCATGAAGTTCCCGCCAGAATTGCGCTATACCCACAATGACGAATGGATCCGCGTGGAGGGCGAGGCGGCTACCGTCGGCCTTACCGACTACGCCCAGGACCAGCTCTCCGACATTGTCTATGTCGACTTCAGCGCCGCCCCCGGCGCCAAGGTGACCAAGGGCAGCAGCTTCGGCACCGTGGAATCCGTGAAGGCGGCTGCCGATGTTTACATGCCCGTTGACGCCGAAGTCGTCGAGGTCAACAAGGCCTTGCAGCAGAAGCCGGAGACGCTCAACAAAGATCCCTACGGGGCAGCCTGGCTAGCCAGGATCAAGGTCACGGATGCCAGCCAGTTGGATAGCTTGCTGGACGCGGCCGCCTACGAGAAATTTTGTCAGGAAAGGCAAGCTTAAGATGGTCTTGCGATCAGCGGATTTTCGGAGCGATAGGATCATAAGACTTCCTCACTTTAACGATTCTTTGTCTAGTAAAGGTTTATTACCCGCTCGGAATGACACGCGGTGGGATTTGGGAAAACTATGAGTGCCGTTGAAAACCACGGCTACGCCGGCTCCTTCGTCCCCCACACCGAGGCCGACCGCGCCGAGATGCTGAAGGCCATCGGCGTCGGGTCGCTCAGCGACCTATTCGCCAACGTGCCAGCAAAGCAGCGCTTCCCCAAGCTGAAGCTGCCCGCGCCGCTCACTGAGATGGAAGCGCGCGGCGAGCTGCAAAGCATCGCCGCGGCCAACGAGAGCACCGACGAGGTGCTCAGCTTCCTGGGCGCCGGCGCCTACAGCCATTACATCCCCGCCGGAGTCGACGCTATTTTGCGGCGCGGCGAGTACTACACCGCCTATACCCCCTACCAACCCGAGATCTCCCAGGGCACGCTGCAAGCCATCTTCGAATACCAAAGCCTGATCGTGGCGCTGACCGGCATGGAGGTGAGCAACGCCTCGCATTACGACGGGGCCACCGCGCTGGCCGAAGCGGTGAACATGGCCCGCGTCATCCACCGCGGGGAGCGCCGCAAGGTGATCCTCTCGCCGGGGTTGCATCCGCACTACCGCGCTACTGTGCACACCTACGAACAGGGTTTCGACACCCAGTTGGCGGGCGAGGACGCCGATCTGAGCGCCGGCCCCGAAGCGCTTATTGATTTGATCGACGAACACACCGGGATCGTGTGTGTCGCCTATCCCGATTTCTTCGGGCGCATCTATGACTACTCCAAGTTGGCCGAAGCCGCCCATGCCAAGGGCGCGCTGCTGGCCATCTCGGTGAACCCCACCGCGCTGGGGCTGCTGAAGCCGCCGGGCGAGATGGGCGCCGACATCGTCACCGGCGAAGGGCAGCCGCTGGGGATCCCGCTGTCTTTCGGCGGGCCCTACCTCGGCATCCTGGCCACCAAGCTGGATTACGTGCGCAGCCTGGCCGGCCGCCTGGTGGGCGAAACACTGGACAGCCGCGGCCAGCGCGGCTACGTATTGACACTAAGCACACGCGAACAACACATCAAGCGTGAGCGGGCCAGCTCCAACATTTGCACCAATCAAGGCTTGATGATGCTGGCGGCCACTGTGTACGTGAGCTTGCTGGGCAAGCAGGGGCTGCGCCAGGTGGCCGAGAGCTGCTATCACAAGGCGCACTATGCCGCGAAGGCGGTTGAAAAGTTGAAAGGGTTCAAGTTGAAGTTTCCCGCGACCCCATTCTTCCACGAGTTCGTGATCGAAAGCCCGATCCCGGCCGCCGAACTTAACCGCCGGCTGCTGGAGCGCGGCATCATCGGCGGTTACGATCTGTCGCTGGATTATCCGGCGCTCAAGAATTGCTCATTGCTCGCCGTCACCGAAGTCAACTCCAAAGAGGAGATCGACTTCCTGGTCGAGACCCTGGCGGAGGTGGCGTATGCCTGAGCTGGCGAATTCCTCAAAGGCAAACTCACCCACCATCTACGACTTAGGCGCGCCGGGCCGCCGCGGCGTCGCTTTCCCCCAGCCGGATGTTCCGCTTGCGGAACTTCCGGCAGCGCATCTGCGCGCTGACCTGCCACTGCCGGAAGTCGGCGAGCTGGAGGCGCTGCGCCATTTCACGCGGCTTTCGCAGCTCAACCACAGCATCCTCACCGGCTTCTACCCGCTGGGCTCTTGCACCATGAAATACAACCCGGTGATCAATGAAGAGACCGCCCGCCTGCCGGGCTTTGCCCACTCGCACCCGCTTCAGCCGATCGAGATGGTGCAGGGCAGCCTGGCCATCATGTACCACTTGCAAGAGTGGCTGAAGGAGATCGCCGGCTTTGCCGGCGTCTCGCTGCAGCCGGCGGCCGGGGCGCAGGGCGAGCTGGCCGGCGTGATGATGATCCGCGCCTATCACGAAGCCCGCGGCGACAAGAAACGCAACAAGGTGCTTATTCCCGATTCGGCGCACGGCACCAACCCGGCTACTTCGTCCATGTCCGGCTACCGCGTGGTCGAGATCAAGTCCGATGCGCGCGGCAACGTGGACCTGGCGGCGCTGAAGGCGGAGTGTGACGACACGCTGGCCGGGCTCATGCTCACCAACCCGAACACGCTGGGATTGTTCGAGGAGCAGGTGGAGGAAGTCATCGCAGCGGTGCACGGCGCCGGCGGCCTGGTGTATGGCGACGGGGCCAACATGAACGCCCTGCTGGGCATCTGCCGCCCCGGCGACCTGGGTTTCGACGTGCTGCACATCAACCTGCACAAGACCTTCACCACCCCGCACGGCGGCGGCGGCCCCGGCTCCGGACCGGTGTGCGTGGCGAAGCACCTGGTGGATTTCCTACCCGGGCCGATCGTGGGCATTGAAGTCGAGCCCACTGAGGGCGAGGCGCCGGTGTATGGCTGGCACATGCCGAAGAAGAGCATCGGCCGCTTGAAAGCCTTCCACGGGCAGTTTGGCATGCACGTGCGCGCTTTTACTTACATTTTGATGCAGGGTGCCGAGGGGCTGCGTACGGTCTCGGAGCATGCCGTGCTCAACGCCAATTACCTCAAAGAGAAGCTCAAGGGCGCTTACAAGCTGCCTTACGACCGAACCTGCATGCACGAACTGGTGCTGGAAGGCCGCTGGGCGGACGCGCCCGAAGTGCGCGCTCTGGATATTGCCAAGCGCCTGATGGACTTTGGCTTCCACCCGCCCACCAATTACTTCCCGCTGATCGTGCATGACGCCCTGATGATCGAGCCCACCGAGACCGAAGACAAGGCCACCCTGGACGCCTTTGTGGCCGCCATGCTGAAGATCGCCGAGGAAGCCCACACCACCCCCGAGGTGCTGCGCCAGGCGCCGCACACCACCAAATACGGCCGCATGGACGAGGTGCGGGCGGCCCGGCAGTTGGTGCTTTGTTGCGAAGTCGTCAAGATCTAGTCCCATGTCGAAGGCCCCATATTTCTGCCGTCAAGGTCCAAAGTCCAAAACCTGTGGATAAGTGGAATAAGTTGTATGACGCGGGCGGGGGCGGGGTTTCATACACCTTGACAAGGTTGACAGCGGGCTTTGCTGCCGGTACGAGAAAAAGAAGATGTAGGGGCACGGCTGTGGGTTGCCTATTCATAAAACTTATTGATCCACACAGACACACAGGCCTCGACCCAACTTGACAAGGAGCCAGCGGGCTGCGGGTACCGAGGGAGCGGAGCAGCCGGGAGGACTGGGGAGAGAAAGCGTTGTATAGGTTGCCATGTTATCGATCAGATCGAAATTGTAGGTGTTGTTAGCGTTGTCGGTGTTGTAGGTGCGAAATCAGGCTCCCTGTTTGCGAGTGCATAAGCCTTCTTCGGGAGCTATTTATGCTCGGATCCAGGGTTACGTGTGGGGCTAAGGGTGGATGTCAAGGTGTAATGTGAATAGTGTGTAATGTGAATAGTGGGTATCAGGCTATTTTGGAGCTGAGTTAAATTAGCACAAGCAAATAATCCTCGTATAACGCTTTATAATGATGTAACCCATGGGGCCAAAGAATTGAGAGCGCTCTTTCCTCTTTTATTTCAAAAAGTAATTACTTTCAAAGGACCCATTTGGTCATTTGCGGAAGGAATTTATCTAAGTCAAATATATGACGAGGATTTTGGCGCATTCCATAGGGACGACCTTAGCGATGTTTTGGTGGACGTCACTGCATTAACTAAGTGCATCTATATAGATAATCCAATTTCAGATGATTTCCAGGGTTACGCATCATCAATGGCAACTAAGTTAAAGTTCGTTCTTAACAATTTTTCTAACCAGGTTTCAGTCGTCCTGCCCTTTGCATTCCTAATTAACCCAGAAAGGAAAAAGACGATACAGGAGGTAGTTAGGATTGAGGCTGTGGCAAATACTCACGAATTCAAGAAAATGACCTATAGGTTTAAAACTGGGGTGGATCGACAAACAATTTTTGATTTCTTTGCGATAGTCTCAAGAGTCTGTGATCAAAACCCGACAATTTTGTTTACACTTGAACGCTTTAATTCCTGCCTTGCAAGGTCAACACAATTCGATAAAATTGTGGATTTAAGTATTAGTCTCGAAAGTCTTATATCAAGCAGAACCGAAATTGTTTACAAGTTTGCATTGAACAATTCATTTATCGCCACAAGTAGTGCAGCAGGAAGGGCACGTGCATTCACCATTCTCAAGCATTTATATGACGCGAGAAGTGGAATAGTTCACGGGGATGTGAACTCCAAAGATACGCAAAAAGCATTGCGGTTCGTGGAAGATAATTGGAACGAGATAATTGAAATAGCCCGTGCTTCAATAATCTATCTATTGATATTCAAATATGAAAATGAAACTGGGAATTGGGATGAGCATTTAAAGGCGCTGGTTTTTGGAACAGAAACGAGAATAGTCGACTAGGGAAAGGAGCTTACCAATGACCCCAGGAAAACAACTGACCCTGCAAGTACTGCGAGGCCAAGTACTTGGTGCTAAAGTTTATCGGGGCTATGCCAGGCTTTGCGACCTTGCACGCATATCTAAACCAGACATTTACGACCAAAAGGATAACCCTCTTGGCACTCAACGAGATCTTAGTCCTAAGCACGCAAAGCAAGCTTATGAATATGTGAAGAATCGTGACCTGGGTTATTGGCCCGAGATCTTTCTATGTGTGCGAGACAAGTCAACAATCACTTATAGATCCTCAAAGCCCCATCTTGATTTTGGAAGAATAACAATAAATATCGAGAAGGCAAAAGATCCTAATCACATTGCAATTTCCAGGGTAGATGGAAATCATAGGTTGCACTTTGCTGACGGATCAAAGTCTGGTTTTCCCGAGATTACCAAAACCGTTTCTTTTTGTATCGCATATGACCTTAATCTTGAACAAGAAATTACCCTTTTTCGCGACATAAATGCTAATCAGAAGGCGATGAATACGAGTCACCTTGATAATATTGAAACTCGCTTAACCGAAGAAGACACTATTAAATCGGAACAGCCGGCATTATTTATAGCCTCAAAACTCGGAAGAGATAAGAAAAGTCCGCTTTTTGATTTGGTTTGGGAAGGAGGGAAAAGGAGTACAGGGCATATTGTTCCCCTCAAAAGTTTGCACAGAGGAATAAATTACATGCTCTCTAAACCGACTAAACTAACGGCCTTAAGAGATCCTGAAGCCGAGTACATTGTAATAAGAAACTATTTTAGTGCCGTTAAGAGGTGGCAGCCTCAGGCGTGGAAAAGACCAAAGGCTTATATAACCCTAAGAGGGTCTGGTCTTTGGGGAATTTGCCTTATAGGCGCCGAGGTTATTGACCGTGTGCTAGCAAAAGGAGATTATAAGGACTCCGATATGTTAAAAATCCTAATTTCTGGTAGAGCTTGGAATTGGGCAAATAAGGGCGACTTTCAAGGATATGGAGGCAGTGGTGGGGCAAGAAAGATCAGCGATAAAGTAATCCATGAATTTGAAGATGAGTCTGGAATATCCGTTAAGTCCACTTATAGGAAGATAATAAAAGGTGGCTAACTTGTGATTCAAAAGAAGTAGCTCAACTAATTAATACTCCCCATCCCATGCCCCACCCCCTGGTCCTGCGGCTGCGCTTCACTGGCAAGGAGTTTGTACGCGGCCTAAAGGACGTGAAACCACCCGAGGTGGTGCGGCATTTCGAGCCGATGAAGACATATTCAGATACTTGGGTATGTATTTAGGATAAATTCTTATCATACGGGCGCAGTTCGGGGGAGAAAGGACACAGTAGTAAAATCAAGGTGCTTTTGTAACTCTGTACCAAGGGTATTGGACGGCGCACGCAACTAGGATTCTCAAATAGGAAGGTTCCCATGCCGTTGTATCTTATGCGTTTCAGTTACACACCAGAGGCTTGGGCTCGACTCATCACGAAGCCTGAAGATCGCCGCGACGTCGCTCGAGCGGTCGTGGAGAAACTTGGGGGAAAGCTCATCGGTTTCTGGTATGGTTTCGGTGAGCACGACGGATTTGTGATAATCGAAGCCCCGGATAACGTCTCAGCAGCAGCTTTCTCCGTTGGGATCTCTGCAGGCGGCTCGCTTCGTTCAGCCGAGACTACTGTCTTGCTCACGGTGGAAGAGACAATCAAAATGCTGGAGAAGGCGCGGAGTTTGCCTTACAGGCCTCCGGGCGCCGGCAGTTAGGTTCCTGGGCTTCAAGCGGCCGAGAATTCGGGCTGCCTAACAGCTCGCTTGAGAATTGCGCGATTATGGAGTTACAAAGACTAGCGTATGGTCGCCGCCGGTCAGGGTTAGCGTTTCAGCAAAAGCGCAAGCTTCGCATTCGGTGATGGCGTAGCTGTCGATGGCGCCCAATGCGGCGAAGAAGGCCGTCTCTACAGCCGCCACGTCCTCATCGGCGCACATCATCAGGGTGGACATGATCTCGCCGAAGCTAATGTGGCCGTTGCCGACCTGGTAACTGCCACCATAGCTGTTGCAACCGCCGGAGCCGCCCAGCTCGGAGGCGGAGGTGAATTGCAGGGTTACCGGCTGCCCGCCGAGGGCGGCGCCAACCCACAGTAAGATACTTACAAACAACAGAGTTTTTCATGGCGCGCTCCTTTTGAGGAGATATGTGATGGGTCTGCACAAGCTTCTTGATTGTACTATCGAGGTGCCCGAGTTCCAATTTACCTAATCACTAATTGACTAATCACTTTTTCCTGATTTCCTGATCCCAGATCTCTGATTGTTATTCATGGTGTCGGCGTCTGGGTCGGGAAGCGGGTGTGCGTGGCCGTGATGGTGCGCGTGGGGGTGCGCGTCGGCGTGGGTGTGGCGGTCTTGCTGGGGGTCGGGGTGGGCGTGGAGGTGGCTGGCGCGCCGGTCACTTCAAATTCGCTCACCACTTTGGGCTGCATGCCTACAAAGATCTGTACCTGGTAAATTCCGGGCAGCCAGTCCTCGGCATCCGGGATCCATTCGGTAAAGCCATAGCCGCCCGTTGTACCGTCCCAGGGTATGGTTTCGTAATGTACCAGTTCGCTTCCCCGATACCAAAGCGCGGTCCATTGCACCTCTGGCAGCATGCCGTCGTAACTGAAGATGGCGTAAATCCCGTTCACCGGATTGGCAAACACAGTCCCAGGGTTGATGGCTGAATAGGTCTGCAAGTTGATCCCCTGTGCAAATACCAGCGGGCTGAAAACTGCGTCCGGGTTTGGCGTCACTTGCGAAGTGAATTGCGCCTGGATGGAAGGCGGCATGGTAGGAACACCGGTTGGCGAGGGCGTATAGGTGAATTGCAGCGTGGCCGTTTCGCTGGGCGTCTGGGTGATGGTGGGCGACTGCGACGGCGTTGGGCTCAGTGAGGGCGTGGCCGTTGGGATGGGCGTGGGCGTCACCGGGAAAATACTAAAAGCAACTTGCTGCCCATAGAACTGCAACCAGGCAGCCAGCC
The DNA here is from genome assembly GCA_964572455.1 of uncultured Anaerolineaceae bacterium. Classification (GTDB taxonomy): domain Bacteria; phylum Chloroflexota; class Anaerolineae; order Anaerolineales; family UBA11579; genus JAMCZK01. Next base: position 8,534 of record CAZNFL010000039.1, read on the forward strand.
CGAATAACAACAGCGCCCACAGAACGACCTGCCAGCCTCCCAGCAGCCGTTGCTGCCGCAGGCGATGATAAGGCAAGACCCCTGATTCGCGGATGGCGACGCGGCCGCGCCACAGGGCATAAAGCCCGAAGAACACGGCCACGAAGATGGCCGTGGTCACAAAACTGGCGATATCCAGGGAAATCGTCATGCCTGGCGCGCATTATACCTACCCGAGCCATCGTCATTGCGAGCCTGGCAAGCAAGCAATCTCCACCTCTAGACGGGAGATTGCTTCGGGCAAAATACGCCCTCGCAATGACCTCCATGATGTTGGTTGGTAAAATACTCTTATGGTTACCGGCTTTTCCCGCCGCGAATTCCTGAAACTCAGTGGCCTCACCCTGGGGAGCCTGGTGCTGCAACCCCGCGTCTTCGGCCACAGCATCAAGCCGGCCGACGCCATAGGGCTGGTGCGCGTGGCCAGCGGCGGAGGCATCCAGCTCTACGATCAGCCGCAATATCCGCGCTACAACGACAAGGTTAAGATCGTTGGCCAGCGAGAACGCGACCAACTGCTTTACGTCTACGAAAAGTTCGAAGCAGAGACTGGGCCGACCTTCAACCCCCGTTGGTATCGGATTGATGAGGGTTATGCCCATACCGCTTATTTGCAACCCGTTGAAACCAAGCTGAATGAAGTGGCGATATACGTAAGCGAAAAAGGCGAACTGTTCGAAGTCACCGTTCCCCTCACCCAGTCTTATCGATTGACCCGGACCTTTGGCTGGGATAAGCTTTACCGGCTTTATTACAAGTCCACCCACTGGGTGACTGGCGTCGAAACCGGGCCGGACGGCGCCCAGTGGTACCGCATCCTGGACGAATTGCTGCACATCGAATATTACGTACTGGCAACCCACCTGCGCAAGATCCCGGCCAGCGAATTGACGCCCGTTTCCACCCGCGTGCGCCCACAGGATAAGCGCGTTGAGGTAAGCATCGCCGAGCAACGCCTGTGGGCCTACGAAGAGGACGCTGTGGTGCTGGACACCAAGGTGTCCACCGGCATCCCTGAGCTGCAATCGACCAATGGAATCCCCTCTTATACGCCGAAAGGGAACTGGGTCGTGTTCTCCAAGATGCCGGTGCGCCACATGGGCAACGGCCAGGTCACCAGCGATGTCGATGCCTACGAGCTGCCGGGTGTGCCCTGGGTCTCTTATTTCCACGAATGGGGTGTGGCCTTCCACGGCACTTATTGGCATGATAACTACGGCAATGAGATGAGCCATGGCTGCGTCAACATGAAGCCCGAAGAAGCCAAGTGGCTGTTCCGTTGGCTGAATCCGGTGGCCGCGCCTGGCGCGGTGCACACGGCGGGCAATGGCACGCGTGTGACTGTTTTCTAGTCCATTCCCCAATTTCGATGAAAGGTACTCGCCCGCTTTTCCTTTCGGCTTGCCTGCTTGTATTGGCTGCCTGCAGCGCGGGAGGCCTGCACGCCTTCGAGGCGTGGACGCGGCCCACTCCACAGAGCGATATTGCCGCGGTCTACTTTCTGATCCACAATGACTCTAGCCAGGATGATGCCCTGCTGAGCGCCAGCACGGATGCTGCCCGGGTGGTTGAGATGCACGAGAATATGAGCATGGGCTCAGGGGACTCCGAGTCAACCATGATGATGCCGGTTGACCGCGTAGACCTGCCCGCCGGTCAGGAGGTAATCTTTGAGCCCGGCGGCCGCCACCTGTTGTTGATCGATCTAACCAAGGAACTAAACACCGGCGACCGCTTCACCCTAGTCCTGCACTTTGAACATGCGGTAGATATGGAAGTTGAGGTACATGTAGAATCCCCGTAGGGGCGGGTCTAAGACCCCGCGCCTACACCAGCGCGTCGACCATCAGGGCGGCAAACAGCAGCGCCAGGTACATGCTGGAATAGCGATACATGCGCCAGGCCAGCTTATTGCCCCCCACTTTCAGCACCTGCCAGGCGGCGTAAAGCAGCGCGGCGCCCAGAACCGCGGCTGACACCAGGAACACTCCCCCCGCCATCCCTAACACCGGCAGCAGCAAAGTGAGCGCCACCAACTCGATGGTATAGATCCAGATCTGGGTGCGGGTAAACCGCTCGCCGCGCACCACCGGCAGCATGGGCACCCCAGCGCGGGCATAGTCTTTGCGCTTGATCAGTGCCAGCGCCCAGAAGTGCGGCGGGGTCCACATAAAGATTATGGCGAACAAGAAGAAGGCCGGCACGGAAAGGTGGCCGGTGGCCGCCGCCCAACCCACCAGCGGCGGGATGGCGCCGGCCCCGCCGCCGATGACGATATTCTGCACGGTGGCGTGTTTGAGCCACAGCGAATAGACGATCACATAATAGATCATGCCAGCCAGCGCCAGCAGCGCAGCCAGCAGGTTTACGAAGCTGGCCAGGATATAGAAGGAAGCCACCAGCAGCGAGAGACCAAACGCCAGCCCCTCCGCCGGGGTCATGCGCCCGGCGGCGATCGGCCGCTTGGCGGTGCGCGTCATGCGCTTATCCGTTTCGCGATCAATATATTGGTTCACCGCCCCGGAACCGCCTGCCGCCAACGCGCCGCCCAGCAGGGTCCAAAAGGTCAACTCCAGCGTCGGTAAAGCCTTAGCCCCTACCACCATGCCGGTGTACGTGGTGACCAGCAGCAAAGCCACGATGATCGGTTTGGTGATGCTGAGCAGATCCTTGGCGCGCTGTTTGCGGTCCAGTGGCTGGGAAGCCTCTCGCCGCTCTTCTGCGTCCGTTCGCCCGGCCAGCCCCACGAGGGCCACCAGGATGACTGCCGCGGCCCAAACAGCCGCGGCGGTGGCCACATGCAACCCCAGCAAATAAACCGGGAACTGACTGCTGACTTTAATGGCGCCCACCAACGCCTGGGCAAAATAAAGCACCACGGTCAGTGCCGCCGCCGAGAGGATGCCGCGCTGGCTGCGCTGGGTGCGCCAGGCGCTGCGCAACAGCAGCAGTAAATGCACGGCGACCAGCCCGGCAAGCAGGCGGTGGCCCATGTGCACCCAACCTAAAGTGTCCCCCGGGATCAAGAGCCCGTTGCACAATGGCCAGCCCGCACAAGCGCCGGTGGCGCCTGTCACGGCCACCAACGCGCCGCTCACCAATAGGATGAAGATCCCAATCATCGCCCCGAGAGAAAGGCGCGCAAAGCGGCTGCGAAAGACCAGACGTTCAGGCAGCTTGCCATTGCGGTGATGGATAAAAACCGCCACCGCCGCCGTGATCAGAAGGGCCAGCAGCACCAGGGCAACGCCGAGGTGCACCGCCACCAGGTTGGGCGGCGTCTCCAGCAGCACTACAAAGCCGCCAAGCAAGCCCTGAACGAGCAGGAGGCCTACTGCCCAGAACAGCGGGCGGCTCACCATCCGCTGGCCGCGCAAGCGCCGCCAGGCGACGTAGGCGGCAGCCAGGATGATCGGAGTGGTGAGCGCGGCCACCAAGCGATGGCTATATTCGATCAAGGCATCCGCGCGCAACGGGGGGATCCAAGACCCGTAGCAAGTTGGCCAATCGGGGCAGCCCAAACCAGAACCTGTAACGCGCACGATGCCGCCGATGACAATGAGTAGATAAGTGGCCAAAGCCGCGGCCAGCGCCAAATAGCGGAAGCTGTTTGCGGAACCTTTCTTGGTAACTTTAGCTGCCGGCATTTATTTTCGCTTCCTGTCGTTGAACGAAGAATGGATACCCAACCAAAAGTAAGGCCGCGAAGGCAAACCACTGAAACGCATAGCCCAGGTGCGGCCCCTCGCTCAAGTCGAACTCGGGCGGGCTGGCGTAAGGCGGCGCGGTCTGTTCCTCGGTAGGGATACGCTGCAAATAAATCGGGAGCAAAGCCACATCCATTTGACTAGAGAGGCGTTCCAGATCCAAATTATTCCAGGTCTCCAAACGCGATTGATTTGGCGCCAGAGTCGGATCGGGATGCAGCATTTCGTTCAGGTCGTAATCGGTTTCAGCGCGGCGCAGTTGGCCGCTCACCGTGACCATGCCTGCTTCAAGATAGGCGGCCCGGTCATCGGCATCACTCTCCGGGATCCAGCCGCGTTCCACCAGGATGGCGGTATCGGTGCCATCGATCAATAACGGGGTGAACAACTTGACGCCCAATTGCGAGCCGAATTCTCCCAGCCAAACCTGGTTGCGCAGCACGATCTCGTCCTCAGGCAAAAAGACGCCGGTCACAATGACACGGCGATATTCCATCGAGTATAAATCCAAATCCAAGGTTTCCTGATCGAGCGCCAGCGGGTCGGCGGCCTGCTGTTCCATGACCCGTGCATTAAGCGAGCGGCGCCATTCCAAGCGATCAAGCTGCCAGATCCCCAGGCGGGCCATTACAGCCGCGGCCGCGAGCACCAGGGCGGTGGCCAGCAGCCAACGCCGGGAAAAGAGGCGGGCCAGCATGGTCAGCCGCCCGACTTGCCGGCGGCCACAGAAGCGCCGGGAACGGATTTGACCGGGAAAACGATCAGGCTGTAGATGAATAACATGACGGCCGTTGGCGGGGCGGCAAAAGCGATGCCCAACAAACGCGTCCTCAGTGTTGTGGGCGGGCGCACGTTGAGGCCCAGATATTTGGTAGCGCTGAACGAGCAGGCCAGCGCAAAATGGTCCGCATCTCTCAGCGGCAGGCTGGCGCTGCCGTTGGCGGGCACATACAGCGGGCCGAGGGTGTGCGCTTCCACATCGTGATTGATGACCACCAAGACATCGCCCTGCACGAAGTTCATTTCCTCGGGGATGGCGGGGGGATCCTCGCCGGCGGCCACTTTGGCGGCTGTGCCGGCCGGAATGACCAGTTCGATCTCTTGCGGGGCGCGGGCGGTGTTCTCATTCTGCAGGCGCACGCCCAATTCGCTGACCACGATCACGGCGATCACAGACAATGCCAGGATCAAAAGAAAGCGCAGGAAGTATTGGAACAAGAGATGTGAAGACATTCCAGAACCTATTCGGCCAGCAGCAGCTGCACATCGTGAGCCATGTCGCTGGCGGTCATTTCGAACGGGAAGGTGATGCGCAAGTTTCCCTCTTTATCGATCACCCAGACGCGCGAGGAATGCGAGACCACGTAACCTATTTCGCTATCCACCTCTTCGTGATAAGGGGTCCCGGCGCCGTAGCCCGTCCAGACGCGTTGGAGTTCCTCGGCTTGCCCGGTCAGGCCAACGAAGTCCGGGCTGAATCGATTCATATAATTGCCAATAACCTCAGCTGTGTCCCGCTCAGGGTCTACCGTAATAAAGACGAAGGCCACGTCCGCCGCCTTTTCTCCCAGCTCTTCGGCGATCTGCTGATATTTGCCCATAGTGGCCGGGCAGAAATCCGGACAGTTGGTATAGCCCAAATAAATAAGCACCACCTTGCCGCGCTGGTCTGCGAGGCGGAAAGTTGTGCCATCCGGCCGCTGCAGTTCGAAATTCATGGCTTGCGGGGCGGGAGTGCCGATCGCCGAACCAAGGAATCGCTGCTGATCCGCAAAGGCTTGCAAGCCAAACAGGAATACGGAAACGCCCACCAACAGGGCGCCGCCGGCGATCAGTAGGATCCTCACGTTTTTCATAGCACCTGGCTTCAATCTAAAAACGAGTTCCCGTCGCTTGCGCGCAAAGGAACTCGCTTTTTATACCCGATTAGCCTGAGAACTGATTAAACCGGGCTGCCCATCAGATACAGACCGACGTAGAAGAACATCCACACCACGTCGATAAAGTGCCAGTACACCGCGGCCGCTTCGACGCCCCAATGCTGTTCGGCGCTAAACAGGCCGCGGCGGCCATTGTTCCACACGATGTAAAGCAGGATGAGGCCGGTGAGCACGTGGAACGCGTGGTACCCGGTCATCGCATAGAACACCGCGCCCTGAGCCCCGTCCCCTGGGCCGAAGGGAGCGATCTGCCATTCCACGCCGACCACGCCCAGCAAGAACAAGGCGCCCAGCACCATGGTGATAAAGGTGTTGCGCAAAAAGGCGGGGCGGTTGCCGTGGGCCATTTCCACTTCGGCGCGGTTCATGAAAAAGGAAGAGAACAACAGCATCACGGTGACGACCAATCCGAGCAGCTGGTTCAATTCGGGGCGGTTGGCGCCCAGCAGCACCACGCGGGTGACGAACAAGCCCACGAATACGAAAGAGTCGGAAATTACGAAGAGCCACAGGCCCAACCGGTTGCGGGCCAGCTTGGTGGCGTAGCTATCCACGTGGGTGGACATCAATGCCCTTCTCCATTCGAACGGAACAAGCGTCCCACGTGCATGTAGTTGACGATCACGAAAAAGGCTTTGAAGGCGGCCACCAAGAGCAGGGCGCTGCCCCAAGGCGGAGCGATCACGCCGACGATGAATTCGCCAAAGGTGAGCACGCCGAGCATGAGGAAGACCCACACACCGGCGCCAAGCTCGCCGCGGCGGCTGCTGGTTACTTGGTCTTTGTTATCTGCCATGCTTCTATCTCCTGGATCAGCTTACTCGGCGGCATGCGCCCCACCCGGCGCAGGCGACATATTCACGTAGGGTGAGTTGGGCAAGCCGTAGTCATAGGGCTCGCCAACCACTTCAAAGGGTTGGGCGTAGTTGTGCAATGGCGGCGGCGAGGAGATCTGCCATTCGGGCGAACGCGAATTCCACACGTTGCCCTTGGCTTCTTTGCCGCGGCGGGCGCTCACTATCAGATTGATGAGGCAAACGACCACCGAGAAGAAAATGACAAAGCCGGCGATGGTCATGATCAGGTGGGTTGTGTCGAAACCCAGATCCAGATCGTAGTCCACCACCCGGCGGCGCATGCCTTGCAGGCCGATGAACAGCATCCCGATGGTCAGCACCATGAACGCGATCCACATGGCCCAGAAGTGCAGCTTGCCCAGTTTCTCGTTATACATGCGGCCGGTCAGCTTCGGGAACCAAAAGTAGAGGGCGGCAAATAACGGGAAGATGTACCCCCCGAACATCGTGTTGTGGAAATGGCCGACCACGAAGTAGGTATCGTGCAAATGCAGGTCGGTGGCGATGGTGCCCAGCGGCGGCCCGGTGACCCCGCCCAGCAGGAAAATGATGATGGCGCCCAGCGCAAACAACATGGGCGTCGGCAAGGTCAGTTTGGATTCCCACAGGGTTCCCACCCAACTGAAGAACTTAACTCCAGTGGGCACGGCCACCAGCAGCGTGGCGTACATGAAGGGAATGCGCAGATAGGGGCTCATGCCCGAAGCGAACATGTGGTGCGCCCAAACGAAGAAACCCACCAGGGCGATAGCCATGGAAGAAAGCGCGATCCAGCGATAGCCGTATAACGGTTTACGCGCAAATACGGGCAGCAACTCGCTGATGATGCCTAAGCCCGGCAGGATGAAGACGTAAACAGCTGGATGCGAATAGAACCAGAATAAATGTTGGTAAAGGATCGGGTCGCCACCCGCGGTGGCATCAAAGAACTTCATGCCCAGCAAACGTTCCAGCATGACCAGTTGGAAAGAAAGGCCGATCAATTGCGTGGCGGTGAACTGGATGAAAGCGGTGGCCAAGGCTGCCCAGACGAAAATAGGCATTTTGAACATGGTCATGCCCTTGGCGCGCATCGTAAAGGTGGTGACGATCACATTGATGGCGCCGGAGATCGAAGAGAGGCCGACCAGGTAGACGCCGATCAGGAACATCTGCATGCCGATCGGCGCCCGCAGGCTGAGCGGTGGATAGCCCACCCACCCCGTGTCGAAGCCGCCGAAGAACATACTGCTGACCAGGATGATGGCCCCGGGCACATTGATCCAAAAGCCGAAAGAGTTGAGCCGCGGGAAGGCCATGTCGTTGGCGCCGATCAGCAAGGGCACCAGGTAGTTCGATAGAGCGCCGACCCCCAGTAGGATGGAGGCGATCATGACGATACCGTGCAGGCTCATCAAGGTGTTGTAGAGGTGTTCGCTGCTGTAGCCGAGAATGGTCTCGAAAATATCGCTATTCAGGAAAGTAATGCCCGACTGAGCCAGCTCGGTGCGGAAGAACATCGCCAGCGTGCCGCCAATGCCGAGCAGCAGTATGGAGGTGATCCCATATTGGATACCGATGACCTTATGGTCGTAGTCGACGCTGAAATAGCGCATCCAATTGGGCTTGGCCGGGTCTGGTTCGATGCTGTCAATGGTGGGTATGCCGCGCGCCCATTTGAACCAATCGTTAAAGATGCCAACGCCCACTAAAAAGGAGATGGCGCCGATCAGCACGCCGCCAACCAGCACCGGCTCCTGCACGCTGGCTTCAGCGCTCCAGGCCGGCAGGCCCATCATCACCCGCACGGCCATAACGAAGGCCATGCCGACGATGGTGCCAAGCGCTTGAGCTACCAGGCCGCGGAACAGACCTGTGGAAAAGAAACGCATCCTGGTCCTCCTACTCCGATTCCAAACTCGTGATGAAGGCGATGATCTGCTGGATCTGCTCTTCGGTCAGCCGCTCAGCAAAATCCTGCGGCATGATGCCTGGCTGAAAGTCAGCCACGATGTGCGCGTTGGGGTCCAGGATGGACTCTAGTAGATAGGTCGAATCGGCGAGAACGGTGCTGCCGTCCGCCAACAAGACTTCGTGCCCAAACAAGCCCTGCCAGGTGGGGCCTACGCCTTCATCACCGTTAAGGGAGTGGCAAGCTATGCAGCCATAGGTCTGCGCCCAGCGCTGGCCGCATTCGGCATCCGTCAGATTGCAGCCCGCTGCTTGCTCCACCAGCCAGGCGTTGAACTCTGACCCATTGACCACGCTAATATTGGCTTGCATATCGTAATGCAGGCGGCCGCAAATTTCGGCGCAGCGCACTTTGAAGGTGCCTAATAGTTTGGGTGTTACACGCAACTCACGCACAAATTCCTCGCCGCCCGGCAGCACGTCTTGCTTCACGCGGAATTCGGGCACGAAGAACGAATGGATCACATCCTGCGAATGCAAACGCAGGACCACTTGCTGGTTATTTGGGAGCATCAGTGTGTCTGAGGAGACCGCGGTCAATATCTCCTGGCCGTTCTCCCCCAATACCGGAACTGTATATTCAAACCGCCACACCCATTGGGAGGCAAACACATCCACGGTAATGGCCTGCGGGTCGCGGCGCTCCACGTCCGCCAGGGTGCTGGCGCCGATGACCGCCATCCACACCACGATGGCGATGGGGACCACGGTCCACAGAATTTCCAGCCGGTGATTACCGGTCATGTATTTGCCATCTCCGCGCTCGCCTTTGCGGCGGCGGAAGACGATGGCACTGTAAACGATAAATACAGTGATCAGGGAGACGAAGAAAGCGATGAACCACCAATGGATGCCAAACAGCCAGTCCACGGTCTCGGCCTGAAGGCTGGCTTGGGTTGGTAGAAGATCAGCGGTGGTAAGGAATAATCCCAGTAAAACGGTGGAGATAATCACCAAGACGCTGACGATGGCGAGATGAATCATCCGGTTTCCTCCGAGATTGCCTTTCCGTCACGCCCTGCCGGACTGGCTACGGCTGTTAGCGACCTTGCAGTTCCGCTTGTGCAGAAAGGTACGAGCGAGTATATCATAACTAGGCTAGCGGGCAAACACGGCTAGATACGTTCATGCGCTTTTGAGTTCGTCAATGGCAGATAGCACCGCATGGCTGTGCTCTGGGACCCGCACCTTCTCAAAGACGGAAGCCAGGCGCCCTTGCGGGTCGATGATGAAGGTGCTGCGCACCACCCCCATGTAATGCTTGCCAAAGGTCACCTTTTCTCCCCACACGCCATAAAGCTCGCAAACCTTGTGGCCTTTATCGGCCAAAAGGGGAAAGGGGAGCTTGTATTTTTTCTTGAACTTTTGATGCGAATCTTCGTCGTTGGGACTAGCCCCCAAGATCACAGCTCCCGCGGCGCGATACTTGAGGTAATCATCGCGAAAATTGCAGGCCTCTTTAGTGCAGCCTGGGGTGTCGTCGGCGGGATAGAAGTAGAGGACGACCGTCTTGCCGCGGTAATCTGAGAGTGAATGAAGCTTTCCAGTCTCGTCAGGAAGGGTGAAGGCGGGGGCGGGTTTGCCGATGGTGAGGGCCATAGTGCCAAGTCTTAGGTCGGGATTATACGCCAGTCTGGGTCTGATGTCCCACGTCCGAAGTCCGACGTCCGGACGTCTCCCTATGAGAATTCTTTACCATTTTTGTCATTTCGAGCGGCCATCGCCCATTGTCATTCCGAGCGAAGCGAGGAATCCTTTCCTTAAGCCAAGTGGATTTATATAAAGGGATTCCTCGTCGCTTCGCTCCTCGGAATGACAGACTGGCGTAATCGAATAAAGTGTTCCCGATAATCCCGTCATTCCGAGTGGAATACCGAGGTCCTTACCAGTTGGATAGTCTACAAAGCGAGGAATCCATGTAACCTCACCTCCCGAATGGCCGTGTTCTGCAAAATCCTAGCACAACCGCCTTGACATCCGGCGCACTTTCTCCACTTTCAAGTCATTTCATGCTTAAATTATCTTGGGAACAGGAATTGGGGGATTTTGCCGACAACAAGGCTCAGTCAAGTTGATAGGTACCTGTGTCTCGTTCTATCAACTATCAACTTATGGCTTGTCCCTTGTCAAGTTGTCATGATGCTGTGTCTCGAGATGACATTACAACTTGTCAAGTAACCAGGAGAGTGTGTCTCTGGTTGGTTACTTGTAACCTATGCGCGTGGATTAAGTTATTCCGAGACTGTCCTGTCAAGTTCCAACATAGCTGTCTCTCGATACTGGAGGGGAAATATTGGAACTTTGCCGGTCTGGGGTGGGAGGCTTTCTGTCAACTGTCTGCTGTCAACCGTCTACTGCTTCACCGCGTCCAGAAGGCGTAGGTGAGCAAATAGACGCTGGACGCGGTCATAGCCAGCGCGTTGAGGGTCAGTGCGGTCCAGTTCGGTTTCAATCCTTCGGCGATGCGGCCCAGATACCAGATCTGCAGCAGGCCGAGGGGCAGCGTGAGCAGCGGCGGGAGCGCCAAAGCCGCCGGCAAACCGGCGGCGAGCGAGGTAAGGAAGAGGAGATAACCGCTGGCGATCAGGAAGTGATGGATGAGCACGGCGTTGCGCCAACCAAGGCGCACCAACAATGTGCGCTTCAAGCCCTTCAGGTCGCCGGCATAGTCAGGAAATTCCAGGCCCAGCATCGAGGCCAGGGTAAGCGCGGTGATAGGAAAAGTGCTGAGCGCCAAAAGTCGGTGCAGCTCGCCGGCTTGCAAAACGAAAGCAAAGGCCGGCACCAGGTTGGCGAGCAGAATGGCAGTGATCAGTTCTCCGTAACCGCTGGTCACCAGGCGCACCGGAGGGACTGAATAGAAAATTGCGCCAGCCACTGAAAGGATCATTATGGTGAGCACCAACGAATTGAGTGCCCCAAGGCGAGCCAATACAAAGGTGGCCAGCGCCACGGCGGTCAGGGTGCAGAAGGCGGCCACTAAGGCCACCCGCGGCCGCAGTTGGTTTGCGCCGGTGCCCAGGACGCCGCTGCCGCCGGTGAACGGAGTGCGGTTGCGGTTAGCCGCGTCCAGCGGATGATCGAAATATTCGTTGAGATAGTGGGTGGAAAGCTGCAAACCGGTTACCCAGATTTGGCCGGCCAGGGCAACGCCCCAATCCAGCGGAAGGCCCAGGTAGCGGATGATGCCCAGGCCCAGGAAATAATTGAGCGCCCCACCCAACAGAAAAAGTGGGCGGGACAGACGCAGGAAGAGGAGAAGGTTAATCACTTAATCTGTTAATCGATTATCCGCTAATCGGTAAGCAGCTTGAGTTCATCGGCGCTTGTGGCGCGGTCGGCAGGGTGCGGTTCGCTATGGGTGGAGAGTTGGATGAGGCGCGCCTGCGTAGTGGCCGCCACTAAGCAGGCCACCCCAAAAGGCACGAGTACGCCCTGAGGCTGCTCGGCGCTGAGCGAAAGTTCTGCGCGGGCTCCAAAAGTTGGCGAAGCCGCGCGCACATCGAGCATGGCGATTTTCAACTGGCCATCGATGGCGAAAAGGAAGCGGTCCGCTTCCCCTCGGATGGCCAGGTCGGCTCGCTGGCCGGCAGCAAGATCAAGCACATCGAGCTGGCCGAAACGGCGCAGCAGGTGGTCGCTATTACGCAGCAGCGTCAGGTGGCCGGCCTCCTGGGTCAACGGGAAGACGTGCATATCTGCAATGGGGAAATTGGAAAAGGCCACCACGGCGTGATTATAACGGGAGGTAAATAGTGAAAACTTGTTCTATAATTACTCGTGTAAGTTGAATCCCCATCGGATCGTCTAGGCTAGGGAGCTCACATGCAAAACATTTTTCTCTATATTGTTACCGTCCTTATCTGGGGATCTACCTGGCTGGCCATCACCTTTCAGCTTGGGGTCGTGCCGCCCGAATGGTCTGTTGCCTATCGCTTCCTCCTGGCCTCGATCATCCTCTTTATTTATAGCAAGTTGCGCGGGCTCAAGTTGCGCTTCACGTTGCAAGAGCAGTTATTCATTGCAATGCAAGGTCTGCTGCTATTTTCGGTCAATTACATCCTGGTGTATTTCTCGGAGGTCTACATTACCAGCGGCATGGTCTCGGTCTTGTTCTCCTCCGTGATCGTGTTCAACGTGTTCTTTGGGGCGCTCTTGTTGCGCAGCCCGGTCAAAAGCCGCGTGCTGCTGGGTTCCCTGGTCGGCATCGCCGGCCTGGCGCTGATCTTCTGGCCTGAAATGCAAGGCGTGGACCTGCAAGGTACCCGGCTGCTGGGCCTCGTGCTGGCGATCATCTCGGCGGTCTCGGCCTCGCTAGGAAACATTGTCTCGGCGCGCAATCAACGCAACAAGTTGCCGGTGATCCAGACTAACGCCTATGGCATGCTATATGGCGCGGCGCTTACCGCGCTAGTCGCCCTGGTGCGCGGCGCGCCTTTGGTTTTTGACTTTTCAGTTGAATATATTGGCTCTTTGTTCTACCTGGCCCTGTTCGGCTCGGTGATCGCCTTCGGCACCTATCTGACCCTGCTAGGCCGCATCGGCGCCGACCGGGCCGCGTACGTCACGGTGCTGTTTCCAGTGATCGCTTTACTGCTCTCGGCGCAGTACGAGAATTTGCAATTAGGCTGGCTGCAATTTGCCGGAATTGCGTTGGTGCTCTTGGGCAACGGCTTGGTGGTCAATTTGCGGCAGAGGGCCGCAGCCCCCGCGGCGAATAAAGATGCGCAGAGCTAAAAGCAGGATCGTGGAAGAAGTTACATCCTGGCCGGGAGTAAGCACTGGGCCGGGGCGCTTCGGCGCTACAGCGTTCATGCTGGAGAGCGGCCGCGAGGTTGGGCACGTGCATGGTGACTCGGTGGTGGACATCCCCTGCCGCACGGCGCAATGCGAGGAATGGATTGCGGCGGGCCGCGCCGAACGCCATCGCTTTGCGCCTAATTTTGGGGTCAGCGTATTTTTGAAAAACGATGAAGACGTGAAGGACGCGCTGAACTTATTGCGCGAGTCATACGAGAGAATCAAAACCAAAGCATAACGCCTGGGGAGATGCAGAACGTGGATATTTGGAAGATAAGGGTAGGAGACTTCTTCGGCTCGCCGAGCTCGCCTCAGAATGACACCAAGTTAGCCCTCCTTCAAATCCGCACCCAGGGCGGCGGGCGGGGCGACCAGCAACAAGCGCCGCAGCGGCTGCTTGAGCCAGGGCGGAGCGTTGGCCACCAGGTCGCCGGTGAGCTTGCCGCTCACCACCAGCAGTACAGCCAGCATCAGCAGCCAGGGCAGCGCGTTGAGGATCACGATGGTGGAATCGGCGCCGGCGGCGGGCTGCAAATAAGTGCCGATCCACGAGCGCACCCCCACCAGCAGCAGCACGCCCAGCGCCCCGCGCAGCGGCGACCAGCCCCCAAAGATCACCACGGCCAGCGCGATCCAGCCCAGGCCGCGGGTATGTCCCTCCGCCCAGCCGATCTTCACATCCAGCGAATAAGCCGCACCGGCAACGCCAACCAGTGCTCCGCCCAGCATGGCGTACAGATAGCGCAAGCGGCGCACGCGCACGCCGCGGGCAAAAGCGGCCTCCGGCCGCTCGCCGGCGCTGCGCAACTCCAGGCCCGGGCGCGAATGGAAGATCCACCAATAGGTGACCGCCACGAGGGCTAGAGTGAAATACACCATGGGATCTTGATTGAAGAAGATGGGTCCAATAACTGGAATATCCTTCAGCACCGGGATGGGCAATTTGGTGACCCAGGGTCCGGGGAGGCGGGTGTAATCCTGGCCGAGGAAAGCGCTGAGGCTATCGCCCAGCAATGTAAGGACGAAGCCAACCGCAACCTGGCTTTGGCGCAAGGCCAAGCTGCCGAAAGAGACGATAAATGCAAAGAAGGCGCCCACCAAGGCCGCCGCCGCAAAACCGACCAGGGCCGAGCCGCTCAGATAAGCGGCGACAAAGCCGGTCATGGCGGACATGAGCATGCTGCCATCCAGCGAGAGATTGACCACCCCGACGCGCTCGCTGATGGTTTCGCCGCACACGGCGATGATCAGCGGGGCAGACTGCAGCAATACGGTGGCCCAATTAATGTCAAACATCGTCGTCCCCCTTGGATTTGAACAACCTGCGCACCCGGCCAAAATCCCCAAACAGCAGGACAAAGAGCACCATGACCCCGGTGAGGATGTCTCCCAGCGAGGAATGCAATTGGGTACGCAATTGCAGCACAATACTGCCACTAAGCACCGCGGCAAAGAATAAGGCCACCAGCGGCGTCAGGTAGAGCCGGAAAGCGGCCAAGATGACGACCATCAAGGCCAGATAGCCGATGCCGCCGGAGATGGACTGGCGCAAGCTGTCGAACCAGCTGAGCACGCGCACCGCGCCGCCCAAGCCGGCTAGCGCCCCGCAGAACATCATAGCCAGGAGGGCTTCACGGTTACTGGATACGCCCAGCAGGAAGGCCGAGCGCGGGTTGCGGCCCAGCGCTTTCAGCCGCAGACCCCAAGCGCTATTGCGTAAGGCCAGAACCACCAGGCCAAAAGCAGCGGCGGCAAGCAAGAGCGAAAGCAGGCTGAAGCGCGTAGAGCCTATTAGAGGGAGCAAGGCATCCTCATGGAAGGGCACCGTGCCGCGGAAGCTTCCACCCTCTGGCGGCTGCCAGGGACCAGCAATGAGGTAGTTGGTGAGGATAATGGCCAAGTTGTTTAACGCCAAACCACCGAAGATCTCGTGCACACCCCAGCGTTTGAACAGCGCGGCTACCCCGCCCCACAGCGCCCCGCCCGCCATGCCGGCCAGGATCTCCAAGGTGATCTGCACAGGCGCAGGAAAATGGAAGCTAAGCGCAACCCACGAGGCGCCCAGAGCGCCCAGAATGAACTGGCCTTCGATGCCGATGTTCCACAACCCAGCCTGGAAGGTAACAAGCAGCCCGACCGCGGCCAGCAGCAAAGGAATCCAGAAAGCCAGCGCGGTGAGCATGCGCTCGGGTGTGCTGAACACGCCTTCCAGGATGGCGCCAAAGGCCACCGTCGGCGAGGTGCCAAAAGCGATCAGCAGCAGGCTGGTGAGGGCCAGCGCGGCCAGGATGGGCAGCGAAGGCCAGATGCGCTCGAGCCAGGCCTGCCATTTCATTGCTGGCCCCCGATCAGGTGGCCAAGCTCGTCGACATTCGTGTGGGAGGCATCCACCACCCGCGACATGTGCCCGGCGGAAAAGACGGCGATTCGATCGCTGCGCTCGATGATCTCATCCAGGTCTGCAGATATAAAGAGCACGGCGGTGCCATCCGCGCGGCGTTCGTTGAGCTGCTGCCAGATCCAGTCGGTCGAACGCAAATCCAGACCCCGGGTGGGATGCTCCATCAATATCAATTTCAATGAATCGGGCAGTAAACCAAAGAGAAAGCGCTGCTGGTTACCGCCGGAAAGTTGTTCGACAAGGGACTCGGGTGTACCTACCACCTGGTAATGTTTGATCCGCTCTTGGGTTTTTTGGCGATTAGCTTGCCAATCCACCAGGAAAGCCGGTTCTTCCGTGACCAAGGCTAGGTGTTCGGTGAGAGTCAGCCCGGTCACCAGGCCTTCTTCCAGACGGCCAGCGGCTAAATAGCGCACACCCTGCTGGCAGGTGGCATGATAGCCGAGCCGGGTCACGTCGCTGCCTGCCAGGAGCCGGCGGCCTTCGGCCAACGGCAGCAAGCCGGCGCAAGCCTTTAGCAATAATTCCTGTCCGCTGCCTTCCAGCCCGGCCAACCCGAAAACCTCGCCCGACCCTATCTCCAGGTCGGTGGGTGTCAGATCCAAGCGCGGCGTGCGTACCACCACATTCTTCAGCACCAAAGCCGGCGCGCCCGGCGCCGGTTTGGCGCGTTCCCTACGTGGGGGCAGCTGCTCGAACATCAGGTTCACCAGTGTGCTATTGGGGCAAGGCAGCTCAGCGCCACCAACCAGCAACCCTTTGCGCAGCACGAAGACCTGGCTGCAGAGCTCTTGGACTTCGTCCAATTTGTGCGAGACAAGGATGAGGGTTTTGCCTTCTTTCTCGGCCAAATGGAACATTGAGGAGAAGAGCAGGGCTTTTTGTTCCGCGCTAATACCGGTCGTGGGCTCGTCCAAAATTAGCAATTTTGCGCCCCCGGAAAGCAAGCGCAGCAATTCCAACTGTTGGCGCTCGCCCAGGCTGAGATTACGAATAGTCTCTTCAGGATTTACTTTGAAACCATAACGCGCACCCAGCTCCCGCAAGTGGTTAGCAACTTGCGGAGAGCGGACAAGCAGGCCACCGGCTTGGCCGAGCAAATAATTTTCCAGCACGGTGAAAGGCGGCAGGTCCAGCGGCTCCTGGTAGAGCATGCCCACACCCCGCGCCAGGGCATCGGCTGGGGAAGTGAAATGTTGCACCTGGCCATCCAGCAAAATGCGGCCGCTATCCGCCGGCTGGAAACCGGAGAGGATCTTCATCAGCGTGCTTTTGCCGGCGCCGTTCTCCCCCAGCAGGCCGTAGATGCGGCCAGGCTCAAAGGTCAGGCTGATCTTGTCATTAGCCTGAACGGAGCCGAAGCGTTTGCTGATGTCTTGGAGCTCTATACACATGGGGTTCCCAGAGATCAGGTAATCAAGCTATCAGGTAATCCGGTAATCAGGGACAGCATAACAGAGGATTCGATTCATGCAAATCTGACGGGCAGAAAATCGGTTATTTGGAATATGAGGTTAGAAGGATTCCCATTCGCTTCGCTCAGGGCGGCGTCTGCTTTCTTGATTCTCCATCTGGTAAGGATTTCGATACACGCTCGGAATGACAAATTAAGGGGATTGCAGCTACTGAATACTCCTCACAAGACTTTCTTAAGCCCGCTTTCTCCCCACCGCAAGCGGATGGGATATCCAGCGGGATTCTTAATGACAAGGGAATGTGGCGTAGGGGCGACGCATGCGTCGCCCCTACGTTGTGTTGAAGATCCGGATTAGTTGAAACCTACTCCGTCTTCTCGCCCATACCCTCGAGAAGAGCCGGCAGGTACCAGACCTCATCATCAGTGGCTGCTACGCCAGCGGCGATGTATTCACTGCCGTCGATCAGGTTGATCGGGCCGCTCCACACGTTCACCGCGCCGGAAGCCATCTGAGAAATGAAATCGTGCAGGTCAGCAGCTGCGTCGCCCAGAGCCGGGCCATCCACCCAGCCAACGTTGGTGGCAGCCAGATCAGTGAGGGCGTCGTAGTTGGCACCGTTCCAGTCCCAACTTTGCGTCCAGGAGCCATCAGCAACAGTCTGGGCAAGAGCCAGGTAGGCGGGACCCCAACTAAAGAAAGGAACACCCAGGCAGACAGCGGGAGCATTGTCGCAGGCGCCAAGATAGTCATAGGGTATGGCCCACACCTGCTCGTCGGCCGCGGCGCGCTGCCCGGTCACATCGATACCTTCGGTGGTGTCGATACCGCTCATGATCACGTCCGCACCCCCGTCGATGAAGTTATTGACTTCCTGGGTGGGATCCAGGGTGACGCCGGGGATATTGAACCAGAAACCGATCCAGGTCACGCTGAATTCCAGATCAGCGGGGTCGAGGCCGCGGTAGTTTTCATAGCAGTAGCGCGCGCCCAGGTAAGCAGAAGATACTAGACGGCGGGTTTCAAAGTTGATCAGGGGGCCGAGGTAACCGATGTGGCCGGTCTGTGTGGTGAGCGCAGCAGCGCAGCCGGCAATGGCTTTCATGTCTTCCATGCGGCCCATGATGTTGCCGAGATTGGCTGGGGCTTCGCCGGTGAGAGCGTCATCGCCGGAGACATTGATGAAGGTCACGTCCGGATGATCGGCGGCCACCGTGCTGGTGTCCTCCTCGAATTCATCCGAGGTGGTGATGATGAGAGTAGCGCCCTGCGCTACCATGTCGTCCACCACGCCGGCCACAGTGGCCTCGGGTTTGTCGGCCGGGTTCAGCAAGTCAAACACGATCATGGTCGCGTCTGAGTTTTCCTCAACGTAAAGGCCGCCCTCGTAGTGAGCCTGGCTCCAGCCGTGGTCGTTTTGCGGGCCGACCAAGATGAGGCCAAAGGTTAAGGGCGCAGCCGTCTCAGCAGTAGGCTCTCCCTCTTCGCCAGTATCCTCAGTTGGGGCCTCGCCTTCGTCTTCAGGTGGCGCGGTGGTGGCTGCCGGAGCGCCGCAGGCTGCCAGCAGCAACGAGCCGATGACTAGCAGTCCCAGTAACAATGAAAGCTTATTCTTTGAATTCACTTCATCCTCCTCAGGGTGGGTTTGAAAATCACAGCAAGATCGTCTTCCTCACAGCTCGCTAGGTTTGAAACTTGGTTTGCAGAAGTGTTTATTTTCGGAAGAAATGGTTATAAGGATTCCTCGCTTTCTTGAATCTCTATCTGGTAGTGATGTAATAGTCCGCTCGGAATGACAAGTAGAGTAGGAAAACAAACGCGCTCCTGGGATGCAGGAGCGCGTTTTT
>CAZNFL010000040.1:0-23510 GCA_964572455.1 uncultured Anaerolineaceae bacterium
CCCAGCGGGTGGCGCTGGGTGCCTTGGCCGGCAGCCCGGGGAGGCTGCTGCCGCTAGTGTCCCCGGCGCTGCGCCAGCGCGCCGAGGTGGTGCTGTGTTGCGATGCGCCCCTGCGCGAGCTGCCCATAGCGGTTGAGGTGCAGGGCCTGGACGGGCTGCCCGAGGCGCTGCGCTGGGCAGACTATGTGGCCCTGGACGTGCCGGTGGAAGATTTTGAGCAGCTTGGCGGATTGCTCCACCGTATCCCGCGGCAAGTTAGAGGTCAGATCCTGGTCTTCTCACCGATGCCCTGCGGCGGACTAGCGCAGTGCGGGGTGTGTACGGTGGCGGCTTCAAAAGGGGCGCGGCTGGCCTGTGAAGATGGGCCGGTGTTCCAAATTAGTCAATTAGTCAATTAGTCGATTTGTCGATTTGTCAATCAGGCAATCAGGGAACCAACTACGTAACCGACTCGGCTATTTTTTCCCCGTAGGCCATGAGGGCTTTGAGCATCTTTGGGCTGCGGCCTTCGGCGTAGACGCGCAAGACCGGCTCGGTGCCCGAAGGGCGGATGAGCAGCCAGGAATCATCGGCCAGGATGTACTTGGTGCCATCGTTATTAGCCACCTTCAGCACGGCTTGGCCGCCAATTTCGGCCGGCGGGCTCGCCGAAAGGCGAAAGTTCATTTCTTTCTTTTCCACCGGGCGCTTGAGGCGCAGGTCGGTGCGCGCGTAATAGGCTGGGCCGACTTCCTTAATGAGATCGGCCACCAGTTCGCGCAGGGTCCCGCCCGAAGCGGCCACCATTTCCACCAGCAGTAGTCCCATCAATATTCCGTCCCCTTCAGGGATGTGACCTTTGAACGAAATCCCACCTGATTCTTCGCCGCCGATGAGCACGTCACCCGCCAGCATGTGGTCGGCGATATGGATGAAGCCCACCGGGGTCTCCTCCACCTGCAGGCCGTATTTGGCGGCCAGGCGGTCCACCATGCGGGTGGTGGAGACCGTGCGGATGACCTTACCTTTCAGCCCGCGCGCTTCCACCAGGTAGCGCAGGGCCAGCGCCATGATCTTGTGCGGGTCGACGAAGGCGGCGTCTTCGTCCATGGCGCCGACGCGGTCAGCGTCGCCATCGGTGGCGACGCCATAAAAACCCGGGTGCGCTTTGAGGGCAACGATCAGATCTTCCAGGTAGGGCACGATGGGCTCGGGGTGGATGCCGCCGAAGCCGGGATTCATCTCGCCGCGGATCTCGATGACTTCGCAGCCGGCGTCTTGGAGCATGCGAGCGATCAGGCCGCGGCCGGAACCGTACATCGAATCGACGATGACTTTTTGGGGGCGCTTACGGATCACCTCGAAGTTGATGAGCTTATGCAGGTGTTTTTCATAGGGAGGATTGGGGCGAAAGCGCTTAATCAAGCCTTCCGCAACGGCATCATCGAAATCCATCAAGCCGGGGCTGCGGCCGCGGGTCTCGTTATCGTTGAGATAGATCTCCACCCGTTTGCACATTTCGTTGGAGGCCGAGCCGCCATAGGGCGCTTTGAGCTTGATGCCGTTGTAGCGCGGCGGATTGTGGGAAGCGGTGATCATCACCCCGGCGCGGGCGCCCAGGTTGCGCACAGCGAAGGAGATGGACGGCGTGGGCGCATCCGCCTGGGCCAGGTGTACGCGCAACCCATCGGCGGCCAGCACGCAGGCTACATCGCGGGCGAACCGGTCGGAGAGGAAGCGCGTGTCGAAGCCGACCACGATATCTACGCGGCCGCTTGCGCGGCCGCTTTTGGCGCTTTTGGCGCTGCCGGCGCCGTCGCCGTTCTGCATTTCGGCGTGCACCGCGTCGGCGATGGCCTGGGCGACCATGCGCAAGTTGGCAAAGGTAAAGGTATCGGACATGACGGCGCGCCAGCCGTCTGTGCCGAATTGGATGGGCATTAGATGAGGGAAATCATTCGCAAAAGGGGAGAGTTAAATTGTAACATGCGAGGAAATAGGGATGATAGCTGAGGGATGAAGGATGAAAATTGAGAGCTGATTGCTGATTGCTGATTTGCGCAGCTTCGCTATAGCTAACGCGTGGTAGGTATGTACGTGTTGTCGGTCTAGGCGATTTGGTAGTTATGGTAGTTATGGTAGTTGTGGTAGTTGTGATAGTTGTGGTAGGTGGCGGAGTTAGCATTTTGCGAGGACGGACTTACGCTGATCATTCGTGAAGCAAGCATGCCACATTATTGCATGACTCTAGTTGGATGCGGGCAAAGAGGGCGGTTTGTCAAGGTGTTGGCCATCTGATGGATGAAGGCACCTGAGAGGGGGCGAGGTCTCTATTGACAACCAAATGCAACGGGGGTTAGCAAACCCGAACAAGACAATGGGTCTTCTTCGTAATTTTATAGGACGAAGATCAGTTATCCCAAGCCTGGGCGATGTTACTTATACAAATTACGATTGTTGGCTACGCCTGGTGACCACTGACACAAAAGCAACATTGTGCGACGTAAATAATCTCTTTGTGCAAAACTGTTATTCATCTAGTTTTGAAGAAGCCCACGCAGAAATTCGTTCCATTAGATTCACTTCGTTGTCATCATGAAAGGACAAGAACCTAAGCCATGCTACCCGATTGGTAATTTGCAGGTGGTTTGAAATGATCTCTCCGATATCAACACTTTTTATTAAATTTTTTTTTGTGGATATTATTGTGATTTCGTTCATAACTCTAATGAAGATTGCCCGTCTTTCATCGAATGGGAGACTTAATCCCTGACATACAAGTTCAATACTGTTAAGAATCTTATCGTAGGAAAATGTGTCGGGTTTTCCACTCCTTTTTATTACAGTGAAATCCCTCGGGGGTTGGGTAACCTCAATTGATAGGAAAAACCCCTTGCAGTATTTACATTGCCTTTTCCTCTCAATCACAGCTTCCTTGGAGCGATTGTAGGTGTGAGCCACTCTTGTTTTCGGGGAATCACATATTGGGCATTTCATTACTTTTCGCCAGCCTGGGGACTTGACATAGGTCAAAATTGAGTATACTGGTCTTGATTTGCACGAATTATACCAGATGGCATATGTGTAAGGATTTCTGTTATATTTCTTATACATATGCCGTTCGATTTAGGTATAGTAAGTAGATGGCGGTTATCTTAAGGTTGGCGGAAATTTAGGTGTAAAACAATGGCTCTTTTTGATCTCTCCAAATTAATGGATTGGCATCATCTGAACCTCGTTCTATCAACGTTTTGGGAGAAAAACTAATGCTCCTCGACATCTCGAATTATAGAAAACATGATTCGACCAAATTTAATACTTTTTCCAGATATGGATACGAAGCTCTGATGAAAATTCAAGATGCGATATCTAGATCGTTTCTTCCTTTAAAAAAGCGGGTTAAGATGTTTATGGAAAGGCGGGGAGTCGAAGTCACGATTGCTAGACTAGGAGTGAAGAAATATATTAATGCTGACAAATTCTTTAGCAATTTAAAGAAAATCTTTCAATCGTCTAGGTTGATTTGGTTGTGCGTGGGAGAAATGGGTCATAGGTTTATGGAGCAACCCGATTTTCTTGACGGAGTTGTTGAAGCTGCTAAAAATAATGCAGATATACGTATTATCTTTGGCCCAAGGGTTGATCCATTCACTACCTCGATTTTTAAACTAGCTAAAGAATATCGACAAATTAGACTTTTTCAACTTGACACATATCCGTCTACTCATTTTCTGTACACCGTGAATCTGGAAGACAAAGTAGTTTTGATTGAAGAAAGCCCTCACCCCGAAAAGATGCGTGTATATAATAGTAAAGGAAAACCCGTTGAAGCCGTAAAGAGTGTGTTTAGAGCTTTTTACATCATCCGAAAACCAAACATTTTAAGACGCCTTCGTATGATGGAAGCTAAATATAGAATGTTTTACTCTACTGAGATTGATGAGCCAATAAAATTTCCATACAGGAGAGGTTATCGTTTTTGGAGAGAAATACCCCTATTGCTCTACAACTTTTTTATCTCGTATTTTGTTCAACCTTTGTTAATTATTGCTTATACTCTATAATATATAAAGTGGGTGGAAATACTATTTTGTAAGGAAATCCATAGAAATAGAAATGATCTATTTATGAAGCCGGAGAAAAGAACTAATAAGTATACAGTTTCTGATTTAACCAATGAGATCAAAACTCAGCCGGGCGGAGTGATCAACCTCAAACAGGATGACCTCTTAAACTTACCCGTCAATGAGACAGTTGATGCTTTATTAAAAATAATTAATGAAGAAAAAGGCATCGCTAGTCAAATTGGCGCTCAAAGAGTTTTAGTTGAATATTCCAAAATACTTCGTGGGAGGAAATAACAATAACGAATCAGTGTAATAAGCATAATTTGTATTTTAGGCGATTAATCATTTAGACTTATACAACTAACTTCACCTGGTCGAGTAGGACATTAGCTTCAAATTAGGGAGATGCTTGATGGAAATACCTGTATGGATGTGGGTGATATTAGCAGGTAGTGGGGGAGGTTTATTATTTACGGTATTTAATGGATTTGATATACCGGTGGTGCTTCCAATCGACAGCGGGGGAAGGCGTAAAAAACTATTCTATGGTGGGTTTGGCAGGATGGTATCGGGTGGAATTGCAGCCTGGATCGTTTATTTGACATCATATTTCACTCAGATCCCTCCAGTTGTTTACGTGGTTGCGGTGTTATCAGGGATGGCGGGACACTCGGTATTTAAACGGATTTTGTTTTATATTTCTCTTATGGACGCAGGTAAAAAATCAAGTAACGAACTCGGAGAACGCATAAAAATAGACGAAAATAATAAAAGGAAAAAGGGGAAGCAAAAGAAAAAAGGAAACAAAAGAATAAAAAGGAAAAGTAAGTAATTCAGGCTAGACAATTGACATTGGACGCATTACAGCCGCCTTTTGAACAGCCCTAGTTATTCCTAACCCGACTTTTTCCAATCGGTTCTAAAACCAAGTGTTCGATATAGTTGAAAAGCATGACACCAATGAACGCTAAGGGTTTCACACACATTAGGAACATGCCGATTTGCTCCCTGGTTTTTTGGTCTTGAAACTTCAGTTGTTACCACGCAGCGCTCATTGTGGTCTCTAAGAGCATGGGCGATTAAGAATGGATCGCGGCCAAGTTTACCGGCTTCAGAATCTGTTAAATCGTTAGTGTACCCTTCTCTCAGTACTCTTTGCACCAACCTAACGTCCACTTCCTCGGTGAACTCTAACGCAGTTCTGGTGGTTCCATTTTTTGCCCAATTGGACGGACCGTCAGTTCCGCGTGTTAGTTCTTCGTAAACCTCAATAGGTATTTTCACATCGCCTGATTCTCCCTTGAAAAGCAACCAGTCCCAAAATTCAGGCACGGCCTCAACCGGATAGAAATCACGATTAGCATCTATTAAAACGTTCGCATCTAATAAATAAAGCATATTCCCACCCTGCGGACTAGCCGATATCAAAACTAATATTTGGCTCAAATAAAGTTTGCACGTTCTTGGGTGCCACGCCTAAGACTTTGCTTGCCTTTAAGGTTGTTAATGTTCCACCTAAAATCATTTGATGAACGATTGAGATGAGGTTCTCCCCTAAACGGTGGCGCCTAACCACATAATAAGATGGCCCGCCTTTTTTCTCTCGGGCCTTGTCCCGTTTTTCTTCCTTGTATTCAAGCCATAGCCTCCGATATTCAGATGCAAGATTTCTCCATATTTTAGAGTCGAGTTTTCCGCTCAAGTAAAGTTTGTATGCAACCATCGAGCTACTTAAATTTCTTTCGCTAGCAAAGTCGGTAATTCGATCCTTTAATTCATCGAAATTAACATTGTTTACTATCAGAGAACTCAAATCCCCTTCTGGCAAAAGTAATTCGCTTGCTACTTTATTGCACAAAGTTTCGATTGCTAATTCTGTATACGAGCTACCACTAATGCCGGTCTGGCCTAACCAAATATGAGTCAATTCATGTAGAAGCGTAAAAGACCATGCGGCTCTAGAATCTCGGTCGTTTATCACAATAAATGGGGCAATTTCATCAGATAGGGCAAATCCACGGAAGACGTCTAGATCAAATGCGGTGTGGTGGCTTCCAAGGTCGCCCATTAACAGAACGAAGACACCGGCCGCTTCAATCTTTTCCCTGAGGTAAGCAAAGGCTTTTTCGTACGAGAGCTCCTTCCGAAAATCGTTTAGATCAATTCCAATTGTTCGTTTAATGGATTGTACAACGCCATCGATGCTGTCTGTAGTTTGCATCGATCCAACAAATTTCAAAGGCTTGGCGTATTCCTCGTCCTCTAGGCCAGAACGCATTAAACTTTGTCTAACTAAAACATCACGTAACAAAGCGTCAACGAGCGCCATGCTTTCTTCCGAGTAGCTATCGGGGAGTGTGCGGAAATCCTGCCCCCTGTCTCCCTTACGAGGTTGTTTCTCCATGTAAAAGACAATTAGTGGACGACGATATTGCTTGGCCATCTTTAGAAGCATTGGCCTTGTCGGTTCTGCTTCGCCAGATTCAAGCGCGGAAAGTCGGTCGAGAGGCGATTTGCCTCCAACTTCACGAATTCCTAATTTTTTGGTTGCTTCTTCAAGGGTAAGGCCTGCCGTTTCTCTCGCCCACTGAAGAATTCCAGGACTTACATGAGGCATCATTTTCCCTTGTTTATGATCTTCAAATCGATACGTATTCACCTAGTATACAGTAGGCATTCGAATGGTAGCCGATTCGCGAAATTGACGCTTTCGCTTACTTTGTCAATGTCGGTGAGCGGAGCGGCACAAGCCAGGATGACTTGACGAAGGGGCGAAGCGGCCATAATCGGAATTAATAACCAAGCAAAAAATGGCCATTGTAAAGACAAACATTGCTACCAACGGGACTTTGGAGATTTGGTTCACGCCGAACACATATATTTTTGGCTTGGTTGGACAAAAAGGTTTTGATCGAGAAACGCGTTCTTTCCTAGCCTAAAAGTTGGGTGCAGATTTGGTGCAATTGGTGTAGAAATCATGGAAACTGAACACTCTGTAGAAGCTTTTTTACCCGTAAATTGGCATGTACAAGCTCTTACGGTTGGGTAACCAAGGACTCATAAGCCCTTGGTTGAGAGTTCGAATCCTTTCCTTAACGCTGTTTTTTAATATAGTAAGCTTGCAAAAAGCGCCGCTCTTTCGATTCTGCTAGAATCGCGGTGTGAGCACCACGTTGCCTGAACGCGTCGCACACTTAAAGGAAATGGCTTTGTTCCGCGGGCTGGTGGACGAGCAGCTGGAGGTGATCGCCGCCCGCTTGCATCATCACAGCCTGCCCGCCAACCAGCTGCTTTACGGCGGCGGGGAGCGGGCGGAGAACTTCTATATCCTGGTGGACGGCCGGCTGCTGAACCAGGAACTGCGCGCCGGCCAGCGGGTGGGTGAATACCTGCTGGAGCCCGGCGACCCCTTCGGCGCGGAAGCCTTGCTAGCCGGCACAGACCGCCAGGCGGCAGTGAGCGCCCTGCGCAATTCGGAAATGCTTTATCTGACCGGCAGGGATTTTCAGTGGATGCTGGCCGAATTCCCCGACGTGGCTGCCAGCCTCCAGCACCTATTGTCTGGCAGGCAGCTGCTTACTCAAGTGGAGTTCGATTGGCTGGAGGGGAACGAAGTGGTGCACTACGTGGCTCGCAAGCACCCCAGCTACCTGTGGTTCCGCCTGGCGCGGGCTATCGCGGTTGCCATCCTCGGGCTGCTGGCTTTCTATTTCGCCCTCGGCGCGGCGGCCGGGCAGCAGTTCTATTTGGTGCTGGCCGGGGCCGCCCTGCTTTTCGGCGCGGGCGGCCTGGGCATCTGGGAAGCCCTGGATTGGCGCAACGATTATTACCTGATCACCAATCTGCGGGTGGTGTGGCTGGAACAAGTACTGCTGAGGTCCTCCAGCCGCATCGAAGCCCCGCTGGCCAACACCCAGTCGGTGGACCTGCACACCGGGCTGCTGGGCAGGCTGATGGGCTTTGGCGACATCATCGTGCGCACCTTCACCGGCACCGTTCTGATGCCCAGCGTAAGCCACCCCTTGCTCACCAAGCACCTGATCGAGGATTATGCGGCGCGCACCAAGAAGCAGGACCGCCAGGCCAGGCACGCATCCATCCGCCAGGCGGTGCGGGAGAGCCTGGGTCTGGAAACCGAAAACGGAGCTGAACCAGCTAGCCAGCCGCGCTTGACCATGGTGGATAGCACCCAACGTTTTTCGTTATTCAAGACCCGCACGGTGAACGGCGACACCATCACCTATCACAAGCACTGGTTTTCGCTGCTCAGCAGCCTAGCGCTGCCAGCCCTGTTCGCCGTGGCGGTGCTGATCGGTACGCCCATGGTGCTGGGAGGCTTCCCGCAAAGCGCGCTGGGTTGGCTGGTTACTTTGGCATTCTTCCTGGCGCCGCTGGGCCTCATCGCCTACCGCATCCTCGACTGGCAAAATGACATTTATAAAGTTACTCCGGAAACTTTGATCGACACCGAGAAAAAGCCGTTGGGCAGCGAAGTGACCAAATCGGCGCCGTTGGCCAACGTGCTGAGCCTGGAGAACCACAAGGTGGGGCTGTTGGGCCTGCTGCTGAACTTCGGCGTGGTACGGGTCAGCGTAGGTGACGCCGCCCTGGAGTTCAAGAACGTG
This sequence comes from uncultured Anaerolineaceae bacterium, assembly GCA_964572455.1. Lineage (GTDB taxonomy): Bacteria > Chloroflexota > Anaerolineae > Anaerolineales > UBA11579 > JAMCZK01. The sequence continues at coordinate 8,672 of CAZNFL010000040.1, forward strand.
GCGGACCCGGCCCTGGTGCAGCGCGATATCTTCACGCGCATGGAAGCGCTCAAGGTCACGCAGGAGAAAGGCCAGGCCGAAGACGAACGCCGCCGAATGACGGAGTGGCTGCGCGTCTTCGAAGAAGAGCGCGGCCGCGGGCAGCAGCCTGAGGCTGGCGAGCAAGCGTTAGAATAACTACCAGCGCTACCAGCGCAAAAGCGGCGCTGGTTAGGCGTTTGCTAAAGAGAGCAAACGCCAGGATGATTTCACCCGAAGGAAGATACGCTCACTATGCCGATCCGAGAAATTATCAAACACCCCAACGACATCCTGCGCCGCAAGGCGCGGCCGGTAGAAACTTTCGACGCCGAGTTGCAGCAGCTGATAGACGACATGGTGGCGACGATGCGCGCGGCGCCCGGCGTGGGCCTGGCCGCCCCGCAAGTCAACGTGCCCTTGCGCGTGGCCGTGGTTGAATTCGGGGAGGAACCCGACGAGGATGCCAACGGCAACCTGCCGGAGAACCTGCCGGAGAACCCGCCGGAGAAAAAGCTATTTGTGCTGATCAACCCGGAGATCACGCGCCTCTCTACCGAGCTCGAAACCGCCAGCGAAGGCTGCCTGTCGATCCCCGGCTTAGTAGGAGATGTGGAGCGCGCCCACACGGTGACGGTGAAGGCGCAAAACCGGCGCGGGCAGCCGCTCAAGATCAAGGCCAGTGGCTGGCTGGCGCGCATCCTCCAGCACGAAATCGACCATCTGAACGGCGTGCTGTTCATCGATAGGGCCCTCAAGCTGGAAGTCCTGCAAGAAGGCGACGCCGCAGAAAACCAGCGCGCCTAAGCCAGTTTTCGATGCTCTTGCAACGCCTCTCGCTCACTCAATTTCGCAATTTTGCGCGCCTGGACGTGGAGATCCCCGCTGGCGCCACGCTGATCATTGGCCGCAATGCGCAGGGCAAGACCAGCCTTCTGGAGGCGGTTTATTTCCTGGCCACGCTCAATTCTTTCCACGCCGAAAACGACCGGCAGTTGGTTAATTTTATTGAGGGGCGCAAGCCGCTGGCGGTGGCCCGCCTGCAGGCGACCTACCTGCGCGGCGAGCGCCAACATCAGCTCGAAGTGCGCATCATTAAAGAGCAGACGAAAAATGGAGTGGAGCGCGGCCGCAAAGAAGTGCTGCTGGACGGCGCCAAGAAAAAGGCCGGCGAAGTGGCCGGCCTTTTCAACGCGGTGCTCTTTTTGCCGCAGATGCTGCAGATCGTGGAGGGCACTCCCCGCCACCGCCGCCGCTATCTGGACCTGGCGCTTGCGCAAGTGCAGCCAAACTACGCCGAACAGCTCAATGAATATGAGAGCGTGCTGAGCCAGCGCAACGCGCTGCTCAAGCAGCTCAGCGAAAACGGGGGCAGCCCGAGCCAACTGGATTTCTGGGACGAGCGGCTCAGCCTGCGCGGCGCCCAGATCCTGGCGGCGCGCTTCCGCGCCGTGCAGGAGCTGGACGCGCTGGCCGGGCGGCTGCACCGCGAGCTGACCCGCGGCAGCGAGGTGTTGCGGTTGAACTACCTGCCCAGCTATGATCCTTTGCCGGCGCCGGCCAAGCAACGCGTTCTGATCCAGGAGCCTACCGACCGCTCGACCGTGGAAGAAACCAAGCTTGAAAGCGGGTTTCTCAAGACACTGAAAGAAACCCGCGCCGAGGATATTGCGCGCGGCAGCACCAGTATCGGCCCGCACCGGGATGAATTACGCTTTCTCAGCAACGGAGTGGACCTGGGCAGCTATGGTTCGCGCGGCCAGGTGCGCACCACCCTGCTGACCTTGAAACTGGCCGAGCTGGAATGGATGCGGGGGCGCAGCGGCCACCGGCCGGTGCTGCTGCTGGACGAAGTGCTGGCAGAGTTAGACGAAGAGCGCCGGGCCGACCTGCTGGCGCGGCTGGGCGATCAGCAGCAAGTGCTGCTGACCACGACGGATTTCAATTTGTTCACACCGGAATTCTTGGCCAACGCGCAGCGTTGGCAGATCGAGCAAGGTAGATTCGTTTAACCCCATCCCCAGCCCCTTCCCCTTCAAAGGGGAAGGGGTGTAATATTTTGGTATGGAGGGATCTAGGGTATCCAGCGAGGTTAGGGAGCAATTAATTCTGAGTGCGCGTCAAATGCGCTCCGCCCCCACGTTGTCAGAACTCAAGTTGTGGACTCATTTACGCAAAAGGCAGATCGCTAGATTTAAATTCCGAAGGCAGTATGTTATCCACACTTTCATTGTCGATTTTTATTGTCCTGCAGCAAAGTTGATTATAGAAGTGGATGGACCAATTCACTTTTCTCAAGGGGAATTAGATAAAGAAAGAGAAGAGTATTTGAAATCGTTGGGTTATAGGGTTATTAGATTCACAAATGAACAAGTTACAGCAAATCTCGAAGCAGTGATAATGATCATCCGAAGCAACCTAGCGAAATAACCCCATCCCTACCCTTCCCCTTTCAAGGGGAAGGGTGGCCGCTGTTCCACAGCGGCCGGGTAGGGGTCAACAGGTGTGTGCGGGTTAGCAGGAAGGGTAACCGCCGCTCCGCAGCAGCCGGGTAGGGTCACCTCAGCGGCCGCTTGCTGGGCATCCCCGGCCGGCGCGGATATGCAGCCGGAGTGGGTGCGATCTTTTTGAGCACGACCAGCCAGCGTTCTTCTTCCAGCCCGGGAATATTTACCTGAATTAGCTCGCTCAATTCGGCGCCTAGCTTCTCGATGGGGGCTTTGGCTGCGTCAACCTCGCCCTTGGCGTCCTTCCCCTTTTGAGCCAAGGCAAAGCCGCCCACCCTCACCAAAGGCAACAGGTATTCGGCCAGGACCGTCATGGGGGCCACGGCGCGGGCCAGCGCCCAATCGTTAGCTTCGCGGTGTTCGGCGTCTTGCCCCACTTCTTCGGCGCGCTTGGCCAGCACAGTTACACCCTCCAGGCGTAAAACTTGCACTATGTGGCTAAGAAAGCTGGCTTTCTTAGCCGTAGCCTCCACCAAGGTAAGCTGCAGCTCCGGCTGGAGGATCTTGAGCGGCAGCCCGGGGAAGCCGGCGCCGGTGCCCAAGTCGATGACATGGCCGGGCGGCGTAGAACGCAGAGCCTGCCAGCAACTCAAGGAGTCCAGAAAATGCTTGACTTGGATCTGCTCGGGGTCGGTGATGCTGGTGAGGTTGAAGTGTGCGTTCCACTCGATCAGCTCGTGTGCAAAAAGGTCGAAGGAAGACAGCTGCGCTTCCGAGAGGTGGATGCCGGTCAACTTGAAGGCGGCTTCGGCGAAATCAGGCATCGTGGCGATTATACGCTCCGGAATCGCAGGCGCTTTACTATAATTAACTGATATGAAACGAACGTTGCTGATCCTGGCCAGTGCGGTTTGCCTGGCGGCCTTGGCCGCCGGCCCCGCACAGGCCGAGATCCCTAACCAGGCTTACATCTCGGGCGTGGCCGGGAAGGCCCAGCTGTATTCGCTTTCCTGTGAAGCGCGCTCGGCCGCGGATTGGGCCGCCTACTGGGGCGTCTTTATCGATGAGACCGAATTTGTCGACCGCTTGCCCCGTTCCGATAATCCCAACCAAGGCTTCGTCGGCTATCCGGACGACCCATGGGGTTACATCCCGCCGTCTTCGTATGGAGTCCACGCCGAGCCAGTCGCCAACCAGCTGCGCACCTATGGCTTGGACGCGCACTCCGGCACAGGCTTGAGCTGGGACGAAGTGCGCAGCGAGGTGGCCGCCGGCCGCCCGGTGATCGTGTGGGTCATAGGCAGCATGTGGGCCGGGACACCCAGAAAATACGAGACCGAGGATGGCGAGACCGTGACTGTAGCTAACAACGAACACACTATGATCGTGATCGGCTACGACGAGAGCCGCGTGCACTTGGTGGACGCGCTTACCGGCTATACCATCACCCATTCCCTGGATAATTTTCTAACCTCGTGGGCTGTGCTGGGCAATATGGCCATAACCGGCCAGGGCAGCGGCGTTCCGCCAGGCGGGCAGCCTGATCAGGGAGGAGATCCTGAGTCGGGCTACACCGTGCAGCGCGGAGATACGCTCAACAAAGTAGCTAACCGTTTCGGCCTGAATTGGCCCGACCTGGCGGCTTGGAACAATATCGGCTATCCCTACATTATTTACACCGGGCAGATCTTGCAACTCAGCGGGGAGGAAGGACAAGAAGAGCCTGAGGAACCGGCGCCCAGTGAGCCGGAAACCTACACTGTGCAGAGTGGCGATTATTTATTGAAGGTCGCCGGCGAGCTTGGCCTGGACTGGGCGCGGCTGGCGCGCTTCAACGAGCTGGCGCCGCCATTCGCGCTGCACCCCGGCGATGTACTTAACCTGCCCGGCGAGGACGCCGTGCTGCCAGAGCTCGACATGCCCAAGACGTATACCGCCGCCCGCAGCGAAAGTTTAGTGGCCATCGCTCATTACTATGGTTTGGATTGGGTGGAGCTTGTAGCAATGAATGATCTGCCTTTTCCCTACTTTCTAGCCCCCGGGCAGTCTGTTCGTTTACGGTAAACCTTTGAAAGCCTAATAAAAAAAAAGCCCGGTCAGAGACCGGGTTTTTTAGCTCATTGTCCGACTTCGGGTATCCCTGTAGCATTGGGGGCTTTGTTGTAGCGGTAAGTGATGCGCCCGCGGTTCATGTCGTACGGCGACATTTCCAGCACCACCCGGTCCCCCAGCAAGATACGAATATAAAAGCGCCTCATTTTGCCGGAGAGATAAGCCAGCACCTTGTGCCCTGAATCCAACTGCACCTGGAACTGGGTGCCGGGCAACGCCTCGATCACCGTTCCTTCAACTTTAATAACGTCTTTCTCTTTTGCCATTGACTTAACTATACCGCAAATTCAGGAGTAGTTGGGCGAGGCATTCCTAAATAAGGATGGGGACAGGCAAAGTTATGAAAGAAACCGGGCAGAAAATGGTTATTCGGAATATTAGGTTATAGGGATTTCCTTCGCTTCGCTCAGGACGGCGCCTGCTTTGTTGAATCTTTAACAGGTAAGGATTTCGGTAGATCGCTCGGAATGACAACGTGGGCCAAGCGGTTATACTCACGGAAATGGCGCAAAAAGTGAAGGACAAGCTGAAAGGGAAGCAGCGCTGGGAAAAGGAAACCCTCCAACCGGCGATAGAACAGTTCCCCGAACGCAAGCCAGCCTTCGAAACGCCCAGCGGCATCCCCCTGCCCGCGGTTTTGGCCGCCGAGGACCTGAATTTTAATGTCGAGAGCGATCTAGGCTACCCAGGGGAGTACCCGTTTACGCGAGGCGTGCAGCCCAACATGCACCGTGGCCGTTTGTGGACCATGCGCCAATATGCGGGCTACGCCAGCGCCGCAGAATCCAACAAGCGCTACCGCTTCCTGCTAGGCCAGGGGCAATCCGGGCTTTCGGTAGCCTTTGACCTCCCCACCCAGATCGGCTATGACGCCGATGACCCCATTGCTTCCGGGGAAGTGGGCAAGGTCGGTGTGAGTATCTCGTCGCTGGATGACATGCTGATGCTCTTTCATGACATCCCGCTGGAAAAAGTGTCCACCAGCATGACCATCAACGCCCCCGCCGCCATCTTGCTGGCTATGTACATCGCCACCGGCAAACGCCAGGGCGTGGCGCCCGCAAAGCTGCGCGGCACGGTGCAGAATGACATCCTCAAGGAATACATTGCCCGCGGCACCTACATCTTCCCGCCCAAGCCCTCCATGCGGCTGATCACCGACGTGTTGAGCTATTGCCAGCGCGAAGTGCCGCGCTGGAATACCATCAGCATTTCCGGCTACCATATCCGCGAGGCGGGCTCGACCGCCGTGCAAGAGGTGGCCTTCACCCTGGCGAACGGGATCACCTACGTTGAGGAAGCCTTGAAGGCTGGGTTGGATATTGACCAATTCGCTGCGCAGATCTCTTTCTTTTTCAATGCCCACAACCACTTTCTGGAAGAAGTTGCCAAGTTCCGGGCCGCCCGCCGCCTTTGGGCACGCGTCATGCGCGAGCGCTTCGCCGCCAAGCAGCCCGCTTCGTGGAAGCTGCGCTTCCACGCGCAAACGGCCGGGTCGACCCTCACGGCCCAACAGCCGCAGAACAACGTAGTGCGCGTTTCTATTCAAGCCCTGGCCGCAGTGCTGGGCGGCGCCCAATCGCTGCACACCAACAGCATGGACGAGGCCTTGTGGCTGCCCACCGAGCAAGCCGTGCGCGTTGCCTTGCGCACGCAACAGATCATTGCACACGAAGCCAAAGCTGGCGACACCGTGGACGCCCTAGGCGGCTCTTATGCAGTCGAATACTTGACCAACGAGATCGAGAAGCGCGCCCAGGCTTACTTGGATGAGATCGATGCCCGCGGCGGGGCGCTGGCCGCCATTGAGGCCGGCTATATTCAGGGCGAGATCCAGGACGCCGCTTACCGCTACCAGCAAGCGCTTGAAGCAAATGAGGAGATCGTGGTCGGCGTCAATGCTTATCAGGTTGAGGAGAAGCCAGAACTGGAGCGATTGCAGGTGGACCCGGCACTGGAGGCGGCCCAACGCGAGCGGCTAGCCAAGCTGCGCGCAAGTCGAGACCAGACCCGCGCCGCCGAGCTGCTTGCCCATTTGGAAAGCGCCGCCCGCGGCAGCCAAAACCTGATGCCGATCTTCATCGAGTGTGTAGAAAACCAGGTGACCCTGGGAGAACTCTGCGGCCGGCTGCGCCAGCTGTGGGGTGAATATCAGCCCCCCACCACCGCTTAGGACAGGAGCATTAATGCCCCCCTTTGTAAAACGGATCGACCATATTGCCCTCGTCGTCGAGGACATCGAAAAAGCCCTGGGCTTTTGGCAGGACGGTTTGGGAATGAAGTTATCCCACATGGAAGAGGTGGCCAGCGAGCATTCCCTGGTAGCCTTCCTGCCCGCCAAGAACAGTGAAATGGAGCTGGTGCAGCCGACGGCGGACGACAGCGGCGTGGCGCGCTATTTGAAAAAGCGCGGCCCGGGCCTGCACCACATTTGCCTGGAGGTCTACGACATCGAGGCCACCATAGCGCACCTGAAAGCCCAGGGGATGCGCCTGATCAATGAAACCCCCGAGATCGGCACCGGCGGCAAGAAGATCGCCTTCATCCATCCGGATAGCACGCATGGCGTGCTGGTGGAACTTTACGAGTTGAGCGGACAGGAGTTGCAGATCCGGCTGGACCGCGCCCGCGAACTGGCCGAGCGCGTGATCAACGAAGGCCAAACCATGGCCAACGCCGCGTTGGAATATTTGCGTAACCTGACCGGAAACGGCAAGGAAAATTAAGCTGGCTTGGGGGCTACCGCCGGGCGGCGGTTTACGATAAGCAAGCTGCCTATGATCAAAACTGCGCCGGCGATCAAATTGATATCCAACATCTCTGCGGGATAGCCCAGCAGTGGCAGCACAAAAACACCCAGGCCGATACCCACGACAGGGAACATATAAGTGACCATCGTGGCCCGCGTGGGGCCAATAGAGTGGACCAGATAGTAATAAAGCAAGTAAGCCAGACACGAGCCAACCAAACCCAACCAGATCAGCGCAAACCAAGTCAGGCCCAGCACCGGCAAACGAATCGGGGATTCAGCGGCCAAGGCACCGGCCCAGATCAAAGCGTCCGCTGAGAGCAAAGGCACCAGGGCTTGGACGATCGGTGAAATCCCTTGCGTGTTGCGCCGGATAAGGACCGAGCTGCCAGCATAGAACAGGACGGCCAGCAACATAGCGCCTTGCGCCAACAGGTTAAGGCGCACGTCACCGGAGAGATCGCGCGTGGACAGCACAACCACGCCGACGAAGCCGACCAGCAAGCCGAGCACGCGCTGGCGGGTCATCTTGTCGTCGCTGAGTATGAAGTGGGCAATGAGCATGGTGAACAGCGGCACGCTGCTATTGAGGATGGCGGCTACCGCCGAGTCGATATACTGCTCGGCCCACGAGATGAGCACAAAGGGCAAGGCTGTGTTAGTCAGCCCAAGGAAAAGTAAGGCCCAGTACGCCCGGCGATCCTTGGGCCAGGCTGGCCGACGCAGCAGCACAACCACCGCCAGGCCAGCAATCCCAAACAGGATGCGCAGGGCGACCAGCAGAAAAGGGCCGACCTCCGCCACCGCGATCTTGATCCAGAAAAACGAAGACCCCCAGGCCAGGCTAAGGGCAATAAAGGCCAACCAGTCTTTTGCTTTCACAAAGCCTCCGAAAGGAGCAGCCTACGCAATACGGAACACGCAACTGGGTTCAACAGTTACGGATTGGGTCTTGTTTGTTATAACTCGGACAAGCTAGTTTTGTGAAACGCTTCATACGAGCTAACCCGTTACCTCGCAGATCCTGTACTTGAGCCGGGTAGATGAGAATATCTGAAGCGATTCTTACCGATTTATTAGGTTTCGTTGTTAGAATAAACTATTCCAATATTTTATGGTTAGTAAGCACTTGGAGGACCTTGCCATGCATCCTGCTAAGTTAATTCCCCTGATTCTGCTTTTCTCATTCTTTGCAATCGCTTGCGGGGTTTCATCCGCTGGCCAACCCAATGAAACGTACGATCCAGTCATTGACCCGGCCAATTTCACAACCACCATCGATAACCCGTTTTTCCCGCTCATTCCCGGAACGAAATTTATTTTTGAAGGGCAAACCGCTGATGGTTTCGAGCGAATTGAGGTGCTGGTTACCCATGAAACGCGTCAGGTGATGGGGATCCAAGCCGTCGTGGTGCGCGACACAGTGACTATTGACTCAGAGCTTGTGGAAGATACCTACGACTGGTATGCCCAGGATTTGGAAGGCAACGTATGGTACTTTGGCGAGGAAGTCAAGGATTATGCTAACGGCGAAGTCGTTTCCACGGCTGGCTCATGGGAGGCTGGGGTCAACGGGGCGCTGCCGGGGGTCGTGATGTGGGCGGACCCGCAAATGGGCCAGGAATATCGGCAAGAATACTACGCTGAGGAAGCCGAAGACATGGGCAAGGTGATCGCGGTAGGCCAGTCAATAACGGTGCCATACGGCTCGTTCAGCGATTGCATTGTCACCGAAGATTGGACTCCGCTGGAACCTGGATATATGGAACAAAAAACCTACTGCAGCGGCGTGGGCACAGTTAAGAATGAATACGTCCAGGGCGGCTCAGGCAGCCAGGAGCTGATCGTTATCGAGACAGAGTAGCCGCATGCCAAAAAAAAGAGCGCCGCTAAGCGGCGCTCTTTTTTTATTCGTAGCGCAGCGCGTCCACCGGCTGCAGATTGGCAGCCCGGTTGGCGGGATAGACACCGAAGATCAGCCCAACCGCCATCGAGAATAATGTCGCCAGCAGGATCGAATCCAGGCTGATGGTGGGATTGATGTCCGCCTGGGCAGCGGCTGCAATCGCCCCTACCAGGGTGGAGATCAACCAGCCGAGGATGATGCCCAGGATGCCGCCCGCCAGGCTAAGCAGCGAGGACTCGGCCAGGAATTGGATGAGGATATCCCGCTTGCGGGCGCCCAGCGCCTTGCGCAAACCGATCTCGCGGGTGCGCTCGATCACCGAGACCAGCATGATGTTCATGATGCCGATGCCGCCCACCAGCAGCGAAATGGCGGCGATGCCGCCGAGGAAGATAGTGAGCACGCCGGTGATCGCGGCAGCGGTCGCCAGGAAATCCTGCTGGTTGATGATCGTGAAATCGTCCTGGCCCAGATCGGTGCGGTGGCGGGCGCGCAAAATGGCGGCGATCTCTTCGCTGGCTTGCGGCACCGATTCTGAATCGATGGCTTGCACGATGACCATGTCGGCGCTGTTGGGCGCGAGGCGTTGGAAGAGACGGGTTTGAGCCGTGGTGAATGGCACTAAGACCTGATTATCTTGATTTGTGAAACCAGAACCGCCCTGTTCTGCGGTCACGCCGATCACGCGGAAGGGTTGGCCGTTGATGCGCAGCGACTCGCCCACGAGGCCATCATGGCGGCCGAATAAAGCATCCCCCACATCGGGGCCTATAATTGCAACTGCAGAGCGGCTAAGCAAATGAGTTTCATTAATGAACTCGCCCTCAGCGAGGGTGACGTTGCGAACCCATTCATACTCGGTGGTCACACCATAAAGGTCGGTATTTGTCGTTTCGCCTTGGGCAGTGACTTCAGCGCCGCTATTTAGTATGGGTGCTACACCGATAACGGAAGGAGCCTGGAACACGTCTCGCAGGGCATCTACATCTTCAAGAGTGATCCATTTCGAATTAACGACATCCTGGTTACCGCGCACGACGAAGAGCAGATTGCTGCCGATGCCTTCGATCGACCCGGTGATGCTGGCTTGTGCGCCCTGGCCGATGGCCAGCATGGCGATCACTGCGCCGACGCCGATGACTATGCCCAGAATGGTGAGCGCCGAGCGCAGCTTGTTGGCGGCCAGGCTATCCAGGGCCGCGAAAAAGGAGGTGGAAAGGTTCATCTCTCACTTCTCTCGGCCAGCTTAATTCTCTTGGCTTTCTTCCCCTGTTTGGGTTCTTTTTCATCAATGTGCCCATCACGTATGTTGATGATGCGGTTAGTCTGGGCAGCTATCTCCGGGTCATGCGTGACGATGATCAGCGTCACGCCGCGTTCTTTATTCATCCCCAGCAGCAATTTCATAATATCTTCGCCGGCCTTGCTATCCAGGTTGCCGGTTGGCTCGTCGGCCATGATCATGGCCGGGTCGTTGACCAGGGCGCGGGCGATGGCCACGCGCTGCTGCTGCCCGCCGGAGAGCTCATTAGGGCGATGGTGCAGCCGGTCTCCCAGGCCTACGGCTTCCAGGGCTTGGCGGGCGCGCTGGCTGCGCCCATTGGTAACCCCGGCGTAGCGCAGCGGCAGCTCGACATTTTGGAGCGCCGAGGTGCGGCCCAGTAGGTTGAAAGTTTGGAAAATAAAGCCGACCTTGCGGCTGCGGATATCTGCTAATTGATCATCATCTAGGTTGGCCACGCTCTCGCCGTCCAGCTCATAGGTGCCGGAGGTGGGGCGATCCAGGCAGCCCAGGATGTTCATCAGCGTAGACTTGCCGGAACCCGAGGGGCCCATGATGGCCATTACTTCGCCGGTCTTGACTTTGAGTGAGAGGCCGCGCAAAGCGTGCACTTCCACCTCGCCCATTTTATAGACCTTGCTCAGGTCTTTGGCATTGACTACCCAAGGGCTCATTAACTGCCGCCGCCCAGGATGAATCCGCCGCCACCTGGAGGACCGGAACCGTCAAAGAGATTTACTGGTGGGTTTAGCACAATCGTGTCGCCTTCCTGCAGTTCGCCGCCGATAACTTCACTATAGGTTTCGGAAGAAGCGCCGAGAATAATTTCAACGGGCAACATTTGTCCATCCCGCATCACATAAACTACGCGCTGTCCGTCCACCACGCGCACGGCGCGGTTAGGCACCAAGATCACGTCTTGCAGTTCAGTGACCACGATATTGACGGCTGCGGTCATGGCGGGCAGTACGAACTCATCCGCGTCTTCCAATTCCACGGTAACCCGGAAGCTGACTACGCCGGATTGGATGTCCCCAGCCAGGGCCACCGCGCTCACTACGCCGTGATACTCGCGGTCCAGGGCGGCATCGAAGGAAACGATGGCTTGCTGGCCCACTTGCACGCGGTTGATGTCCACTTCCGAGACCTCCACGTCCACCAGCATGCGCGAAAGGTCGTCCACCTGGAAGGCCACTGCGCCGGCTGTGACCAGGTCGCCGGAATGCGGGAAAGCATCCGTGATGACGCCGGCAAACGGCGCCTTAACGACCGCCAGGTCGATGGTGGCCTGGGCAGCGGCCAGGCGCGCCTCGGCCAAGGTGGTGAAGTTCGGGTCGCCGGCCTGCAGGGCAAATTCATAATTGCGCTGGGCGACGGCCAACTGGCCTTGTGCCAGAGCTACCTGCCCCTGGGCTATGGCAATGTCGGTGGAGTTGGCGGAGCCGATCAGGCTGTTGTAGGTGCGCAGCGCTGCATCATAAGATTGTTGTGCCTCAGAAAATAACAGCAAAAGGTTGGCCCGCACCAGGTTGTTCTCAGGCTTGTTGGCGTAAGGCTCGTACGCATCCCGGGCTTTATCCAGGGGGTTGCGCGCCAGCAGCATGTTGGCATAAGCCTGATCGATATCCACTGGCCTGCCGGGGTTTCCCAGGTTGTAAAGGTTGCGTTGGGCATCCTCCAAGGCCAATTGGGCTTCGGCCATGGCCTTGGCCGTTTCGGCCACTTCCAGATCCAAGGCGGCTTGGGCATCCTGGAAATCAATATGCGCCAAAATGATATTCTGCGGCAGCGAGGCTAACGCCAAGTTGGCCAGAACTTGGTCTTCTTCGACCGGATCACCGACGGCCATGTTAACCGTTTCGACCTGGCCGGATGTTCCCCAGGCCAGCACGGCGCTGCGCTGGGCGCGCACGCTGCCGGTGGCCCCGATGGTGGCGGTCAGGTCCCCGCGCTCAGCCACCGCGGTTTGCAGCCCGCTAGCGGCTGCGGCCTGACCGGCGGCGCCCCTATTGAGGAAGAAGAACGCCGCCAGCCCAAGGCCGCCTACGATGAGGATGGGCAGCCAGCGCCTGCGGATGAAGTTAACGATGCTGTTGCTTGAAGTCTTTGCCATGCTTAAATGCTCCTTGGTCGACTATTACGTTTGGTTTCCAGGTTGGTAATTGCTTTCTCCAGCAGATCCAATAATTGATCCTGCTCCTGCTCGCTTAACGCGTTCATGAATTCGTTGATCGTCTTGCGCCGGTGGCTGACCACCTGCTTGGCCAGCAAGCTTGCCTTGGGGCTTAGGTACAGGCGGATCGAGCGCTTATCTTCGGCATCCGGCTTGCGCTGCAGCCAGCCGCCCGCGGTCAACTTGCGCACGGCCACGCTAACCGTCGGCATGGTGACGCCCAGTTGTTCGGCCACCTGGTGAACGCGGATGCCCGGCTCACGCCAAACGCAGGCCAGCATACCGAATTGCGGCAGGCTGAGCCCCACTTTGGCCAGGCGCGGGCGGGCCAGCCCCAGGCCTTCCAGCCGGGAAAACAAGCCCATCAGGCGATCGTGAGTGGGGGTGAGATTTTGCATAATAGTTAGTTCGTCTAACTAACAAGGATTGTAATTGCTTTCCTTGGCAGGTCAAGTGAGAGAGCCATTAGTGCTTAAACGCAAAGGCCGCCAGGTGCGGCGGCCTTTTTTCAAAAAAATTCCTGGCTAAGGGGTGGGCGTTACCAGGTTTTCGAGGCGCACGAAAAAGACCTCCATGCGACCCTGCTGTTCGCTGGGGATGGCGATCAGCATCAGGCCGGTCTGCTGCGTAGCGGCTTCCTTAATGAACGCGCAAAACAGACTGATCTCCGCGATGCCTTGCTCCGCCCCGGAGAAGCAGGTGGATTCTTCGCTGGATTGCCAGCCGCTGGAGGTCATGCGTTCATTTGTATAAAAGCTCTGCAGCTCGGCCGCGGTCTTCTGGGTGTTGAACACGGCCACACTGCCGTTGCCCGTGCCGCCGGAGAGCGCCGCGCTCATCCAGGCTTCCATAAAGACGCGGGCAGTCAAGGGCAACTCAAGATCCGATCCATCCAGTCCGTCGACGCGCGGTACGTCGGCCCACAGCTCGGAGGTGGTCGTCAGGCCCTGGCTGCCGCTGGGCACCAAGCTGCCCAGGCTGCAAGCCAGGGAGGCCACAGCCAGGGCTGCGAGGATAATGGCAAGTTTGCGAATTTTCATTTCATTCTCCTTAGGTTAGTTTGCTATCGTGGACTAATTTACAACTTTTCTGCGTCAGAGTCTATAAGCTTCTTGGAATTGGGCTGACACCTACATTAGCACCTATTTTTTAAGGCGTCGTCTTAACGAGAGGGCCACTTCGGCCAACTCATTTACTTTAAGAGCCCTGGCCACCAGCAAATAAACCACCAGCCCGATGCCCACCCCGCCCGCGGCCAGCAGCCACATAGGCGCGCTGCCGCCGGCAGCCAACCAGCCCCAAATGGCGGCAGCCATGGCTGCGCTGCCCAACGCGGCCTGCCCCAGCCCCTGCCACAAACGCCCGCCCTCCAGCCCGCCCAAGCGGCGGCTCATCAAAAATAGCAAGACCAACATCTCCAGAAACGTGGCCGCCGAATTGGCCAGCGCCAGGCCGCCGTGCGGCATCCAACCGGCGTTGGCGAACACGCCGGGCAGCGTCAAACTGAGCACCACGTTGAGACCCATGGCTGCGGTGCCCACCAGCACCGGGGTACGCGTGTCTTGCTGCGCGTAAAAAGCACGCGAAGCCAACTCCACCACGCTGTGGCCCAGCAGCCCGGCGGCAAACCAACCCAGCGCCCAGGCCACCAGCTGCGTGTCCTCCGCCCCAAAAGCGCCGCGTTCGAATAGCAGGGCCACCAGCGGGTCGCGCAATAAGACCAAGCCCACACTGGCCGGCACCGCCAAAATAATAATGCCGCGCAAGGTGCTGGCCAGCGCAGCGCGCAGCTCGGACAATTTGCCGCGGGCGGCTTGCGCCGAAAAGGTGGGCAGCGCCGCAATGGCGATGGCTTGGCCGATGGCCTGCTGCGGCATCAGCATCACCGAGAAGGCTACCGTGATGGCCGCCAGGCTGCCCGGCGCCATGCCGGAGGCGACGATGGTGTTCACCAGGAAATTGAGCTGCACCACCGCCACGCCCAGCAGCCGCGGCGCCATCAGCCGCCCCACCTGGCGCACGCTGGCCAGGTGCAAGCCCAGCATGGGCTGGTAGCGCGGGCGCACTTTCAGCAGCGCGGGTATCTGCACCAGCAGGTGCAAAACCGCGCCCAACACCGCGCCCCACGCCAGGCCGTGAATACCAAGACTGG
>CAZNFL010000041.1:0-23223 GCA_964572455.1 uncultured Anaerolineaceae bacterium
CGAGAATATAGTGCCCAAATTATAAATTGGAAGGGGTAACAAGGCAATGGACGAAAGACCAGGCGCTACTGTTAGAATCCCGCCATGGCCAGTGACCCCGCCGTTGATGAGCGCATCAGCCCCGTCCGCCAGCAATATCTAGAAATCAAGCGCCAACATCCCGAGGCGATCCTGTTCTTCCGCCTGGGCGACTTCTATGAGACCTTCGACGCCGACGCTGAGTTGGTGGCCCGCGAGCTGGATATCGTGCTCACTTCCCGCAATGTGGCCAAGGGGGTGCGCGTGCCGATGGCCGGGGTGCCCCACCATGCGGCCGAAAGCTATCTGTCCAAGCTGATCGAAAAAGGCCTGCACGTGGCCATTTGCGAGCAGGTGGGCGAGGAACCAGTGAAAGGCCTGATGCCGCGTGCAGTAGTGCGCATCATGACCCCGGGCACGCTGGTGGAGCCGGGCTTGCTGCCCGGCGATGCCAACAATTATCTGGCGGCGGTAGCGGTGGAAGACAGCCGAGTTGGCTTGGCTTATACCGACGTGACCACAGGCGAGTTCGCCGCCACGGAGCTGGAGGGCACGGCGGCCCTGCGGGCCGAATTAGCCCGCTTATCCCCTGCTGAGTTGTTGCATCCTGAAGCAAAGGCGGGCGGGCCCCAGGCCCGCCCCTACGAAAGCGAGTCTTGGCACCTGACCTCGTGGACCGCCTGGCGCTTCGAATTGGGGCGTTGCAAAGAAGCCCTGCTGAGCCACTTCAAAGCCAGCAGCTTGAAGGCCTTTGGCCTGGCAGACAAACCCCTGGCTGTTCAAGCGGCTGGCGCGCTGGTGCAATATCTCGAAGCGTCCCAACCCTCAACCTTAAAACTGCTGACCGGCCTGCATTTCTATAGCCTGTCCGAATTTATGACCCTGGATGGGGAGGCGCGCCGCAACCTGGAGATCACCGAGGCCTTGAGGGGCGGCACGCGCGGTTCGCTTCTGGAAGTTCTGGACCGCTGCATGACCCCCATGGGACGCCGCCTGCTGCGCCAGTGGGTGAGTAAGCCTTTGCTGGATCTAAAGGAAATCGGTGAGCGCCAAGGGGGCGTGGGCACCTTCCATGCCGAGGGCTTGCGGCGGGCGGAACTGCGCGCCGCGCTGAAGCCGCTGAGCGACCTTGAACGGCTGGCTAATCGGGTGCTGGGCGGCAGCGCTCAGCCGCGCGACCTGGTGGCCGTGCGTGAGACGTTGGAAGCGGTGCCGGCGGTTATGGAACTGCTGTCCAGTCTGCAAGCCCCGATCGCAAATCTCTTAGCCGGACTTTCTGCGTGCGCGGAAGAACTGAAATTACTGCAATCCGCGATTGCCGAAGACCCGCCGGCGGTGCTTGGGCATATCGGCATTATCCGCGCGGGCTACTCAGCGGAATTAGATGAAGTGCTGAACTCCACCCAGAAGGCGCGGGATTGGATCGCCAATTTGGAAGCCAGCGAACGCGCTCGGACGGGGATCAAGTCCTTGAAGGTGGGCTTCAACAAAGTGCACGGCTATTACATCGAAGTGACCAAAGCTAAAGACGGCAATCTGCCGTTGGAATACATCCGCAAACAGACCCTGGTGAATGCAGAGCGCTACATCACGCCGGAGATGAAAGAAGTGGAAGCCCAGGTGCTGAACGCCGAGGAGCGCATTTTGGAAGTGGAGACGCGCTTGTTCAAGCAAGTGTGTGCCGAGCTGGCCAAGACCGCCGCGGCCCTGCTGGCTTCGGCGCGGGCCCTGGCCACCGCCGACGTGCTCGCCTCGCTGGCCGAGGTGGCCGCGCTTAACGGCTACAGCCGGCCGGACGTCGAAGATAGCGGCGTGCTGGAGATCCGCGAAGGTAGGCACCCCGTGGTGGAACGCTTGCTTCCCGGGCAGGCGCGTTTTGTGCCTAACGACGCCAATTTTGAGGCGGGCGAATGCGTGCGCCTGATCACTGGCCCGAACATGAGCGGCAAATCCACGTATCTGCGCCAGGTGGCGCTGATCGTGCTGATGGCGCAAATGGGAAGCTTCGTGCCGGCGGATAGCGCCCGCATTGGATTGGTGGACCGCATCTTCACGCGCATCGGGGCGCAAGACGAGATCCATGCCGGCCAGTCTACCTTTATGGTCGAGATGGTGGAGACCGCCAACATTTTGCACCACGCCACCGGCCGGTCCTTATTGATCATGGACGAGATCGGCCGCGGCACGAGCACCTACGATGGCCTCTCCATCGCCTGGGCGGTGATCGAGTACATCCACAATCATCCCAAACTGCGCGCCCGCACCTTGTTCGCCACGCATTACCACGAGCTGACCCAGCTGCCGGCCCAACTTGCCGGGGCACGCAATTACAACGTGGCGGTCAGCGAGGCCGACGGTTCGGTGGTGTTCCTGCATAAGATCATCCCCGGCGGGGCGGACCGTTCGTACGGCATACACGTCGGGCAGCTGGCCGGGCTGCCGCGGCCCGTGGTGCAGCGGGCGCAGGAGATTCTCAAGGAATTGGAATCCATCTCGCGCCGGACTGCGCCTGGCGGCGAGTTGCTGGCTAAGCAGGCCGCGCTATTTCCGGAAAGCAGCCCGCTGCTGGATGAGCTGAAGGCCTTGGACGTCGATGGGATGTCGCCGATCGAGGCGTTGAACAAGCTGTGGGAGTGGCGGGGGAAATACGGAAAGGATAAAAGAGAAGGGAGGAAGGAGAAATAATGGTGGAAAAACAGAATAGGCTGGAGTTAAGCAAGAGAACCCGTACGTTTGCGTTGCGAATTATTCGACTGTACTCATCTTTACCTAAATCCAATGAAGCCCAGGTAATTGGTAAGCAGTGTTGCGGTCCGGTACATCGGTCGGCGCCCATTATAGTGAAGCAAATTTCGCGAAATCAAACAAGGATTTCATTAATAAGATCGAAAGTGCGCTCCAGGAACTGGAGGAAACTGTTTACTGGTTAGATCTATTAAGCGAAGCAAATATTAAATTGTCTGAATTCCTTAACCGCGCCAGCCGTTGGCTTCGGTTGTCGGCGGGCCGGCATAGTCCCATAGACCGTTGAAGTCGTGCCAAGCGTAAGACGACATATAAGCTAATTATAAAGGGGCAGCTTGTTCGCCACTGTGCGTAGCTTGATTTTTTCTCTCTCTTTTCCCCGAATCCCATTCTTTCTGCGAAAATAGTGAAATGATCAACAGGCTTTCGGACCCCCAGTTAGCTTGTCAAGTTGTCACCTAGCTGTGTCTCGACATGACAACTTGACAGATATGACAACTTGACGGAATGTGGCTGCTATCTTGTCAAGTAATGAGGAGGACCCTGTGTGCCGAAGATTACAACTTACATCCCAGCCTAGGGTCAAAAATGCTACCGTATAATCTGCGCGGCTATGTTTAATGGCATTTTCTCCTCAGAGAACCTCTACGCAGTGCTGCTCTGCCTGCTGGCCATTTTGCTGTTGATCATGACCGCCGACGCCAGCCCGCTGTGGATCTACCAGGGCTTCTGACCGATGACCCTGACGCAGATCTTCATCTTCGCCGGGCTGGGCTTAGCGGCCGGCCGCTTTTATAAGCACCTCATCCGCGGCTGGCTGCTGTTCACCGCCAGCGTGCTGGCGGTTTTCTGGCTGCAGCCTGCCTCGCTGGTGCGCAGCCTTCCTTTCCTGCTACCAGCCGCCAGTCTGGGCTTGGCGGCCGTGGTGTGGGCGCTCACCCTTCCTAAGGATTACACAGCCAGCAAGGGGGATCAGTGGGCAGCCGGCCTGCTGGGCGGCCTGATCCTGCTGGTCGGCGCGGCCCGGTACATCGACCCCCTCGGGGGCTTGTTGACCGCGCGCCCGCCAGTAGTTGATGTTGTGGTCGGCGCGGTGCAGCTCATATTAGTGCTCGCGTTTATCGCCTACAAGCTGGGCCGCGGGCGCGGCCTGGTGTTGAACGCGGCTGCCCTTTTCATCATTTTGATTTTGGTGGTGCTCAAATCCGCACCGTTGGCCGCGTCCGCCAGCGGCTTTCTGCGCACGCTCACCGGACAGGACCCGGCGCTGGCCGGCGCCTTCGATTTCAGCTGGCTGGGTTTCTCGTACATCGCCTTCCGCCTCATCCATACCTTGCGCGACCGGGTGAGCGGGCGATTGCCGCAGCTCTCACTGCGCGATTTCGTCACGTACATCGTCTTCTTCCCGGCGCTGACTGCCGGGCCCATTGACCGGGTGGAGCGTTTCCAGCCCCAATTGCACACGGAATTTATCCTGGGGAACGCGCAGCTTTTGGCTGCCGGGCGCCGCTTGGTGACCGGCCTCTTCTTGAAATTCGTGCTGGCCGATGGGCTGGCCTTTTTCTCACTTAACGCCACCAATGCCTGGCAGGTGCAAACTACCGGCTGGGCCTGGGTGCTGCTGATCGCCTATGCCTTCCGCATCTTCTTCGATTTTGCCGGGTACACCCACATTGCCATCGGTCTAGGTTTGCTTTTCGGCGTCCTGCTGCCCGAGAACTTCGATCGCCCCTATCTCAAGCCCAACCTGACCGCCTTTTGGCACAGTTGGCACGTCACCCTGGCGCTCTGGTTTCGGGCTTACTACTTCAACCCGCTAACACGCTGGCTGCGCACACGCCAGGTGCAGGTTTGGCTGATCATTTTGATCGGCCAGTTGAGCACCATGGCCCTCATCGGTCTGTGGCATGGCATCACCTTGAACTTCCTTGCATGGGGCCTGTGGCACGGCGCCGGGCTGTTCGCCCATAACCTGTGGGTGCAATTTAGCAAGGCGCGCTGCCTGGCCATCGACGCGCGCATCGCTGGACCGCTGGGCGTGGCCGCCACCTTCGTGTACGTCTCTCTCGGCTGGGTGTGGTTCGCGCTGCCCGCGCCGCAGGATGCGGGGCGGGTGTTCAGTCTTCTATTCGGGCTGCAATGATGGACGCGCACAAGGTTTCTGTTCCCCGTGTTTTGCTAAAGGCCTTGATCCTATTCGTTGGCTTAAATCTTTTATTTGCCACTTTCAACTTCATGCCCAGCCTGGGCCGCTTGAGCTTGTATAATTGGCTGCTGCCCGGCCGCCAGCGCCTTCCCTATAGCGATGATCAGCAGCGTGCTTACAACCTCAACCTTTACAGCTTGGAAGCCATGTTTGCTTCCCACGAATTGGCCGGCGCGCCAAAGGTTGAGGATGAGTATCGCGTTTTCGTGATCGGCGATTCATCTGTGTGGGGGTTCTTGTTGGAGAATGAGGATACGCTGACCGCCGCGCTCAACGCCGCAGGTCTGCGCGCTGGAGACGGGCGCCGGGCGGTCTTCTACAACCTCGGCCACCCCACCATTGCATTGACCAAAGATTTGATGATCTTGGATTACGCCATGGATTACGACCCTGACTTGATCTTGTGGCCAGTTACGCTGGAGGCTTTCCCGATAAATAAGCAGACCTCCTCACCGCAGGTTCAAAACAACGCCCCGCGCGTTCGCCGGTTGATCGCAGAATTCGATCTGGCCATAGACCTCAACCAATCCGATCTTGTGGACCCGGACTTCTGGGGCCGCACCCTGGTCGGCATGCGCCGCAACCTGGCGGATATGCTGCGCCTGCAGCTGTATGGCTTCATGTGGGCGGCCACCGGCATTGATGCCTATTTTCCCGAGACCTATGGTCTGCGCGCCTTGGATCTGGAGGCCAGCCAGGAGTTCGCCGGGCTGCTGCCGCCTGCCTTGCCGGTCGAAGCGTTAGCCTTCGACGTGCTGATGGCCGGGGCACGCCGCGCCGGCCAGGTGCCGTTGCTCATTATTAATGAGCCCATCTTTGTCAGCGATGGCGCCAATAGCGACGTCCGCTACAATTCCATGTACCCGCGCTGGGCCTATGATGCCTACCGGCAGCTGCTGCAAGCCCAAAGTGACGAGCGCGCTTGGGATTACGTAGACCTATGGCAGACGGCTGATCCCGCAGAATTTACCAACACGCCCATCCACCTTACCCCGCGGGGTACGCTACAATTTGCCGACGCCATCATCGCCACCCTTCAGGATCTCTACAACCTCCAACCTTAAACGTTAAACTTAAGATTGCCCATGACCTCAACTCGCGCCCTTCTCATTTGCCTATGCGCCTGTTTGCTGTCTGCCTGCAGCTCCGCGCCCGAATCGCCGGTTGCCAGCCAACAGTCTGCCGCGCCGACGGCCAGCCAAACGGCCTTCGAAGTCGCTGAAGCTCAACCCAGTGCCACGCTGGAACCTACCGCGACGCCTACCCCGGATTACACTCCGACGCCGGATACCCGTCCGTTGTCTGCGAGCTGGCGCAATTGGCCCATCGTGCCCACACTCAGCCCTTGGTTAGCGGATGTTTACGAACGCGGCTTGGCCGCTGGCAACGACCCGCATCGCTTCACCAAAGCCGGCGATTGCCAGAATATCCCCGAAGCCTTTCTGGGCTTCTACGACATCAAAGGGCGTTACTTCTTCGCTAGCGGCGAGGAATATCTGCAGGAAACGGTGGATTATTTCGCAGGGTCCTGGGGCCACGATGGGTTGGCCATGGATGGCGGCTATAACTTCCCCGCCATCTTTACGCCCTTGCGCGCCGACCCGGATTTATGCGACCCCAATGAAAACCCGCTGGCCTGCGAGATCCGCACTTACCAACCTGCGTTCATTATCATTTCGATGGAGTTTGTCTATGAGGGTCGCACTTCTGAAAATTATGAGGAATATTTGCGCCAGGCCGTGGATTACGCGCTTGAGCACCATGTGATCCCTATCCTGATGACCAAGGCCGATAATGTTGAAGACAACCACGCCATCAATGAGGCCACCGCCCAAGTCGCCTATGATTACGATATTCCCCTGATCAATTGGTGGCGAGCTGCCCAGCCGCTGGAAGGGCACGGCATCGATTGGGCGCGGGATGAGGGCAAGCGCCCGGAGGGCTTTCACATCACCGCGGAGGCGTGGAGTGCGCGCTCCTATTGGGCGCTGGTGACACTAGATACAATTCGACACAGCCTGGAAGAGCTGAGAGCCGGAAGCTCATGAAAGACCAGATCATTTCGCAATTGAACGAGTACATCACTAAGCAGATCATGAAGCGGCCCGACCGAACTCTAAAGCCGGATGAGCCCCTCATTTCAGGCGGCCTGGTCGATTCATTTTCGCTGGTCGACCTGTCTCTATTTGTGGAGCAAACCTGGGGTGTGCGCCTGGATGACACTGAGCTTAATGCCCAAAGCTTTGATACAATCGACCAACTGGCGGGGTTGATTGAGAAAAGAAAGATATAGGTGAGAGACTCATGCATATAAGAAATCAAAACACAGCCATTTTTGTTTTGACAATGATCTTATTGGCAGGCTGTGCCCCCCAATCGCCGCCGGCGCTGATCCCTACTGTCGCAGATTCCACCGCGACTGCCGAAGCAACCTTCACTGCAACCGAAATCCCCCCTGCCACATTGGCCCCCACTGCAACCGAGCTGCCTATAGAGACTTATATCGCTTACGTTCAGAACGATGCGCTTTTGGTCACGCACGTCATGGCTGGTCAATCATTGGAAACATGGCAATTGATCGAGTCGCCTGAGAAAGGCGGGATATTCAATTTGGGCTGGTCACCTTCGGGCGAATATTTGTCTTTTTCCATGTTTGTCACTCCGATCGAATACCATCTGTTCATCGTCAAGGCCATAGAGGGCAGCACGCCGATCGATATTGGCGACTACGCCAATGATCGGGCCTGGTCGCCGGACAGCACGTTGTTGGCATATGAGCGTTATTACGACCTCTGGGTGTACTCGCCGAACAGTGGGCAGTCCCGTCGGCTTACCAGCCACCTGGGAGTTCGTTGGGTGTGGGGCACGCTGGCCTTTACCCCGGCTGGCGATGCGTTGGTGGCGGCCGGCACGGTGACCTACACTGATTTCAAACTCTACCGGGTGCCGCTGGACGGTTCAGCTGCCAACGCCTACCCCACCACCGATATGCCCAGCCTCACAAGTGAAATTGCCGGGCGCCCGCCTTTGGCATTGCGCTTCTCGCCTGATGGCCAAAAGCTGGCCTTCATCTCGTCGGAAAATGTGAATGCGTGCGCGGAACTGGCGCAGGCGGGTTTTGTCTATTCTCCGGTTGTGACCCATTACTTCGTGGCCAACCCGGATGGCAGCGACTTGCACGAGCTGCCTGTGGTCTCGCTGGCGGCTGTCAGCGACCCAGACCAGAAGCTGTATTTCTTCGGCGACAGCCTGGTCTGGATGCCGGGGAGCGAAGGCCTGTGGCTCTTTGGTCTAGTGCGTGATTGTGGCACCTTCGCCAACACCATGGTGGGCGGGCCGCAGATCTCCCGTGTGACCCTCGACGGGCAGGAACATGAAATTTTCCCGGGCTTCTACTCTAACTTGAGCTTAGATCGCACAGGCAATTTACTGGGGGTCGTCAACCGCAACACGATCACTCTTGGCGAGGTAGTGCCGCGCGTCCAGATTCTTGGGCTGGATGGCCACCTGATTCTCGATCTGGGTGAAGGTGACCGGGCTGTTCTACAGCCCTAGCAAAATTAAGGTGCAGCAAAATCCCGCAAATATTTTTCGCGGTTGTCGCTGCGGGCATGTTTGCCGCTGGAGGTTTTGACGATCCAGCCGCGCGGCACGAAGCGAAGGTCCCCCAAGGTGACTTCGGTCTCCTTCACGATCGCCACCCGCAGCTCGCTTTCCGCTTCGGCCTGGTCACCGCCCTCGGCGGCTTCGCACACCACCACGATCTTCTCGGAGCCCAGCCGCTCATCCAGCACGCCGAAAGCTACAGCCCGGCCGGGGCGGATGCCGGGGACACGGTTGGCGATAGCTTCGATATCCTGGGGATAAATGTTCTTGCCGCCTACGATGATCAGATCTTTTTTGCGACCAGTAATGTAGAGTTCGCCATCCGCTAGGTAGCCCATATCGCCGCTGAGAAACCAGCCCTCTTTTGTGATGGCCTTCTCCGTGAGGTCGGGGCGTTTGTAATAGCCACTTAGCATGAACTCACTGCGAAGCGCGATTTCACCAACATGCCGGTCCCGTAGCGGATCCCCTTTCTCATCCATGATGCGTAGTTCCACAGTCTCGATAGGCAGCCCGCAGCTGACGAAGCGCTTGCCCTGTGCCGCGGGGATCGCTTCACCGCGCTCTTGCAGGGCGGCCACCTCCACTATATCCACGCGGGGCAGGGTGCCCAGTTTCGTTTGGGTGACGGCGAAGGTGTTCTCAGCCATGGCATAGCTCACCGCCAGGGCTTTGGCTGAAAATCCGTAAGGCCCGAGCCTATCTAGGAACAGCTGGTGGCTTTCGGCGTACACCGGCTCAGAGCAATTGATCGCCGCCCGCCAGCTGGAAAGATCCAGATCTTCTCTAGTCCGCAACGTGCGGGCGATGAGGTTATAGGCGAAATTGGGCAGCCAGCTTAGGGTGCCACGGTACTGCTGTATGGCGTCCAGTAGCATGCCGGGCTGGCGCACCCAGTCAAATGGGGACATTAGCACCAAGTGGGCGCCGGCCACGATGGGCATCACAAAGCCGGCGATCAAGCCCATGTCGTGATAGAGGGGCAGCCAGCTGACGATCACATCAGCCTCGGGATCTAGGGCAATGGCGCGCCCATAGGCTTCGATCTGGCGCAGCACCGCACGGTGAGAGAGGGCTACTCCCTTTTGCAACCCGGTGCTGCCGCTGCTGTGCTGCAGCAGCGCAATGTCATCTGGGGAGATGTCTAATGTCCCAAGGCTGACGTCTGAGTGCGGACTTAGGACATTGGACGAATTGTTGAACACGTCCGCAGTGGAAAGCAAAAGGCTGCCTGAATCCTTAATTATTTCAGCCAAGGGCTCATAATTTTCTGAGTAAGTTACAACTGCCTTTGCCTCGGAATGCTCCACCAACGACTTAACTCGTTGGCGATAAAGATCGGGATCCAGCTTTTCGGTCAGAAAGGGAAAGATGGATGGGATGGCGCCCAGCAAGGCCGCGCCCCAAAAAGAATAAATCAATTCCAGCGAGTGCTGCAGCACCAGGATGACCAGGTCGCCCGCTTGCACGCCACCGGCGGCCAGCTGGGCCGCGGCGGCCTTGGAGCGCTCCAGCAATTGAGCTGAGCTGATCGAGTGACCTACCCCCTTTTCAATAAAGGTCAGCGCGGTTCGCCGGGGGTGAGATTGAGCTCGAGCGATCAGGGAAGAAACTAAAGTTTCTCCGGTTACGATTTTGCTGATCGTCATGGTTGATATTTTAGCAGAGGGACGCTTAAGACAAAAAAGGCCAAGCTTTCGCTTGGCCTTGATCTGCAGGTAGGTCGAACGCTAGTGGGAGTTGGCGCTCATCAGCATCGGTGTGCCGCTGCGCTTCTTCACCGGGGAGGGGAACAGCTTTTCGAATTCGTCGCGGCTCAAGGTCTCCACTTCGATCAACTTCTTGGCTACCTTGTGCAGGGACGCCTTGTACTTGGTCAACGTTTTGCGCGCCCGGGCCAGGGCTTCCACCACCAGCTTGTAGACCTCATCATCGATCTTTTCGGCCACCGCCTCAGAATAGTCACGCTGCTCCGAGATCTCGCGGCCGAGGAAGATGAGCTCTTCCTTCTGGCCATACACGCGTGGGCCCAGTTCGGCGCTCATGCCCAGGCGGGTCACCATCTCGCGGGCCACGTGGGTCACATGCTCCAGGTCGCTTTGCGCGCCGGAGGTGATGTCGTCAAAGATCAGTTCTTCGGCCGCCCGGCCACCCAGCGAGAACGCCAGGCGATCCAGCAGCTTGGCGCGGCTGACCAGGGTGTAATCCTCTTCCGGCAGGGCGAGCACGAAACCCCCGGCGCGGCCGCGCGGCACAATGGTCACCTTGTGCACGGGATCGCAGTTGGGCAGGGCATGCGCCACCACGGCGTGCCCGGCTTCGTGATAAGCCACCACGCGTTTTTCGTCCGGCGTGATGATACGCGACTTGCGCTCGGGGCCCAGCAAGACGCGTTCAATGGCTTCCTGGAATTCCGACA
This sequence comes from uncultured Anaerolineaceae bacterium, assembly GCA_964572455.1. Lineage (GTDB taxonomy): Bacteria > Chloroflexota > Anaerolineae > Anaerolineales > UBA11579 > JAMCZK01. The sequence goes on from CAZNFL010000041.1 coordinate 10,995, forward strand.
TGCCGATGGTTTTCTTATTGCGGCGGGCGGCCAGGATGGCTGCCTCGTTCACCAGGTTCTCCAGATCGGCGCCAACCAGGCCGGGAGTGCTGCGCGCCAGGATGGGCAGGTCAACATCTTTGGCCAAGGGCTTGCCGCGCACGTGCACTTCCAGGATTGCCTGACGGCCTTTAACATCGGGCGCATCCAACATCACGCGGCGGTCAAAGCGGCCGGGGCGCAACAAGGCGGGATCCAAAATGTCGGGGCGGTTGGTGGCGGCGATCATGATGACGTTGGTGTCTGTGTCGAAACCGTCCATCTCAACCAGCATTTGGTTAAGGGTTTGTTCGCGCTCGTCGTGGCTGCCGCCCAAGCCGGCGCCGCGCTGCCGTCCCACCGCATCGATTTCGTCCACGAATACAATACACGGGGAGTGGCGCTTGGCCTGTTCGAACAGGTCACGCACCCGGCTGGCGCCCACGCCCACGAACATTTCTACGAATTCCGAGCCGGATATGGAAAAGAAAGGCACGCCGGCTTCCCCGGAAACGGCCTTCGCCAGCAGCGTCTTTCCGGTGCCCGGCGGGCCAACCAGCAGCACACCCTTGGGGATGCGGGCACCCAAGGCAATGAACTTGTCCGGCTCTTTGAGGAATTCGACAACTTCTTGAAGGTCTATCTTGGCTTCATCCACGCCAGCCACGTCGTTAAAGGTGACCGTGGGGTTTTCGCCAGAGAAGAGGCGCGCCTTCGACTTGCCAAAGGACATGGCAGCGTTGTTGCTGCCCTGCGCCTGGCGGAAGACGAACCAAAACACGCCTGCCAGGATCAGGAAAGGCAGCACGTAGCCAAGCGCCGTGGCGATCCCCAGCCAGGCGCTGGGGGGCTGGATCTCAACATCGATCAGTTCAGGGGTTAGCTCTTCGGGGGTGACGCCCAGGGCTAATAACTGCTCCACCGTGGTGGCTATAGGTTCTTTCTGCGCGGTGCGCTCTTGCCCATCCCGGTAAATGATGACCAGGCGCTCATTGTCCGTGACAATGCGGGCCACTTCGCCGGCTTTGATATCCGCGGCGACCTGGTTGAGGCTGAGGGCTTCCTGTTGGTTAGCTTGCTGCTGATAATTAAAGAAGACAAAAAAGATCAGCGCACCGAAAAAGAGCAAATAGATCAGGGAAATTCGGCTGCGAGGGTTATTCACGTACCTTCCTCCATAATTCTGCGAAAGCTAGGACTATCTGCTGATTATACCAATCTAGCCTAAACCCAAGCCATAGACGCTGATTCTAACGAAGCTCTTACAGGTCGTTTTGTTGTCTCACAATTGCCAGCTCTCGCCCCAATTTTTGAGCAGCGAATGGTAGGCGCGGTCGTCATAGCGCGCCAGATCGAACATGCCAGCATACGGCGGCAGCTCGGATCCGGTTATATGGGCGGCCAGCAATTCGCTCAAGCCGGCTGCCGCCATGATGCCGAAGCCGGAGGCGGCCCCGATGACGTAGGCGCCCGTTAAAGGCAGCGGGCAGGCCAGCGGGCGGTTTTCGAGGGTCTTAGTGTAATAGCCGCCGTCCACAATAAAGCGCGGCATGCGTTCCACATAGGCGCGCATGCCGGGCAAGATGCGGGCTAAGCCGCGAACGGCAAGTTCCGCAACCATTGGTTCTTCGGCAATAGGGAAAGTGGGTTCAACCGGTTGGTTGTGGATATCCCACAGCACGAGGATGCTTTGCGCCTGCTTGCCGCCTTCCGGGCGCGTGTGAGCTCCCGAAGGTAGGGTTCCCAGCAACCAGGCCGTCTCGACGTCCTCAGCCAACGTGGCGCGTTCTTCTTGCGTCCAATGCAGGCGCTGTTCGTCGGCACAGATCACCAGTGGGGCGTCTCTGCCCACTACGCCGAGATGATCATTGAAAGAGGCTTTCAGGTGGACCTCATTGACAACAGGAATTTCTACACCGAGCATCTTCCCCAAAGAGGCTAGGTGCGGCCCCGCGGCATTAATGAAAGTTGAGGTCTTGATTTCCGAACCGTCTTCGAGCCAAACGTTCGATATTGATCCTGCGGAAGTATCGATATTGGAAAAGCGCCCGCTAATCAGGCGCACCCCAGCCTGCTGCGCTTGCTCCAATAGCCAGACGCCATAGGTCTGGCCGCTAAGCCAGCCAGCTCGGCGGACGTGAAGCGCGCCGATCACCTCCGAACTGAGATATGGAAAATGGCGGAGGATAAGGCCGGGATCGGCAAGCAAGTCTGCGCCTTCCACTCCCGAAAATCCTTCGACTTGGTGAGATTGATAAGTGCAGGAAGCTTTGTCGTGCTCGCGCATCTCCCCGGCCCCCAGCAGGGAAGCTTCAGCAGCCGATGCGCGAAGGACTTCGATTCCCTTAGGTTCGCAGGTTACATATAAATAACCGCGACGGTTAAGCGCAAACTGATTATTTGATTGGTTGGCAAAGTCTTCCATTAGATCGATGCTGCGGTTCATCAAACGCACCATAGCATCCTGCGGTCCAGGCCACCAGTTGCGATAGCATTCCGTGGATTTATCCGAGGTCAGCGTAAGCGCAGGCCGTTCGTCGACAATCAGAACGCCGCGGATCCCATGTTGGACAGCCAGCTGGTAGGCAACGCTGATGCCCAGGATCCCCGCGCCGCAGATAACTACGTTTGCTTCATATTTCATTTTCTATTGTTGGTGCAAAGCTTGGATTGCTTTCAATGCTGTTGCAATCTGAGCCGGCGTGAAATCTTGCAATGGCAGCCGCACGCTCCAACGCTTAAAGTTGTGCTGCGCGTGCAGCAGCGCTTTGATATAAGCGGGCGCAGGCGGCATACTGTCCAGCGCGGCCCGCATCAAGTCGAGCGCAGCCTGCGATGCGGGTCTTTCCTCCCCGCGCTGAAAGGCGTCGTAGATGGCGCGCAATTCCGGAGAGAGCAGATTGGCAAGCGCTGTGATGCAACCGGCGGCGCCTGCTGCCAAGGAGGCGGACAGCAGCCTGTCGTTGCCCACCAAGACGGCCTTACCAGGTAAGCCGGCGATATAGGCCAAAGCGGAGTCCAAGCTGCCACTGGAATCCTTCAGACCGCCGAATGCAGCTGGGTAAGCTGCTGCGAGCTTTTGCAGTAATGTTAAAGACAGAACAACACCGCTGACCGCCGGAATGTGATATCCGAGCAAAAACTTTCCATCTGGAACGCTGGTTTCTATAAGTTCCGCAAACCAATCGAACAGGCCCTCGTCACTTGAGTTGCGGAAAAAGAAAGGCGGTAAAACGACCACGGCATCGAATCCCAGTTGGAATGCGGTTTGATTTAGTTCTTTTGTCTCGCTGAGGCTGGGCGTGCCGGTTCCAGCCATCAAGCGGAAATTCGGCCTGAGTTTCCGCCATGTAGCGGCCGCCTCCCACAGGGAAAGGCGCTCTTTCAGCGAAAAGGAGGGCCCTTCGCCTGTGGTTCCGGAAAGTAAAGCGCCGTGGCAACCGCGGTCTGCCAGGAAATCGAGGAACTGGGGCAGGCCGGCCAAATCGAGGCTGCCATCGGGCAAGCAAGGGGTGACGGCGGCAGCATATACGCCGGAAAGCAGGTGGTCGTTCATGCAAGGATTATATTCGGGGCGCTGCGCAGCACGCTTGACGTTTAACTCGATTGTCTCGATAATGGTTTATCTCACATTGAGGAGGAGCTTGTTCATGAAATCGCAAATCCGCTTTGGCTCTTTGTTATTGATCCTGAGTTTGGCTGTACTGCTGGCCGCCTGTTCCGGAGCCAGCGCGCCTGGCGTTGCCGAACCACCGGCTGGTTGGGAAAAGTTTGAAGGCGACGGGTTCGAAATCTATTTGCCGGAAAGTTTTGAGGGCGGCAGCAGCCAGCCCGACCTTGCCGCCGCGGCGCAACTGATGCGCGATGCCGGCAATGAGCAACTGGCTATGGCGATGGAAAGCAGCAACTACTTGCTGTATGTTGTTGACAGCGAATCGATCGAATCCGGGACCACTGTCAATATCCTCAAGGAAGTCAATCCGGTAATCGCGAATATGAGCACTTCCGGTTACGCCGACGCTGCTACGTCCCAGCTGGCAGGCATAACTGGCATCACGATAACGGAAAGTGCCGCGTTCACGGTTTCGGGTTACGATGCCTGGCGCTTGGTCGAGGAATTCGACCTGGCTGTTTTGGCTGGGGCGGAAGGTACGTCCAAACTGGTGCAGTATCTCCTAAAGACCGGCGACACGGTATGGATCCTGACGTACGGCACGTTGATCTCGGAATTTGATAGCTTTGAGCCCACTTTTGAACAGAGCTTGCGTACCTTCAGGGAAAAATAAGAAAAACACTGATACCTTTGAATGAAACAGGCGGGTCTTGCCCGCCTGTTTTTGTCTTAATCTGGTGTAATTCTTTATAATTACAAGGGTTATCAACTGGAAGGAATTGCTCATGCATGAAGCTGTAATCATTGACGGAGTGCGCACCCCGATTGGCGCCCTAGGCGGCGCGCTGGCTAAGGTGCGCCCAGACGATATGGCTGCCTTGGTGCTCAAGGCTCTGGTGTCGCGCACTGGCCTCGACCCGGTTGAGGTCGAGGAAGTCTACATGGGTTGCGCCAACCAGGCAGGCGAGGACAACCGCAACGTTGCCCGCATGGCTGTGCTGCTGGCGGGCTTCCCGGTCGAAGTGGCGGCCGTCACGGTGAACCGATTGTGCGCCTCCGGCTTGCAGGCGGTGAACATGGCGGCCCGCGCCATTAAGGCCGGCGAAGGCGACGTATATATCGCCGCCGGCGTGGAAAGCATGAGCCGCTCCCCGTATTCGGTGCCCAAGGCTGCCCAGGCCTTTGAATATGGCAATGTGACCATGTGGGATACCACTCTCGGATGGCGCTATCCGAACGCGGCGCTCAAAGAAAAATATGGCAACGATTCAATGGGGGAGACAGCCGAGAACCTTTACGACGAAACTCCCATCTCACGCGCTGAGCAAGACCGCTTCAGTCTACAAAGCCACCAGCGCGCAATTGCCGCCATGGATAGCGGCCGCTTCGCCGAAGAGCTCGTGGCTGTGCCGGTCGCGCAGCGCCGCGGCGACCCGGTGCTGGTGGACAAAGACGAACGCCCGCGCCGCGATACCAGTATGGAGAACCTCGGCAAGCTGAAGCCCGCTTTCCGCAAAGATGGCACCGTGACCGCCGGCAATTCCTCCGGGCTGAACGATGGCGCCGCCGCCTTGCTGCTCACCAGCGCCGAGAAGGCTAAAGCGTTAGGCCTCAAGCCTCTAGTCCGCGTGGTGGCATCGGCTGCGGCCGGCGTGCCGCCGCGCACCATGGGCATTGGCCCGGTGCCGGCCACGCGCAAGGCCCTGCAGCGCGCTGGACTGAAAATTGAGGATATCGGCCTCTTGGAATTGAACGAAGCCTTCGCCGTGCAAAGCCTGGCCGTGATGCGTGAGTTGGGCTTGCGCGAAGAGATCACCAATGTCAATGGTGGTGCTATTGCTCTGGGCCACCCGCTGGGTTGCAGCGGGGCGCGCATCCTGACCACACTGGTGCACGAGATGCGCCGCCGCGCGCCGCAGGCGAAGCGGCCATACTATGGCCTCGCCACCTTGTGTGTTGGTGTGGGTCAGGGTGAGGCCACCATCGTTGAGTGGGTAGGGGATTAGAGCTTAGCGGGGCAGATTTCCCGCGACAACCTCATTGCATTATCTATATCTTGTTATAGGTTCATTTTTCGAAGGAGTTCTGTGGGCCAAGAAATAAAACGTCTTTATCGTTCGCGAACCAACCGCATGCTGGGCGGCGTGGCTGCCGGCATCGTCGAATATCTGGACACTGATCCCACCCTGATCCGCCTGCTGTTTGCGCTCGGCTTCTTAATTGCGGGGACAGGCTTCCTGGTCTATCTGGCGATGTGGCTGATCATCCCCGAAGCGCCACTCAATTAGCTGCTTAGCTAGTCCCCTTTCATCTTTTCTTTGAACTCAGCCAGCATCGGCACCGGTGTTGGGTCGAGCCCGTACGCCAGAGCCAAGTAATAGCTGGCGTAATCTCCGTAGTGTAGCGCCGTCCACATATGGGCTAAGCGCGTTTCGCCTTGCGCGATGATCGTGTCGGTGTTCTGGCCTTGCAGCATGATGGGCATGCGGGTAAGTTCCGTTCGGCGTACGTCGCGAGGGTGGTTGTGCGTGGAACTTAAGAAGATCGCCATCGTGGCCGGAAAGAGCCCTTCGGGTTGCTCCACTCCCTGCAAGGTATTGTGATCAGCCTCGGGGATAAATTCAAAACTGGCCTGGGCTTTGGCGTTCTCGTTGATCTGCGTTTTCCAGCGGCGCGCCACGGGCGCCAGCAGGCCCGCGCCGAAAATAGTTATCCAGCGTCCCATAAATTGCCCACCCATGCGTTTGGTCGGGTTAGCAGTGTCGGGCACTTCGGGCAGGAATGAACCCTGTTGCTCTTTCATCGCACTCACCGCATCTTTAAGCTCGGCGCTGGGGTCATCGATCAAATTCAAGCGCGCCGCGGCGGCCAGCAACAAGCCGAACGAGAAACCTACCGCGGTGCGCGGCTGGCTTTTGTGATCGAAGATCCACAATGGCGCATTAGCTTTTTTGGCAGCCTTCGCCAATTCGCCGCCAGTGGCAATGGCCAGGATGCGGCAGCCGGTAGCCTGGGCGGCCTCGAAAGCGGACAAGGTCTCTTCCGTGTTGCCGGAATGCGAAGAGCAGATGACCAGGGTTTCTTCGCCGCGCGCCCAGGCAGGCAGCCCATAGTCACGGTGGGTGAACCAACTGGCTTTGAGCGCAAGCTCGGCGTAGGCCGCCAGCAGGTCGGAGCCGATGGCCGAGCCGCCCATGCCGGCTACCACGACCTGGCGAATACCGGTCCATGTGGGCAGATCGAGGCCGATTCCCAGCCTCCAGGCGGCGGCTAACTGGTCCGGTAGGCCGTTGATGTGGCCGATCATGTCTTCAGGATCGATCTTTTTATAGAGCTGGGGGTCGTTGAGGTTCATATCTCTGGCAATGATAATGGACTTTACTTGCCTTTATGCAATTGTTGAATTAATTCGTACACCTTGCTGCGCGGCCAGCCGGCCTCGGCGGCCACCCGTCGCGCCAATTTCGAAGGCGGCTCGCCGCCCGCCGCCCGTAAGGCAGCCATAAGGCGCGCCTCGTCCCAAGCGCCGGTATCCGGCTGCGCGCCGGCCACCACGATGGTGAATTCGCCACGGGCCCGCTCGGCCTTATAGAACTTGACGGCTTCGTCCAAGGTCCCGCGGAAAAAGCGCTCGTAGAGCTTGGTGAGTTCGGCGGCCACGGCAACCTTACGGTTGCCTAAAGCCGCACGCAGATCCAGCAGGGTGGGGAGCAGGCGATGGGGGGATTCGAGCAGGATGAGGGTATAAGGCAAGCCGGCGACTTGCTCCAGCGCCTGGCGGCGTTCACTGCTTTTGCGCGGCGCGTAGCCAAGATATAGGAAGCTATCGGTGGGCAGGCCGGAAGCGGCCAGCGCGGCGATGGGCGCGCTTGGCCCCGGGATGGGGCTGACCTGGTGGCCGGCATCCAAGGCGGCACGCACCAGCAGATAGCCGGGGTCGTTGATGCCGGGCATGCCCGCGTCCGAGATCAGCGCCACGTCGCCGCTGCGCAGGGTTTCCAGCACGGCGTCCAACTTGGCGCGTTCGTTGTGCTCGAAATAACTGGTCAACGGGGTATGGATCTCGAAATGGGTGAGCAGCTTGCGGCTGTGGCGGGTGTCCTCAGCGGCGATCAACTTGACCTCGCCCAGCACGCGCTGGGCGCGCGGGCTGAGGTCTTCAAGATTTCCAATGGGGGTGGCGACAAGATAAAGGGTAGACATAATTTACTAATTACCACTTACCATTTGCTATTTCTGTATTAGCAATTAGTAAATGGCAATTCACTTTCCGTCCGCCGGATTTAGCTTCTTCATTCGCTTTGACAATTGCCGGCGTTCCAGCAGCACGCGGCGCCCGCAGCCCAGGCACACCAACCCAATGTCTGCGCCCAGCCGCACCACCTTCCAGTCGGTGCTGCCGCAGGGGTGGGTTTTACGCAAACGCACGATGTCGTCCAGTTTTATTTCAGGTAGCATAGCCAGGGCTACGATTCATTTGAAAAAAACGCCACGTCGGATTATAGCATCCGCGAGCGATGGCAGATATGGGCGTGCTATAATGCCGCGCTAATGTTCCTTGACCTTACACCTGACCTACTTATTTCGCTTATCATCGTGCTGGTGATCGCCTTCACCGTTCATGAATTTTCGCACGCCTTCGTCGCCGATCACTTTGGCGACGATACGCCCCGCAACCAGGGCAGGCTCACGCTCAATCCGCTGGTGCATCTCGACCCGCTCGGCTCGCTGTTGCTGCTGGTGGCCGGTTTCGGCTGGGCGCGCCCGGTGCAGATCAATCCCTACGCACTCGAACGTCGTTCGCCGGCGGCGCCCATGTTGGTGGCGCTGGCAGGCCCGGCTTCCAATCTATTGATGGCTATTGTTGGCGCACTCCCGTTGCGGTTTGGCTTGGTTCAATTTTCGCTGCAAACGTCGGGCTGGTTACCAACACTTTATCAATTGTTCAGCACGTTTGTGTTTATCAACCTGGTTCTAATGATGTTCAATTTGATCCCGGTCTTCCCGCTGGACGGGGAGAAGGTGCTGCATTTCTTTTTGCCGCCCTCCGGCAAAGCTGTTCTTGAAAATATACGCCCTTATGGTTCACTGATCTTGCTGGCGCTAATTTTTCTATTGCCAAGCGCGGGCATCAATCTGATCGAGGATGTGGTACGTGGTCCTGCGGAGGCCATCGGCCGCTTTCTGGTGCTCGGCGGCTAGGGCGCCAGCCAGACCTCCACGCTTTTAAACTCCGTGATTATCCCGGCCTCGCGCAAAGAGACCGCCACCTGCACCCAGGCCGCCGCGGCTGGGTTATAAGTCAGTTCGGCGCCGAAAGTTCCCTCCTCGCCTTCACTTCCTGCCAGGCGCAGATCAATAGATCTCAGGACACGCCCCTCCCGGGTGATCAGTTGTATGTTGAGCGAACTAGCCAGCTCGCTCACGAGGCCGCTCACCGTGACTACGCCACCGCTGACTGTTTCCCACGCTTCCGGCGTTTCGATAACCAGCAGGCTTGGCAGGCCCCCGGCCACCAGTTTATTTTCACCTTCTGTCAGCAAGATAATTTCGACGGAGATGAGCTCTTGAAGGCGGCCGAACTCGTCGTCCAGGCTCAGCGCCAAGCGGCCATTTTCGCCGCCCCCGGCCGGGTCAAAGGCCAGCTCTAATTCGACCGGGCCTCCCGTAGTGCGCACCACATGGCGCGCCATAAGACGGCCATCCTCGCCAAATAGCTCTACCCGCAGGACCCCGGCAGCTGCGGGAACCTGCGCTGAAACGTGGAGCGGGGAGGCTATTTCTGAGCCTTCGCCGGGCTGCTCTAGCTGTAAATAGGCAATAATTATTGTATTATTTTCAGTTTCTGCAATATAAAGTGTTGGAGAAGGGGAGGCGGTCGGCTGACTTAATCTCGGAGAAGCTTCTGTTGGTGCTTTAGCTGTGGTTACAAGCGGAGAGCAAGCGGCCAGAAAAGCCGCCGCCAGCACTATGAATTTTAGATCGAGCCTACGCTCGAGGGGCATGTCCACCTTAAGATAAGGAAGACCAGACTTCGAGCTTGCTTTGCACCCGCTGAATGATCTCATCGGTGAAAGCGGTGGTTCCCAGTCCGCCGCCCAGGTCAGGTGTGGCCTGGCCATTCTGGATAGCCTCAAACACTGCTTCGTAAATGGCGCGCGAGGCTTGTTCGACCGGGCGGCTGGGCGCATAGGCCAGTAGCGCGGCAAGGGCGAGGATCATGGCCATGGGGTTGGCTACGTCCTTGCCTTCCAGCGCCGGCGCGGTGCCATGCGGCGCCTCGGCCATCACCGCCAGGATCTTGGTGGCGCTTTCATCAAAGGCCAACACCAGGCTTTCGGAGCCGGCGATACTGCCAAACATCTGCAGGATCAGATCGGAAAGCAAGTCTCCATCCCGATTGAGCGCGGGGATGGCCAACGCTTCGCCGCCGGATTGCAGCAGCATGGCCAATGTAGCATCGATCAGCATCGGGCGATAAGCAACTTTAGGATAGCGCTGGGCGGCGGCATCCAATTCTTCTTTGAACATGCCTTCGTAGATCGGGCTGACCGTATATTTCGGGCCGCCAAATACGATGGCGTTATTCTTCTGCGCGTAAAGGAAGGTGAACTCGGCGACGGCGCGGCAGGTGGAGCGATTGATCTGCGAGGTGCGAAAGGCGATCTCGTCGCCGTTGGCGGTCTTCTCGCGCCATTCTTTGGCGCCATAGGCGTCTTGCACCGCCATGCGCACCACAGCGATCGGCGCGTGCGCCCCGCCCACCGGGCGCACATGCGGAATGCGCCGGCCGGTGCGCAGGATCACTTGCGCTTGCAGATCGCTGCGGATAATTGCGTTGGGGCTGCCCACATCGCCAGTCTCCTCTGGAGTGATGGTGGCGGCTTTCAAGCCCAGCTTGCTTTTCAGCATGGCTTGTCCGGCTGCGTGGACCACTTCGTTCTGGGTGGCGCGCCGGTTCTTGAGGCTTAGGTCAAAATGCTGCAGGTTAAAACTGAGGCCCAGCACCGCTGGGTCCGCCAGGCGCAGGGCCTGCAGCAGCAATTCTTCGCCGGTTTGGTCGCCGTGCATGACGACCACGTTGATCGCTTCAGTTTTTGGGGGCGTGCTCACGAATGATCTCTAATAGCGTTTGCAGGCGAACCGGCTTTTCCAGGCTGGCCACTGCGCCGCGGGCTTGCGCCTCGGCCTGGACTTCGCCCGTTTCCTGGGCGGAGAGCGTGATCACCGGAATCGATTTCGTTGCAGGGGCAGTGTGCAATTGTTCGATCAGGTCCAGGCCGCGCGTGCCTTTCAAATTGATATCCGTGACAATGAGATCGGGCCGCTCAGCGTCAACGGAGAGCAGCGCTTCCTCGGCCGTGGCCGCAGTCAGCCCGCGATGCCCCAGGATCTGGGCCGCCTGGGCGAGCAGCTTGCGGGTCAACGGCTCGTCATCCACGAAGAGAATAGTTGCCATCCGGGCAATGATACCTGAAAGGCAGTTTTCATCTGTCAGTAGACAGATGACAGTCCCATTTAGATTCTTAGCAGGACTTTACCATCCGTATCTGTAGGGGAGGGTCTTAGACCTCCCCTACATTCCCAAATAAAGAGTTGGGTTTGCCGGAATTTATTCGCGCCCACGGATTTTGATTTACTCCATGGCAAGGGGTTTGACTTTTAAAGCGAGTAGATCTCGCCGAACTTCGTTTCCAGGTAGCGCAGATAGGCACCGCCGTCGATCTTGGAGCCAGTAATGCGCCGCACCATTTCCTGGGGCTCGAATTTGGCGCCGGACTTGTGAACCTTTTCGTTCAGCCATTTGAGCAGCGGGGCAAACTCGGCGTTGCGCACTTTGCCGGCAATGTCGGGGATGTCGCGCTGAATGACTTCCCACAGTTGGGCGGAAACCAGGTTGCCCAGCGCGTAGGTGGAGAAGTAGCCAAGGAGGCCGAAGGACCAGTGCACATCCTGGAGCACGCCTTGGGCGTCGTTGGCCGGGGTGACGCCGATGTATTCGTCGAAGCGGGCATTCCACAGGTCGGGCAGGTCTTTGATCTCCACCTGGCCTTCCAGCATGGCGATCTCGATCTCCAGGCGCAGCATGATGTGCAGGTTGTAGGTGGCTTCGTCGGCTTCCACGCGGATGAAGGAAGGCGAGACTTTGTTGATGCCCTTGTAGAAAGTATCCACGTCCACTTTCTTCAATTGTTCGGGGAAGGTTTTCTGCAAGGTGGGGTAGTAGTGCTCCCAGAAAGGCTTGGAACGGCCCACCAGGTTCTCCCACATGCGCGATTGCGACTCGCCGATGGAGAGCGAAGCGCTGTTATATAGCGGCGTGCGGTTCAGGTCGGCAGATATGCCCTGGGCGTGCATGGCATGGCCGGCTTCGTGCAGGGTACCGAAGAAATAGGGGTTGAAGAAATCTTCGGAAACTCGGGTGGTGATGCGGTGGTCGCCATAACCCAGGGTGGCCTGGAAGGGGTGGGTGGTCTTATCGATGCGGCCCTGGTTCCAATCGTAGCCGAAATCGGTGATGACCTTCACGCCGAAATCCCACTGCTCTTTTTCAGGGAAGTGCTGGTGCAGGAAGGAATCGTCCACCTGGCTGGCGGC
>CAZNFL010000042.1:0-4176 GCA_964572455.1 uncultured Anaerolineaceae bacterium
GGATTCCTCTACCAAAACCAAGGTGCCGATTTTCCGGACGCCTAAAATTCAGTTTGTTGAAGATGGCTTCCGTTCTATTCATTTCTTCATCATGTCAAGTACATCCTGGGCACGTTTCAACCATTTAGTGGCATGGCCGCCATAGGTCTTGCTCAGTACCCGCAACTGATCGATCTGCTGCTTGGCTAACACGAACTGAAAACGAAGGGGTATGGCGCTTTTGTACCTTCCTGCAGAATTGACCTTTCGGTCGATATCGGGCGGAATGTGCTCGTCCGCCTCCGATACTCCCAGAAAATGGAAAATACTTCGCAGCAGTTGTGCTGGGTTTTGCTCAATGTTATCAAAAAATCCGATGAATATCTGTTTCGAATCAAACACGCTTTCCCACTTTTCCAGAACCAACAAATGATTGCTCCGCGCCATCGTTCCGGGACCGTTAAGTTTTTTCAATAGTTCATCGTCGGGAACGGTGTCTAGCTTGCGCCCTTTTTGCCGAGCTAAATCCTTGGTAGCTCCCGACCAGCTTCTTTCTATCGGGTCGCGCATTAAATAAATGATCTTTAGATCGGGATTTAATTTATAGATATGTTTGATCTCGGCCAATTCCAGGGCTGCATAATCGGGCGTGATCTCTCCGGCAACTTGGTCGGCCGCCGGGCGGAAAAGCCCTTGGTACCAACGATCACTTCTTGGGCCAAGGAAATAATGAAGATCCCAGACCAGGTTAGCGAACGGCTTTTTATCTTGAAGATCTTTCAGAATTCTGCCCCTTAGATGCCTAAAGTAAACGTTGAGCTTCCTTCTTAAAGGTTTGTTTCGGGAATTGAAGTAATGGATTTCCTTGATGGGCGGGAGCCAAACCTGAGGGTGGGCGCCAAGGTTCTCGTACAGCCAGCTAGTCCCCGAGCGTTGGGCGCCTATGCAAAGAAAATCCGGTAGCAACCTTGCAGATTTTCTTTGTGGTTCAGGCTTATTCATATAATAATCACTCAGGCTGCTCGCTCACGGATAAAAAGTGAATTTAGCTTAAAAAGATGCTGGAAAGGTATTACAAATTGTCTGGAGAGGCTCTTCGATTGAAAGCATGCGAATAACATGAACCTTTACACCCCGTGCACAAAGCGCAAGGAAGGACTGAAGATAGCGGCTTGATGCTCCTGAATAATTAGTCGACAAGGGATCATCAAGGACTAGAAAAATGGATTTCACCCTTTTTGTCGCCATCCTGCATTATCTATCAAATCTTCCTCGGTACTCGAATCCAGCCAATCCCCCAGCAAGCGCACCGAGCGGGCTTGCTTGAAATCCTCAAGAGTCCGCACATTAAAGTGGATATTAACGTGGGTACCACTTTGAGCTTCATGAATTCGTTTTAGTCTCATCGGTGCCACATCTTCAAAGGATATTTGTCGCCCAACCATAAGGGCAAGATAATGCCTGCGGGCCAATTCCTGGGTTTCTTGATTCAATCGTGGAATCGTATGCAGGTTTCGTAACATATCAAAATACTCTTCCCGCGTATCTGGCTCGAGAGTGAATCCAAATCCGTCATACCTCCCCGTACCTGCAATAACGGCCGGGATTCCGAAGCAAGGAAATTCCATTCCCACGGTGCCGTTGACGGTAAGAACGTAGTCTACTACAGGAAAAAGCGAGCGCGTATTAATGCTGGTATCGGCAGCCATAAAGCGCACATGGTCGGGCAGCGGCATCAGGGGCTCAAGCAAACGTCTCTCCGAGGAAACCTTCACTTTTTGCCGTTGCAGTTTGAAGACATTGAAGGGATGCTCTTTGACGATCCAGTTCATATGCGGGCAATTGCGACCTACAAACTCAACCGTTTGGAAAAGCCAATCCTCAAAATCCTCGAAAAGCGACTCGCCATAAAAGAAGGCAGCATCCCAAGCGATATGAGAGAAAATAACGGCCGTTTTTTTGTTAGGATCCAATTTCAACTGGTCTTGCACTTCCTCACGCGTGTTCATAAATTTCCCCTCCTGCAAGTGGCGAGTATCATCAGTCGAATCGGGACGATACCGCCCAGCAAATTCCTGTTCGAGCCGCAAATTATCATCCTCGCGCCAAGGACGGCTCTTGACCTGTTCCCAGCTAGATGAAGAAAGAGAAAAATAATGACGGCCGCGTGTTTCCCGAGTGTATCGTTTGAATATCCATGCGCTGCGTCGTTGCCCTTCGTTAAAAGCCACGCAGTCCACGCCGCGTTGCAGAGCGACCTCGTATATAGAGGCATTGGGAGTGTATCCCGTGTCACGTACCAACATTTTGTGGATGGGATGAACATCCAAAAAGCGCTCGGCAACGGTCACACTCTGCACTGCCTTGAACAGATTTTTGCGAAAATGCGCCCCCGTATCCGGGTCTCCTAAAACCAACCTGCCCTCCACTCGCTGGCGGCAAGTTTTGGAGAGCGCATGTTTTCCAACTTGAACGCCGTGAAATTCCATCCTCTTTGCTTTGTGAATTGACGCCTCTCCAGACATAAGCGAATCCACGATAGGCCACAATTCGCCTTCTGGTGGGGATTGTTGTAACACAACCTTATCCCACATCACAAAGTTTTCTAAGCCAAACATGCGATAATATTCATGACCAAAGCGCCTGTCTGACTTGGTAAAAATCATCGGAGTGTAGCCGCGCAGCTGGGTAACCTTAGCTGCCAAACAATGAAACTTGGCACTCGTTGGCCCGTTGGCAAAGCTAACGATAGCAAAGATTCGGTCAGGGTTGGTCGGTTTGTCACCTTGCATTGACCAATGCTCAACTTCCCGCCTGGTTCGCCTTATATCTTCTAGGATCTCCAAATCAGAGCGCAATGTTTTTGGAGATTTGTAGTATTTGTGGATCCTGTGAAGGATGTAGTATAAATCGGTAGAATTCAATGCTTTATCGATCTCCTTGCTTTCTTTAAACTTCTTTTCTCAAATACCGACTGCCCTTCAGTCTCCCATTTTACTACTGCGCAGTATAAAGAGCCCGGCTCCTTGAGATTTTTATATCCGCCATTTAAACAACCGAAGAATTTCTCAAACTATTTTCGAGAGAGCCTTTTTTATCTTTGCTTTCAATTTCCTGAACTTCTGTTTTTGAATTGCCTCCCAATATTCAGCACTTGAATGCCCCATCCGCCTCACTACTTCTGGAGCCTTAGTGACCCATTCCGGCAAAGGTAACCCGTTTTCCAGCATGCTTTCATAGCAATTAAGCGTAATATAGCCTTGCGAGGTGCTTTCTTCAAAAATAGCTCTATTCTTTTCACTAATGAAAATTTGATGATCTGCAGGTTTCTTTATAGCTCTTATAAACTCGTCCATCAATCTTGCTGTGTGGATGTCATCTGGAAAGGATTGAAACATAAATCGCAACACCTTTACCTTGAGGAATTGATGGATCCAAATATTCCGATAATCAGTCTTCTCTAAGTACTTGTTATCAAAGTCATCAACCATCATGCCACCCGTCAGGTAATTTTCCTTCCAGATGACGCTTCTTCTGCAAAAAAGGAAACCGCTTATCTCCGCTGGTTGGTTTTTTTGCACAAAGGTCAAGAGTTCTTTTACTTTTTGGATGTCCATTTTCACCGGATATTTATCATCTATGCACCAATAAATCCACTCTTCGTCGGGCAAATCTTCTATTAAGGAAAGAAGCGTAGATTTTATATCCGGGGAGGATTTCTTGTACTCGACCTGTCCAGGAACAGATATTTGCTTATTCTCTTGATATGGGACCCGGAACACAAAGGGATGATCGGGCCAAATTTGGTTGTACTTAAAAATCATATGCTCTGTAATTGCCCGATTTTTGTCAAACGTGAGTACTAAAGCTTTCACACTTGCATCCTCAACAATTGTCGCTGAAAACAATTACCTGGTTGCGAAACCAGAAATCCCGCGCGAGCTGGTGTCAAATTGGTCATAAGTGGCACCGCTACTCCACCCCCCGCTGCAGGATTTCATTTGCTCTCTCAAGCCATTTGCTAGCCGTCCCACCAAAACGCTTATCGAGTTCCCTTAATTGCTCGATCTGCTGCCTGGCCAAGTGGATCTGGAATCTTTCCGGCATCGGCGTTTTGTATTTGCCGGACGCGTTGATTTTCTTTCGGACCTTCTGGTGGATGAATTCTTTCGATGGGGTCACCCCCAAAAAGGCGTG
>CAZNFL010000042.1:4276-22824 GCA_964572455.1 uncultured Anaerolineaceae bacterium
TCGGAGAATAGTTTCCGCCATTCACGCAAGCAATTATATATCATCGCATCTTCCCTAACCCCTCCTAGCCAAACGGTAGATCTTCGTATTCACTTTCACAAGAAGGACTACCCATTACTCGCCAGACCGACACTGTCTTCCGCCAGGACCTTCTCCGCACCTTCAAGCCATTTGGTAGCCGTCCCACCAAAACGCTTGTCGAGTTCCCTTAATTGCTCGATCTGCTGCCTGGCCAAGTGGATCTGAAATCTTTCCGGCATCGGCGTTTTGTATTTGCCGGACGCGTTGACTTTCCTTCGGACCTTCTGGTGGATGAATTCTTTCGATGGGGTCACCCCCAAAAAGGCGTGGATCCGCAACAGTAGGTCCTCTGGATTTTCCGCCACGTCATCATAAAAGCCGGTGAAGACCTGATCCTTTCGGAAGAGGCTCTGCCAGTTATCCAACACCTTAACATGATTGCTGCGCGCTCTGGTTACAACATTGTCCAGCCTGGCGTAGATTTCTTCATCGGGAACGTCTGACATAACTCTTTTTTTCTCTTTACCAAGGACCTTGGAGCTGCCGGACCAGCCCCTTTCAATCGGGTCGCGCATGATGTAAATTATTTTCATATCCGGATTTATTTCTCGAATTTCCAGAATTTTTTCGAGGCTCAATGTGGCATAGGCAGCAGTCGCCTCGCCTGCTATCTGGCCCGGACCTGGCCGAAACAACTTGACGTACCAATCATTGGTCCGTTTACGAAAAAAATAATGCGCGTCCCAACGCAGGTGAAGGGTGCAAGTTTTCATCATCATCCGAAAACGCCGCCGAAGGTGCCTTCGAAAACGGGCGACCTTTTCTTCCTTCGGCACCAAGTCAGCGTCGAAGTAATGCAACTCTTTGAAAGGAGGTAACCAAATCTCGGGGTGAAACCGTAGGTTCTTATTTAGCCAAGTAGTGCCTGACCGTTGAGCTCCAATAATCAAGAAATCAGGCAGTCTTCTCGGAGAATAGTTTCCGCCATTCACGCAAGCAATTATATATCATCGCATCTTCCCGAAACCCTCCTAGCCGAACGGCATACCTTTCCATTCAACTTTCCCAAGAAGGACTACCCATTACTCGCCAGACCGACACTGTCTTCCGCCAGGATCTTCTCCGCCCTTTCCAACCATCTGACCGCCGGGCCGCCAAAGCGTTTGCTGAGTTCTCGTAACTGGTCAATTTGCTGTTTAGCCAGGAAGACCTGGAACCTTTCCGGAATGGGCGTTTTATATATTCCGGCAGGGTTCACCTTTTTATGGACATTGATAGAGATATATTCTTGGGAACGGGTAATGCCAAGGAATTGGTAGACATTCAATAGCAATTCCTCTGGCCTTTCCACGATATCCTCAAAAAAGGCGGTAAAAAATTGTTCTGGCGGAAAGACGCTTTGCCACGTCTCCATGGCCTGCAAATGGTTGCTGCGCATCATGGCCCCTTCGCGCCTCAATTTGGCGTATATTTCTTCGTCGGACACCTCGGATAACATTCTTTTTTTGCGTTTTGCCAGATCCTTGGTGGCGCCAGACCAGCTGCGTTCAATAGGGTCCCGCATAATGTAGATTAATTTCATGTTGGGGTTTATTTGCCGGATTTCCTGAATTTTTTTAAGGCTCAAGGTGGCGTAAGCCGGGGTCGCCTCCCCGGCGATCTGGCCTGGTCCAGGTCGAAATAACTTAACGTACCAGTCATTTGTTCTCTTTCGCAGAAAATAATGCGCATCCCAGGCTATGTCGCTTAATAACTGTTTGTCGAGAGTGACGATTTGGCGAAGCATTCTCAAAAAGCGGCGGCGCAGATGTTTGGTAACTCGGTGCCTTCTCTTGGCAGAGGTCTTTTTGTCTGCGTTAAAATGGTGTAACTCTTTGATGGGGGTTAGCCATATCTCAGGGTGTGGCCGCAGGTTCTTATTTAACCAACTCGTACCGGAGCGTTGGGCTCCAATAATTAGGAAGTCGGGAAGCTTTCTTGATGAATTGTCGGGTTTTACAGGAGGCATTGGGAATTCATACTGAAGGGTATCGAAGCATATTAATCGTCTAAAAAGTGCGCATACCCCGCACTTGCTAATCTGGACTTTACTTCTGCATAGTTGGAAATGGCTTCGATGGGCTTTTTCTTTCGGCCTTTTTTGAATTGCCAGGTAGGTGGGTTTTTTTCAAAATCCACACCCAGGAATTCCCAAACGGCTTTGAAGTTCCGGACATCTGCCAAAAAATCCTCGTAATAGACCTCTATTTGGTCAAGTCTGGAGAAGCGCAGCAACGTCCTCGCCAGCTGCGTGCTTCGTTCTATGGAATGAATTCTTCGGATCAAGTGATCTGGATCAACACTAATCGGCTTCTCCTCCGGGAGGATCTCGCGGCTTTTGAAATGAAACTGGCCCCGACTCTTTGCCACCATGGAGGATAGGATTGAATTCAACGCGTTTTTTCGAATGAGATGAATCACCCGCACCCCGGCGCCAAGCGAGTAAGGAACGATTTCTATGTATTTGCGCAAATGAGGGTACATCAGCTTATATCCAACGATGTCGTTTCTCTGATAAAGTTCGTTTAAATATCGATAGGTGCTCACCGGACGAACGCCGGGATGAGATTCCTTCCAAACCAAAAAGCGCTCCATTTGGGTGACGCCGTCCCGTTTACTGACTGGCTTACCCAGGAATATTTCACCATAGCAAGTAACTCCATCGATATTATTTAGCGTATTTACAAGCCAGGTGGAGCCGGACCGGGCATGGCAAAAGACCACAAATCTATTAGTCATAGGGCATCAGGTTGGCTGCAATCTTCCGGCGATAATCATCATAATAGCTATCGATCATAATGGCTGTCGCATTTCATTTGTTTAGGAAATGCCCATAGCCGGCGGTCTGTAAAGCTCTTGCTACCTCTTCAAAATTTTGAATGTTTTGGGAATGGCTGCGTTTCATGATTTTTTGCGTTTGCCACTTTGGCGGGTCTTTATCATAGTCCGCCTCAAGAAAATCCCAAATTGGTTTGAAATTTCGTTCGCTCGCTAGTAAATCTTCGTAATAGACCTCGATGGATCTCAACCCAAGAAATTTTAGCATCTTCTTGGCCTGCGCATGGTTTTTACTAATTTTCTTGATCCGCGTAATCAAAAAGTTTGGGTCCACACGCAGCCGAGCGGGAATAGGGATCACTTCTTCCTCTTTATAATGAAACTTGCCGCGGTTTTGAGCCGCCAATAGGGAAATAACTAGATCGAAGGTATTATGGCGAACAAGGTGGATCACGCCAACATCCTTAATATTCCCATAGGGAAAGAACTCCCAATGCTCCTGGGCTTGACTGAACGTTAGTTTAAACCCCGTTTTTTTATTCCCGGCATAAAGCTCATTAAGATAACGCCAAACAATCACAGCCCCGGCATGGGACTTTTTCCATTCGATAAATCTGGGAAAACCCTTTTCACCTGCTCGATACATTGTCTCTTTTAGGGTAAACAATTCGTCATAGCAAGTTACATCCGGTATATTGTTTATCGTATTTACAAGCCAGGTGGAGCCGGATCGCGCGTATGTGAAAACCACGAATTTCATGTTTCGCCCATTAATACTCGCCAATATTGATCCACTGAACGTTCGAAAGAAAAATACTCCGCCCGTTTGCGCAGCACGGTCTTGGGGAGTGGGTTTTTGACCGTTTGTTCAATTGCATCTGCCAGCGCCCGAGGATCTTTCACCGGAACCAATCGCCCGTATTTTCCCCCCACCAGGATCTCGGAAGGGCCGCTGGGGCAGTCAGTCGACACTACCTGGCACCCGCAGGCCAGTGCCTCTACATGAACGGACGGCAATCCTTCCCATAGTGATGAGGAAACGAAGATATCCGCAGCGGTCATGTAAGCAAAGGGATTCTGCACATATCCCAACAGGTGAACCCTTTCTTCATCTCCTTGATTTCGGATCTCGGCTTCAAGTTCTTTTCTCTGCTCCCCTTCTCCCAGAATGACTAATTGCGCGGGCATCCTTTTTCTAAAGATATTAAAGGCCTCAAGCAGGGTAAAAAAATCTTTTTGCGGGCTAAGCCGGCCAACAGCCACTAGTTTTATCGGATTTTCCTCTTGACTGATGGGCCAGGATACACCTTCCTTCCCAAGCATCTGAATCCGCTCACTAAAAATAGGATTGTAAATCACTTGAATTTTATCTCGCCGCATTCCAGTAGTTTTAGCGATCCCGTCAGCGACGCCTTCCGAGATCCCCACAACGGCATCTGCGCGCTGATAGATGATCCTTTTCATGAAAGGACTTACGCCGTAACGTCTTTTCGATTTTCGAAATTTAGAGGCAGACAAGGGATCGTTATGCTCGCTCACCACCACCCGCGCCTTAGTGCCGCTGATTTTTCTTGACAGAATCACAGCCAGGTTCATGTTCGGGTGAGTGCTAAGCAGCGCCGTTGGTCTGTATTCTCTCAAATAGCTTATTAATGGGGGGGGCAATCGGAATATGCTGGTAAGGTGAAAATTAATAACCTTTATGCCGTCGGGAACCTCTTTCAACAGTTCTCCCTCACCTTTGATCAAAATCAAATGCACTTCTGCGCCCTTGCGCTGCAGGCCTATCCCCAGATTAAGTATGACTCTCTGAATGCCTCCAGCGCTCAAATTTGGGACAAGCAGCGTAAAAAGTGGCCTTTTCAAATGTCCATCCACCTGGCCAAAAGCGGAAAAACTAGGTACGGTACCAGGCCGAAAGATCCCTTTCAATTAACCCCTCGAGTTTCTTGATTTCTGACCGAAAATACTCTTTTAACTCAAGTGCAATTTCAGGATCTATTTTGGAATAGGAAGTCTCTTTTAGGTTTTTGTCCTTGATGGTCTTCTTCAAAGAGTATCTCAGCCCAGTGGAAAGATGGTGGGTAACCGGCTTTACCACCTTGTAGAGAAGACCGGACGGGCGAACCAGGAACTCTTGAAGCCGGCGAGACCTTGGTAGTGAAGCTGGATTTTGCCTTTGGCCTAATAGTCGATCCGGTTTACTTACATTCAGGAAACTAAAGATGTTGCCAAAAGTTTGTTTGTAATTGGCTTTCAAGTCGTCCTGCAGCAGAACAAGGAAATTTTGCCGGGGAAATAGATCGAAAAAATATTGGAGTTGTTCAGCATACATCCCACCCCTAAGATAGCCATAAATCATAGAGCCGCGGCGGCGCAAGCTGTCATTGTGCTCTTGCAGGCGTTTGGGTTCCTCTGCAATCGCTTGCTTAAAATCCAGGGTTTCATTCCCCTCCCTCACCATATTCCAGTACCATGAATAAGCCCGCTCCACAGGATCTCGTAAAATGGTGATGAAGCGAAGTTCCTCAGGTCGAAAGTTTTCACGCAGACGGGGCGTCACCTTCTCTGCCCAGTAAAGATAGTGCGGCGTTGCCTCGCCCCGCATAGCTTTTGTTTCTGAATTTTTAAAGAAATTGTCTGAATACCAGCCAAGCCCCTTGCTGTACTTTTCGTCGCTCGAAAAGAACATGGGCTCCTTGTTGGATGGCATGTATATTTCGGGGTGGTTGCTTAATTCTGCGTAGAGAGTGGTCGTCCCCGCCTTTGCTGCCCCAATGATCAAAAAGTTTGGAAGAACCGTCATTTAGTTGTTTTCTCCAGATCAGGCGTTCGCGCGACGTTTTTTATAAATTGCCAGTTCAGTTGCCCGGTTACCTTCCCACTCCATTTGATCCCGGCTTGAGAGCGCCCACTCCCGCTATCAATAATTTGAAACGGGCACACTTCTTGAGCAGCATCCAAAACATTTTCCCTCCATTTGCCCTTCCTGATCACCCGGATGCTAAGACGATATTCTCCGGGCACCAGGATTGGCGGCACTGTGATTTTTACCGAGTACAAACCGGGCTGGTGGTTGACGAATCTTTTCTCCGTTTCAAAATCGTAGGAGTTTATGACCGGTTGCATATCTTCGTCCAGAATGTCTACAGACAAATAACTCTTTGGAGCCTGCCGGCGCACGACCATTTCCATATTGATAATAAATGCGTGCTCATAGGAGAAGGCGGTCACAATCTTACCCTTCTGATTTAGGATCGTCACGGATAATATTTGAAATGGAAGTGAGGAATTCGGCGCAAATTCAAGCTTCGCGTCGCTTTGACGTTGGGTCATTCCCGTGTCTAAATAGGTCTTAACCGTGCTGTCGATATCCCCCATGAACTTCACACGGCCTTGTTCCAAATAGATGCCTGTTTTGCACAGCGCGCGCACCGCCGCCATGTTGTGGCTGACAAAGATCACCGTGCGGCCCTCTTTGGTCACTTCTTCCATGCGATTGAGGCTTTTCTTTTGAAATGCCACGTCACCCACGGCCAGCACTTCGTCCACCAACAAGATCTCGGGTTCCAGGTGGGCGGCCACGGAAAATGCCAGCCTCACGCGCATGCCGCTGGAATAGAACTTCACCGGGGTATCCAGGAATTTTTCTACCTCAGAGAAAGCCACGATCTCATCGAATTTGCGGTCAATTTCCCTTTTGCGCATCCCCAAAACTGCGCCGTTGAGGTAAACGTTTTCGCGGCCGGTCAGTTCGGGATGAAAGCCAGTGCCCACTTCCAACAGGGAGCTGACTCTTCCACGAAGATGGGCGTAACCTGTGGTCGGTACCGTCACACGCGAGAGTATCTTCAACAAAGTGCTCTTGCCCGCCCCATTATTACCCACGATACCCAGGCTATCCCCGGGCGCCACATCAAATGTCAAGTCCTTGAGCGCCCACAGGATCTGCGGATCCTCTACCCCATTTTTAGGACCAAATACCTTTCGCGGCAGATTCCAGGCGGCCTTTGCGCTTTCCAACACGACGTCACGGAACATCCGGTAGCGTCGCCCCCTCCGCACGCCCACCTTATACTTCTTGCTCAGGTCATGGATCCGAATAGCGTATTTGTCACTCATCAGATCACATCTGCAAAAGTTTGTTCGGTATTTTGGAAATAGATCAGCCCGCCGATGAGCAAAACCACAATAGTGA
Source organism: uncultured Anaerolineaceae bacterium (assembly GCA_964572455.1). Taxonomy (GTDB): domain Bacteria; phylum Chloroflexota; class Anaerolineae; order Anaerolineales; family UBA11579; genus JAMCZK01. The sequence goes on from CAZNFL010000042.1 coordinate 11,313, forward strand.
CTAGGGAAACGAGGATCAAGGGGCTGCTGCTGACCTCCTGGCCCAGGAGCGCCCATCGAAATCCATCCACGACCCCCGCCATGGGATTCAACCCCAGCAACAGGCGCCATTGCTCAGGGAATAAGGCGCTGGAATAGGCCACTGGTGTGGCATAAAGCCAGATCTGCACAAGGAAAGGGGTGATGTATTTAATATCCCGATATTTGACATTGATGGCCGAAAGCCATAACCCAACTGCGATCGCGGATAACAGCGCAGCAATAATGAACAGGGGTAAGGCTAATAAGCGCCATGTGGGCACAATGCCATAAACGACCATCATCCCTATAAGAATTACAAAGGCGATACCAAAATCCACCAGGCCGGCAAGGACTGAGGATGTGGGCAAAAAGATGCGCGGGAAATAGATCTTGCTGACCATATGCTGGTTGCTGATCAGGCTTTGCGAGGCATCCGTTAAGGCGCGGGCAAAAAGCTGCCAGGGCAGCAAGCCCACATAAGCGAAGATCGGGTAGGGGAAACCATCTGAAGGTAATTTGGCGAAACTACCGAAGATCACGCTAAAGATCACCATGGTCAGTAAGGGCTGGAGAACGGCCCAAAAAACACCTAGCACCGTCTGCTTGTAGCGAACTTTCAATTCTCGCCATATAAAGAAGTACAGCAGTTCGCGATAGGGCCACAGCTCCGCCAGGCGCAGGTTCCACCATTTTCCAGGCGGCACAACCATCATGTCAAATTTAGGAGGTCTGCTAAGCTTGTTCTTTAAGCGCTTGATCCTTAAGCCTATGGCCAAAATATTGCCTCCGTTCAATAAAGTACAAACCAGAGATTATAATGCTACCAGCATACCTTTGGGGTTTGACCCTAATTCTAAGCACAGATTACTTATTCTCATGCTAATCCAGTGAACATTGCCTTAGTAGCAAATTCAGATTGGAATCTTTACGGATACCGCCTGGATTTAATTAGGGAATTAAGGCGGCAGGGGCATCACATTACCCTTATTTCCCCGTTGGGAGGATACGTCAAGAGCTTAAAGAAGCAGGGTTTTAATTGGCTGCCAATAAAAATGGCGCGGCGAGGCACAAATCCGCTTCGCGAACTCCTCTCCATATTCGAACTTTACAAAATATATCGCCGGTCAGGCTTTGATGTTGTCCACCATTTTACGACCAAGTGTGTGATCTATGGGTCCTTTGCCGCAAAATTAGCCAGGGTTAATGGAGTTGTCAATTCGATCACCGGTTTGGGGTATATCTATGTGAGCCAAAAACGGATGGCTGGCTCGGCAAGGATTGTGGTCAATTTCCTTTATCGGTTGTCGCTTAGTAAAACAATAGTCGTTTTCCAAAACTCCAAGGATAGGGCTTATTTCCTAAAGAAGAGGATCGTTCGTGCTGGGCAAACCGAGCTCATTAAGGGCTCCGGGGTCGACATTGATAGGTTTACCTATCAACCTGAACCAACCGGTCGCCCTCGGATAATTATGGTATCCAGGTTTTTATGGAACAAAGGACTTCGAGAGTTCGTTGAGGCTGCCGAAGAGATCAACTCAGAAGCCTTCCGTGCTGAGTTCATTCTGGTGGGCGACGCAGATCCGGGCAATCCGGACTCCATTCCAACTGACGTCATCAAGGGCTGGACCGCAAAACGGGGTATAAAATGGATAGGCTGGAATGAAAACATGCCTCAGATATACAAACGGTCAAACTTGGTTTGTCTACCCACCTATTACGGCGAGGGGCTTCCCAAGGTCTTGATCGAAGCCGCAGCTTCGGGCAGAGCGTCGATTACTACGGATATTCCGGGCTGCAGAGAGGTAGTCAGGCATGACGTCAACGGATTGTTAATTCCTCCAAAAAACGTACGAGCCTTGATAAAGTCGATCCTATTTTTAATGGATAATCCGCGCGTCAGGAAAAAAATGGGCAAAGCAGGCAGGAGCATTGCGGAACAAGAGTTCTCCACACGGCGGGTAAATCAAAAAACGATAGCCCTTTACGAGGAGTTTGATAAATAAATGGACACATTCATCACAGAATTCCAAACAACCTTGCTTATCCTGCTTGCCTCCATATTGGGTGGCCTTTTTTTCACACCCTTGGCAATAAAAATCGCCAAAAGATACAGAATTTTGGACTCTCCAGGAACAGCGGCTCATAAAAGGCATAAATATGCAACGCCCCTGGCTGGCGGTCTTGTCTTAGTTCTTGTCCTCACCAGTATTTTCATTATATTTGGGGGCCTTTTTTCACAAGATGCGTGGAAGATCCTTGCCGCCACGCTCGTAGTGGCCCTCTTTGGAATTTACGACGATTCAAGGGGGCTGGATGTCAAAGGAAAACTATTGGGCCAATTGCTAGCGGCCGGGTTACTGCTGTCCCTCGGGGTGCAAATATCCATCGTGCGGTTTAGCATCGGGCCGATAACACCGGACATCATAAACTCAGTTCTGACGATACTCTGGCTGATCGGGGTTACTAACGCATTCAATTTGATCGACAGCGCGGATGGCCTGGCGATCAGTTTGGGCATCACCTCCTCGCTTTTTATGATCGTCGGTTCTATCGTGGCACTCCAAATCGATCTCACCTACCAAGCTACAATCATTTTTGGGGTTTTCTTGGTGCTTCTGTTTTACAACATAACTCCAGCCAGGCTTTTCCTGGGAGATGGAGGTGCCCAAACAGCAGGATTCCTGCTGGCCTCACTGGGCATATTGTATAGCCCGGTCGATCTTGGGCGCTTATCGTCCTGGTTTGTTCCGATCACCTTTTTTGCGCTCCCCATCTTTGATACTTGTCTCGTTTTTTTCTCGAGGCTAAAAAGAGGCCTGCCCTTTTACAAGGCAGATCTAAACCATACCTATCATCGCCTGGTGCGGTTGGGCTTATCACCGGCCAGAGCAATTTGGCTCATGGACCTGGTGGCTATGTCTATAGGCGCAATCGGTCTATTTGCCCTTTACCAGAAGCCGGTATTGGCCAACCTGATTTTTGCTGCCCTTATTGTGAGTGGAATGCTGGCCTTCTTTTATCTCGAAAGGGCCTTTGAGGCTGTGCCGTCGCGAACACCAAGAATTAGTGAAGCTAAGCGTTGAAGATGGCGCCGGCGGGTTTACTTGTCCCGTAGTAGACAGCTAATATCTTTTTACGCGTAATAATAAAAAGGTCACTGCATTAACTTTTTTACCAATTCCAGGTCTGCATCGACCATCATCTTTACCAAACTTTCAAAATTCACAACAGGCTTCCAGCCTAACTTCTTTCGAGCCTTGCTCGGGTCGGAAAGCAGCAGGTCAACTTCCGCTGGGCGGTCATAACGTTTGTCGTAAACAACATGGTCCTCATAGTGAAGGCCGACATGGTTGAAAGCCAGGTCGCAGAACTCCCGCACTGAGTGCGTTTTGCCGGTGCCGATCACGAATTCTTCAGGGGTCTCTTGCTGCAACATCATCCACATAGCCCGCACATAGTCGCCGGCAAATCCCCAATCCCGTTTCGCGTCCAGGTTTCCCAATGGCAATTGCTTCGCCAGGCCCAGTTTTATACGCGCCACGTGGTAACTGATCTTTCGGGTCACAAATTCAAACCCCCTGCGCGGGCTTTCGTGGTTAAACAAAATACCGGATACTGCAAAAAGATTGTGCGATTCGCGGTAGTTAACCGTTATCCAGTGCCCATAAGCCTTGGCCACACCATAGGGGCTGCGCGGATAAAAGGGGGTTTTTTCATTTTGAGACGTTTCGACCACGCGGCCAAACATCTCACTTGACGAAGCCTGATAGAAACGCGCCTCTGGTCTTACCTGCCGGATCGCTTCCAATATCCGGGTGACCCCTAACGCGGTCACATCACCCGTTAACACCGGTTGCTGCCAGGACGTTGGCACAAAGGACTGCGCCGCCAAGTTGTATATCTCGTCAGGCTGGTAGCGCTCCAAAATATCGACCAATGAACTCTGGTCCTGCAAATCACCCGGCTCCAGGTTGATTTCATCCTGGATATGGTGAAGTCTTTCAAAGGTCTCCGTGCTTGCACGGCGAAACATGCCGACTACTCGGTAGCCTTTTTCCAGCAATAAGTCCGCAAGATAAGAGCCATCCTGCCCTGTGATCCCAGTGATAAGTGCGGTCGGCAAATTGAACCTCCTTGGTTTCCGTCAGTTGTATTCGGTCAGGCATTCTAGCCTTAATAAGCTGAGTACACAAATCCCTAATCCCCTAGGTCTAACCTCGCCCAAATTGCAACCCGACGGACCCGTACTCAAGAGACAATAGCGGAGGCCGAGGAGGGCGGTTAGGCCTTATTGTGATTGGCGTCCATCCGGCCGTGGAGTGGCACAGATTTTTGCGAGAAACTTATCCATCCGGTTATCACCTCTAACTGCAAAAAGGTGCTTATCCCCTCCTAAAGCCCCGAAAAAAAGTGCTCCCATATCCGTTGCTATGCATTGACCTAATGTGTTAAATAGTTTAGACTTTCAGGATACAGAGCTTTCGGGGAAAATGAACATCCTTTATACCAGCCAACAAAGCTACTCCAACTTTCTCAAAGACAAGAGGGAATCAAATGAAAAGGCGCACACCATTTAGGGTTGGCACAGGCTTCTTGAATTTCATCCTTGTTCTTAGCTTATTAGTCAGCCTTCTTGGCTTTAGCCTGGACGGTTTGATCGTGGCCCAGGCAGCCTCCGGACCCGCTTCCAACGTGGCCCAGGAAGCCACCGCCACCGATCTTCCAACTGACACGCCTACCGAGACAGCCACAGATACAGAAGTGCCGGCTCTCACGGACACAGAAACACCGCAACCTCCCACGGCAGAGCCGACCGGAGCCTCAACCTCCACTGCTACCGCTGAACCGTCTGCCACACAGACGCCCTCTGCCACGTCGACGGCGTCCGCGCTCCCCACCCAAGCCTCCACTCCTGAGCCGCAGGTCGGCCTGGCCAGCTTTGATCATTCCAGCTGGCATGGATGTCATTCCCGACGCCTATATCGTCGTCTTCAAACCAGTGACCTCTGTGGCCTCGGCCATGTCTACTTCCCGGGCTAGGATCGAGTCGCTGGGCGGCATAATCACCTTCACCTACACAGCTGCCTTGCAGGGCTATGCCGCCATCCTTCCCGCCAAAGCTCTGGAAGAAGCTCGGGCTAATCCGCTTGTAGATTACGTCATTGCAGATGGGGTGGTGACCATCGATGATGATTTGGAAGTTGGCGCGGCTGCAATCACCACCCAGAACAATGCCACCTGGGGTCTGGATCGCATTGACCAAAGGAATCTGCCTCTCACTACGAAATACAAATACAACACCACTGCCCCTACTGTCCACGTTTATGTGATCGATACTGGCATCTATACTGAACACTCTCAATTCGGCGGGCGCGCCGATAAGCCGTTTGATGCTGTCCCTCCACCAGATGATGAAAATGGCAACGATTGCCACGGGCACGGCACCCATGTTGCTGGCACCATAGGCGGCACAAAGTACGGTGTAGCCAAACAGGTCAAGCTGCACGCCGTCCGGGTATTGGACTGCTTTGGCTACGGGTTATTTTCTCAAGTTATCGCTGGAGTGGACTGGGTAACCCTCAATCACCTTTCCCCCGCGGTGGCCAACATGAGCCTGGCGGGAGCTGCTCATCTTGCCCTGAATACTGCGGTTGTGAATTCGATAAATTCCGGAGTGGTTTATGTCGTGGCAGCCGGAAATGTTAATGCCAACGCCTGCAACTATTCACCCGCTCAAGTTCCAGCCGCCATCACTGTAGGGGCTACTGAAAAATCGGATGCGCGGGCCTATTATTCAAACAAGGGTTCTTGTCTCGACCTCTTCGCTCCAGGTGGAGATGGCACCACAGCCGGTGGTATCAAATCCGCCTGGATCGGCTCGACGACTGCCACGAATGTCATCAGCGGCACCTCCATGGCCTCGCCTCATGTGGCCGGGGTGGCCGCCCTCTACTTGGCTCACAATCCCTCCGCGACGCCTGCCCAGGTGGCGACTGCTATCCTCAATGGCGCCACCACCGGCAAGGTGACCCTCAAGGGCACCGGGTCACCCAACCGCCTGCTCTTCTCTCGCTTTGGAGTGCTGGCTTTCAACCCCTGGGAGTTTCTGGTCGCCGATCTGCCTTCCTCAACGCGAGAGCTTTCCATCGTCCTAAGCTGATCTTGCACGCTTAGTCCTAAGTCTTACACCAGCCCTATCAGAGATAGGGCTGGTGCTATTATGATGTCAATCTATTGAGCACGCGGACTTTTAATTATCTGGGAGTTTAATTTCCCACCGCGGTAAAATTGCGGTCTATGGCTCTGCACACTCCCACCCGTGACCGGGTAAAGCCTGAAGACATCCAATTAGCGCCGGCGCCCCTCCGCCGCCCCGATTGGATCCGCGTGCGCGCCCCCATGGGCGAAAGCTACGAGAATATCAAGCGCCTCATGCGCAGCAAGGCCTTGCATACCGTGTGCGAGGAAGCCATGTGCCCCAATATCGGCGAATGCTGGGGGGCCGGCACCGCCACCTTCCTCATGCTGGGAGACGTGTGCACCCGCAGTTGCGGCTTTTGCGACATCAAGCGCGGCCTGCCCAACGCCATGGATTGGGCCGAACCGCTGCGCGTGGCCCAGGCGGTGAAAGACATGGACCTAAAGCACGCCGTCATCACCAGCGTCAACCGAGACGAGCGCGCCGATGGTGGAGCCCCCATCTTCGCCATGGTCATCAAGCGCATCCGCCTCATTCATCCGGGCTGCTCCATCGAAGTCCTGATCCCCGATTTCAAAGGCAGAGCTGAAGCGCTGCGCATCGTTATGCAAGCTCGCCCGGAGATCCTCAACCACAACGTGGAGACCGTGCCGCGCCTCTTCAAAAAGGTACAGCCCCAGGATAATTACGATTGGGCTGCCGCCACCCTCAGCAACGCCAAGAAGATGGACCCCGAAGTGCTCACCAAGAGCGGCATCATGCTCGGCCTCGGCGAAAGCCTGGACGAGGTCAAAGCCGTCATGCGCGACCAGCGCTCCTGGGGCGTGGACATCCTGACCGTTGGCCAATACCTGCAGCCCAGCAAGAAACACCTGCCCATCGAGCGCTACTACACCCCTGAGGAATTCGCCGAGATCAAGGAATACGGCCACGGCATCGGCTTCCTGTGGGTGGAGAGCGGCCCGTTGGTGCGCTCCAGCTACCACGCCGCCGAGCAGGTGCGCGCCCTTAGCGTGGTGCACCGCAAACTGTATGGAGAGGCCAGCCCGATTTAAATTGTGGTCTAACGTCTTGCTGGTTGGTCGATCAAATCGAAGGTAGCTCCAAAAATATTGCGATTGCCTTCCAGGAAATCGTGGGGGAAACTAAGGTCTTGCAATGTCAAAATGGGATGCAGGTGGGGCAGTTGGTCCGCGCCGTAATAACGATAAACGGCAATGGCTACTATGCTTGGGTTGTTGCGCTATTAATAACCTCAGATAACGGCATCGCGGCCAACGAAGACAAATGTAGATCAGCCCGCTCAAAAGTTAGTTGGGCCGTCAATTTATTGGGGACCGCTACGCAAAAAAGACCGGCGGCTTTGGCCGCTTTCACCCCATTAGGCGAGTCTTCAAACACAATGCCCTCTTTCGGCTCTATCCCCAAGGCATCCATGGCCGCCAGGTAAAGCTGCGGGTGAGGCTTGGTGCGCTCAACGTCGTCGGCCGTCTTGATGGCATCGAAGCGCTGGTAAAGACCCAGGCGGGCCAGGTGACCCCGCACCCAATTCTCCGGCGAGCTGGACGCCACCCCCAGGCGCAGGCCGAGCCGCTCGGCCGCATCCAGGGTTTCCAGCACGCCGGGCAAAATGGGCTGCTGGGTTATGCTGTCCAGATATTGTTTTCGGCGGCTAATCCAAATTTCTTCGCGGTCCAGCGCTTGGCCGCACAGCTGCTCCAGGTGGCTGTGGGGGTCAAAGTCCGAGGCGCCCGTGCCACCCACGATCTGCCCCCAGGCCTCCACCGCCAGCTCGCAGCCGTGCTGCCGATATACCTGCTGCCAGGATTCGTAGTCGGGCAGCTCGGTGTCGACAATGAGGCCATCGAAATCGAAAATGAGAGCGCGGATACCCTGGGGTTCCCGGAAAGTCCTTAGCATTCCATCCACAAGCCCGGCGTGTTAGGGAGCAGCGGGCATTTCCTCGGCGTCCCCGGTGCGCGCCCGCCGGTCGCTGTAATAGATACCGAGGTAGCCGGCGGCGCTGATCAGGCCGATGACCAGGCTGCCATACCAGACCCAATTCGGGTCGAAGTTGTCGCTAATGAGACCGGCCAGCAGGGGGCCGATGGCAAACGCAATTCCCCAGCTGAAACCAAAGATGGCCATATATCTGCCGCGCATGTGCTCCGGCGCGAAGCGAGCTACCAGTGTAGTGCCTATCGGAGCCACGACCATTTCGCCAATGGTGATGACCACCATGGCGAACGCAAACCATAACCACGTGGAGCCCCAACCGTACATGCCGAAGCCGATGCCGTAGAGCAGCGTACCCAGCGCCATCATGACCATCGGTATCTTTCCCCGGATGCGGCGCGTGACCCAGAACTGGAAGAAAACTACCATGGTAGCGTTCAGGGCCAGCAGGTAGCCGTATCCCTGGGGCGAGATGCCATGCTGGTCGCGCAGGAACACGGGCATGGTGGTGTTCATTTGGACATAGACGATGGTGGCCAGGGTGGTGATTAACAGGAAGAACATGAATGCGGAGTCCTTGAGCACGATGCCATAGCCGCCTACCGACTGGGCCAGGCTTTCCTCCTTTTGGCCTTCGGCGAGTTTGGGCTTTGTCTCCGGGATCACCAGGAACACGATGAGGGCAGTGATGGCGCTGGTGACCGCGTCGCCAATAAAGAGCGCCATGTAGCCCAGGTTGGCCGCCAGGAGGCCGCCCAGAGCCGGGCCGATGGCGGCGGAAATATTGAAGATGACACGGTGCATGCCGTAGCCTTCTGTGCGTTTGGCGTCCGGCAGCAGGTCGGCGATCATCGCCTGTTGGGCCGGGCCGCCGGCGCTGGAGAGCAGACCGACGAACCCGGCCAGCGCGTAGAAAACGTTCAGGTCGTCAACGATGCCCATAAGCAGGCTGCTGGCGCCGCTGACGAGCAGGCCAAACAGCAGCATGAAGCGCCGCCCGATCTTATCGGTCAGGGCGCCGCCCAGGATGCCGCCTATGGCGCTGCTGACGGAAAAGATGGCGAACAGATAGCCCACCTGGGTGAGGCCGATGTGGAAGCGGTCCGTGATGTAGAGGGCAAAGAAGGGAAAAAGCAGGTAGCCGCCCAGGCGATCGATGAACGTGCCCAGCATGAGCACCCAGAAAGCCGGCGGATATTCATTGTACATGCGACGGATTCTGTCCTGCACGGTCACCTCAGAGAGATTGTGGGCGGCGTTAGTATACTCGAAGGCAGGCGCCCGGGTTCAGCAAACCGTGTAGGCCGGTATTCTTCGGCTCGATATTTTAAGATTGAGGCGCGGATTTTTTGGTGAGTTGATAATACTGTAATGGCCTGAGGATCAAAATGTTAGCTAAGGAAAGCTTACCTCTACACTCTGCTTGACCAGGGGAGGATCGAAATACCCTAAAACACTTTGAGCAAAGCTTGTGCAGCCCAAGAAAATAATGGCTCTGCAAAAACGAAGAGCACCACGGTTGCAACCGCGCTGGCCACCGCGGTCAGGTTCAGCCAGGGCTCCCGAACTACTTGCGGGTCGCCGTCCTGCATGAACATCACCACCACTATGCGCAAATAGTAATAAGCCGAAATAAGCGAGGCCAGCATGCCGACAATGGCCAGCTCAACAAAACCGCCTTCCAGCACGGAGCGGAACAGGAAGAACTTGCCCGCAAAGCCCAAGGTCGGCGGCACGCCGGTAAAGGAAAGCATAAAAATAGCCATGGCGATGGCCAGGCCGCGGTGTTTGCGGCCCAGTCCGGCGTAATCGCTGAACTCCAACCCGCGCCCTTCGCGCTGCTCCAGCGCCATCACCACCGCCCAGGAGCCGAAGCTGGCGAAGGCGAAGGCTAGCAAATAGAAGAGGGCCGAAGCCACCACATCGAAGCGCGCCGCATCGTTACCATAAGCTACCACCGCCATCAAAATAAAGCCGGCGTGCGAAATGCTGGAATAAGCAAGCATGCGTTTGACGTTGTTTTGGGCGATGGCCAGCAGGTTGCCGGCTACTAACGTAGCTATAGTGACCCACAGCAGCACCGGGGTGAGCTGCTCACTGATACTGGGAAAGATCACCAGGAAGGTGCGCAGCAGCGCAGCGAAGCCAGCCGTCTTGGCGCCTAAAGCCATAAAAGCGGTAACGGACGTAGGCGCGCCTTCATAGACGTCCGGCGTCCACATATGGAAGGGTACCGCGGCTACCTTGAATCCCAGGCCTACCAGGATCAGACCGGCGCCCAAGACCAGATAGAGCGGCTGGTCCAGCCCGCCGGCCACCGCGGCCACGATGGCATTGAACGACGTCGAGCCGGTGGCTCCGTAAACCAGCGCCACGCCGTACAACAAGAAACCGCTGGCGAAGGCACCTAGCAGGAAATATTTCATCCCGGCTTCCTCGGAACGCGCCTCCGGGCGGGCGAAGGCCGCCAGCACGTATAGCGGGATGGATAGCAACTCTAGCGCCAGGAAGACCACGATCAGGTCGCTGGCAGAGGCCATTAGCATCATGCCGCTGATCGAGAACAGTAACAGCGCGTAATATTCGCCGCGGGCCAGGTTCATGCGCTGCAGATAGCCATAGGACAAGGCCACGGTCAGCAAGCCACCCAGGATCAAAAGTAGATTAATAAAGGTGGAAAATCCATCCACTACCAACATGCCGCTGAAAGCCTCGGCCTCAACGCCAATTTGGAAGAATACAAAAACGCCCGTGGCTATCAAGCCGAGAAGGGTGAGAAACGGCACCGTGCCTGGTTCTGCATCCTTATTAAAAACAACCACCAGCAACAGCACACAAGCCCAGGCCACCAGCACGATCTGGGGCAGCAGGACTTGAAAATCGAGGCTGGTGAAAGAGGGCACGGCTAATGCAAAGCCAGGGTGGAGTTCTGGAAGATGGTCAGGAACTGTTCCACGGTCGGGTGCATCAGGTCAAAGAACGGTTTGGGATACAGACCGATCCAAAAGATGAGCACCAGCAACGGGACGATGATGGCCAACTCGCGCCAGGTCAGGTCCTTCAAGGTTTCGTTGGCCTTTTTGGTGATCGGGCCTAGGAACATGGCCTGGAACATATACAGGATATAGACCGCCGCCAGGATCACTCCGACAGCCGCGATGGCCGTGTACCACACCGAGCCCAGCGACCCGCCCGCCTGCCCGGCGCCCCAGGCGCCCAGCAGGATGGTGAACTCGCCGACGAAGCCGTTCAGCCCAGGCAAGCCCATCGAAGACAGGCTCACGATCAGGGTGACCACCGCAAAGACCGGCATCACCTGCCATAGCCCGCCGAACTC
>CAZNFL010000043.1:0-20694 GCA_964572455.1 uncultured Anaerolineaceae bacterium
GCCACGAACGGGTCGTTCTTGGGCTTGCGGAAAAAACGGCTGCCACCGCGCCCCCCACCCCGCTCTTCACGGCTTTCTTCCTGCGATTCGTCTGAATTGTAGCTTCGGCTTCTATCTCTGTCTCTGTCTGGCATCTCAAACTCTCTTCGTGATTTTAGTTTTATGGATAGATTTCTTTTAATACGGGTTCATAAGCACAGATGCAACCACCCGGCCGTGAGCAACCTTCCACAGGCAGCGGCGGCACATCCAGCTTGCTGTAGACGCCCTGGAAGGTTTGGGCGGTGCTGCAATCATCCGGGCCGGCCACGCGCACCAGTTCCACTCGGGGATTAGCACGCAGGGTGGCAAGCAATTCGCCCTGCTGTTTAGTTTTGTAGGCTACATGCTCAGCTAAACCCATGAGGACTTAGGCAACATCCTTTATCGTCTTACCATTACTGCGCAAATAAGGCAGCAGGCCATGTTTGTCGATGCTGCGCAGATCGCGAGTGGAGACGCGGATCGTGACATAACGCTTCAGTTCGGGTACCCAAATGCGGCGGTCGCTGAGGTTAGCATCCCAGCGGCGACGGGTCTTCTTTTTCGAGAAAGGCACGTTGTTGCCGAAGCTGGGGCCTTTGCCAGTGATGGCTGATCTTTTTGACATAAATGTAACTCCTTAGCAGCGGGCGATTATACCAGCTAAACATGAGCGGGTGGAGCAAAGGGGAGCGGGCTTGCAGAACATGGTTATTCGGAAGATAAGTTTATAAGGATTTCTCGCTTTCTTGAATCTCCATCGGGTAAGGGTTTATATATGCCGCTCGGAATGACAAATGGGGGGAAGAGCACGTAGGCAGGCTCGCCTCAGAATGACACCAGAGAGGTGTTTAACGAGTGAGCTCCCAGGCAAGGTGCTGGATCTCGGGGGCGATGAGTTTCTCCCAGGCCAACTGAACGGCCGCCGGGGAACCGGGAGTGGAGATGACCAGCTTGCTGCGATACACGCCGGCCGTGGCGCGGGAGAGCATGGCGGCGGCGCCCACTTGCTCCCAACTGAGCATGCGGAACAGTTCGCCGAAACCGGGCAGGGTCTTCTCGATGGCGCGGCTAAGCACGTCGTAGGTGGTATCCCGCGGGGAAATGCCGGTGCCCCCATTGAAGAGCAGGATCTGGGCCTCGCCCTGTACCAGTTCGTCTAAAAGGGTTGCGATCTGGGCGGCCTCGTCCTTCACCAAATGGTAGGCCACCGCGTGGTGGCCTAGACGCTCGATCTCGGCGCGCAAGTAGTGGCCGTTGGTATCGGTTTCAGGGGTGCGGCTATCGCTGACGGTGATGATAGCCAGCGCCACCGGGCCGCGTTGGGCGGCAAGTTCCTTGTGCTTTTCAGTTGATTCCGATGTAGCCATGAGCAACAATTGTAAGCTATTGACGTCTTGCATGTGGCCAGACGAATCAATCTCAGGCCAATCCTGAGATTGATTTCGCGCGCGTGACAGGATTAGCTAAGCGCGGCAGCCCACAGCAGCTTAACCAAGTTAAGCGGAGTGGGGTGGGCTTGATAGCGGGTGTCTTGGCGGAAATATTTGTAACTGCGCTTGGCTGTAGCCACGTACGGATCAGGGATCGAGATAAAAGGCGCCCACAGCACGGACTTTTCGGCTTCATCGAACATCAGGGGATTGTTCACCTTGCCGACGCCAGATTGGATATCGTGCGCTTCAGAACCGGGAAAGGCTCCCCATGGAGTTAGCGCCATGTAATAAGCCAAAGCTCCCCAATGATTGACCACCACAGAGCCATAATGCAGATCACCAATGGCCTTATCGACCGCTGCAGCGACGAGTGGATTTTTGAGGGATCTCGGATGCACGACAATCGAAGCGCACAGGCTGCCCCACAACTGCTGATTGGCGAACTCGACAGCCTTGCCGAGAAAGTCGACTGCGTTCTCACCATCGATTGCCGTTTCGGCGAACAGACCCAAAAAGGCTTCGCGGCGGAAACAGATCTCGTCAGAGTTGGCAGAGTCTACTTCGGGAATGAAGGTCCAAGGCAGATCGCCAGCTTTGGGCGCGCCGAGCTGCAGCGCGCCGGGATGCCCGGCGGTGAACTCGGCGTGCAACCTAGTTGCCCCAGGGTAATAGGCTGAGCGGGTTTCGATGGGCGCCAAGTAATCGGCGAGGGCTTTGTTAAAAGCGGCGCGTTGCCCCCACCCTTTCATTTGAATGAAGACCCGTGGGGTAATGCAATTGAAACCGGCATTGGCCACCAGCGCCGTGCCGTATTTGGCAGCCTGTTTGCGCACGTCGCGCGGGCTCCACGGGCCGGGCACCACGATGACGGGCGAGACGTTGCCCAATTCCGCAGTCACGCGCTTATTCAATATCGGCTGCTTTTGGCGCTTGCGCACCTGGCCGGCTTCGCCCGGGCCGAAGAGGATGGCTTCAAAGGTGCGGTCAGACCCAGTCAAGTGGACTTCGTCCACCGAGGGATGCTGGGTGAGCTGTGCGCCGACCTCGGCGCCGCCATGCACGATCTGCAAGTAGCCCGGCTCAACCAAGGCACGGAAGCCTTCGGCCAGCAGCGGCCCCAAATAAGCGTTCACCGGATTGGTCTTGAACAACACCACATGGCCCTCGACGAATAGCTTGTGCAGAAAATCGCCGGGAGCCAGCGAGGCCACGTTGCCGGCGCCGAGCACCAGGGCAACTTTGCCCTCGGGATGCGGCTGGTGGTAGAAGGCGGCCATGGAGGGCAGGTCACCTTTGTAGGAATCGCGGATCCAGGCCTCGGCCCGGATGCCAAGCAGGGAGAGCCGATCTTGCCAGGACTGCGGGATCAGGTCGACATGGAATTCGCCGGCCGCTTTCCAACACAGCTTGCCGGGCAGGCGCGGTTGGCCGAAACGTTCGATATCGCCCAAGGTTTTACGCAGGTAGCGCAAATAGCGATACATGACGCTGAGGGCGAACCACTCTTCGCCCTCGGCCATGGTGCCAGGGCGCGAGCCTTTGGCGGCCATGCCGGCAGCCACCCAGCGCAGCTCCACGCCTTGCATATCGGCGCGGATCTGATCGAGGATGGTGATGCGGGCGGCGACGGCCAACCCCGCCCAGGCCTGCTTGGTCGCCTGCAGGCGCTGCAAAGCGCGCTCGAGTTCGTCCTGCGGACTGGTGAGCGCGGGAGGGGCGGTCTTTTGCCGAGGGGCTTGATCTAGGATGGTGGCCATGGGTTACTTTGTGCAGGAACTTTCAAGGTGCATTATAGACGAGTGGCGCGGAACCTCTCTTGATTTGCAGAACATTGTTATTCGGAAGATGAGGCAATAGGGATTCCTCGCTTTCTTGAATCGCGATTGGGTAAAGGTTTATAAATACCGCTCGGAATGACAAAAGAGTTAGGGTCCTTCAATTATCTTGTAATCCGAAATCAGCCATACGCCGCCCGTTTGGCTGACGGTGAAGCTCACAGCATAAGAGGCTACGATTTTGTCGGTGCCGATCTCTTCACTGGTGATCTCTAACACGCGCCCAACAAGATGATAGAGTTTGGCGTCAATCAAATGGATCGCATCGATCTCGATGCGATCAGGCCAGGGGCTGGAGGTGAGGCGCCCGGGCGCCTGCAATGGATCTGCCATCCAGGCCGCCAGCAGTTCGGGCGTGACGAACTCAGCGTATTGCACCTCGATCTGTTCAGCGGCATCAGGAGCAAGCAGTGACACGTTTTTCAAACGGCTGCCAAATTTTTGCACCGTGGCAGCGACGGCATCGGCTTCAGCAGAAGAGCTGGCTGGGTCCGTAGCCGTAGGAGAACAAGCCACAAGCAAGAAAAGAGTAAGCGAGGCTAGAAATGTTCGCATGGTTCCTCCTTTAGTCCTCAATGATGTTTCCTGGGATTAGTTCCGAAACCAGCGCTAGGCAGTTCTAGATCGGAACCTTAATCCGAGGAGCTAGAAAAGCCAGTCATCTCAGTTGCCTCAATATCTAACCAGCGCTGCACAAGATCTGCTTGGGTGAGGTTCCCGTGAGCACGGTAAAACTGTGCCAGCCATTCGAAGGAGGCAAGCATACCTGGAATTGCATCCGCGCGGACATAGCCGGGAACGAAATTTTGGCCATACGCGGGGCGGTGATAGACCGCAGAATAATATCGGGGAGTGTCATATTGGACTTTGGAGGTCCAGATGTCGAAGGCTTTTTCAATCAGCGAAGCAGCTTCAGAATCCTGCCCCTGGGCGTTGGCTACATCAGCGGCCCAGACTAGGACTCTGGGATTGGTAGCGTCCAGGAAAAGGGCAGTTTGGGCATAAGTCCAAGCCTGCGAGTCGCCTTCCTTCAAAGCCAACAAGCCTAGCATAGCCCAAGCTTGTGCGTCTCGTGGATGCTCGTCGTGGGCAAGGCCGAGGTAATCCCGAGCTGAGCCCAAGTCTCCAGCTTGGAGAGCGCGATAAGCCATGAGAACAAGGGGAGCCTCTTCGCCCAGCTCGGATTGGGAGAACGTTTCAACGATGGATCTTCTAAATTCCGAGGTTTGGAAAAAAAGGCTTTCAATAAGCCAGGGGTCGATGGCCAATGCCTGGCGGTAGGCAGCCAGAGCGGAGTCCTGGGCACCTGTTTGCTCTGCCATCCAGCCCAGGTTGAGAGCAAATAGCGCATTTTGCGGGGCTGCGGCGCTGGCCGTTTGCATGTGGGCGGCGGCTTGCGGCTCCGCCCCCAGCTCCCATTCGAGGATCGCAAGATCCGCCCAATAGGCCGGCCAGTAGGGATCTTTGTCTAAGCCTCGTTCTATCAATTGTTTTGCTTGTCCCAGCCCTGGCCCTTTGTGCTCCAATAAAAAGAGGCTGGCAGAAGTAAGGCCGCATTCAAACATGTAAAGAGAAAACTGGGGGGCGAGATCTGTGGCCGCGCAGGCAAGCCCGTTTGCCTCTTGCAAATCCTCGGCTTGATAGGCTAATAAGCCCTTGATATATTCACCGACCCCGTTTAGGGAAAACCAGGAACCGCCAAGATAAAAGAGGAGAATAAGGGAGACGCCTAAATAGGAAGCGATTTTTGGAAGTTGAATGACGCGGGGCTGTGTGTATTTCATGGCCATTGAAACCAAGAGCACGCAATAAATAGCATACAGGGAAATGTGAAAATAAAAATCAGCCGTATTAGCCAGCAGGATGCCCACCCCAACACCAATGTAGGCCGAGAGCTCCCCCCGGAGGTGGGCGTCAGCTCGGTTGCGGCGCCAGGCGCTAAGCAGGCTGATGCCAAGGACGAGAGCCAGAGCCACAACCAAAGCTACGCCCAAGGCGCCTGATTCGGCGCCTAGGTGAAGCCACAGATTGTGGGCATGGTCAGCCAGCCAGCCGGGGGGCAGTGCAGCCTGCTGGGCAGAGAACAGCGGGAAGGTGCCAGCGCCCTGCCCGGTCCAAAAGGATGCTGACCAGATCTGCAAAGCGTTGGACCAAATGGTCTCCCGGCCTGATAAAACCCCGGCGTGACCCGGGGTGGCTTGCACTTGCAGAGAAAAAACGAAAACGATCGCTACCCCCAAAAGTAGAAGACCGAGGACCTTTGTTCCCCTTGCCCAGCCTACTCTGAGCGACGGGCGGGTGCGGACTTTGGATGACAATTTCGCAAGGTCGGGTTGGAAGTAAAGGAATAGCGTGACAGCCACGGCCCCCAAGGCGGCGAGCCAGCCTCCCCGAGACGAAGCAAAGAATTCAATGATCCCGATAAGGACCAGGCAAGCGATCCACAGGCATTTGCTTCTGTTGGTATGTGCGGTTATGTAGCGCATCACGACGAAAGGAAGCACAAGGGTGAGAAAGGCGGCGGTGAAGTTGGCCCCAGTCAAGATGATCCCCTCCAGGCGATAACTGACCGGAGGGAGAGTCAACACAGAGCCGCTTATTTCCAGCCAGGCCCCATACCACGGAATGATAAAGAGCAACTCAAGGAAGCTAAGGGAAAGGACTACGAAAATAAGCGCATTCTGCAAAGACTTGATCTGCTTTTCATCCTGAATGGTGAGAGTAAAAAATATGTAAAGGAACAAGATGGAAATGGCTGCCAAGACCTTGTCCAGGCCATATTCAGGCATGGGCGTAACGAGAAGGAGGGCGGCAACGTAAACTACATAGGCAAATAGAAGCAGAGAGAAAACAGAAGTGGATGGCTTCCCCTCACCCGTATAAAGCTTAACCAAGACGGTGAGGGCAGCAAATGACGTAACGACAATGTCCGCAGGCTCAGGAAACCCGGAGGCTTTCGAGGAGAGCCAGATATAAAAGAGAAATAACGAAAACCAGACTACGCGGCGCCTGGAGAACCAATTATTGATCAGGCGAAGGTTCAAGGGTGTGATCCGGCGATTTTAGTTTATGTAGTGTTTCTGTTTAGAGCCAACCCTTCAGAAAAAATGAAGGCTTGAAAATATGACCCCGGGAGGACTCGAACCTCCAACCAATAGATTAAGAGTCTACTGCTCTACCATTGAGCTACGGGGCCGTACGACGGGCATTATACCCATACAGCCAAACCTTTTCCAGACTCAACCCAAGAGGTTCACCTGAGATTATCATTTGGACCTCGACACCCATGGCAGTCAGAAAGTCTTTAACGCTTCAGCAAGAGCTTGCCCGCCGCAGGTTGCGCAACACGAAACTGGTTGGGCCGCGCTTCAAGCAAGCCAGCGAAGTAGTGAGCTGGCTGGGAGCAGTGCAAGCGCAAGATTACGCGGGGGCTAAGTGGAGCCTGGCCCAGCGTATGCGCAGAACCAGCGATGCGTCGCTGGAGGAGGAATTTCGGCGCGGGGCGATCTTGCGCAGCCATATGCTGCGACCTACCTGGCATTTCGTGCTGCCCGAAGACATCCGCTGGATGCAGGCGCTCACCAGCCCGCGGGTGCATGCATTTAACGCCGCTATCAATCGCGGAGAGGGACTGGACAACAAAACACTGAGAAGCGGCTGCGAAATTTTGGCGAAGGCGCTTTCAGGCGGGCGCTACCTGACCCGTGCGGAACTGGCCACCGAACTGGAACGAGGCGGGATCCGCGCAGCGGGCTTAAGGCTGGCCTATATCGTGATGTACGCCGAGCTCGAAGCTCTGATCTGCAGCGGGCCGCGGCGCGGCAAGCAATTTACGTATGCCTTGGTGGAGGCACGCGCCCCGAACGCAAAGCTGCTGGAGCGCGAGGAAGCGCTGGCGACCCTCTGCACGCGCTATTTCTCCAGCCACGGACCGGCCACCCTGCACGATTTTTCGTGGTGGTCAGGCCTGACTCTTGCCGATGCTAAAGCCGGCGTGGAGCTGGCCAAAGTGGCGTTGGTTGGCGAGGAACTGGGCGGGAAAAGTTATTGGTCAGGCAAAACGAGTAAGGCCAAAAATGCTTCGCCTAAAGCCTTCTTGATGCCTACCTACGATGAATACATTTTGTCCTATAAGGACCGCAACCATTTAGGGGCCCGGGTTAGCCTGGATAAGGTTTTATCTACGGACAATTTTCAGTTCATCTTGATCGATGGGCAGATCGTGGGGACCTGGAGGCGAGCCATCAAGGGGACCGCAGTCACGGTCTCGGCGCGCGGTTTCATTAGGCTCTCGCAGGACGAAAAGCAAGCTATTCGGAAGGCAGCCCAAAATTACGGAAGCTTTTTGGGCTTGGCCACTCTCTTTAAATTCAATACCTAAAAGCCTTTATAATAGAACATTAGTTCATATGGTCGTGCATCTAGCTGCCCATTCGTATTACTCACTTCTAGCTGCGGTTCCCTCCCCCGCCGAATTGGCGGCCGCAGCCGCGGCGGCCGGGCACTCTGCGCTAGCGCTCACCGATCACAACCGGCTCACCGGAGCCATTGAATTCACGCTGGCCTGCCAAGCCGAGGGCATCAAACCGATCCTAGGGATGGAGGTGCAGTTTGCGAATCAACTGCAAGGCGGCCGCCTGCCTTTGCTAAGCCTGCTGGCGATGGATGACGCTGGCTGGGCCAGCCTGTGCCGGCTCAGTTCCTGGCTGCTGAATGAGCCGGACAGCGAAAGGCGCCCCTTACCTTTCGACCAATTGGCGCAGCAGCATGCTGGGCTGCTTTGCCTGGCCGCTACCGGCGCAATGCTGGGGAACAGCCAAGCGCACACCCTAGACCAGTTGAGCGAGCTATTTGGCGACCGGTTGTGTCTTAGGGCGGGCTCGGCCTTCGAAAACGAAGGCAAGGCAAGCGGCATCCAGCGGGTGGCTGCCTGGCCAATCTATTATCTGAAACCGGAACAAAGCGATTTGCAGCGGTTGCTCACCGCAATGCGCCTCAACATTCCGGTTGACCGAGTGCCCCCAGATGCCAGCGCCCCGCCCCATTCTTATTTTCCCAACGATGAGGAATTCACGGCCCGTTTTGCCGGAATCCCGGACGCGATCCGGGCTACAGACGAGATCGCGGCGCGCTGCAATTTTGAGCTGCCATTAGGGCAAGCCATCTTCCCTGAGTTGGATCTGCCCGCAGGGCAGACCCCGATGGATGTGCTGCGTGAGAAGGCTTACACGGGAGCGGGCAATTTATACGCTGAAATAAACGCCGAGATAAACGCTCGCCTGGAACATGAATTGGATGTGATCAGTGCGAGCGGCTATGCCACTTTGTTCCTCATCATGGAAGAGGTGGTGGCCTTCGCTCACCAAGCGGATGTGCCCATCGCTTCGCGCGGGTCGGCGTCATCTTCGCTGGTGGCCCATTGCCTGGGCATCACCACCCCCGATCCGGTGCGGCTCAATCTGTATTTCGAACGCTTCCTCAATCCAGCCAGGCCCAATCCCCCGGATGTGGACACCGACCTCTGTTCGCGGCGGCGCGATGTGGTGATCCACCACGTATATGAAAAATATGGAAACGAACGGGTAGCCATGGTGGCCACCATCAATCGTTTCCGCCGCCGCTCGGCATTGCGCGAAGTGGCCAAAGCGCACGGGCTGACCCAGGCGGAGATCAAAAGCATGGTGGACACCTTGCCATACCGATATTGGAGCCCGGCAGGCAGCCTGCCGGAGAAAAGCGAAAGACCTTACGGCGAGCTCGAAGCGCGCTATCCCGAGGAGCGCTACAAGCTGATCTTTAGCCAGGCCGAGGCCATTCTCGATCTGCCCAACCATTTGTCGATCCATTCGGGGGGCGTGGTGATCAGCGCCGGCCCGATGAACGACATCGTGCCCACGCAATTTTCGGGAAAGGGCGTTTCGATAACCCAGTACGACCTGACCGGGGTGCAGAAGGCCGGCCTGGTGAAAATGGACCTGCTCGGCATCCGCGGGTTGACGGTGCTGGGCGATGTGGCCGACCAGATTCGCATGCAGCGGCCCGACCTGGGAGAAAGCCGCCTGCAGGTGCTCGAATCGATCCCGAATGACGACCCTGCCACCGCCGAGCTGGTGCGCACGGGCCGCACCATCGGGTGTTTCCAAATCGAAAGCCCGGGCATGCGCGCCACGATGCGCGAGGTGCAGGCTGACAGCGTGGACAACATCATGGTGGCCCTGGCCCTGTTTCGGCCAGGGCCGCTAACCGGTGGGCTGAAAGATGCTTTCGTCCGCCGCCACCTTGGCCAGGAGAAAGTGGAACACATCCACCCGGCATTGGCGCCACTATTGGAAGAAACACACGGCGTTTTTCTTTACCAGGAGCAAGTGCTGCGCGTGGTGCACGAATTGGCCGGCTTCAGCCTGGCGGAATCAGATCTGCTGCGGCGCGCCATGAGCCACTTTGACCCCGGCGAGCGCATGCAGACCTTGAAGGAGAAATTCATCCGGGGCGCCGGAGAGCTAAAGCAGGTTCCGCCCGAGGTCGCTGAGCAGATCTGGGACATGATGGCGGCCTTCGCCGGCTACGGGTTCCCCAAAGCCCACGCAGCCTCGTATGCGCAGACCGCCTGGCGCTCGGCGTGGTGCAAGGTGCACTATCCCGCCGAGTTCATGGCGGCGGTGCTGGCCAATTGGGGCGGCTACTATGACCAAAACACTTACTTGATGGAAGCGCGGCGCCTCGGATTGAAAATAAGACCGCCTCACATTAATTTTTCCCAAGCTCAATTCAGCGTCGCTTATATCGAGGGGCAGCCACAGCTATACATGGGCCTGGACCAATTGCGCGACCTGACCAACGAAACACAGCAAAGGATCTTGCAAGAGCGGCCGTTTGAATCGCTAGCGGATCTGCTCACCCGGGCTTATCCGCGCGTGGCGGAAGCGCGCAACCTGATCATGGCCGGGGCCCTGGACGCATTGGGCCCCATTCCCACCTTGCTGAACGAATTGGAGTCCGGCACCTGGAAGCGCGGGCAAATGCCATTGTTCGCCGCAGGCGCCGACCCGCTGGCGGATTGGACCGAAGACGAGAAATCCAAAGCCCAAGAGATACTCTTGGGGGTTAGCCTGGTGGCTCATCCCTTGGACGTGTTCGCCGATCAAATTCACGCAGCCAGGGCGATCAGCACCGTCGTAGCCGCCAATCGATTTGATGAGGAGCTGCGCGTGGCCGGTATGCGCCAAACCTGGCGCCGCATCCAGACCGGCAGCGGCGCCTATTTGTATTTCATGGACCTGGCTGATTTCGAAGGCACTTTGAGGGTGGTGATCCCCGACGAAGTGTATATACGAGACAAAGCTGAATTGGCTGGCAAGGGAGCCCTCTTGGTGCAGGGGCGGCTAGAACTGGGCCGCGACTCCCCCGAGCCATTGCTGCGGGCCAAACGCATCCAGCGGTTGGATAAGAATCCGAAACCTAGCTAGCGTGAGAGGTGCAAGATGCGGGTGTGCAAGCTGTATACCGAACTAATTTAGGAAATGCGCGCCAGGGCAGTAAAGACCAGCACCAGCAAACCCAGGCTCAGGTTCAGGACTACTAACTGTTGAAACCTTGCCAGGATCACCTGATCGGTCGCAGGGTTTTTCCCTTTGGCTCGTTTAATGGCCGCACGTCTCAAGGCCGGGGCCAGCCCCCAGGTGAGATAAGCGGAGACACCGATCATGCCGAAAAAAACGATATGCTTGGCGCAGATAGCGAGAGCCCAGGAGTTCGACACACTGAGCAAGCCAACATAATTAGGGTTGGATTCCATTTGAATAAGGCCAGTGAAAGTTAAAATCCCCAGACAAAACCATCCCAGGGGATCAAGGCGCCGGTTCAAGCCGTCCAGCCAAGTAGCAAAATCCGCAGGCTTCTGGGTTCGGCGCATGGCGGGCAGAATCAGCAGCGCCAGGGCAGCCAGGCTGCCCAACCAGACCACCGTGGCCAACATATGCAACCAAAATGACAACAGGAGCGCCCACGGTGGAATTGGCATATGGGAGATTAAAGATCAGCGTTCTTCGTCGCCGTCAAGGATGCACTTATCGGTGTAATAGGTCGCAGTGGGTTGGACTTCCGGGGACAAGGGGCTGAACCCTTTGGCCTCGGCCATCTTTTGTTCGGCCGAACACCATTGCTTTTGGGCCGCCAAACGCTCGGCCTCCTTGATCAATGATTCTGCGTAGAAAACAACGGCAGTGGCTAGCCGGCTTTCGGCTGTAATGAAATTAAAATCGTGCAGTTGGGGAGCGGCCTGGGCAACGTATTGGAAATACTGGACAGCCTGGGGCCAATCCACTTCCCAAAAACTCAGCCCGACGATATACCATACCGCCCACTGGCGATAGTTCTGCGCCTCGGCGTCCAGCGGGCCGATCTGCTCGGCCTGGTTGAGGTCATAAATGCCGTGCTCCAGGTCGCCGTCCCCGGCCGGGCTGATGCGCTCCATGCCCCGGTTGCGCAAGGCGATATAGTACATGCGGTCCACTTCAATGGGCTGGAAGTCGGGAAAATTCTTGCGCAGGGTATCCAATGCTGGAAGCAAAGCATCCCAGCTCCTGGCGCCCAGGAGTCCCTGAGCATCCGCGAAGATCTGTTCAGCGCCGCGCAGGTCAGGTGTGGGCGTGGGACCCACGGTGGCCGCGGCCTGAGTGGCGCCGCTGGCGCAGATGGATGCTTGGACCAATTGGTCCTGGGCGCCGGGGTAATCGGGCACGAGCTCGATCACATAAATAAACCGGTCTTTAGCGCGCTGGCAAGCGCCTTTCTCAAGGTCAGCTAATCCTAGTTGGAACTGGAAATTAGCTTCGATCGCGCTTTGCAGCCCTTGCTCCGACTGCCGCGCCATTAGGCCGGTCTGGTAGCCACCCAAAGCCCCCAAACCCAGCAGCACAACAAAAAGCGCCACCCCACCCAAGATCCACCGCCACCGCTTCGGGCGGACGGGGGTGGGCTGAGTTTGCGTTGCGGATTTTTCTTTCGCCAGGGCTACGCGCTGGGTCTTTGCCAAGTCCTCCGTCCCTTTTTTTCGGGGGAAAATTGGCGTGGTCCCTTCATTTTTTCCAGACTGAGACATGAGCGCAATTATACCCAGCGGGGTAGCGCCAACAGTTTTTCAGCCTAAATTATGAGCTTAGGGGATGATGAAAATCGTGATGAGAGACGGAACGAGGGTCAGGCATGCGCCTCATCGGATTCGACCTGGCTTAGCGCGGTGATCAGGGCCTTATATTCTTCTGAACAACCCGAGCACAGTTCTAAATGGCGCTTGACGAGGGGGAGAGCCTGGGCGGCATTCTTGCCTTTGAGCTCCAATTCCACAAATTGATCCAGTTGCTCATAGCACGTTTCGCAACCGATCTCATCGGAGCGCGTGCGTAGAGCGCGCCTTAGCAACTCTATCAAGGTTTCCGAACGGATGCGGGCCATGCTGCTCCTTTCCTGACGCTATGGACGGCTTAAGTATTACTCCTATTGGCTTTCAAATAAAGCAAGCAATTCTTGCGCCGAAAGCCCGGTTTTCTCTTCCAGGCGCTGCTTCAGGCGCTGGCGGGCGTCGTGCAGCAATTTGTAAAGGGCGTTGGGATTGGTCTTCATGCGCTCGGCGACCTCGCGCAAGGGAAGGCCATCCTGCAAAATGGCCAGCATGGCCGTGCGCTGGCGATCGGTGAGTTCCTCGAAGAGCAGGGATTGCACGGCTTTGAGCAGCTCGTTCTGGGCGGCAACCCGGTCCGGCTGCGGTTGGGGGTCGGTAAGCAAAGCCGGGGTCAGCTCTTCGCCATCGGCGGTCTGGGTAAAGTTCTGCAGGGGGATGTCCTTCCAGCGGCGGCGGCGCAATTCTGAAAGGGCGATATGGATGGCGATCTTTTGGGCCCAGGTGGTGAAGCGGCTCTCGCCGCGGAAAGTATCCAGGCTGTTCAGGATCTTGAGCAGGGCTTCCTGGGCGAAATCTTCGGATAAGGCGTCAACCTCGCCATCCAGGCGACCAGCGAGCGACGCGCGCAGGCCGCGCAACAGGATGGCGCGCAATTCTTCGAGAGCTTCCGGCGAGGGTTGCGGGCGGAGAGCTTGCAGCCAATCTTCGTTGGTGCGGAGGGCTACATTGGCTTTCATACGGAGGTTCAAAACATCATACCATTATGGAAAATCTGGTCTCCCTCGCGAGTCCCAACATTCCACCTCATCACCATTAACCCTTACCGAATACGAACTAGACCTCTGATCTCCCAGTTGAATGGCTGGGAACTCAGCCATTGAGATTAACTGCGCCCATTGTTCCTGCGCTATGCTCCGCGACAAGGTCCAGGACTGCCAGGGCAACGTAGGGTTTGGCGTTGCCTGGGCAAAATGGCAGGCCAAGGCGACCGCTAGCTGATCTGACAATTCGGCGTTTCCTGCCTTCACAGCTTTCTGATAGGCGGCGACCAGTTCGGGAACCGCATCATCTGATAGGGAAGCTAAGTAAAGATAATCTAGCTCACCGCCCAAGGCTTGACGTTCCAGATTGATGCTTGCGATGAACGCATCCACATTCAGGAGCGTAATGCTCAGGGTGAAACCAACCACAGACAGCAGCACGGCCAGAGCGAAGGCGCGTTGGCGCCCCAGAACCTCCAAGACCACGATGGCAAGCAACAAGAGACCCAGCCAGATCATAAAGATATGCGGGTAGGTGCGCAGGCGCGAAAAACCATAGGCTTGTTCAAGCAACAAAAGCCGCTGAAAAGCAGAGACTAAAATGACCGCGACCAATAGGAATAAGCCGACGCCCAGCCCGGAAAACCAGGCCTGCTGCCGGCCCTTTTGGCGGCGAGCGAGGCCGCTGAGCAACACAAAGAAGATCAATGCGGTAGCGGCCACAACCACCAATTCGAAAAATCCACGGCGGGCATATTCGGCATAGGTGAGGCCGCTGGGGCTGTCTACGATGTTGGCAAAGCCGCCAAAAAAATAGCGGAGCTGGACCACTACAAAAAGAGCAAACAGCAGGTTAACGCTGGTGAGCATCGTGGCGGCTTCG
Source organism: uncultured Anaerolineaceae bacterium (assembly GCA_964572455.1). GTDB lineage: Bacteria > Chloroflexota > Anaerolineae > Anaerolineales > UBA11579 > JAMCZK01. The sequence continues at coordinate 14,337 of CAZNFL010000043.1, forward strand.
CCAAAACCAAGGAAGGGCGCAACCACCGGCTTACCGTCCGCCTGCAGGGTTTGGTCCTTGCTACCGGCAAAAGCAACCAAATAAGCGGCGACCAGAGAATAAGCCAACCCCAGAATAATCAATCCGCGCAGGACATATTCGGGAGCCTTTTCAATATTGAGGAACAGGTCGCTGAGCCATTCGGCGAAAAAGGGATCAGCGGAACTCAACAGCACCGATAAAAATAACAAGAGCGGTAAAACGAATAGGAGGCCGCGGGCGACCGGAGCCAGGGAGCGGAAAATGGGTTGTTTGCCTGTTTTGCGTGGTTTCGGTTCTCTTGTCTTTTGCAGAAAGCCCAAGCCGCGAGGGATCAAACCAAAAAGACTTACTACGTGGTCAGCAAAACCATAAGAAACCCAGCGGCCACCGAGGAAGCTAAGGGCAAACAGCCCTAGCAGGATCACGACCAACAGTCTGCTGGTGAGCAAGGTGAAAGGCTCGGCGCGGAAAACGCTTACCAGAGAAAGCAACCCAATGAGAAATACCAACCACAAGCTTTCCCGAGCTGGTCTGAGCCCAGACTGGCGTGCCATCCACAAACCGGCAGCGATCAATAGCAAAGTAAGGATGGGGAAAGAAACGCCGACGACTTTTCCCCAGAAAAAGTAATCAAATAGCCAGGCGAGAATCAACGAGATAGGGAAAAGGTATGCAGGCCGAACTAGCTTAGCCATGAACAGGCCTCCTGTAAGTTGAACGAAATGGATGTAAAGCTATTCTCCCCCAGCCAGCTATCAAAACCTCTCAAATGGCAGCTAGTAGCTGGTGACCGCACCCAGGATCATCGTAACAATGACCAGGATGGCAACGGCAGCAAATAGGATCTGGCTGAAATTGATCTTAGTGCGTTTATTTTTCACCATAGTTCACCTTATGCACAAAAATATCTAGATTCCATTCTACTCCAGATGACCTTTGATACTCTCCGCCAAGGCCGGTGTAATGCCCGGGATGGCGGCAAGCTGCTGGAGGCTGGCTTGGCGCAAGCCATCCATCGAACCGAATGTGTTGAGCAAAGCTCGGCGGCGCTTGGGGCCGATGCCGGGGATCTCGTCCAATTGCGAGGCGATGCCGCTCTTGGTGCGCCGCGCCCGGTGCGCGGTGATCGCAAAGCGGTGGGCTTCATCGCGGATGCGCTGCAATAAGAAGAGCCCTTGCGAATTGCGCGGCAGCAAAATGCCGAAGGATCGGTCCGGCAAAAAAAGTTCCTCGCTCTGCTTGGCTAGGGCGGCCAGGGGCACCTTGTCAATTAGGCCAAATTCCTCGAAGACGGAAACGGCGCGGGCCAGCTGTCCCTTGCCGCCGTCGACGATCACAAGGTCAGGGAGCTGCGCGAAGGCCGGGTCCGGTTTGGCGCCGGGCAGCAGGCTGCCGGTTTCCGCAGCCTGCCAGCGTTTGAAGCGCCGAGTGAGGACCTCCTGCATGCTGGCGAAATCGTCCGGTCCCTGCACACTCTTAATATTGAAGCGCCGATAGAGCTTGTTGCTGGCCACGCCGCGCTCAAAGACCACCATGCTGCCCACCGCAGCGGTCCCCTGGGTGTTAGAGATGTCGTAGCATTCGATGCGCTGCGGGGCGCGGGGAAGCTGGAGCGCCTCTTCGATTTGAACCAGCGCTTCGGTCTGGCGGTGGACGTCTACGCGCCATTGGGATTGCAGGGCGGAGAGGGTTTCGGCGGCGTTTTCGGCGGCCATTTGGATCAGGGCGCGTTTTTGGCCGCGGTGCGGGATCTTGATCTCCACGCCGCCATCGCCGCGGCGCTTGCTGAGCCACTGGCGAATGACCTGGGCCTCTTCGACCTCGTGCGGCAGCAGCACTTCCGGCGGCACGTTGGCCGCCTGGTCGTAATATTGCTTGATGAATTCGGCCAGCACATTGGCATCCGGGATCTCGGCGGTATTTTCCATCATGAAGTATTCGCGCCCGATCAGCTTGCCGCCGCGGATAAAGAAGACCTGCACGCAGGCTTCCTGCTCGGAGCGAGCCATGGCCAGAACATCGGAGTCGGCATAATCGGTGGAGACCACGCGCTGCCGCTCGACGATGCTGCTGATGGCCTCCAATTGGTCGCGGATGGCGGCCGCCTTCTCAAAGCGCAGGGCGGCTGAGGCTTGCTGCATGTCCTGGTTGAGGCGCTCGACGATGGACTCGGTGCGCCCGTTGAGAAAATCGCACAGGTCGGAGATCATCTGGCGATAATCATCCTGAACGATCTTGCCGATGCAGGGCGCGGTACATAGTTTGATGTCGAAGTACAAGCAGGCACGTTCGTCCTGCCCGGTGATGACTCGATCGCAGGTGAGATAGGGAAAGATGCGGCGCAGCACATCCAGGGTCTTGTGGACCGCCCACACGCTGGTGTAGGGGCCGAAATAACGCGAACCGTCCTCATCCATTTGGCGGGTGACGGTGACCTTGGGGAATGGATCGGCCCAATGCACCTTGACATAAGGGTAGCGCTTATCGTCCTTGAGGCGCACGTTGTATTGCGGACGGTGCTTTTTGATGAGGTTCATCTCGAGGATGAGGGCTTCAAGTTCGGAAGCAACTACGATCCACTCGATATCCCTAATGTGGCCAACCAGGACCCGCGTTTTCGAGTCTTCCTGTGCCGTGGTATGGAAATAGGAGCGAACCCGGCTGCGCAGGTTGACCGCCTTGCCCACATAGATCACCTTGCCTAGCTCATCCTTCATGAGGTAGCACCCGGTTTTATTGGGAAGCGTAATTAATTGAGCTTGAATTTGATCAGGAAGCACCATCGCACAGATATTCTATCATCGGCGATTTCCGCTCGCTTTAAGGCCACGGTTATAATCCTTGCGATGGCCAAGGCTTTGCTAGAAGAAGTGATCGGCGAAAAGCTGAGGGCGCGCGGGTTGCGTCTGGCCGTGGCCGAATCTTGCACTGGCGGCCTGGTAGGCCACCGGATAACCAACGTGGCCGGGTCCTCGACCTATTATGTAGGCAGCGTAACAGCCTATGCTTACGAAGCCAAAGTGCGGCTCTTAGGGATAGCCTGGGAAACACTGGAAAAATACGGCGCGGTCAGCGCTGAAACCGTGTCCGAGATGGCCCGCGGCGTGCGCCGGGCGCTAGCCGCCGATGTGGGCATTGCGGTAAGCGGGATCGCCGGGCCCGCCGGGGGCATGCCGGGTAAGCCGGTGGGCCTGGTATGGATGGCAGTTAGCGCCAAGGACGATTCCCTGACGCGCAAGTTCAATTTCAAAGGCGGGAGAATTGAAGTCAAGGAACAAGCCGCAGAACAGGCACTGCAATTGGGAATTGATTATTTAGACAAAAAGCTAAAATAGCAGCAAACTTTCCCGGGCTATTCTTCGTCCAAGCCCGCAATCACGCGCATCTTCTCCCAAGGCTTAAGGTTGCCTTCTTCCGCCAACAGCGTGCGCATCTCATAGAGTTGATCGCGCAATAGAGCCGCCTGTTCGAATTCCAGGTTCTTGGCAGCTTCGCGCATGCGGGCTTCCAGCTCGCTGATCAGGCGCTGAAGCTCTTTGCGCGGCATGCGTTCCCCACCATTCACCTTATACCCGGCGCGCTCCTCGGCCACCACCCGCGCCTTTAGCTGGTCGGTCATATCGCGCACGGCTTTGACGATGCCGACCGGCTCGATGCCATGCTCTTTGTTGTAGGCAACCTGCTTCTCGCGGCGCCTATTGGTCTCCTGCAGGGCGAAGCGCATCGCGTCGGTCATCTTGTCGGCATACATGATCACGCGGCCAGTGATGTGGCGGGCGGCGCGGCCGATGGTCTGGATCAGCGCGGTCTCCGAGCGCAAGAAGCCCTGTTTGTCGGCGTCCAGGATGGCGACCAGGGAAACTTCCGGCAAGTCCAGACCTTCACGCAACAGATTGATGCCCACCACCACGTCGAAAACGCCGAGGCGCAGATCGCGCAGGATGCTGACCCGGTCCAGGGTTTGAACTTCGGAATGCAGGTAATGCACCTTGACGCCCATCTCTGCCAGGTATTCGGATAAGTCCTCCGCCATACGTTTGGTGAGCGTGGTAACCAGCACACGCTCCCCAATTCCCGTGCGCTTGTTGATCTCGCCGATCAAGTCGTCCACCTGGCCTTCGATGGGGCGCACTTCGACCTCCGGGTCTACCAGGCCGGTGGGCCGGATAATTTGCTCGACCACCTGGGCGGCGCGTTTCATCTCGTATTCGCCAGGCGTGGCGGATGTGTAGATCACGGTGCTTAGCCGGCGCTCAAACTCGTCGAATGTGAGCGGGCGGTTGTCCACTGCGGACGGCAGGCGGAAGCCATATTCGACCAGCACATCTTTGCGCGCCCGATCGCCATTGAACATGCCGCGCACCTGAGGAATGGTCATATGCGATTCGTCTATTACCATGAGGAAATCCGCAGGGAAATAATCGATCAGCGTCCAGGGAGGAGTTCCGGGGGCGCGCTGATCCATGTGACGCGAATAATTCTCGATGCCGGTGCAATAACCGACCTGGCGCAACATCTCCAGATCGTAGCGCGTGCGCTGCTCGATGCGCTGCGCTTCGAGCAGCTTATCATGTTCCTTGAGGAATTTGATGCGCTCGACGAGCTCTTCTTCGATGCCCCTGATCGCCAGGATCAGTTTTTCCTCATCGGTAATAAAGTGGCGGGCGGGATAAATGGCTACGGTGTCCATTTCGCGCACGATCTCACCGGTAACCGTATGGATCTCGGCGATGCGCTCGACGTCGTCGCCAAAAAAGGTGATGCGATAGGCCAGCTTGTCCTGATAGGCCGGCACTACTTCCAACGTGTCGCCGCGCACGCGGAAAGCGCCCGGTTCCAGGTCGCTCTCCTTGCGCTCATAGTGAGTATCTACCAACTGGCGCAGCAACGTCTCGCGGCGATAGGGCTTACCACTGGCTAGATTGATCACGACGCGGCCATAGGATTCGGGGTTGCCAAGGCCATAGATGCAGGAAACCGAAGCGACAATGATGGTGTCTCGGCGCGAAAGGAGGGAAGTGGTGGCTGCCAGACGCAGGCGCTCGATCTCTTCGTTGATATCGGTTTCTTTTTCGATATAGAGATCGCTGCGCGGCACATAAGCTTCGGGCTGGTAATAATCGTAATAAGAGGTAAAGAACTCGACCGCATTTTCTGGGAAGAATTCCTTGAATTCGGCGTAGAGCTGGGCAACCAAGGTCTTGTTGTGAGCCAGCACCAAGGTAGGTTTTTGAGTGGCCTGGATGATATTGGCCATCGTATAAGTTTTGCCGGTGGCCGTGGCGCCCAGCAAAACTTGATCTTTGTAACCCTTGTGGATGCCCTCGATCAATTTGGCAATGGCATCCGGCTGATCGCCGGTTGGTACAAAGGGGGCTTGCAGTTTAAATTGTGGCATAGGTTGAGGCATCATTATAGAACATAAGTTTTGCCTCGAAAAGAGGTGTTTCGCCATGCGGGCTTGCGTCAATTTAGCCTTCCGTGATCAGCAATCTCCGTTCAATAATTTACTGGTTTTGACGAATGCAAAATTCCAACGGTATAATCCCTGAGTTATTACCCTCAGAAATGGTGGTGCTCAACTAATGGAAAACTCGCTTTTATCCTTTGCCATGATCATCCTTTCCACAGCCCTAGTAGCCAGCATCGTGCTGCAGAGCAAGGGCGCCGGCTTAGGCGGCCTGGCCGGTGGCGGAGACACAGGCGGCACCTTTTCGGCGCGCCGCGGCCTGGAAAAGACTTTGTTCCGCATTACGATCATTTTGAGCTTCTTGTTCTTTGGCCTGGCCATCTATACGGTATTAATCACCGGATAAGTCGTTTTTCAACCTAAATGAGTAAACTGCGCTGGCAGATCCTGCTCGTCGCGCTGGCCCTCGCTGCTATTGCCATCCTACTTCTGGCGCAACAGCCGTTGTTGGGCGCCTTTTCGGCGGAACCGGCCCAGGGCGGCGTCTATATCGAGGGACTGGTGGGCAGCATTGGCCGCCTCAATCCTTTGCTGGACTCTGCCAACCCCGCCGACCAGGATATCGACCGGCTGATCTTCGGCAGCCTGGTGCGCTTTGATGACCGCGGCAACCCCCAGCCTGACCTGGCCGAGGCCTGGGGGATTTCTCTGGACGGCACCCAATATAACTTGACGCTGCGCGAAGGGCTGAAGTGGCATGATGGCGAGCCACTGACCAGCGCCGACGTGATCTTCACTGTGGAATTATTGCGAAACCCTGCCCTGCCCATCCCGGCAGATGTGCAAGCGTTGTGGGCCACTGTAGAAGTCAACGTTTTCGACAAAACCCACATCCAATTCCGGCTGCCCCAGCCCTTTGCACCTTTT
>CAZNFL010000044.1:0-20356 GCA_964572455.1 uncultured Anaerolineaceae bacterium
GTAACGGAGGCGCCCAAAGGTTCCCTCAGGCTGAATGGAAACCAGCCGTAGAGTGTAAAGGCACAAGGGAGCTTGACTGCAAGACCAACGCGCCGAGCAGAGACGAAAGTCGGGCTTAGTGATCCCACGGTACCGAGTGGAAGGGCCGTGGCTTACCGGATAAAAGCTACCCCGGGGATAACAGGCTAGTCACGCCCAAGAGTTCATATCGACGGCGTGGCTCGGCACCTCGATGTCGGCTCGTCGCATCCTGGGGCTGGATAAGGTCCCAAGGGTTGGGCTGTTCGCCCATTAAAGCGGCACGTGAGCTGGGTTCAGACCGTCGTGAGACAGGTCGGTCTCTATCCGATGTGGGCGTAAGGGATTTGAGAGAATCTGCCCCTAGTACGAGAGGACCGGGGTGGACAGACCTCTGGTGTGTCAGTTGTCGTGCCAACGGCACCGCTGAGTAGCCACGTCTGGCAGGGATAACCGCTGAAAGCATCTAAGTGGGAAACCCGTCTCAAGATGAGATCCCTCATCCTTTTAGGAGTAAGACCGCAGGTAGACTACCTGCTTGATAGGCAGCAAGTGGAAGCGCAGCAATGTGTGGAGCTAAGCTGTACTAATGGTCGAGGGCTTAATCGGTAATGTGGAGAACTCGAGAATTTTCCGTGCAGCACCCAGGATCGTCTATTTAGTCATAACTCAAGAAATTGAGTTTCGAAGCGGCGAAGCTGCTAGAAACTCTTAAATTGAACGTGCTTTTCGTTCAATAAGTCTCTTGGTGATTCCAGCAGCGAGGGTACACCCGGTCCCATCTCGAACCCGGCAGTTAAGCTCGCTAGCGCCGATGGTACTTGGGGGGCAGCCCCCTGGGAGAGTAGGTCATTGCCAAGGGACTTTTTCTTTTTAAAACTAAGGGCGCCTCACCGGTTCCACTGGTGAGGCATCTTTTTTTGTTACCCAGCTTATAATCCCCAGCGGTGGCCAGCCAACAAGATCTCAGAACCAACCTGCGCGCCCTCCCGCTCCTCTGGCTTTCGCTGGCCTTCCTGGCCGGCATCCTGCTGGCCGCATTGCTCGCCTTGCCGTTGTGGGCTTGGCTGCTGGCCGCCGTCGCCACGGCGCTGGCCGCGCTTGGCTTGCGCAAACGGGTTGGCTGGCTGCCCTTGTTCGCCCTGGCGGCTACCTGCGTGTTGCTGTGCGGCGCGGCCCGCTACCAGGCCGCCCAACCTGAATTTGGCCCCGCTGATCTGGCGTATTACAACGATGGTAATGAGCGGATCGAGATCCGCGGCATAGTCAGCGAACCTCCCTTGGCCCGCGAAACCTACCTCGAATTACGGATTGACGCGGAGAGCATCCTTTCCACTTTCGGAGTTCGCCAGGTGCGCGGCCGTTTGCTGGCCCGCATAGATCTGGGCAGCGAGTTTCATTATGGTGATCGCTTGCTGCTGCGCGGCGACCTGGTTACCCCCGATGAGGATGAAGACTTTTCCTACCGGGCTTACCTGGCGCGAGACGGCATCCATTCTTTGATACCGTTCGCGTCGGCAACACGCTTGGCTAGCGGCAAGGGCAGCCCTTTCTGGGCTGCCCTCTATAACCTGCGTGAGAGCGGCCTCGAAACCCTCTACCGCCTCTACCCAACCCAGGAAGCCGCCTTGCTGTCCGGCATCCTGCTGGGCGACGAAAGCGGCCTCAGCGAGCCGCTCAAGGCCGCTTTCAACGATACAGGCACACGCCACATCATTGCCATTTCAGGTTTCAACATCAGTATCATCGCCGGGTTGCTGCTCGCCACCTTAAGCCGCTGGCTCGGCCGGCGGCGCGGTCTCTGGCTCACCGGCGCGGGCATCGGCTTGTATACCTTGCTGGTAGGCGCGGACGCGGCTGTGGTGCGCGCTGCCATTATGGGCATCCTGGCCTTGGTAGCCTTGCAAGCCGGGCGCCAACAACTGGCCTTGAATACCCTGGCCATCAGCGCCGCGCTGATGGCCTTGTTCAATCCCTTGCTGCTTTGGGATGTTGGGTTCCAACTTTCCTTTGCCGCCACCCTGGGTCTGATCCTTTACGCTGCGCCGCTAAGCAAACTCGTACATCAATGGCTGGCTCGGCGCGTCTCAAAGCCCATGGCTGCTCGCTTGCGCGGGCCGCTTAATGATTATCTTTTCATGACCCTGGCAGCCCAGCTCACCACGCTGCCGCTACTCCTTTTTTATTTCCAACGATTGTCCCTGTTATCTTTACCGGCCAACTTGCTGATCTTGCCAGCCCAGCCCGCGCTGATGATCTTTGGCGGCCTTTCCCTGCTGCTGGGGCTGATATTGTTTCCTCTAGGGCAGGTGTTGGCGTTTTTTACCTGGGGCTTAGTTGCTTACACCATTCGCATCGTCGAATTCTTTGCCGGCCTTCCTTGGTCTTCGCAGACCCTGGCTGCGTTTCCGGTCCTCCTCGTCCTCGCCTGGTATGCCGGTCTTGCAGTTCTGACCTTTCGCCCCTTGCGCCAGCAGTTGAAGCAGATCCGGCCGCAGCCCGCGGCGGCCCTCGGGGCACTGGCGGCATTGTGCTTGTGGGTTTGGTCTGTCGCCCTGGCCGCGCCGGACGGGACACTGCAACTTACCTTGCTGGACGTAGGCGGAGAAGCCATCCTTATCCGCAGTCCTGGCGGACGCTCGCTCTTGGTCAATACAGGTCCCAGCCTCACCCGGCTCACGGACGAATTGCGCCGGGAACTGGCGTTCGGTGAACGGTTGGATTGGCTGCTGCTGGCTGGCAGCCAGCGCGGCCAGATCGGCGCGCTGGCGAACGGCCTTGAGCGCGTTTCTCCAGACGCGCTGGCTTGGGCGGCAAGCAGCGCCCAGCTCGACGCAGTTTTAGCGCAAGCGAACTCCAGCGGTATAGCGAAAACCCAATTGCATGCGGGCGATGTTTTCGACCTCGGGTTGGATGGGAGGCTGGAAGTTATTGCTACAGGTTCGCGCGGGGCGGTCTTGCTCATCGAGTGGCAACAGTTCAGCGCATTGCTGCCCATGGGGCTTGACCTCGATCTGATGCGGGATCTGGATATGGGCTTGCTCTTGCTACCGGTGGACTTGTTGCTGTTGGCAGACGGCGGCAACCCCTCCCTCAGCCCGCGCGAATGGCTGGCTAACCTTTCCCCGCAAATAGTTTTGGTGGCCGCCGAGGACGAGCTCTCCGAGGAAACCCAATTTATTCTGCAGGGATATCGAGTGCTTTCGAGTTCCCAAGTCGGCTGGTCGCGCATAACCACAGACGGCGAAAATATTTGGGTCGAAGTCGAATCGCCCTGATTCCATTCACTATTCACTAATCTCGACTGCGCTACTCTGAACGCTATAATCGCGTCACATGCTAAAAAGACCCGCCGTGCGCATGGCCGTGTTGGGCGTCACCCTGTTGGGGTCAGCCGCTGCGTTCTATTTCATCGCGCCGGTGTTTGTGCGCGAACAACCTTTTTCCGTCTACCCAACGTTGGGCCACATGCCAACTCGCACGCCCAAACCGTCCACGGAAACTCCCGCGCCGACATCCACCCCAACCGCCACCTCTCAGAGCCAGGGGCTGCGCTTCGATATCAGCTCTGCGGCCCTGCTTGCCGGCGGCGAGTTTTATCCGATCGCCCATAGCGGCCGGGGTACGGCGGAGATCTATGAAGTTGATGAAAACGAATGGGTGCTTGCCCTAAGGAATTTCGAGGTAGAGGAAGGCCCTGAGTTGCACGTCTATTTAGCCGTGCAGGACCCAGTGCCCAATCAAGAGGGCAGCGAATTGCCAAATGCGCTCGATCTGGGGGAATTAAAACAAACCTTCGGGGACCATAGCTATAACATCCCCGCAGGGACGCAATTGGAAAACTATCACTCGGTAGTGATCTGGTGCGTGCCTTACCAGGTGCCCTTTATCGGCGCCTCGCTCCAGACCTATTAAAAGCTAATCTGACCAGGGGGCGACCTTCCGGTCCCAGCGATGGGCGTGTAACTTTTCGATCAATTCCGGTGGCAACTTATCGCCATCGCTGATGGCGATGTTCTCTTTCACGTGTTGCAGCCTGCGCATCCCCGGGATGGAGGTGCTGACGGCCGGATGGGAAATGGAAAAACGCATAGCCAGCTCCGGCAAAGTCATGCCCTCGGGCAGCAGCGCCTTCAGCGCTTCGGCCCGCTCGACGGTTGGCCCCAGGTTCTCGGGGCCGAAATAGTGCGCTCGCCAGTCGTCCTCGGGAAACTTGGTGTCCGGGCGCAGTTTGCCGCTCAGGCCGCCTTCATCCAACGGCACGCGGGCCAGCACGCCCACGCCCAATTCCTGGCATAAAGGGAATAGTTGGTCTTCGGGCGCTTGGTCGAAAATGTTGTAGATCACCTGGATGCTGTCCACCGCCCCGGTGCGGATGGCTTTCAGTCCGTTCCATGGCTCCCAGCGGTTTAAGCTCAGGCCAAACAGGCGGATCAAGCCCTCTTCCTTGAGTTGCTGAGCGGCTTCGCTCCACTCGGGATTCTCTGCCCAGCCGTCGTCCCACACATGCAATTGCTGGATATCGACTCGCTCGACGCCCAGGTTTTCCAGGCTGCGCTTGGTGTATTCGATAATGTGCTTGGCGGGGAAGACATCCTTGAGTTTGGCTTTGGGGTCGGCCGGCCAGAGGCGGTTCTTGGGCGGCACCTTGGTGGCCACGATAATTTCTTTGCTTGGGTTGTTGTGAATGAGTTTGCCCAGCAGTCTTTCGCTGTGTCCGTCCCCATAGGCCGCTGCCGTGTCGTAGAAATTGCAGCCCAGATCCAGCGATAGCTGCAGAGCCTGCATGGATTCCTGGTCTTGCGAATCGGTCCAATCCGCTATCCCCCACAGGCCGTGGCCGATTTCGCTGACCTTAAAGCCTTTGTTTCCGAAGTCGCGATATTGCACGGGAGGCTAGAGCTTGTACGTGGTTGGCTTCGGGGAGACAAAAGGCAGCTTGATGAGCTCGTATTTGGCCAGCACGTAGACCGCGCCGGCCACGGCCATCAAGCCGGCCACCAGCGCCGAAATGCTCACGCCTATGCCGGCGATCGGGCGTTGGTCCGGGCGGAACCCGAAGATTTCCAGGAAGCAGCGGCCCAGGCCGGCCCAGATCAACCAGAGGGCAAAGATCACGCCGGGCTTCACTTGCTTGGCATAGCGCCGCCCCAGCCAGAGCAGGAGCCCGGCTCCCACCAAGTTCCAAAGGGCTTCGTAAAAAAAGGTCGGGTGAAAGCGGGTGGTCGCTTCCGGATATTGGGCCAGGTCTTGCCAGGCTGGATAGCGATGGGCGGCTGAAATGGGCACGCCCCAGGGCAGGTCTGTAGGCGGGCCATACAGCTCCTGGTTGATGAAATTGGCCGTGCGGCCGATGGCCTGCCCCACCAGCAGACCGGGGGCGGCAGAGTCCGCCAGCAGACGGAAATCGAACCCGGTCCGTTTGCAATAGAAATAGGCCGTAATTAATCCGGCTACCACCGCACCGTAGATGTGCATGCCGCCTTCGGTAATGTACAAGGCGCGAATGGGTTGCTGGACAAAATAGGTGCCCCCGCTCAAGATGTCGTTCACCACGTACCACACTCGTGCCCCAACCACGCCGGCCACCGCCAGCCACACCAGCGCGTCCCACAATTTTTCTGAGTCGCCGCCGCGGCGCCTGATCTCGCGATCGGTAAGGGTGGCGCCCACCAGCACGCCTACCATGGCCAGCACGCCGTACCAGCGCAGGGTGAGCGTGATGCCTAATAGGTCAAATGAAAAAATGATAGGGTCGATCATAAGCGTTTCCTTCTCTTATTGCATTACTGAGGCCAGATCGGCCTGGCGGTTGAACCCGAATAACTCGAATACCTCGTGGAACTCGTCGACGATCATCTGTTTGCTGAGCCCCAGTTCTTCAAGGGTGTACACGTTGTCGCTCTCATAAGCCTGGTTGGCGCGCACCACATCCTCAACAATGTGGTTGAAACTTTCGCTGAAGGGAAGTTCCATCCAGGCGTAGACTTTTTCGATGCTGCCGATAATATCGGCAACAAAATCATTGTACCGAAGTATGAAATAGCGTTCGGGGGCCAATTCTTTAAATCGTTGTAGCGGATAGAGATACCAATATTTCATCTGCCGGAACATTGCGGATCGGAACCGTCGCGCGCCGTCTGGGACGCCCATGTAATCCCAGATATATTTGAAAAAATTGATCGCGGATGGCACCAGGCGCATGGGGTTACGCGCCAGGTAAATAATACGCGCATCCGGGAAGAATTCGATCAGGCTGTCGATCCGTGAGGTGTGGCCGGGGCTCTTGGCCAGATAAATATGGTCGCCTCCTGTGTAAAACAGGTGGCGGCGGATGATCGCTCGATAAAAACCCATAATTTGCTGCCGCTGCCCGGCGGGTAATTCCTCATCGAAACGGTCGTAAGGCGGCAGTTCCTCCATCACAGGGAAGACGAACTGCAGGAACAAAGTCGCCCAAATGGTCACCAACAAACCCTCGTCCTCGTCCGGGGTGAACAAGCCTACCTTATGCATTTGCAGCGAATTCAGCCAGCTCTTGTCGCGAGTCTCCACGAACTTGCGCCCGCGTCCGCCGAAGAGCACGCGGTCGATGGCGGCCAGCAGCTTCCAAAATTTTCGTTGGGTGAGGGTGGGCGCGATGTAGATCTCGGCGATGTTCATGCTGGTGAATTGCTTGTCTTGCGCCAACAGGCGCTGCAGCAGCGTTGACCCGCTGCGGAAGTTGCCTACGATAAAGACCGGCGCCTTGATCTCCTGGCGGCGGTAGGCGGGGAAGAAGATCTCATCTAGATAGAAGCAGATAAAAGTGAGCAGCTGTTGCAGAGGCATGATCAGATAAAACAACAGGACCACCGCTCGGCGCCGCGGGGTGAATTTGAGCGGGCCTTTCCTAAACTTGAAGAATTGATGGAAAGTGAGCCTGAAGAAAAGGGCGAAGTTGAAGGGCATGGATACCTATAAAATAGCTTGGTAAATATATCACAATCCTCAATCCGGCCGGTTTCATGTGTTTCTATAGCGAAAGAAGCTTAAATGACGACCCGTGTAACAAGAGTAAAAAACCGCTTACTGTAAAAAATAAAACAAGTGTGCTATTATTGCCGCACTCTAATATAAGGTAAATTCATGGAACAAAAGGTCATACGAGTCGTGGGGGCTAAGGCGCACAATCTAAAGAACATATCGGTCGATATCCCCCGCGATAAGTTCGTCGTGATCACCGGGTTATCAGGCTCCGGCAAATCCTCTCTGGCTTTCGACACTATCTTTGCCGAGGGCCAACGCCGCTATGTGGAATCCCTATCTTCTTACGCGCGCCAGTTCCTCGGCCAAATGGACAAGCCGGATGTGGAATACATCGAAGGGCTGTCCCCAGCTGTCTCCATCGACCAAAAAGGCTCCTCGCATAACCCGCGCTCCACGGTGGGCACGGTCACCGAGATCTACGATTATTTGCGCCTGCTGTTCGCCCGGGTGGGCGTGCCCCATTGCCCCATCTGTGGCCGCGAGGTGACCCGCCAGTCTGCCCAGGAAATTGTGGACTCTGTGGAGAAGCTGCCCGACGGCAGCCGCCTATTGATCCTGGCGCCCTTGGTTCGCGGGCGCAAGGGCACCCACGAAAGCGTACTGGAGGAGATCGCCAAAGGCGGCTTTGTGCGCGCCCGGGTCAACGGGGAAGTGATCGAGCTTGGCAAAGAAAAGATCAAGCTGGGCCGCTATAAGATGCACAACATCGAAGCCGTGGTTGATCGCCTGGTGATCCACAAGGACCAGAAACCGGAAGACCGCGACACAGCCCGCTCGCGGCTTACCGATTCGATCGAGACCGCCTTGCGTTTTGGGGATGGCATCACCATCGTTCACGATCTTTCGGCGGACCCGCCCGAAGACCTGCTGTATTCAGAGCACCTGGCCTGCCCGGAGCACGGAAGTACCCTGCCGGAGATCGAGCCGCGCACTTTTTCCTTCAACACCCCGCACGGCGCCTGCCCGGAATGCCAGGGCATCGGCACCAAGCTGGAGGTCGACCCCGACCTGATCATCCCGGATAAAAGCCTTTCGCTGAACGAAGGCGCCATCCGTGCCCTCGAATGGGGCGGGCCGCGGGACGAGGGTGGCTATTACTGGTCCACCCTGGAAGGCGCGGCGCGCTCCAGCCGCATCAATCTGGACGCACCCGTTGAAAACCTCAACCCCAAACAGATGGAAGTCATTCTTTATGGGACCAATGGCAACGAAGTCCAGGTCCAATACAAGCGCACCAGCGGGCGCATCTCCAAGTTCAGTATTCCTTTTGAAGGGGTCATTCCCAATTTAGAGCGCCGTTTCCGCGAGACCAATTCAGACTATTCGCGCATGCGCATTATGGAGTTCATGAACGACCGGCCCTGTCCGGTCTGCAATGGAGCCCGTCTGCGCCCCGAAGCGCTGGGCGTGACCATCCAGGATTTCAATATCTTGCAGGTGACTAAATTGCCGGTCTTGGAAACCCAAAATTGGATCCAAAGCCTATCTGGCGAAGAGTCGCCGCTCAAATCTCGGCAGCGCATCATCGCCAAGCCGATCTTCAAAGAGATCCGCGAACGCCTGGGCTTCATGGTGGATGTGGGCCTCGACTACCTCACCCTGGATCGTTCGGCCGTCTCGCTCTCCGGTGGCGAAGCCCAGCGCATCCGCCTGGCCACCCAGATCGGATCACGCTTGATGGGCGTGCTGTACGTATTGGACGAGCCGTCCATCGGCCTGCACGCCCGTGACAACGAACGGCTGCTCAACACGCTCACCAGCATGCGCGACCTGGGCAATACCGTCCTGGTCGTGGAGCACGACGAGGAGACCATCCGCCGCGCCGATTGGATCATCGACCTGGGCCCCGGCGCCGGCGAGAAGGGCGGCAAGATCGTGGCCGAAGGCCCACCCGAGGCCATCTTGAAGGACAAACATTCGCTTACCGGCGCCTATCTTTCCGGCCGCAAGCAGATCCCGCTGCCTAAGAAGCGCCGTGCCGGCTCCGGGTCCTCCCTGGTGATCGTCGGCGCCCGCGAGAACAACCTGAAGAACCTTACGGTGGATCTTCCGCTTGGGAAGCTGATCTGCATCACTGGCGTCTCGGGATCTGGCAAAAGCAGCCTGATGAACGAGATCCTATACAAGGCCTTGGCCCGCGAGCTGAATGGCGCTCACCTGGTCGCCGGCGACCACGACGAGATCCGCGGCATCCAGCACCTCGACAAGATCATTAACATCGACCAGTCCCCCATTGGCCGCACGCCGCGCTCCAACCCCGGCACCTACACCGGCCTGTTCAACCATATCCGCGACCTGTTCGCCGAGTTACCCGAGAGCAAAATGCGCGGCTATAAGCCCGGGCGCTTCTCGTTCAACGTGCGCGGCGGCCGCTGCGAAGCCTGCGAGGGCCAGGGCGAAGTGCGCATCGAAATGCAGTTCCTTCCGGATGTGTATGTGCCCTGCGAGATTTGCCACGGAGCCCGTTTCAACCGCGAGACCCTGCAAGTCAAGTTCAAGGACATGAGCATCGCCGACGTACTGGCTTTGCCCATCGAGAACGCTATCGAAGTCTTCAAAGCCTTCCCGCCGATGATGAGCAAGCTGGAAACCTTGCGAGACGTGGGCTTGGGGTACATCCGCATCGGCCAGTCCGCCCCCACCCTCTCCGGCGGCGAGGCGCAGCGCGTCAAGCTCGCCAAGGAGCTCTCCAAGCGCTCCACCGGGCAGACCATCTACGTGCTGGACGAGCCTTCGGTCGGCCTGCACACCGCCGATGTGCACAAGCTCATCGAGGTCTTGCAGCGCTTGGTGGACGCCGGCAATACGGTGATCATCATCGAACACAACATGGATATCATCAAGGTGGCCGATCACCTCATCGACCTCGGCCCGGAAGGCGGCGACCGCGGCGGCGAGCTGGTCGCCCAAGGCACCCCCGAAGAAGTGGCTAAGGTCAAAAAGAGCTATACCGGCAAGTTCCTAAAGCCGCACCTGCGCGCTCCGGCCAAGTCTTAGCCCTCCCCGCTTGACAGGCCTCTGTTCGCATAGTAAGCTATTCCCCAGATAGGAGGACGACAGCGCCATGATGACAAAGTTTGAAATTAACCTGCGCATGCAACTGCTCGGAGCACCCGTGTTCGTTGCTTTGCCTTCGCGTACTGCGCCTGTCGCCAGTCTATAGGATCCTAAGTTCTTATTAACGGCCGCGGCGCACAAGCCCGCGGCCGTTTTGTTTAAGTGTTTCGCAAACGGCCCTGGCTCTCACCATGGCCGTTTTTGTTAAAGGAGTTGAAATGGAATCTAAAGAGTTGAAATCAGCAGCGTTGGATCCCCGGGATTTTCAGCTCCGTCCAATGACGATGGATGATTTCCACGCGGTGCTTGCGCTCATCAATGACTTCTCCCAGCATTTTATGGGCATCAATGAAATTGATGAGGGCGAGTTGATGAACTTTTTGACCAACCCTGAAATGAAGATGGAGGAGGATCTGCGCGTGATGCTCTCTCCACAGGGGAAAGTAGTGGGCTACGTGGAATGCACAGCCTGGGAATCCCCCCAGGTACATCCCTACGTGTGGCTGCGCGTTCACCCCGATTACCTGGACGCCGGCATCGGCGAGCGCTTTTTGGCCTGGGCCGATGGGCGCTCCCGGGAGGCTTTGGAGCGCTGCGCACCGGACCTGCGCGTTTCCGTGCACAACTCCAGTCCTGCCGAGGCCAAGCCGTTAGGCAGTCTGTTGGAGGCCAACGGTTTCCACGTCATCCGCCACAGCTTTAAGATGTCGATCGACCTGGACAAGCCGATCCCTCCAGCCCAATGGCCGGAGGGAATTGAATTGCGGCCCTTCAGCGAGGAACGCCACTTGGAGGCAGTATACAAGGCTGATGAAGAAGCGTTCTCAGATCATTATGGTCATATGAAACGCCCTTTCGACGTTGGCCTCAAGCGCTTCCGGCATATGTTGATCGAAGATGAGGCGCATGACCCGGCTCTCTGGTTTATCGCCTGGGATGGGGACGAGGTTGCCGGCTTCTCGCTTTGTTTCAAATATGCCAGCGAAGACCGCGAGATGGGCTGGCTGGCCTCCCTGGGTGTGCGGCGCCGATGGCGTAAGCGTGGGCTGGGCAAGGCCCTGTTGCTGCATACCTTTGATGAATTTCGCCGACGCGGGAAAAAGCGGGTGGGCCTGGGTGTGGATGCCAGTAACCTCACCGGTGCCCTCCGGCTGTATGAAAACGTTGGGATGTCGGTGGCGCGCCAATATGACCGCTACGAAAAGGAATTACGACCCGGGAAGGAGTTGATGACCGTCGAACTTAGCGAATAAACAAGAGGACCAGACCTCGACAAAAACGCCTGCTGAAGCGAGTGCTTTTCTCGCTACGAAAGCAGGCGTTTTTGTTGAGACTTATTGTCATTCCGAGCGGCATTTTTATATGTCATTCTGAGGCGAGCCATGCCCTGAGCATAGTCGAATGGGTCGGCGAGCCGAAGAATCATCGTAACCTTGTCTTCCAAAATACCATGTTCTGCCAATCAAGCCAATCGCTTCGGTAAAATACATCGTCTATGGGATCCGCTAAGAAAATCGAAGCTGTCATCTGGGACCTGGGCGGCGTCATCGTGCGTACAGAAGATCTGGCGCCGCGCGATGCCCTTGCCAAGAAACTGGGCTTGAGCCGCGGGGATATCGAGCGCATCGTCTTCGAGGCGGATGATCGTTTCTCCGCCCAATTGGGTGAGATCAATGGCGACGCACATATGCAAGCCGTCAGCCAAAGGCTGGGAATGAGCCTGGGAGAGTTTAGGCAGCAATTCTTCGGAGGCGATCGCGTGGATCGAGAACTCGTCTCTTTTATTCGCGATTTGCGCCCCAAGTGGAAGACAGCCCTGCTAAGCAACGCATTATCCAATTTGCGGGCCTTCCTCACCGAAGAGTGGAAGATCAGCGATGCCTTCGACCTTATCGTTGTTTCTGCCGAAGAAGGCATGCTGAAACCGGACCCGGCTATATATCAATTGGCGCTAAACCGCCTGGGAGTGATTGCCGCAGAAGCCGTGTTTATAGATGATGTGGCAGCTAATGTTAGGGCGGCAGTTCAAATCGGGATGCAGGGGATCCAATTCAAATCGCGCCAGCAAACGCTGGCCGACCTGCGTTCTTTTCTAGGTGGCTCTTGAGCCGCACAACCCTCGGCCTGATCGCCGATACCCATGTCCCCGACCGGCGTCGGGCGCTGCACCCGCAGGTGCTGCCTACCTTCCGCCGCGCCAAGGTCACCACCATCTTGCACGCTGGCGACCTGTCCGTCCCCCGCGTGATCATCGAGTTAGAGACCTTGGCGCCCGTGGTCGCCGTGCGCGGCAACCGCGATTGGTTCGGCTTCGGGGATCTGCCTTTCCACCGTACCCTAGTGGTTGACCAGGTGCGCATCGGGCTCACCCACGGGCATGGCTCCTGGGCGCACTATGTTGCCGATAAGTTTAATTTGCTTCTTCACGGTCCGCGCTCCTTTGACTATTTCACTATGCGCGCTGTTTCGCTGATCCGCGACGTGGACGTGATTGTATTCGGCCATAATCACGAGCCAATGGTGAAATACGTGGATGGCAAACTGGTGGTCAATCCGGGCTCAGCCTGCTGCCAGATGCTGCCCGGGCGCCCGCCTACGGTGGGGCTATTGCATATCGATGGCAAGAAGGTCAGCGCAGAGATCGTAGATCTGGAGTGAACAAATCGTGTCATTCTGCGCCGAGTTCGACGACCCGAAGGATTATCGTTACCATTTAGGGTGTCAAACTTTCGAAGAACTCGATCGACCGTTGGATGAGCAGTTCATCATTGTCCCCATAAAAAATATGCGGCATATTGTGATAGGTGAAGCATTCGACCTGCTTGCCCAGCGCTTCCAATTGCTCGCAAAGCTCCAGAGACCAGGCCAGCGGCACCGACTCGTCCACGTCGCCGTGGTGGATGCTGACCGGCACGGCGATGCGCCCATAATAATAGATCGGCGAAATGAGCTGCAGCGCCTCATCCGGCGCGGTCAATTCTTCGTTGCCCCGGCTGCCATCCGAGAGCACATCGCGGATGTGCTCGAAGTTGCGCCGTTCGTCGCCGCTCATCGAGCCGTATAACACTGCTCCCTGCACATCGCTGCCCACGGTGAGCACCCGCAACATGATGCCGCCACCCATGCTGTGCCCCCACAAGAAAATGGCGTCGGGGTTGGCTGTTTGCAGTAAGCCGCCCGTGCCCGCCTGGGCGTTCACAATGGCGATCAGATTGAGCACGTCCACCGCGTACCCCACCCTGAACTCGTTAGGGCCGGAATCCGAAGGCGCGTAATTCCGGTAATTGGGATGGATGGCAATATAGCCCGCGTTGGCGAACGCTGCCGCGTAACGCGCCGTGTAATTCTCCACCGTGTACCCGTCAGGATCAACGTAGCCATGCAGTACCAGTACCACCGGGAAAGGCCCGTCCCCGACGGGCACATCGACAAAGCCGTTGATCGTCAAGCCATCGCTGGGATAGCTGACCAGATGGCGGGTGAACCCCGGGTTCGACCCTAGGATGCCCAGATCGAGCAATTCGCCACCCCCGTAGTCGCGTTCAGCCAAAGCCGAGATGGTCAGCGCCTCATACGGATCCGGAGTGGCCGTTGGGCCAGCGTCCGGGGTCGCGCTTGGGATTTGGAACGCCGTGGGTGAGGGCGATGCCGCCAACACCTGCGGGGTCGGCAATCCGGCCGGCTGCCTGCAAGCGGCCAGGAGGCTCGTGAGGATAAGTAAGGGGAGCAGTCGAGGCCAGTACGTCATGGGTAATCCACGATCCAAGGTGTTATATTTGCCCCTAGGGAATCGTAAGCCGTGGAGAGACTCGTGAAGCAGATGGATGGCTTTCACTTGCTTAATAGAAAAGGAGCCCTATGAGTAAAAAAGTAGCGGTCAAGCATCGCAAAGAGGATATGAAAGAAAAAGAGGGGCTTGTTGACCACCTGAATGAAGATCTGGCAGGTGAATTGAGCGCTATCATCCAATATATCACCTATGCTGCTAAGGTGACGGGGCCTTACAGGCCGGAGTTGTCCGCCTTCTTTTTGAAAGAGGTGCCAGACGAACAGCGCCATGCCCAATTCCTGGCTAATAAGATCGTAGCCTTGGGCGGTGAGCCGGTGACTGACCCTCGCCCGGTGCAAGCCGCCCACACCAATCAGGATATGCTGGAGGCGGTGTTGGCCGCCGAGCAGACCGCCGTGCGTGACTACACTCATCGCGCCGTGGAAGCCGAAGAGTTCGGCGACAAAGGTCTGTCCGTCGAATTGGAAAATATCGTCAGTGATGAAACCGGCCACGCCGAAGAAACCGAACGCATCCTGCGAGATTGGCCTGGGTAATATTTCAAGGGAACACCTTCTTCCATATTAGGCCGCCGCGAATCCGCGGCGGCTTCTTTTTTGCCTCTCCCTTTGCGACTATAATTCCTGCCTGCGCTGGGCTTCTCCATTCGGCGCTCGCACCGGAGGCTGCATGGCTGGCAAGCGCACGAAGTTGATCATTAACCCCAACGCTGACATGGGCAATGCCTGGCGCCAGGCCACCGACCTGCGCCCCATCGTGGAGGAATTGGGCGGCGCCGATTGGGCCGGCACTGTGTACCCCACCCATGCCACGGAGCTCGCCCGCCAGGCCGGCCTGGACGGTTACGAATTGGTCATCGCCGTCGGCGGCGACGGTACCGTGCACGAGGCTATCAATGGCCTCATGCAGTTGCCGGAAGGCAAGCGGCCGCAGTTCGGGGTAGTTCCCTTAGGGTCCGGCAACGATTTCGCCCACGCCGCGGGCATGTCCACCAAACCTGATCTGGCCATGAAGCAAGTCCTCACCGGAAAGGCGCGCAAGATCGACCTGGGCGTCGTCGAGGATGAACACGGCCGCAAAGAATATTTTGATAATTCCCTCAATATTGGCTTCGGTGGTTCGGTCAATATCTACTCCCACAATCTGCCGGTGGTGCGCGGCTTTCTCATGTATTTAGTGGCTGTGCTGCTCACCATCGTCCGCCATTACGACGTGCTTGAAATGAAGATCACCACGGATGAAAGATCCTGGTCTGACGAATTGATGATGCTGGCCGTGTGCAATGGAGAGCGCGAAGGGGGCGGTTTCCTCACCGCGCCAGGGGCCAAGCTGGATGACGGCGTGCTGAATTTCACCGCCGTGAGAAAAGTCTCGCGACCCATGATGTTTCGCCTCATCCCAGAATTCCTGCGCGGCAGCCAGGGCAACTTCAAGCAAGTCTCGATGGGCAAACTTAAAAGCATTGAGATCCACTGCCCTCAGCCGCTAACCCTGCACACCGACGGCGAAACCTTCGCCGGTTTTGCCAGCAACGTGCATCATCTCAAGATCCAGGTGCTGCCCCAGGCGCTGGAGATCATCGCCCCGAATTCCTAGAGGTCTCGCATGCCCGGCCTCGCCCAAAGCCTCGAAGGCCAAGACCTGGGTCGCCTGCGCATCCTGGCTGAACTGTGGGGCATCGAG
The DNA here is from genome assembly GCA_964572455.1 of uncultured Anaerolineaceae bacterium. Lineage (GTDB taxonomy): Bacteria > Chloroflexota > Anaerolineae > Anaerolineales > UBA11579 > JAMCZK01. The sequence continues at coordinate 15,578 of CAZNFL010000044.1, forward strand.
TTACAGGCCCCGGACGCACGCTCCGCACTTCAACAATTAGAAAAACTGTTACCCCAGGCCGTTGCCGATGGGCTCGCTGCGCTCTCCGCCGGGGCCCAGCAGGCCCTGGCCGCGCTGTCTGCCCAGGCCGGGCGCGCGCCCTGGGGTCAGTTCGCGCGCAACTTCGGCGAGCTACGCGAGCTTGGCCCAGCCCGCCGCGATAAAGAGCAACCCCATCTTCATCCGATGTCGGCCACGGAAGAGCTTTGGTACCGCGGTCTTCTGGGGCGTGCCTTCTTCGACACGCCGGAAGGGTTGCGCGAGTTTGCCTATGTGCCGGATGAGATGCTGGCGGTCTTGGAGGCTTCCAAGCCAGCCGTTGAACCCTACGGCCGGCCAGCTCGGCCCGAGGAACGCGCCCACTTTGTTCCCGCCACCGACCGTATCCTGGACCAGACCTGCAGCCTACTGGCCGCTCTGCGCATGGGCTTGAGTGCAGAAGAACTGGCCGCTGCGGAAGACTGGCAGCTTCTACCGGAAGCGCTGAAGGCCTTGCTGGCTGCCGCCAATATTCTGGACGCGCAGGGTTTACCCGTCCCGGAAGCTGCGCGCCGTTTCCTTGAAGCGCCGCGCAGCCAAGCGCTGCCCACGTTGGCCGCCGCCTGGCTATCGAGCCGCGATTTCAACGAGCTGCGCTTGATGCCCGGTCTGAACGCCGAAGGCAATTGGGAGAACGATGCCTTCGCCGCCCGTCAAAAAGTGCTGGCCTTTGTGCGCAGCGCGCCTGCCGGGCAATGGTGGAACATTTCCGCCCTTTTGGCGGATGTGAAAGCGCGCAACCCGGATTTTCAGCGCCCGGCCGCCGATTTCGACTCCTGGTACCTGCGCCATTCGGCCACCGGCGAATACCTGCGCGGCTTCGCCCACTGGGAGGCGGTGGATGGCGCCCTTATCGCCTATATCCTGCGCGGGCCTTTGCACGCCTTAGGCTTTGTGGACCTGGCCGCCTCCGCCGAAGGCCAACCCGCCACCGCCTTCCGCTGGAGCCGCTGGGCTGAGCAGTTATTCACAGGCATAACGCCCAGTGGTTTTAAGGCCGAGAAGTTCAAGCTGAAGGTTGATTCGCAGGGTAAGGTCCTCGTCCCGGCGTTGGCGCCGCGCGCCACCCGTTACCTGCTCGCCCGCTTTTGCGAATGGCTGCCCCAGCAGAAGGATGGCTATGCTTACCGCATCTCCGCCGCCTCGCTGGATCGCGCCCGCAAGCAGGGGTTGAAAGTTGGGCAACTGCTGAGCCTGCTGAAGGCCCACAGTGCCTCCTCCTTGCCGCCGAACCTGGTGCAGGCCTTGAAACTCTGGGAGCAGCAGGGAACCCAGGCCCGCCTGGGTGCTACCCTGGTGCTGAGTGTGGGCTCTGCCGCGGCGCTCAAGGCGCTGCGCGCCTCGCGGGCCGCCCGCTATTTAGGCGAGCCGCTGGGCCCCTCGGCCATTGCCGTGAAGCCCGGCGCCGGGCAGCAGGTGTTGCAGGCCCTGCTGGAACTGGGCTACCTGGGCGAATTGGAAGGGGAGTAACACACCCTTTATCATTCCCCTACATTTATCATTCATCTCTATTTTTGTTATTCCGAGCGCCTCAATGCGTGTCTGAGGCAGCCGCCGTCCTGAGCGAAGTCGAAGGATCGGCGAGCTGAAGAATCCTCGCAGTCTAGTCTTCCGAATTACCGCGTTCTGCAACACATGCCCTCGCTCTTAGTCCGCAGAATAATCGGCTAGACTCTAGCTATGCCCAACTGGAAACAAGCCACTGACACTCTCGCCAAACTCATCCGCCTTGCGCGTTTCGGCCTGTTCAGCGACCTGGACGGCACCCTAGCCCCCATTGCGCCCACGCCGGATGCAGCCCACATCAGCCCGCGCAGCCGCGAGCTGCTGGCCGCGCTGGGCGCCGAGTTGCCCCTGCTGGCCCTGATCTCTGGGCGGCGCGCCGCCAGCTTGGCGGGCAAGGTCGGCTTGCCCGGGTTGGTCTACATTGGCAATCACGGCCTGGAGCGCTGGGAGCAAGGGAAAACAGCGATCCTGCCGGACGTTGAGCCCTACCTGCAAAAATTGCAGGCGGTGAAAAAAGAACTGCAGCCGCTAGAACAGGACGGGGCTTTCGTGGAAGACAAGCAGATGACGCTCAGCTTCCATTATCGCCAGGCGCCGCAGCCGGAAGAATTTGCCAGCCGGCACCGCGCTCAGATCGAAGAGTTGGTGGCCAGGCATGGCCTGGTCTTATTCATGGGCAAGATGGTTTTCGAAGTGCGGCCCCCCATTGAAATGGACAAAGGCATCGCCTTCCGCAGACTTGTTGAAGAAAAAGGCTTGGACGCGGCCCTCTTCCTGGGCGACGATATTAGCGACTTGAACGCGCTGCGCATGGCGCGTCGGCTTCGCGAAGAAAAGATCTGCGAGGCCTGGGGAGTTGGCGTTCAATCGGTTGACGCGCCGGAAGGCTTGGCCGCCACCGCCGACTTCTTGGCGGATGGCGTCGCCGACGTTGAAGAATTGCTCGCCTGGCTGTTGGCGGCGCGCAAGGCATCATCCACCTGAGCGGCGAACCATTCGCGCACATCCGCCTTGGTGACGATGGCGCGCAGCGCCTGGGCGCGGCGTTGGCGCTCGGCCCTCGGCATGGTCAGCGCGGTGTGCAAGGCTTCTGCGGTGCCATACACATCAAACGGCGAAACGATCAGCGCGTGTTCGGCCAGCTCGTAGAAAGCCCCGGCGTATTCCGAAAGCACCAGTACGCCGTCCTTCTGGTTGGCAACCACGCCTTCCTTAGCCACTAAGTTCATCCCATCCGCCAGCGGGTTCACCAGCAGCACGTCATACATTTGCATGGCGGCAATGGCGCGCACGTAGTTGTCCCCCAGGATGATGCGCACCGGCTCCCAGATCGAATCACTGAATTCGGCGTTGATGATGCCCGCCACGGTCATGATCTCGCCCAGGTAATCCTGGTATTCGCCCACCTCCATGCGCGAAGGCACCAGCAAAGCCAGCATTTGGATCCTGCCGCGGTGTTCTGGATAGCGTTCCAGCAGCGCTCGGTAGGCTTGGAACCCGCGCAGGTGATTCTTGCTGGGCTCCACCCGGTCCACGCGCAAGATCACCTGGCGGTCACCTACTGTATTCAGCAAGTTGGAGCGCTCCAACTTGGTCACCTGCTCGTTTACCAGCTGGTCGAGGTATTCAACGTCAATTGAAATGGGGTAAGCCATCGCCCCCACATCGCGGCCGTTATATTCCACTGCGTTGCGGCGGCCATAAGCGTGCGCATCCAAATAAAAGCGGCAGGTCTGCACGAAGTTGAAAGCATCCTTGGCGGTCTGGAAGCCGACCCGGTCTGATTCGAGCAAGCTGCTGAAGATGGCGGTGCGCATGGCCGGTGGCAGGATACGCCAGGCATCCGGCCCCGGCCAGGGGATATGCACAAAAGGCTGGATCTGCACGCTATCGCCCACCAGGAGACGCAGGTAATAGGGCACCATGTAGAGATGATAATCCTGGGGCAGGATGATCACCGGGCGGCCGGCGTCTTTGGCCGCTTCGGCTATGGCCTGGGCAAATAGCTTGTTGACCGGCTTGTAGCCCTTTTCCCAGGAGTCCCAGGTTTGCTGGGTGATGCTGGGTGTCCGCGGCGTATCCCACAATTGGTGCTGGATGAACCACAGCAGCGGGTTGGCGATCTCGTTGTAATAGCCTTCGTAATCTTCCAGGTTGGGTTCCACCAGTTTCAGGCGGATGCCCTCCACTTGCTGCTCCTGGCCGGCGTGCTGCTGCGCCCAGACGCGGTCGCCCTCGCTCATCGCTGAGGCCACCCACAGCACATCGTGGCGTTCGGCCAGGGCGCCGAGGGCGGTTACCAAGCCGCCGGCGCCGCGCTCCACCGAAAAGCCGCGGCCCTTCTTGCTGAAGGAGAACGGGCCGCGGTTGGAGGCGATGATGATGAGGGGATGGGCGCTGTCGGTTTTGTTTGTCATAGTCTTCGCAGAGTTAAAAAATCCGCCTCAATCGTGGGCGGATAAGAACGGCGGGTCGTGAACTTGTGACACTGTAAATCTCGGCTCTTCCCCCGCCCACCTTGATTATACAGGATGCGTGCGTGCTAAGGCAGGCTGGCCAAATAGCTCTCGTCCAGTTTCTACTCTTCCTTGCATTTGCTTGACAAAGTTGTATTTGCGCGGAAAGGGGGGCTGGGAAATTGGAAGAAAATACAAGACCATAGCTTGACAAAGGCTAGAGTAGGATTGCACAGTTCGAAAACTCTGCTTGGACCGGTGACTTCGAATGGTCAAAGTTTGAGCTATTAAACCCCAATAAGCTCGGCGAAAGGTGAGATTGGATCGTTTGTCAAGCGATTTATAATCTCCCCATGATCCCAGCCCGCACCCCTTCGCCGCTTTCCTTCCTCCCAACCACGCTGCTCTTCGTGCTGGTAGGTTGGGGCGGCCTGATCGCCTTGATGACCTTCGCCGAGCCGCGCTTGTGGCCGCGCTGGCTCTTCTTTTTCCTGGTGGTGGTGGCTTTCACCGGCGCGGCGCTGCCCATCACCTCCTTCCTCAACCACCGCTTCCCCGGCGAGCCGCCGGCCACGGTGCGCGTCATCCTGCGCCAGGCGCTATGGGTCGGCGTATATGCCGGCACGCTGGCCTGGCTGCTGGCCGGCCGCGTGCTGAACGTGGCCCTGGCGCTCATCCTGGCTCTGGCCTTTTTTGCCATCGAATGGTTCCTGCGCCTGCGCGAACGCGCCCGCTGGGA
>CAZNFL010000045.1:0-19379 GCA_964572455.1 uncultured Anaerolineaceae bacterium
GGGGTACTGTCTGCGGTTAGACGCAATTCCACCACGGACGTAGTGACCATGATCGGCGCTAATATCGGCGTTTCTATGCCGGTCTATTGGTTGGGTCTTATGCTGGCTTTTGTTTTTGCTATCTTGCTGAAAGATACCCCTTTTTCGTTACCTCCCACAGGTCGTCTGACCGCCGGCTTATTGCCTATTCCGTTCTATGAGGCCTGGGGAATCCACTTGGTGCGTGGAAGCCTGCTATACCAGATCGGCGACTTCTTTTCGAATTTTGTTATTTTCAATTCGATTATGTCCTTTCGATTCGATATTTTATTGGATGCCCTTAAACATCTGATCTTGCCTGCCTTGGCGCTCAGTACCATCCCGCTTTCGATCATTGCGCGCATCACCCGTTCCAGCATGCTGGATGTCCTGGGGCGTGAGTATGTCCGTTCTGCTAGGGCCAAGGGTGTTGGCGAACGCCAGGTGATCTGGAAACATGCCTTTCGCAATGCCCTGCTGCCGGTGATCACCGTGATCGGTTTGCAGACAGGCACCTTGTTTGCCGGGGCCGTGCTCACGGAAAGCATCTTTGGTTTTTCGGGGGTTGGACGCGCCCTTTTCGATGCAATCACCGGCAGGGATTATCCGATCATTCAATCCTTCACTGTCGTGGTTGCCGTGGGATATGTGCTCATCAACACCCTGGTCGACATCTCCTATGCGTTTATAGATCCACGCATCAAGCTTAGCTAACCATGGCCGCAAAACCTGAAGTGATCCATTCCGATATGATTGCCCAGGCTGTAAAACCACGCAGCTTAGGGGGCCTGACGTTGCGGCGCCTTTTCAAACAGCGCAATGCTTTGTTGGGCATGGGATTATTGATTTTCTTGATCCTGGTGGCCGTGTTTGCTCCCATGCTGGCTCCATACCCGCCCGAAAAAGTCCTGATCGATGTGGAAGATGTCACTGCCAGGGAAGCCCCTTGCATCCATTTATTGGGCTGCCCAGCAGACCGCCCCGAGCATTTCATGGGCATCGATGGGAACTTTCGTGACCAATTTAGCCGCCTCATTTACGGCACCCGCGTGTCGCTGTTCATCGGTATCTCAACTATTGGTATTGCCGTAATCGTTGGGCTGCTAATTGGGGCTGTTTCGGGCTACATCGGCGGGTGGTTCGATAATATCGTTATGCGCTTCATGGATGTGATCTTAGCCTTCCCGAGTTTCTTGCTGGCCATTGCCATCATCACCGTGTTAGGCCGCGGCTTACAGAATGCTTTGTATGCGATTGCCATCGTGAACATTCCGGTTTTTGCTCGGCTGGTCAGAGCCAGCGTTTTATCTTTGAAGGAACAAGAGTTCGTTGCCGCCTCCCGAGCTCTGGGCGCGGGCCCGGTCCATTTGCTATTCCGCCGCATCCTTCCGAACGCAATTCCCACCTTGATTGTGCAAGCCACACTCAGCGTGGCTTCCGCCATCTTGGAAGCCGCCGCGCTTTCCTTCCTTGGGTTAGGCGCCCAGGAACCCACCCCCGAGTGGGGCACCATGCTGGGCCGCGAGCGCAACCAAGTGTTCACATCTCCCCATCTGGTGTTTTTTCCAGGTATCGCCATCATGGTTACGGTGCTGGCCTTCAACCTGCTGGGGGATGGGCTGCGCGACGCACTGGATCCCCGCCTGGCTCAAATCGCCAAGAAATAGAGACAATGATGACAATCGTCTCGGCTAGCAAAGTCAATCAAACGGGAGGTAGGACGGAATCCGGTCGTTCTCCCCTATTGGAAGTTAGGAATTTAAAAACCTACTTCTTTACGGAGGACGGCGTTGTCACCGCAGTGGATGGCGTAGACTTTGAGGTCTCCCTTGGCGAAGTTTTTGGCCTGGTGGGGGAATCTGGATGCGGGAAAAGCGTGACGTCCTTTTCTATTATGCGATTGGTGGACGCACCGGGGCGCATTGTTGAAGGGGAGGTCATCTTCGACGGAAACAATTTACTTGGGATGGATGATCAATTGGTGGCCAACGTGCGTGGCAACCAATTGTCAATGATTTTCCAGCAACCCAAAAATAGCCTGAATCCCGTATTTAAGATCGGCGACCAGATCGCCGAAGTATTTCAGATCCACCAGAAATTGGAAAAAGAGGAGGCTAGAAAGCGAGCCGTTGACCTTCTCCGCATGGTGGGAATTCCAGATCCTGAAAGCAAAGCAAACGCGTATCCCCACCAGCTCTCCGGGGGCCAAGCCCAGCGCGTGATGATCGCCATGGCCCTGGCGCTGAAGCCAAAATTGCTCATCGCAGATGAACCCACCACTGCGCTGGATGTAACCATCCAAGCCCAGATCCTGGACTTGCTGCGCGCCCTTATCGAGCAGACCGGGACTTCAGTCATCCTCATCACGCATGACTTGGGCGTGATCGCCGAGATGGCCGACCGCGTGGCGGTCATGTACGCCGGGCAGATCGTGGAAGAGGCTGAAACGGAAACCCTGTTTAGTGAGCCCCTTCATCCCTATACCCAAGGCTTGCTCTCCTCCGTACCCGTGTTGGGAAAGGTGAGGGAGCGGCTTGAAACTATACCGGGATCCGTTCCCAATCTAATCGGTCTCTCCGGGCATTGCCGTTTTGCCCCGCGCTGCAAAGCCCGCGAGCAATTCGATCTCAAGATCTGTTGGGAGGTCGAACCCTCGTTGATTACCGACAAGCCCGGGCACAAGGTGCGCTGCTGGCTTTACGAGGAGCACGCAAACCATAAGCCCCCATTGCGGTCTTGATCCCCATGCCATCAAAACCGGAACAGCAAACGAAAAACTCGCAAGACCTGGTTGAAGTAAAGAACCTGGTCAAGTATTTCCCTGTTTACGAGGGTGTGCTGCGCCGTCATGTGGCTGATGTTAAAGCCGTGGACGACGTTAGCTTTACGATAAAACAGGGCGAGACACTGAGTCTGGTTGGCGAATCAGGTTGTGGCAAGACCACGGTCAGCCAGACCATGCTCCGCCTGATCGAACCTACCTCAGGGCAAGCTTTTTTTCGCGGGGAAAATATTTTTGACGCAAGTGGCCAGGAACTCAAGGAACTGCGCCGCAAGATTCAGATCATATTCCAGGATCCCTACACCTCTCTGGACCCGCGTATTTCGGTGGGTGAGGCCATTGGCGAGGGGCTGAAGATTCATAATATAGGAGACCCCAAACAACGTTTTGACCTAGTGCTGAGCGCGATGAAACAAGTGGGGTTGGAGGATTACCACGCTAACCGCTATCCTCATGAGTTCTCCGGCGGCCAGCGCCAGCGCATTGGTATTGCCCGCGCCCTGGTGATGATTCCAGAATTCCTTATCCTCGATGAACCAGTCTCTGCTTTGGACGTTTCGATCCAGGCCCAGGTCTTGAACATATTGAAAGACCTGCAAACTCAAATGGGTTTGACCTACATGTTCGTGGCTCACAACCTGGCTGTGGTGGAACACATCTCCGATAGGGTGGCCGTGATGTATTTAGGGAGAATTGCGGAGATCGCTCCGCGGGATGACCTGTTCAGGCTGCCGCTCCACCCTTACACACGCGCGCTCATGTCGGCAATCCCCATTCCCGACCCTGCCCACAAGCCGCAACGCACCATCCTCCCCGGCGATGTTCCCAGCCCGCTCAACCCGCCTTCCGGCTGCCGTTTTCATCCCCGCTGCCCGATTGCCCGCCTGGCGCACTGCTCGGTGGAGGAGCCGGAATTGCGCGAACTGCAGCCTGGCCACTGGGTGGCTTGCCACTACGCCGAAGATTTTCTATAGCACAGATGGCCCAATAACATAGAGATGTACGATTGCTCCCATTCGGGAGTCCTTGCTTTTTCCAAGTTAGGTAGAATGAGTCGTTTTCGTGAATAGCGCAATGAATTCTGCTGAACTTAATTTCACCTCCTCGTCGCGTCGTTCACCCGTGGCCGGGCGGGGCGGCATGCTGGCGGGCAGCCAGCCACTGGCCGTGGCCGCCGGCTTGGAGATCCTGCGCCAGGGCGGCAATGCCGCGGATGCTGCCGTGGCCGCCACCGCCTTGAACGTCACCGAGCCTACCAGCACCGGCATCGGCGGTGATTGCTTCGCCTTGTACTTTAAAGCTAAAACGAAAGTCATCACCGCCCTCAACGGCTCTGGCCGCGCTCCCGGTTCCCTGTCGCTCGACTTGCTGAAGCGCCAGGGCTTTGAACGCGAACTTCCGCCCTATCACGCCCACACGGTTACCGTACCCGGGGCCGCCGCCGGATGGTGTGATCTTGTCGAAAAACATGGCCGAATGAAAATGGCGGAGGTCCTATCCCCGGCAATTCGGCTCGCCGAGCAGGGCTTTCCAGTCGCGCCGCTCACCAGTTACTTTTGGGCGGGCGGCGCCGCCAATCAACTTGGCAAAGCCGCTAATGGTCGGGAACTGACCATAGATGGACGCGCTCCGCGGGCCGGAGAGCTCTTCCGCAACCCCGGCCTGGCGCGTACCTTTCGCGTCCTCGCACAGGGCGGCAAGGCCGCCTTTTATCAAGGCGAAATTTCCAAGGCCATCGTGAACGTCGTTCAGGAATCTGGCGGTGTGCTGGCCGCAGAAGACCTGGCTTCGCACCACAGTACCTGGGATACTCCGATCAGCTCGACCTACCGCGGGTATCGCGTTTGGGAATGCCCGCCAAACGGACAAGGCTTGGCCGCCCTGTTGGCTCTCAATATTCTGGAAGATTTCAACCTGGCTAAATTAGATCCACTAGGTGCTGAACGGTTTCACCTGATGATCGAAGCCATGCGCCTGGCCTTCGCCGACACGCGTTGGTTCGTTGCCGACCCCGCCACCAATCCGGCGCCCCTGGACGCCTTACTATCCAAGCCTTACGCTGCCAAACGCAGGCAGCTCCTTGATCCCCAGCGTACAAATTTGACTTTCGCCCACGGCGCCCCGACCTCAAGCACGGACACAGCGTATTTCAGCGTAGTGGATGAGGATGGAAATGCCTGCTCCTTCATCAACAGCAACTATTACGGCTTTGGCACAGGTATCGTTCCCAAAGGCTGGGGGTTCACCCTGCAGAACCGCGGCTTTGGCTTTGGCCTGGATCCGGGGCATCCCAACGCCCTCGCTCCCGGTAAACGCCCCTATCACACCATCATTCCCGCCCTGATCACCAACGAAGACGACAGCAGTTTATTTGCTTGCTATGGCGTTATGGGCGGGTTTATGCAGCCTCAGGGCCACGTGCAAGTGGCTATTGGGTTGATCGACGATGCTCTCGATCCCCAAGCAGCTTTGGATCGCCCCCGCTTCTGCATCGAGGATGGCACCGCCAGCGGAACGGTTGCTATTGAGGAGGGTGTTCTCCCCCAAACGCTGGCATCACTGGAAAAGCTGGGGCATCGCGTCAAGCTGATCACAGGAATGGAGCGTGCCCTCTTCGGCCGCGGGCAGGTGATCGTGCACGACAAGGCGAGCGGCGTGTTTTGGGGTGGAAGTGACCCGCGGGCGGACGGATTGGCCATGACCCTGTAGGTGCCTATGCTCAGCGTGTTCGAGTCGATATTTCCGGTTATTGCAATTTCCGCCCTGGGCTATCTGGTCGCCAACCGGCGCGTGCTCGCCGAAAGCGATATCGACGGCCTATCTCGCTTTGTAATTTCGTTTGCCCTTCCTTTTCTCTTGTTCGATTCTTTGGTGAATTCGGTTTGGCCTGCCTCATTCGATTGGGGCTTCTTCCTGGCCTTCTACGGGGTTTCCTATTTGATCTTCGGTTTGGGTATCCTCGCTAGCCGCTGGTGGTTTCGTTTGGTTCCCGCCGAACAAGCCATCTTTGGATTGGGCGCCAGTTATTCCAACCTGGTCATTGTTGGCCTGCCGATCATCGCCGCCGGGCTTGGGGAGCAAGCCATTCTTCCTTTGTTGGCGTTGGTTTCCTTTCAAAACCTGTTGCTCTTCCCCTTAGTGACGCTATTTGCCAATCCCAACGAGCCCGGCACGCGCATGGTTTCGCGCTTATGGAAGCCGATCAAACGCGTAGCCGCCAATCCCCTGATGATCGGGTTGGCGCTGGGCTTCCTGGTTAAATTGCTTTCTATTCAAATGCCGTCCCTAATTGCAGACTCCATTCACCTGATTGCTCAGACCGGCCTGCCCTGCGCCCTGATCGTATTAGGCGCGTCCTTCCACCGGTATAAAGTAGGCAAACCCAGCCGTGAAGCGCTGACCATGGTCGGGCTCAAGATGATCTTGCAGCCGCTCTTAGTTTGGGTGCTGGTCTTTGTCGTCATTGGTCTCGACCCGTTGTGGGCGGCGGTTGCGGTGATGGCTGCTGGCATGCCGACCGGCATCAACGCCTATGTCATGGCCGAGCAGATGAGCGCCGGGCAGCGCTTCATTTCCGCCTCTATTTGGATGTCCACTTTGCTGGCGGTGGTCAGCCAGGCTGGTTTGTTGGCTCTCTTTATTTCCCAAGGCTAATGACCGCCCCCGCCCATTCTGTCACAGCAGTTGCTCACCCAAACATTGCCTTCATAAAATATTGGGGCAATCGGGACGACGAACTACGCCTGCCCGCTTCCAGTTCCCTCTCCATGAACTTAGGCGGCTTGCACACTCGCACCACCGTCCAGTTCGATCCCTCCCTGCAAGAAGATAATCTGCTGCTAAACGGAGAACCGGCCTCCAAGGATCAGCAACATAGGGTCTCAAAGTTTCTTGATCTCGTGCGCGGCGTGGCTACCATCCAGACCAAAGCGCGCGTATCCAGTGAAAATAACTTTCCAAGCGGCGCTGGCATCGCCTCTTCATCGTCGGCCTTTGCCGCGCTAGCCCTGGCCGCCAGCGCCGCGGCGGGCCTTCGCTTGGACGAGCCCTCCTTATCCCGCCTGGCGCGGCGCGGCTCCGGTTCAGCTGCCCGCTCCATCCCCTCTGGTTTTGTGGTCTGGCAGGCTGCGGACCTAGATAACGGGAGCTTTGCCGCTTCGATCGCCCCTCCTGAACATTGGGCCCTGGCTGATTGCATTGCCATCGTCAGCGAAGGGCATAAAGCAGTTGGGTCAACACAGGGCCACAAGCTGGCCGCTACGTCCCCTCTGCAGGCTGCCCGCCTGGCGGGCGCACCCCAGCGCCTGGACCTCTGTCAAAAGGCCATTCTGGAAAGAGATTTTTCGACCTTTGCCGACTTGGTCGAATTGGATTGCCATCTGATGCACGCAGTGATGATGACTGCTCACCCGCCCCTGCATTACTGGCTGCCCGCCAGCCTTGCCATTATGGATGCCGTGCGCACCTGGCGAGCTGGCGGCCTTCCCGTTTGTTACACTCTGGATGCTGGTCCGAACGTTCACGTCCTTTGCCCCGCCAGTGACGCTGAGAACGTGTTTGCCCGTTTGCAGGAAATTCCGAGAGTCATCCGTGTGCTGAGCGCCAACCCGGGCGGTCCGGCTCGCTTGTTGGATTGAATCAGGTTAGATGATTCTTATACGGTTCTTAGCCAACTCTCGGAACCCCTCACCCTAAGACGATATAATCCCTCCGATCCTATGGAAACTATCTCTTCTCTCCTCCTTTTTATCGTCGCCCTGGCTTCGTTGATCGTTGTCCACGAGCTGGGCCATTTTTTGGCGGCCAAACTAAGCCGTATCAAGGTCACTGAATTTGGCATCGGTTTTCCACCCCGCGTTGCCCGCCTTTTTAAGCTAGGTGAAACCGAATTTACGCTCAACGCCATTCCGCTGGGCGGCTTTGTGCGCCCGGCTGGCGAAAACGACCCCAATGTCCCCGGTGGGCTTTCGGCCGCCTCTCCTTGGACGCGCATCTTTGTTCTCATTTCAGGGCCGGCCATGAACATTCTGGTGGCTCTTCTCCTTTACGCTTACATCTTCCTCCAGCTGGGCAAGCCCGATCTTGAGACTGTGCAGATCATGGATGTAGCGCCCGCCTCTCCTGCAGCTACCGTTGGTCTGCAATCCGATGATATTGTTTTGCAAGTCAATGACGAACCGATAGGGAGCACCGAGGAACTGCACGACCAAATTTACGCTCACCTCGGCGAGCCGATCGAGATCACTTACTCTCGCGATGGGGTGACCAACACTGCCACCCTAATTCCTCGCGATCCCCCGCCTGCTGATGGCGCCATTGGTATTTCCATGGGCCATCCCTTTATCCCCATCAGCCCCAGCGAGGCTCTGTCGGTAGGCAGTCAGGCTATCTGGGAGCAAGCCGGGGCGTTGATCGCGCTGCCAAGCCGCCTACTCAGTGGGGGTGCCAACCCCGATGAAGGCCGCCTGATCGGCTATAAGGGCATGTACGATATCTACACCCAAGTCCGCGAGGCGGATGCTGCCCCGGAAGGTAATTTGCCGCCTGGGGTTAACACGCTCTCCTTCTTTGCGTCCATTTCGGTCTCGTTGGGCATCTTGAATTTACTGCCGGTCCCAGCCCTGGATGGTGGCCGTATCTTGTTCACCTTGCCCGAGATCATTTTCCGCCGCCGCATCCCTCCAGCCTATGAAAACGCCGTGAACCTCATCGGCTTGGCGCTGTTGTTGATGTTGATCGTGTATATCAATATCCAGGATTTCATCAATCCCCTTGTGATCCCCTGACATGGACGAGGCGCAACTTAACGGGCAGCCGGATGTTCCGTTTGACGATGTGGTGCTTGCCCTCCGCGATGAGGAGCAGCCTTTCCCCGCTCGTTATCTCTACCGCCTTTCAGCCTTAGAAGGTGAAGAACTCGGTCTGATCAGCCGGGTGTGGTTCGGCCTTTCTTCACAAAGACGTCTTGGCGTTTTGGAGGACCTGGAAACGCTGGCCGAAAGCAATACCATGCTGCAATTCGACGCCGTGAACCGCATCGCCTTGGGCGACGAGGATCCCGGGGTGCGCGTGACGGCCGTTCGGTCGCTGTGGCCTTCTGAGCAAGTTAGGCTGGTTCCCCCGTTATTAGATCTCCTGGAAAATGACGAAAGCACCGAAGTCCGCTCTCAGGCGGCGGCCGCTCTCGGGCGCTTTGTATACCTGGGGGAGGTTGGCAAAGTCCCGGCGGGCACGTTAAAGAAGATAGAGGAGCGCCTGCTCAGCATAGTGGATGGGGACGCCGATCTTCTTATCCGGCGCCGGGCGCTGGAGTCGCTGGGTTTTTCAAGCCGCCCTGAGGTGCCAGAGCTTATCGAGCAGGCATATGAAGACGATAGCGAAGAGTGGGCCGCCAGCGCCTTATATGCCATGGGCCGCTCCGCGGATGAGCGCTGGGCGATGCTGGTGATCGATCGCCTAAACGACAGCAACCTTGAATTGAGCCGCGAAGCCGCCCGGGCGGCCGGCGAACTTGAGCTGAGCGACGCCCTGCCAGCCCTGGTAGACCTGCTGCAAGAAGAGGATTCCGAACTGCGCCTGGCTGCGGCTTGGGCCCTTTCGCAGATCGGCGGCGCTGGGGCAGAAGAAGCCCTCGAAGAATTGATGGAGCATACCGAAGATGAAGATGAGATCGATCTGATCGAGGATGCTTTGGAGAATCTAACCCTGACCCATGAGATGTCAGACTTGAATATATTGGATTTCTCGCCTGAAGATCTGCAAGATCTGATCGATCCCGCAACGCCCGATTTAGGTGATGACGACGACCAACTTACTTCATAACGATCTTTAATTCTCATTTCGCCCCAATTGGTAGAAAGAACTTCTGATGGCCGAGCAAATTCAACTCCATGCCTGGTTGGGTGGCCACGTTCAAGGGGTCGGCTTTCGCTATTTTGTGCGCCAAGAAGCCGGCGCCTTGCCGATTACCGGCTGGGTGCGCAATGTTTCCGATGGCCGCGTAGAAGTGCTCGCAGAGGGCGAGCGCACCGTCCTAGAGTCTTTCCTTGCGGACATCAAACGCGGGCCCTCAGGCTCCTCTGTGACGGATGTAGTTGCAGACTGGAAACCTGCGACCGGGCTATGGAGGAACTTCTCCATAGCCGCAACAGAGTAGCTTACTTAGCGGCGCTGAGAAAGGCGGCGCCGATCCCTACATCCTTCAGCACCCTCTCGAGGAATGCGCCATAGTCACGAGCCTTGGCATTTTCATCGGTCAGCGAGTTCAGATTTCCGAATTCAGTAATAAAGAGCAATTTATCCGGGTACCAGCGCCGCATCCTTACCTCGCGCGCCCCAAAGCTTTCACTCGTAAATTCTTCACTATTGCTCCAATAACAATGTACTCCGATCCAATCCGCAAGCAACAAGGCTTCGTCGGCCTGCTCCAGGAAAATATCAGCATCCAGGCGCTGGCCGGCGACCTGCGGCCCGTTGGCCAGGCCCGGGAAGCCAAACCTGCCCATGGGGTAACTTTCTTTTAGCATATTCACCGCATCCATCCACCAACGCCCAAACTCGCTACCGGATTGCCACGTGTTGAAGCAGCCTTCGGTCGCCAGATTGGGCGCATGGTGCACTTCAAAAAAACTGATGCCGGCATCGGCATGCTTCTTTAGCAAGGGGCGCACTTGGGCCACCCATTCGCGGGCTTGTCCGCCTATTTTGGTTGGCAGATGCACGCGGGTCATAAAGAAAGCAGCTGGATTGCTTTTTCTGAGCTGCGCTATTGTTTCTGGGCTGGTTTGTAGGTCGAGCCTCAAGGCTTCCACCTGGGCACTCCTCACAAACTTTCCATCCTGACCGACGGCCGCACCTGGCAGGCAACGCCCAATCGGCCAGGGAAACGTAACCGTGTCCTTGACAGGCGGCGCGACTGCCAGGAAAGGTGTTGGGTCGATGATGTCATCCGGGTACTGAGTTAAGCCGCTGGCCGTAGCCCCCTCGAGCATCAAACTGAGGTGAATGTGGCCGCCGGCCGTATCTCCTGTCGGCCCAGCCAGGCCAAGGACTTGCCTGGCCTTAACTTTGTTCCCTTTATTTACCGAGATTTTGCTCAGATGGCCGTATAGCGTTCGATACCCGCCCGGGTGCAGAATTCGCACCCAGCGGCCGTATGGGTCCCCATCCTGTATCCGCTCCTGGGCTGCTTCAACAATTCCGTCGGCGCTGGCATAGACTTTCGCATTCAGCGGGGCGCGAATATCCAGGCCTTCGTGTCCTGGCAACTTGCGTTGGCTGACCATTTCCGGGTTGATCCCAAAGGCTTGTGTCACCACCCGATAATCAGTTGGCCAATGAAGTTGGAGTGGCTTATTTGGCTGGGTCTCGGCTGTCGATCTGCTAACTGGGCTGGCCTTAACTTCTCGGTTTCCCTCATGTTCCTCGAAGCGGATCTTGTTTTCCATATCTGCCTAAGCAAACCCTAACTTACGTTCCTTCATAGACGTGTAGCTGCCTTGGCCGATAACCAAATGGTCCAATACTTCAATGTCTAGCAAGTGGCCGGCCTCGCGTACCGCCTTGGTCAGGGCCATATCATCCGGGCTTGGCGTGGGGTCACCGCTGGGATGGTTGTGCACCAGGATGAGGGCCGCAGCATTTTTGCGCACGGCCTGCGTGAACACCTCGGCCACCCGCACTTGCGCGGAATTTACTGTCCCGCGGTAAATGTCAACGATATCCATGACCTTGTTGCGCGTATCCAGCAGGATGGCGCGCAGATGCTCTTGTTCCAGCGCGGCCATCTCATATTGCACCAAGGCGGCCGCGTCGGCTGGGCTGCCGATAGCGGGTCGCGCTTCCGGCTCCTGAATAGATAAGCGCCGCCCCAGTTCAATGGCCGCCTTTAGCGTAGCGGCTTTTGCTTCGCCCATGCCATGCTGGCTTTCCACCTCGTGGAAATCGGCGCGTTGCAAACCCGCCAAACCTTTAAAAGTTTGCAGAAGCCGTTCGCCTAGCTGCACCGCGCTTTCCCCGGTCACGCCGGTCCGCAGGAGCACGGCCAGCAATTCGGCCGTGTTCAAGGCACCGGGCCCTTGCTGCTTCAGGCGTTCCCTGGGTCTCTCGGTGGGCGGCAGGTCAGCGATACGATAGCGGTTGGTCATGGTTCTGGCTGAGTAAGTCTACAAGAAATATGCCAGCCAGGCTTACTTGAACAGCGCGCCAATGCTTGGGAGCGCGTGGTAGGTATGTAACATTTGTCGATGATGTCGGTTTGGTCGATATGGTAGATGTGGTAGTCATGGTAGGTATGGTAGGTCGCTGGTCAAAACAAACAATAGCATTTTTGAGTCTGAGCCCAGAACGGTATGCGTGAGATTTCGAGACTTAGCCACGCCCACATTATTAAGCAAAACGGGGTTAGCGTGTTGAAAAACGGGCAGTTGTCAAGGTGTTGGTAAAAGGTTTTTAATTTGTAATGGTAGAGGGGACAAGGGATACGATCTTGAGAAGCGCTCCGGCTTATTTGTGGCGAAAAATGCCAGTTGAAGAGATTATGCGGATTTCGGGCTATGGCAGGAGGATGGCGTATGCGATTAAGGTGGGGGAAAGGAAGCCAGTCAGAAAGATCGTTGATTTATTTGCAAATATTTACATGACTTGGAGATAGTTTCTAAATCACGGGGATGGTGTGCTATCGTTATTTTAGGCTAGCAAGTCGCGAGTTGATATGAAGACCAAGGGTCCTGATTTCTCTGCTTGCTATTTGGCAGTCCTGGGTCGTAATGCAAGGAAACATATGTGCGTAATAATTTCTTACTTTCTTTATGACGTCCATATGACCTAGAAAAAAATGCAATGTGGGAAACAATTCCGGAATGCAATCGGATTGATATTTCTTAACAATTTCTTCAAGATGCCCTAGAGTAACTAAGTGAATAGGCTGGATCTCCACTTCCTTTGAATCTCCAATCCACGGCATTGAATTACGATTCTCTGCTTGTTCTTCCGCGTATGCATAGACACCTGGCAGTTTTGCTTTGAGTGATTGTTCCCACCAGTCAGTATAGCAAGTTGCGAGAAAATCGCTTACTACTAGTCGAAGACCATTTTCAAATTCATAGAAATACGGAAACAGAGTCTTTCCCCTCTCAAGAGCTGTCAGATACTCATTGGGAATCTTGATTACCCTTTTTCGATTACTTTTTCTTCTTGTTGACATTTAATTTCTTCGCCCTTAATCGCGCGGTTGCTACGGCTGGCCTGCTCGCACCGCAGACTATTGCGATATCAACATCATCAAGGTCAAATCGATCCAGTATCTGCACTTTTCGGACCAGGCTTGCTTCAGATTCTTTTGAAACGCATAGATAAGCAAGCATTAGAAGCTGAGACCTTCCCCTTGCTTCCAAGTCGTTATTCATGACTTACTCCTCCTCTTCGGCTTTCTGCTCCTAGATTTGATGGTCCTTATGTGGGACTCGGTTGTTCCACAAATTCGTGAAATTTCAGCATTCCCATAACCCAATCTATCAAGGACCACCACTCTATCTTCGAGGCGCCCGAGTTCCTTTATAGCAATATACCCAAATACGAGGGAAAGGCTAGGCAACCCTGGTTCCGGAATCTTCGACCTTGCCATTTTTTACCGCCTATTCTTTTTGAATACCTTTTTACAAACTCGATTATAGATCTAAATTAAAGGCTATTATCTCCGTCTTGTTTTCTCGTAATGTCAGCTCAGCATATTACTTTTTAAACTCCCAATTGTCTTCATATTTCTTATCAGTTGGCGTGGGCAATGGATACATTTCAGATTCTAATCCAATGCGGAAAGTTCTCATTGTATTGGTTCGGCTGTGGTTCTTGTCCGAATTAAGCCAAAGTTTGTGTTGGACTTTAACATAATCCGCTACTACGTCACTTGGAACAATGAAAAACCTGAATTGTTTAGTATCTTCTCCGATATTGACGAAACAGTAGAACAAATCGGGGTCGCGAATCACTTCGTGCTTTTCGTCCATTATCCAGGCGCTCAAAAATTTCCCAAAGAGCTTTGCGCTTCCACCAGCGCTTTTACTGCTTTGGTAGTTTGTTTTAACTTCGAGTTTCAACATTCGTCCCGTGGCCGGATCAGAAACGAGAATATCAACGTTTTTTGTTCGGCCGAGTGTCATATTTGCGTCATAACCACGAAGGGATAATTGCGATAACACCGCAAATTCTCCCGCGAGGGAAACTGAGTTCTTAGCCAGCGCATTTTTGGGCATGCTTTTACTCCTCAAGGCTCCTAAGAGGAATTTCACGTTCAAACAGATGCCAACCCGGCCTCATGTCAGAGTCGGCCGGAAACCTAGTTAAATAATCATCCCATTCTTCGCCATTCCAGTGGCCAGATGAAAGCTTTTCACGCGGAGTAGGCACGACGTTTTTCATTATTAGCCTCCACCCATCTTGTCTTAGCTGCGACAAGGTCGCAAATAGAAGATCCGGAAGTCCGATTGGACGTTCCTGATTTATCTTCTTCACAAAACCCGTTTGATAATTTGTGGGCTCAAGAGCTCTGTAAAATTTCTCTCTTGCCGCATCACCTGCCGGCGAGGGATTTTCCACCTTCTGCAGTACGTGTGGACTTTCCTTTTGAAAGGCCCACTCCTGCCAAATAGCTTTCATTTCTCCTGCTTGAGATCGATCTTTGAAAAACACTGACCCATCGTCAAGCCAAAAGGTCAACAATAAAGTTCCATTGCCGGATGAACTATAAAACAATTCGCAGCCTTCACTTTTAGAAGATATCGATCTATCTTGTTGAATCGGTTTTTTCTGATTTCCCTCTTCGCGACCATCCTCAATAACTTCGCCATTTACGTTCACATACCATATTTTGAAGCCCAACAAATCAACGGCAGTCTTAGTAGCTTCTGCTAGTCTTCGGTATCGGGGAAAGTCGGGAACAACTAATATAAGCGCATGGTCTGGGTAATTGGTTTTGGCTTTCATCAAGGTCAACATGGCTTCACTAAACCAAGTGCCTGCCTGTGCATTTGGGTTGGCTTTTTTCTTCTCTCCCGCCCTGATCCCGTCAGCGAATTTGTCACCCGGCCAACCTTTGACTTCAAATAGAACCTTTTCGTCGCCTTTTACGGCTAAAATATCCGGCCCACGCTCCTTGCTTAATGTATCGGAAGCATAGGTTTGATAACCCCGCTTACGAAGGAGGGAAACGACTCGGGTTTGCAGATTCCCTTCCCAATACCACTCATCTTGCTTTTTCCATCTTTCAATGATCATACTTTTTTGCGAAAACTCCTGGGTGAATCACTTTCCCAACTTATTCCAAAGAGGGCGAAATTCACGAATCAGCGTATCCTCGACACCCGCTGCCAAATTGACCTTGAAACCGCCATGTTGAAGAAGTCCATTCTCAATAAGTGTGTATATCTCGATGGTTTGGTCAGCGAGCAAAATTTTCAAGATATTGTTATGGCCTGCGATGTTTGTATGCTGAGTCGGCCCTGGATTCTGATAGCCATACATTCGTTTTTTTAGGGGACGAACAGTCTTGCCAATGTACATGACCTTCCCATCAACAACAAAAGCATATAGTAGGTTTTCTGATGTGGATACTGAATTTAGACTAAAGCGAGGCTCGCCAGCATCAAGAACCCACCTGCCGGCCAAACGAAATCCAATTTCCTTAAGACGGGACAAGGAATCCGTCGTTGTAACCATAATCTCCGTCTGTGCAAGTATAACTGACATGGCCAATATTTATATTCATGAGTGCACAAATTCCACACCCCATAATCTATCCCCGCCTTGCATTTGACACCTCTTTTTGCGCACGGTATAGTCGCGGGATGAAGCGCAACACCTGGCTGCTCCTGCTGGCCGCCGTGGCCATCGCAGGCCAGGCGTGTAATTTGCCGCAGACACTGAATACACCGCAACCGTCACCCACAATTCAAACCAGTAATCCCACCGCTCTTCCCAGCCCGACTTCAGCGCCGGCTCCACTTTCTACACTGACTTTTCAAGCGAGGGTGGAAGCCGGCGATAAGGCTTACTTTAACGGTGACTGGGACACTGCCCTGCGCGAATACCAGCGCGTGGTGAACGAAAGCGATGACGATGAAGAGCGAGCGGCGGCGTTGCTTGGGGTGGGGCGCACTTATATAAAGTTGGAAAACGTAATCGACGCGCGCCGGGTGCTGCAAGATCTTGTCGAACAATTTCCCGCCAGCCAGGCAGCCGCCGGGGCTTATTTCAGCCTAGCCGATGTTTACGTCGAATTCAATGATTTCCTTGGCGCCGCCGAAGCCTATTCGCATTATCTTGAACTACGCCCCGGGCTGATCGATTCTTACGTGCACGAATGGCGCGGGGACCGGCTAGTGGATGCCACTACCTATGCCGATGCTCTCGACGCCTACCAACAAGCTCTGAATACACCGCGCCTCGGCGACAACTTTGGAGTGCAGATCAAAATCGGTTCAACCCAGGCGCTCGGCGGGGATCATACTGCGGCCATAGTCACCTTCCAGGCTGTTTTTGACGCCACCATCAACGAATATCTAAAAGCTGACCTGGACCTGCTTATGGGCCGTTCTTACTTGGCCCTTGGGGATGCGCAGTCGGCCTACGCCCACTACCAACACGCGGTCAACAATTATCCGCTGGCCTATTCTTCGTATGCCGCACTGGTCGAACTGGTGAACGTCCCTGTGCCCGTGGATGAGTACCAGCGCGGCTTCATCGATTATTACGTCGCCACCTTGACCACCGATTTTGATAGTTCTCAAGAGCTTTACAGCGCTGCGGTGCGCGCCTTTGATCGTTTCCTTGAGATCAATCCGGAGGCCCATAACGACTCCGCCCATTACTATCGGGCACTGGCCTTACGCGCTACTGGAGACTATGGCGCCGCCATCAGCGAGTGGGACCACATGATTGCTGAGCATGCCTTTGATGAGCATTGGGTGGACGCTTTCTCCGAAAAGGCATATACCCAGTGGCATGACATTGAAGACTACGAGGGGGCCATCGACACTCTTCTCCGCTTTGTGGCTTCCACCCCTAGCCAACCGGCTTCGGCGGAGTTCTTGTTCACAGCCGGCCGCATTGCTGAGCTCGGCGGGCGACTCACTCTATCCATAGAGATCTGGCCGCGGGTTGCGGATGAATACCCTTCCTCTGAATATGCCTACGACTCAGTGTTCCTGGCCGGGATCAGCGCTTTCCGCTTGGAGTCCTACGCCCAGGCCCAGAGCCTGTTCCTGCGTGCCTACCAGGCTGCCTTAAGTTTGGAGCAAACCTCGCAATCCCTGTTTTGGATCGCTAAGGCCTTGGAAGCCCAAGGCGATGAGGCCGGGGCAAGCAATGCCTGGGAGCAGGCGGCCGCCGTGGACCCGACCGGTTATTACAGCGAGCGGGCCAGCGATATCCTGCAGGGGCGCGGTATTTTTGAACCGCCGGCAAACTACAGCTTTGATTACGATATCGAGACCGAACGACGGGAAGCCGAAGATTGGATCCGCGCAACGTTCGATCTCCCCGCAGAAACTGACCTCAGCAACCCAGGCCCCCTGGCGGCTGACCCTCGTTTCCAGCGCGGCACGGAATTTTGGCACCTCAAAGAATATGAGCTGGCTCGCGCCGAATTCGAGGATCTGCGCCAAAGCCTGGTGGCAGACCCAGCCGCCTCCTATCGTTTAGCCAATTACCTGATCGGCCTGGGACTTTATCGCCCCGGCATCTTTGCCGCCCGGGAAGTGCTCAGCATTGCCGGCATGGGCGACGCGGCTACCATGAACGCGCCTCGCTATTTCAATCGATTGCGCTTCGGCGCTTACTTTAGCGACCTTGTGTTGACGCAAACCAGCCGCAATGGTCTTGATCCCCTTTTTTTCTACAGCATGATGCGCCAGGAGTCTTTGTTCGAAGGCTTCGTCACCTCGTCCGCCGGGGCGCGCGGGTTGCTGCAGATCATTCCTTCCACGGGGCAGGATGTGGCTGAACTTAGCGGCTGGCCCCCCGATTACACTGAGGATGATCTCTATCGTCCTTTCGTGAGTATTCGCTTTGGAGCTGATTATCTGGCTATGCAACTCAATGCTTACGAAGGAGATATGTACGCGGCTCTGGCCGCTTACAACGCTGGCCCCGGCTATGCTTCCTACTGGTCTGGGCTGGCAAATGGCGATGCGGATCTCTTCCTGGAGGTCGTTTCGTTCGCCGAGACGCGCAACCACATTCGCAGCATCTATGAGTTGTTCACTATTTACAGTAATCTATATTCGACTGAAGGGGAATAACAACGAGAAGTGGTTACGGCGCTACTGCCTCGGTAGGCCCAATGTCCTCGGGCAATGACGTGGCATCCAGCTCTTCGGCCGCGCTGCGCGCCACCAGGAACCATTCCATGATGGTGGCGAAGCGGTCGCTGGATTGGAAAATAGGCCCGATGGAAACGCCACGCACTTGCGACGAGATGGCAAAATCATACACCTGGAAATAGAGGGGTAGAGCGGGCAGCTCGCGAGAAAAGTGCGTCTGGAAATTGCGATAGAGTCGAGCACGCTGGGCCTGGCTCACCGAAACTCGGGCTTCCTCCAGGTATTCGCTGGCACGGCGGTCATCCCATTTTGAATAGTTTTGCCCGCTTGTGCTCTCGGCTTGATGCCAAAAAGGATACGGGTCCGGGTCAGGGGAGTGGGAGAGATTCAGATCCACCAGAGCCGCTTCATAAGTGCGCGGCTCCAGGTAATCGCTCAACAATTGCTCATAAGGAACCGCCACCAGAGTCACCTGCACGCCCAGTTGCGCCAGGTCATCGCGGATGCCTTCAGCGATCTGCGTGTGCAGCTGAGTGTCGGGATGCACCAACTCAAACTCCAGCGCGACGCCGTCCTTGCTGCGCACCTGGCCGCCTTCAGCCGGAATGGTGTAGCCGGCTTGTTTGAGCAAGGAAATGGCCTTGTCCGCATCATAGGGAATGCTGGGGAGGCTCTCGTTATAGGCCCAAGTCCCCGGCAGGATGGGTCCGTCGGCTACGAACCCTTGGCCGCCCAAAAATTGGTCGATGATCCCTTGGCGGTTGATGCCTTGCAAAAAGGCCTGCCGGACCTGCAGATCCTGAAAGAACGGCAGCGACGAGTTACCAAGGTTAAGTAAGACCAGGCTCAAACGGGGCAGACGCGAGCTGTAAATGTTTAAGGTTGGGTCTGCCAACACGTCAGGCAGGATGGACTTATCTACGAGGCTAATAGCCAGCGAATCCCCTTGGAGGTAAGCTTGGTAGGCTGCTTCCGAAGTTGGGTAATAGTGGAAGACGACTTGGTCAATGAAAGGTCTCCCCGCGTAATAGTCGTCCCACGCATTCAACACCACACCGGTGACCTGATCGCCTTCGGTGAGCAATTCTTCAAATCGATATGGCCCGGAGCCTACCGGCTGTAAATTGAAAGGTGCAATCAACAACGCGCTCGCGCCCAGGTCTCCCAGCAAATGCTCCGGCAATACGCCGAAACTGAGGAAATCCATAAAAGGTGCAAAGGGCTGGGGCAGCCGGAATTGGATGTGGGTTTTGTCGAAAACG
>CAZNFL010000046.1:0-18072 GCA_964572455.1 uncultured Anaerolineaceae bacterium
CACGCCTTTGCCATCGAACATGGCGCAGTTGCCAACATCCTGGTCCACGATGTTCTCACGGTGCGCGAGGCGCTCCGTTATCACCGCGCCCCCAAGTTTGTCATCAGTCACGGTTCCTTGATTGGATAGTAAGCGCACAGCTCGCCTGCGCGCAGCTTCCATTGCGCCTCGGGCCAAAGCCTGGCTGCAGAAGACCAGGCAGGCACACGTGCTGTATGCTTTTGAACGCGTCGTCAACCTGGTCAACCAGGAAGCTGAAGTGCTTGCGCTAGCCAGCCACCAGCTCGGCTCCGGCCCGTTCACCTTACTATTAGAGGACGGCCCCTTTCCAAACGATATACAAGTGGAAACGACTCTCCTTGTTTTTGAAAATGGCTTTTGGATCGGCGATTGGCTGATCGATGCGGAGGAAGCCAGCATCTGGCAGCCAATACCCAACTGGGGAGCCGCACGAAATAACAGGGCCCACTATCAGTGGGCGGAAGGGCTCATCGCCGGTTTGCTCGAAAAACACGCGCAACCCGACAGCCTTGCTCTCCTGGTCCTCAATCCGCTGGGGACCTCGACCTTGCCGGCCCGCATCCAGCAGGCTGCCGAGCAGAATATTCCCCTGCTCTTTTCGGGCATCGCCGAAGCCAACCTGGACGCGGTACGCAAAGCCGCCAAAGCCCTGGCCGGCCTCGGCCCGGGCCTCACACCTGCCGGGGATGATCTGCTGCTGGGCGTGATGCACGGCCTATGGGCTACGCGGTCAGACGCCGCCAAGTTCACTGACGCCATCGCCAGGGCCGCTACGCCGCGCACTCATGTGCTGTCTGCGGCCTGGCTCACTGCGGGCGCCAGCGGCGAAGCCGCCGAGCCGTGGCACGACCTGATCGCTGCGCTGGCCGCGCACAATGGGCAGCAACTGGAAGTTGCGGTCATGCGCATTCTTCCCACTGGCCACACTTCGGGGGCGGATGCCTTGGCCGGCTTTTTAGGTCTCCTCCAACATACACCGATCTAGACGCGCTTGACTGGAAACAGAATCTTCATACAATAGATAGGACATGCCAGTTACACCCCAGAAAACAACCGATGCTTCAGCGCCCAAGAGAAACACTCTCTTGGGCGCTTTTTTTATGCCTGGAGCCCAATGCTGACGCGGCTGCCGGGCCTGAGCGACGTGCATGTCCACCTGCGCGAGCCGGGTGCCACGCACAAGGAAGATTGGGATTCTGGCACTGCGGCCGCTATCGCCGGCGGATTTACCACGGTGTTGGCCATGCCCAATACGAATCCGGCGATCAGCGGGGCGCCATCCTTGAAAATTTCATTAGAAGCTGCTGGCGACAAAGCTCATTGTGACTATGCGCAATACATTGGTGGAGGGCCTGACAATGCAGAAGCCGCCTCAAAACTGGCTGACAAAGTGGCTGGGCTTAAACTTTATCTGGATCAAACCTATGGGGACCTGAAACTGGATGACATGACCAGCTGGACCCCGCATTTCGCCTCATGGCCAAAACAGGCGTCTCTGGCGGTCCATGCCGAAGGCAAAACACTAGCAGCGGCCATCCTGCTAGCCTCGCTTCATGGCCGCCCCATCCACCTCTGCCACGTTTCGCGCCGCGAAGAGATCCTGCTCATCCGCGCCGCCAAAGACCAAGGGCTGCCAGTGACCTGCGAGGTCTGCCCGCACCACCTCTACCTCAGCGAGGAAGACATTCCGTCTATCGGCGCCGGCCGCGCCGAGGTGCGCCCGCGCCTGGCTACCAAAGCGGACCAGGCGGCTCTGTGGGCCAATCTGGATGTGATCGATTGCTTCGCCACCGATCATGCTCCGCACACCTTGGCTGAAAAAGATGGCGAGAATCCGCCGCCTGGGTTTCCTGGGCTGGAAACCATCCTTCCCCTGCTGCTTACTTCTGTAAAGGAAGGCAGATTTACTCTGGAAGACATCATCACTCGGCTGCACACCAATCCCGCCCGCATCTTCCACATCCCCGCGCAGCCTGATACCTACGTCGAGGTTGACCTGGACTCCAGTTACGAAATCCGCGCCGCCGACTTGCATTCGCGCTGCGAGTGGACGCCCTTCGAAGGTTGGAAGGTCACGGGCCGCGTCGCCCGCGTAACTTTGCGCGGCCAGACGGCCTACCAGGATGGTGAGGTCCTCGCCAAACCAGGCACCGGAAAAAATATCCGCACACGTTAAAAGGAGAACGCATGGCCGCACTAAATCAAAGGTTAACCGGAAATCCCCATTTGCCGTTGGGGGACCAACGCAAGGCGCCCTTTTATGGCAAAGACATCCTCTCGGTCAAACAATTCACCCGCGAAGATCTGACTTATATCTACGGAGTAGCACACGAAATGCGCGAATTAGTGATGCGCATCGGCACCATCGATCTGCTGAAGGGCAAGATCCTGGCGAACTTATTCTACGAACCCTCGACGCGCACCTCCTCCTCGTTCACCGCGGCCATGGAGCGCCTGGGCGGCTCGGTTATCCCCATCAACGAGGTTCGCTACTCCTCTGTGTCCAAAGGCGAATCGCTGCCAGACACAGTGCGCAGCTTGGAATGTTACGCCGACGTGATCGTGCTCCGCCACCCCGAGGTCGGGGCATCGGCGCTGGCCGCCCAATATGCGCGCAAGCCGATCATCAACGCTGGCGACGGTGTGGGCGAGCACCCCACCCAGGCTCTGCTAGATCTCTTCACCATTATCGAGGAACTCGGCTCGGCTGAAGGGCTGACCGTCACCATGCTTGGCGACCTGAAGAATGGCCGCACCGTGCATTCACTATCGCGCTTGCTTTCCTTATTCAAGGTGAAGCTCAATTACGTTTCGCCTGAGGTACTAAAGATGCCTGCCGAAATTCTTGCGGAACTGAAAGCAAGCGGCATCCAACAAAAAGAATTCACAGACCTTGAGCCAGTGCTCGCCGAGACCGATGTGCTGTATGTCACCAGGGTGCAAAAAGAACGCTTTACAGATGAGCAGGAATACGAACAGGTCAAGGGCCTCTACGTGATCTCGGCTGATACCATGAAGCAGGCCAAACAAAAAATGATCGTGATGCACCCTCTGCCGCGCGTCGGTGAGATCAGCATGGACGTGGACGAGGATCCACGCGCCGCTTATTTCCGCCAGATGGAATATGGCCTGTACACGCGCATGGCGCTCCTGGCCATGGTGCTGGGGAAGGCCTAGTGGCCCAGGCTTTCTTTGAATTCCTGGAACAGCGCTCCCAGGAGGTCGACTCTCTGCTGTGCGTCGGCCTGGACCCGCACGTCAGCCATCTGCCCACACCCAACGTGGCCGGTGTGCGAGATTTTTGTCTGCGCCTTATTGAGGCGACAGCTCCTTATGCCGCCGCCTTTAAGCCGAATAGCGCCTTTTTTGAAGTCTTTGGCGCTGAGGGCATCCAGGTGCTCAAAGACGTCATCGCCGCCGTTCCCTTCGGCGTACCGGTGCTGCTGGACGCGAAGCGCGGCGATATCGGCTCTACCTCTCAAGCTTATGCACAGGCCGCCTTCGGCAATTTGGGAGCGCACGCCACCACTGTGAATCCGTATTTGGGGGAGGATTCTGTTTCGCCTTTCCTCGCCGACCCAGCTAAAGGAGTGTTTCTACTGTGCAAGACCTCCAATCCGGGCGCGGGGGATCTGCAGGACCTACTCGTCAACGGCCAGCCAATCTATCTGCAGGTCGCGCGCCTCGCCCAAAAATGGAACGTACGCAACAACATTGGGCTGGTTGTTGGCGCTACATACCCTGAAGTCCTGGCCGAAGTTCGCCGCGAGATTCCCGACCTGTGGTTCCTGGCGCCCGGTATCGGCGCACAGGGTGGCGAACTGCCAAGCGCCCTGGCCGCCGGGCTGCGCGCGGACGGTCTGGGCATGCTGGTGACCATCTCGCGCGGCCTCAGCCAGGCCGCCGATCCGGCGCTGGCCGCTCGCGAATTTCGCGACGCGATCAACGCGGCCAGAAAAGCTGGGCCGCGGAAAGCCAAGCCAGCGTTTAAACATCGATTATTGGCGGATGATCTGCTGCGGTTGGGTTGCGTGCAATTTGGGGAGTTCACCCTCAAGTCCGGTAAGGTTTCGCCGATCTATCTGGACTTGCGCCGCCTGGTCGGCGATCCAGCCGCCCTCTCCAGAGCCGCCGCAGCTTATGTCGAATTATTGCGGCCTCTAACATTCGACCGGCTGGCCGCCTTACCGTATGCGGCGTTACCTATTGCCGCCGCGATTTCACTGCAATCCGGTTGGCCGCTCGTTTATCCGCGCAAGGAAACCAAAGAATACGGCACCAAATCCCCTGTTGAAGGACCATATGAAAAAGGGGAAACGGTCGTGGTGGTCGACGATTTGGTTACCACCGGTGAAAGTAAGTTCGAAGGCATCCAAAAGCTCGAGGCTGTGGGTTTGCAAGTCCGCGATGTAGTCGTGCTTATCAACCGGCAATCGCCGAAATCGAATACTTTTGCGGAAAAGGGATTAGCCCTCCACGCTGTTTTGCACCTCCCCGAGCTGCTCGAGCATTGGTACACCCAGGGCGCGATCACCAGCCAGCAACATCAAGCCGCACTCGATTTTTTGCAGCAGAGTTGATGTATTCGCGCATTCGCCCCTGGCTGTTTCGCCTGGACCCCGAACGCGCCCACGCCGCCACGCTACGCCTGCTGCAGTTAGTCGGCGCTTTGCCGCCGCTGGCGGCCCTGCTGCGCAAGCTATACGCGGTATCCTCCGCCTCGCCTGTTGAACTTTTTGGCTTGAAATTCGCCAACCAGCTCGGCCTGGCAGCCGGGTACGACAAAGACGGCCTGGCTTGGCGCGGCCTGGCCTGCCTGGGTTTCGGGCACATTGAGATCGGCACTGTCACCCCGCGCCCGCAGCCCGGCAACTCGCGGCCGCGCGTCTTCCGCTTGCTCCAAGACCAAGCCCTCATCAACCGCTTGGGCTTTCCCAGCCGCGGCGCGGCTTTCGTTGCTCGGTGCTTAAGCGGGCGCAGGCCCAAAGGTCTGGTGTTAGGCGTTAATTTAGGTATTAATAAAGACACGCCTCTTGATCACGCGATAGAAGATTACACTTCGCTGATGCGAACATTTTCGCCGTTGGCAGATTACCTGACGATCAACGTAAGTTCCCCAAACACTCCCGGGTTGCGGCAGTTGCAGGAAAGCAAGCCGTTATCAGATCTGCTCAGCGAGCTTAGCCGCCACAAGACCATGCCCCTGCTAGTGAAGCTCTCTCCAGATCTGAACGATGCGCAATTGGATAGCGCAGTGGACGTACTCTTACAACATGAAGTGGAAGGTGTGATTGCGACGAATACCACGCTTACTCGCCCTGCATTAAGCTCACACGCTCCCAGCGAACAAGGCGGGCTTAGCGGTGCGCCCCTTGCAGGGCTCTCCAGGAGGCTTGTGGGGCGCATTTACACGCGCACCCAGGGCCGGTTACCTATTGTGGCAGCCGGTGGCATCCTGAGCCGCCAGGACGCGGATGCGGCCATCAATGCAGGTGCCTCTCTCGTGCAGATCTACACCGGGCTCGTTTACCGCGGCCCAAGCCTGGTCAAAGAAATTCTGGAGGAAGGATCCTTCTCCCCATGACTGAGGATCGCGTAATTCTCGTTACTTGCGCCGCCGGAAAGACCGGCCTAGCCGTAATTCGCGCACTGGCCCGCCGCGGGGTGCGCGTTCGCGCGCTCGTCCGCCGCGCTGATCAGGTGAAGTCCGTGCGTGCAGCTGGCGCCGTGGATGTTCTGACAGGTGATCTCGCGGACCCAGACCTTTTCCCCCAGGCAATGCGTGGGGTTTCTGCTGTTTATCTGCTTTTCCCAAATATGCACCCACATGAAGCAGACCTAGGTCTCAGCACAATTGCGGCAGCCAAAAAATCCGGAGTCCGATCGGTTGTGTATCATTCGGTGCTTTTCCCACAGATCGAAGCCATGCCACACCATTGGCAAAAATTGCGCGTGGAAGAAGCCTTAATTCAAAGCGGCCTCGACTTCACTATTTTGCAACCAGCCAGTTACATGCAAAACATAAAGGCTTCTTGGGACACGCTAAAGAAAACCGGAAACTATTTGGTTCCCTACTCGATCCAGTCAGAATTTAGCCCGATCGATCTCAATGACGTTGCAGACGCGGCCTGCCTATGTTTGCTCGATTCAGGACATGCCGGCGCCATATATCAGCTAGCCGGTCCCGAACGATTAACTTCGATCCAGATGGCGCAGGCCATGGGCAAAGCCTTAGGTCGGCAGGTACTGGCCGTGCAGCAGCCTCTCGAAGACTGGGCAAAGAATGCCAGATCGGCGGGTCTATCATCTTATGCCATCGATACATTGACCAATATGTTCATTTATTATGACAAGCACGGTCTATCTGGATCCCCAAAGACTTTCGAACGGTTGGTAGGCCGTCCTGCCACAAGCTTCAGCCAGTACTTGGAAACACTGGTTAAATAAAAAAAGAGGAGCGGGGGACCGCTCCTCTTTTTTCCTTGGGTGTTAGCGCTTGCTAACGTTTTTTACCATCCGGATTGAAGATCAGGAAGATGGCATTAAGCAGGATGCCCGCAACAGCCGCAGTGGCGATGGCAGGTAAGCCGCTCGGGAAGATGCCCTGCAGGATGGGGATATTAAGGAAGCCACCTGGAAAACCGATGTTGCCGCCGATGCCGATCACCATGATCGTGGCGCCAACCGCCAGGTTGCGCGGGTCGAACATGCTCACCTTGTGTTCCTGCATCAGGGCGATACCCTGCATACCGATCACACCGAAAAGGTAGATCGCCAAACCGCCGCTGACTGCCAGCGGAACGGAGTTGACCACCGCGGCAAGCTTGCCGACGAATCCGAGCAAGATCGCTATCACGCCAGCCGCGATCAGCGCTGGGCCGGAGTAGTTGCGCGTGATAGCCATCAGCGAGTTGTTCTCGCCGTAGTTGGTGCCGGCCGTGGCGCCCAGCAAGCCATTGATAAAGTCGCCGATGCCATCGAAGACCAGGTTCAAGCCGACGAACTGGTCAAGCCCATATTTCTTTGCCTTTTTCTGTTCCGCAAATCGATCCACGTACAAGCTCATCTGGTAAAGGTGGGCAGTGGATTCCGGGATAGTAGCCACCGCCATGATCGATATGCTGACAATGGCTGTAAGCACAAAGGCGCCGCTAAAGGTTGGGAACGTGATGTCGGGAGCGACTAACCAGGGTGCGGCAGTAATTGGATCAAAAATTGCCGGGTTGGGTGAAACGATCATGGAGAAAACATACCCGGCAACGCCGCCTAATAGCACCGGCAGCATGCCAATGAAACCGCGGTTTTGCAGATACACGGAAAAAAGGATGGTGACCAACAAGGTTACAAGCGCTACGGTCCAGTCCAATTGCGCAAGATTGAGCGCGGCAAAAGCAAGACCGAAACCGATGATCGCCGCCACGGAGCCGGTTACGACAGGAGGCAGAACCTTGTCAACTGCGGCTTTGCCAACTGCGCGGATGATGAACCCTACCGCGATGTTGACCAGACCCGTGACGATGATGCCAGCTTGCAAAGTTTGGATCACTTCGTCTGGCAGAGCAGGCCCGAACGGCACCGGCGGAAAGCCCATGGCGGTGGCCACGGCTATGTAGGCCGCGATGTAGCTGAAGCTGGACCCATAAAACAGGGGGATAAATTTGCCCGTGGTGTTTCTTGACAAGAGCAGGGCAACGATGGTTGAAACACCCGAGGCCAACAAAACCGTGCCCACATGGAAACCACAGAATGCCGCCACAAATACCGTGGCGGGAAACATGGTTAAGACGTGCTGGAAGCCGAGCAGGATTAATTGCGCTGGAGGGGGAGTTTCATTTGGGAGGTAACCTGTGACTTTTGCAGCCATATTTGATCTCCTCTACTCTGGTAAATTTTAGAAGAATGGCGATTATTAGCTTGCCCTGGACCTCCTTGACATTCGACCACTCGATTTGGTTTTAGAACACAGAATTGAGCCTTTAGATACGGGAGATCATAGAAAATTTGAACTATAATCTTTCATCAGTTTGAAATGACCATGCTGGACTCCCAACAAGGATTACTTAGCGGCATCCGCGTTTTAGATCTGACCCGCGTGCTGGCTGGCCCTTATTGCACCATGGTGCTTGGCGATCTGGGGGCAGACATCATCAAAGTGGAGGAGCCCGGCAAGGGCGACGACACTCGCCAATGGGGGCCACCCTTTGTAAAAAGCGGTCTTTCGGCCTATTTCATTTCTGCTAATCGAAATAAGCGCAGCCTGACGGTCAACATACGCAGCCAGGCCGGCCAGCAAGTCCTTCGCGACCTGATCCAGCATAGCGATGTGCTGGTCGAAAATTTCAAGACCGGTACTCTGGAACGCCTGGGGCTGGCCTATGAGGAACTCAAAAAACTGCGTCCGGATTTGATCTACTGCACCATCACCGGCTTCGGCACGACTGGACCCGATAAGAACCTGCCAGGCTACGACTTCATCACCCAAGCCCTGGGTGGCCTGATGAGCATTACCGGTGAACAGGATCGCGAACCGATTCGTGTTGGCGTCGCTATTGTGGATCTGCTCGCCGGCCAAAATGCGTGCAATGCCATCATCGCCGCGCTTTTCGCCCGCGAGCGCCACAAAACAGGACAACGCATCGATATTTCGCTGCTCGATACGCAGTTAGCCGCGCTCAGCTATGTAGCCAGCGCCTACCTGATCGCCGGCAAACCGCCCAAACGCTATGGCAACGCCCATCCCAATATCGTGCCCTACCAAACCTTCAAGGCAAAGGATGGGTATCTGGCGTTTGCCGCTGGAAATGACCTGCAATGGAGCCGATTCTGTAAGGAGATTGAGCGTTTGGATCTAATGCAGGATGAGCGCTTTTCTACGAATCCGCAACGCGTTGCAAATCGCACAGATCTGATCTCCCTCCTAGGTGACTTATTTTCTACAAAAACAGTGAATGAATGGTTAAAGATCTGCGAGATAGCAACCGTCCCCGCTGCGCCAATTAATGATATTGGCAAGGCCTTGGAGATCCCCCAAGTGATAGCCAGGGAGATGATCGTAGAACAGGAATTGCCCGGAGGCGAAAAGGTGCGGATGCTAGCCTCCCCCCTGAAAATACCGACCCAGCCAGTCAAAATACGATTTCCACCCCCATTGCTTGGGCAGCATACCGAGCAAATCCTAAGCGAATTGCTTGGATACGACAACGACAAGATTAAGTTACTTAAAGAACAATCAGCGATTTAGAATCTAAAGTGGTCATGCTTTATGGCTATACGCAACTAAGGTTTCGTATGAGCGATAATACCCAGCAAAACCGAAAGATCCTCCACCTGGACCTGGACGCTTTCTTCTGCGCGGTAGAGGAACTGCGCGACCCAGACTTGCGCGGCAAGCCGTTTGCAGTTGGCGGCTCCCCGGAAGGCCGCGGCGTAGTGGCCACCTGTTCCTACGCCGCTCGCAAATTCGGCATCCATTCCGCCATGGCCATGGCGCGCGCATTGCGCCTTTGTCCGCAGCTGCTCATCGTTCGCCACCACTTCAAAGATTACATGCAGTTATCCGACCAAGTGATGGATTTGGTTTCGGCTTATTCGCCTCTAGTGCAACCAATCTCGATAGATGAGGCCTTTATCGATGTTACCCACCTCCCAGAAAAAGGATTGTTTTATGCTAAAAAGTTGCAGGCTGAGATCCGCAATAACCTGGGATTGCCTACCTCACTGGGAGTAGCAACCAATAAATTAGTCGCCAAAGTTGCCACAAATGTTGGCAAAGCCGGCCACCAAGCAGACGGATATCCCAATGCCATCCAAGTCGTGCCGCCTGGCGAAGAGGCAGCTTTCCTCAGCCCACTGCCCGCAGACGCTCTGTGGGGCGTGGGACCCAAGACCGCCGAAAAGCTGGCCGAGTTCGGCATCCACACCGTTGGCGATATCGCCGCATACCCATTGCGCGAACTGGAACGCCATTTCGGGCAGAATGGCGGCGAGCTGCATCGCCGCGCCCAGGGCATCGACAACAGCCCGGTGCACGTCTCCCACGAAACAAAATCGGTGAGCCACGAAGAGACCTTTGCCCGCGATATAAATGACGGGAAACAATTACGGGCGGTGATCCGCGAACAGGCTCTGTCCATCGGCCGGCGCCTGCGCAATCTTAATCTGTACGGCGGGACGGTGAAGCTGAAATTGCGCTGGCCGGATTTCACCACCATCACCCGCCAAAGTACGCTGCCAAAACCCACCGACGACCCCAAGCAGATCGAGCTGATCGCCCTGGAGATCTTCCAGAAGAACTGGAAGCCGGGCCGTAAGGTCCGTCTGCTGGGAGTGGGGGTTAGCAACCTAGGCCCGCCCAGCCAGCAACTGGTGCTGTGGGACTGGAATCCGAAGGACGCCGCCAAACAAGAGCGCTTGCAAAAAGCTATTGACACCCTTCAATCCCGCTATGGCGAAGCCGCCCTGAGCAAGGCCAGCCGGTTGAAAGTGAAGTCGTGACTGGGGCGAGCATTGGTACTTTACATGAGCAGCAGCTTCACGCGAGCTTAAAACAATGGCTAGCCAAACCCGGTGACAGGTTCGAGCAGCTGGTCGACGGTTATCACATTGATATCCGACGCGGTGATCTATTGATCGAAATTCAAACTGGTAACTTCTCGGCGCTCCGCAAAAAACTAAACAAGCTCCTGGAAGGACATCAAGTTCTTCTGGTGTATCCCATTCCCGAAGCTAAGTGGATCGTACGCCAGACTAAACGGGGAAAACACATCGCCCGGCGAAAATCTCCCAAACGCGGGCGCATTGAGAATCTCTTCGACGAGTTGCTCTATATCCCCGAGATCGCCTGCCATCCCAACTTCCGCTTGTGGGTGCTGCTCACCCACCAGGAAGACGTCTGGCAGGACGATGGCGCCGGCTCCTGGCGGCGTAAACACTGGAGCGTAGCCGACCGCAGGCTGCTGGAGGTGACCGCCAAAGTGGAATTTTGCCAGCTGGCCGATTATCTCTCGCTGATTCCAAACGGCCTTTCCGCCCCGTTCACCCATCGCCAATTGGCCGCGGCGCTCAAGGCACCGGTCTGGCTGAGCACGCGCATGAGCTACTGCCTGCGCAAAATGGGCCTCCTCGAGACGCGTGGCCAGCAAGGCCGCCAGCTGCTGGTGGCCCCGACAAATGCCGCGGTTACAATCGGTGCGGTATGATGGAAGCCCTTAAGGTTGAAGGTTTGAAGTTAAACGTGGGGGAGTACGCAATTGCACTCCAAGAACGGATCGCCAAGGCGACGGAAAGCAAGCTGGTCGAGCGCATTTGGGGCCAAGACCATACCGTTTGGAAACCAGAATCGATCGAGATAAGTGATCGCCTCGGGTGGCTGGACATCGCTGGGAGGATGAAAAAAGAAGTTGCCGAGCTTGAAGCTTTTGCTAATGAAATTAAGCAGGCCGGCTTGAGGAAGGTTTTGCTCCTGGGCATGGGCGGGTCCAGCCTGGCGCCCGAACTATTCGCCAAGGTCATTGGAACTCAGGAATCCGCCATTCAGCTCCAGGTCCTGGATAGCACGGACCCAGAGGCTGTTTTGGCAAAGGCGGGCGTACATCCGCCAAAGCAGACCCTGTATATTGTCTCCAGCAAATCCGGCGGGACGATAGAGACCTTTTCCTTTTTCAAATATTTCTACAATCGAGCCATAGATGAACTTGGCTCGGAGCAAGCCGGCTCCCATTTCGTGGCCATTACCGACCCCGGCAGCGGGCTGGCGAAGACCGCCGCCCTGCATGCTTTCCGGCGCACCTTCCTCGCGGATCCGAACATCGGCGGCCGCTATTCGGCGCTCAGCCACTTCGGCCTGGTGCCAGCCGCCCTGGTGGGCGTTGACTTGGATACTCTGCTGACTAGCGCAGAGCGCATGGCCGCCCGCTGCCAGAACGAGATCGTAGACCAGAATCCGGGCGCCTTGCTCGGGTTGGCGTTGGGCTGCTTGGCTGTCCGCGGGCGCGACAAAGCCACCTTCCTTTTGCCGGAAGGCGCTCCAAGTTTTGGAGATTGGGTAGAGCAGTTGATCGCCGAAAGCACCGGTAAAGAGGGCAAGGGCATTCTGCCTGTTGTAAACGAGCCGAGCCTAGACCCAGAAAATTATGGCGAAGACCGGGTGTTTATCGAGATGGGCAGAAAAACATCCGGCCTACAAAGCCACCCAACCATCTCGCTTGATTGGGAAGATGATGAGTTAGCCGGATTATTTTTCCTATTGGAATTCGCCACCGCGGTTGCCGGATATGTTCTGGGTATCAATCCTTTTGACCAGCCAAATGTCGAAGCCGCCAAAGTCACCGCCCGCCATTTCGTGGATGAATACAAGCAAACTGGCAAGCTGCCTGCAAGCCAGGTTGAGAAATTTAGCGCTTCCGCGCTTCATAATTTCCTGGAACAGTCCTCAGCAGGGGATTACATCGCCCTGCAGGCCTACGCCGCGCCGAGCGATCAGTTGACCGAAGCGCTACAGGCGCTCAGGGGCCAACTTGCAAGGAAGTATGGCGTTGCCACCACCCTCGGATATGGGCCGCGTTTCTTGCACTCCACCGGGCAATTGCATAAAGGCGATGGCGGCAAGGGACTCTTCGTCCAATTCGTCACCGCCGCCCCGCAAGATGATGTACTAATTCCGACGGAAGCTAACAGCCAAACAAGCGAGCTCTCCTTCGGCGTGCTCAAGGTCGCCCAAGCGCGCGGCGACGCCGAGGCTTTGCGCTCGGCCGGGCGCAGGGTGATCACCTTC
Organism: uncultured Anaerolineaceae bacterium; assembly: GCA_964572455.1. Taxonomy (GTDB): domain Bacteria; phylum Chloroflexota; class Anaerolineae; order Anaerolineales; family UBA11579; genus JAMCZK01. Next base: position 12,794 of record CAZNFL010000046.1, read on the forward strand.
GAGGTCAAAGGTGATCTGGATGACGTGCTAAGCGCGTTAGACCTCGCGGAAGTTGGCAAGTATGCCTGAGCCGCGCGATCAACACAAACAAGCGGCTGCCCAAGCCGCGGTTGACCTGATTACGTCAGGCATGGTGGTCGGCCTTGGCCATGGGAGCACGGTCCACTACGCTCTTGAAGCATTGGCCAATAAGCTCAAGAAAGGTGATCTAAAGGACCTTATCTGTATCGCGGCCTCAAACCAAACGGAAGCTGAATCCGTCCGCTTGGGCTTGCTGCTCGGCGACCTGAACGATGTCAACTCCATCGATCTGACCATCGATGGCGCCGACGAGGTCGACGCGCAACTCAACCTGATCAAGGGCGGCGGAGGAGCCTTGCTGCGCGAAAAGATCATGGCGCAGGAGAGCCGCCGCGAGATCATCGTGGTGGATGAGGCCAAGCTCTCGGATGCCTTAGGGACCAAGCACCCTTTGCCTATTGAGGTCGCCCCATTCGGCTGGAAAGCCCAGTTTGATTTCATCAAGTCGTTAGGGGGCATTGCCGAACTACGCGAGGACGCCATGGGCGGGCCCTTCGCGCTCAGCGACCAGGGCGCTTATTTACTGGATTGTTACTTCGGCCCCATTGCGGACCCCGCTGCCCTGGCGCGCGCTCTGGAAGGGCGCGCTGGGATCTTGGAACACGGGCTGTTCGTCGGTCTGGCTACAGACGTGATTGTGGCCGGGCCTAGTGGCCTGCGCCATCTCAAAGCCTCATCGTGACCATCCGCGTCTTCGAAACAATTGAGGCGCTGACGAATACCAGCGCAACCTTCATAACCCAGCTATCCAAAATTACGATCACTGAGTGCGGCCAGTTTAATATCGCTCTTTCTGGTGGGGGCACACCAAGGGCAACATACCAGCGCTTGGCTCAAGCGCCATTTTCGATCGACATCGATTGGGCGCAGACGCACGTTTTCTGGTCCGATGAGCGCTGCGTGCCGCCAGAAAACCTGCAGAGCAATTACCGCATTGCCTCCGAGACGCTACTGAAGCAAGTCCCCATTCCTCCGGAAAATATCCATCGCCTAAAGGGAGAAATGCCACCGCTGGAGGCGGCCCAACAGGCCAACCGCGAGCTAGCCGCCTATTTTGGCGGTACCGCAATGCCCAACTTTGATCTGATCTTGCTCGGCTTGGGCGAAGATGGACACACCGCTTCCCTGTTCCCGGAGAGCGAGGCCTTGAAAGCATCCAGCGAATTAATTGCCGCAAATTATGTAGCCAAGTTAGATACTTGGCGGTTGACCTTTACCTTTCCTTTGATCAACGCCGCCAGGCAAATACTGTTTATGGTTTCTGGGGAGAGCAAAGCCGAAATCGTGAAAAGGGTCATCGAAGATCGTGACCCAGCGCTGCCGGCCAGTGGTTTACGAACTGAAAACTTGGTCTGGCACCTAGACCGGGCTGCCGGCTCTCACCTAAGCAGGCAAACGCTCGGCAATTAGCGAAACGGGATGTTTAGCGGCCCGCTCGGTGCCGGAGGCGATCTGTGTCCGGCACGACACGCCCGAGGCCACGATATGGCGGCCGGCGTCAGCGGCGCGCACTGCCGGGAACAACGCCAGCTCACCGATCTGCATGGAAAGCTCATAGTGCTCAGCCTCATAACCGAACGAACCAGCCATCCCGCAGCAACCCGAATCCACGATCTCGACTTCGTAACCCAGGGCGCTGAGCAGAGCCGCGCTGGCCTGCTGCCCAACCGGCAGCCCATCATCGGCGGGTGGCTGCGTCTTCTGATAGCAATGCCCGTGCAAAAGCACGCGCTGGCTGTCACCATTCGGGGCCATCGATGCGCGTAAGTTCTCGATCGGGGTCGAGCCATAGTCGGGCTTGCGCAATAAGAATTCATCCAACATGAAAACACGTTGCGCCAGGGCGCGCACGCCGGATTCGGCGGGCAACAAGTCCAGATATTCGTCGCGCAGTGTGTAGATCTCGGAAGGTTCGATACCGATGATCACCATGCGGCCTTCGGGGTCGAGCTTCGACACAGTTTGTAGCATGCGACGCGCATGGCGGCGGGCTTCGGGCAGGAAGCCTTTGGAGATCAGGGTGCGACCTGCCCCGACAACGGGCAGCAGGTAAGCCTTGTAGCCAGCTGCGCGCAATACTTTCAAGGCGTGTTGGGCAAGCTCCGGATAGAAGAGCTCGGTGAAGGGGTCACGCAGAAAAAGAACATCTGCTTCGCGAATCGAGAATTTTTGTAACGCGGCTCCCCATTTGAAGGGCGGCAGGCCGCGCTTGGCGGAGAGGCCAACGAGGCGCTCGCCGGCAGCTTTCCCGGCCCGACTCTGCAGACCCAGATTTAGTAGCGGCGCAAAAGGCTGCACGGCGCGGCCCAGGGCGCCGATATATCCGAATAAATAATCGCGCAAGGGGCGGCGGTGATGCTGATAATAGTTATGCAGAAAATCATATTTGAGCTTGGCCATGTCCACGCCCGAAGGGCATTCGGCTTTGCAACCTTTGCATTCAAGGCACAGGTCTAGCGCAGCATGGGCAGCCTTTTCGGCATCGCCGCTTTCCGGCAACCCTGTAGAGATCATGGCGCGCAATAAATTGGCACGGCCGCGGGTGCTGTGCATCTCCTCGCGAGTGGCCTGGAATGATGGACACATCACCCCGCCGTCTTTGCGGCACACGCCGGCACCGTTGCACATCTCGATCGCCCCGCCCAACCCACCCTGCGCGCCAAACTCGAGGATCGGCAGCCAGGGGTCAGCGCGGTATTCCGGGCCGTAGCGTAAATTGACATGCATCGGTTGCGGCTCGAGCACTTTACCGGGATTGAGCAACCCCGTGGGATCGGCGGCCAGCTTAAGCCCGCGAAAGGTTTCGGTGAGCTCTGGGCCGAAGGTATCTTCCAGCCATTCGCCGTGGGAGAGGCCGTCGCCGTGCTCGCCACTCATGGCGCCACCCAGACGCTTTGCAGCCTTCATCACGCCCTGGGTGATAAAGCGCATCTGCTCGATGCCACGCAGGGTCTTGAGCTTTATCAGCGGGCGCACATGCAGGCAGCCTGCCGAAGCGTGGGCGTAAAAATCTCCGGCGGTGCCGTTGGCCTCGAGAATGGCTTGAAACTCGCGCACGAATTCGCCCAGTTTTTCAACTGGTACCGCAACGTCCTCGATAAACGGCAGTGGCTTGGAATCTCCCGGGCGCGACATTAGTAAGCCCAGCCCGACCTTGCGCACCGCCCAGACCTGGTTTTGCTCGCCGGGAGTGAGGGCTAGCACCGCCGCCGGCCCCAAGGCGTGCAATTTGGATTCAGCTTCGGCCTGCGTGCTGCCGGAAAACTCAACGATCAAGATGGCTTCGGGATCGCCTTTAACGAACGATAACTGGCGCGCATACGCAGGCACGGACCGCGCCAGGCGGATCATGGCTTGCGGGATCAGCTCGATCGCCGAAGCTTCCAGCTTGAGCAGGTCAGGAGTTGCATCGCAAGCCTCGGCAATGCTGGGATAAGAAAGTACACCAAGCACAGTAAAAGCCGGCTTGGGCACCAGGCGCACTTTGATACGTTTGAAAACCGCCAGGCTGCCCTCAGAGCCGACCAACAGCGGAGCCAGGTTGATCGAGCCCGCCTCGATGGGTGGATACTGGTCGCCGGCCCCCGCCTGCGCCCACATGGGCGGCCGGCTGGCAGACCAGGGCAGCAGGTAATTAAGGCTATAACCGGAAGCCCGCCGCCAGGTGCGTGGCCAGTTTTGTTTAATGGTTTCGGCGCGCTGTTCACGGATTTGCAACGACTGGCGATACAGACTGCCTTCCAGCGTGTCGGCTTCGCCCCGGCTGAAAGCCTCCTGCATCTTCACGCTTTCCAGGCGCGCTTGAGTCCCGTCTGCCAGCAGCACATCGACCGCCAGAACATTATCTGAGGTCATTCCATAGCTGATCGAATGCGCACCAGTGGAATTGTTGCCCAGCATGCCGCCGAAGGTAGCCCGGTCCGAGGAGGCCGGGTCGGGGCCGTACATCAGGCTCACAGGCGCAGCTTGGCGGTTAAAGGCGTTGAGCACCAGCCCGGGCTGCACCCAGGCGCTACGTTCCTCGGCATTAATTTCTAAAGCTTGGTTGAGGTGATGCGAGAAGTCAATGATGACGGCCGGGCCGATGGTTTGGCCGGCCAGGCTGGTGCCGGAGCCGCGCGGCAGGATGGGCACGCCGAAAGCCGCCGCCAACGAAACCAGGCCGACCAGATCGTCCTCGTGGCGCGGTACGGCCACGCCAAGTGGCTCGATCTGGTAAATGGATGCATCCGTGCTGTAAAGCTGGCGGGAGGCCGCATCCAATCTCAGTTCCCCCAGGTTTTGTTTGCGTACTTCAGCGGCGAACTGCGTAAGCAGCTCGCTCATTAATCTACCTCGGCCGGGATCCCGCGCTGCCCGAACGGAGCAAAGCGCGCCAATAAGCGGCCAGGCAGCCGGCCGCTGATGCGCACGCCTTTGCGGGTGTGCTCTATGCGGTCCACGCGGCCTTGCTCATGGAACAGCGCGATCAGCGCGCCCTGCTCATAAGGCAGCATCACTTCGATGGGCGAAAGCGTTTCGTAAAGTTTTCGGCTTACTGCGTCGATAAGCTCGCTGATTCCGCGGCCCTTCAAGGCTGAGACGGCAACTGCATCTTCAAAATCTTCAAGCGCTGTCTGCGCCGCGGCGGGGTCGCTCAGTCGGTCGATCTTGTTCAACACTGTGAGAATCGGCACGTGTTCTGCTTCGATTTCTTCGAGCGTTTGCAGCACCGATTCTGCCTGTGCATGCACACTGGGGTGGGTAATATCGACCACGTGGACCAATAAGTCCGCCTCTTTGATCTCCTCCAGGGTGGCCTGGAAGGCTTCAACCAATGTGGTCGGCAGCTTCTGAATAAAACCGACTGTATCGGTGAACAGCGCTTCGCGGCCGCCGGGCAATTCGACCCGACGGGTGGTTGGATCCAAAGTGGCGAACAACTTATCCGCCACGTACACATCCGAATCGGTCAGGGTGTTCAGCAATGTCGACTTGCCGGCATTGGTATAGCCAACCAGGGCGACCACGGGAACCCGGGCGCGTTTGCGCTGGGCGCGATGGCGGCTGCGATGGGCACGCACCTTTTCCAGTTCCTTCTTAAGCTGAGAAATGCGGTGTCCGATCTCGCGGCGATCGGATTCCAGTTGGGTCTCGCCGGGGCCGCGCAGGCCCACACCACCCACCCCGCCGGCCCGGCCGCCGCCACCGCCGGCCTG
>CAZNFL010000047.1:0-17039 GCA_964572455.1 uncultured Anaerolineaceae bacterium
GGTGCAAGCGGCCTGCCGGCTGGATTATCCGAAGGACCGTTTGGAGATCCAGGTGCTGGACGATTCAACCGATGAGACTAGATCCATTGTGAGCAAGGCTGTAAAGGCCGCCAAGGCAAACGGGATCGATATCAAGGCTATCCACCGCGATGACCGCGCCGGTTACAAGGCTGGCGCGTTGCGCGCCGGCTTCGCACAGGCCAGCGGGGAGTTCTTTGCGATCTTCGATGCGGACTTTATCCCGCAGCCCGAATTCTTGCTGCAAACCGTTCCGCATTTTGAGGATCCCAAAATCGCCTTCGTGCAAACCCGCTGGGGCCACGTCAACCGCGATTTTTCCTTCCTGACCCTGATCCAATCCCTGGCTATCGACGCGCATTTCATGGTGGAGCAGTTGGCCCGCAGCCGCAGCGGGCTTTGGTTCAATTTCAACGGCACCGCCGGCCTCTGGCGGCGAGAGGCGATTGTAGATGCGGGGGGTTGGAAAGCAGACACGCTCACCGAAGATCTGGACCTTTCCTATCGCGCCTTCCTTAAAGGCTGGCGCGCCCGCTATTTGAGCGCGGTCGAAACGCCGGCCGAAGTTCCCATCACCTTCAACGCCTTCCGCCGCCAGCAGCACCGCTGGGCGCGGGGCAGCCTGGAGTGCGCCGCCCGCCTGCTGCCCGCCATCTGGGCCAGCCGCCATCCCTTGCGCACCAAGATCGCCGCCACCTTCCACCTCGGCGGGTACGGCGTGCACTTGCTCTTGTTTGCCTATTGCCTGCTGCAGCCACTGGCGATCGTCTATGCGCGCGATTTCCCTGGCCTGATCTCGCTGTTCAGCGTTGCTTATTTATTCAGCTTGACCATCCTGGCGCCGTCCTTTTTGCTTTTTGCCGGGCAATACCAATTAGGCCGGCCGTGGTGGCGCTGGTTGCCGGTCATCCTGGTCATTTCCGCTTTTGGAGGCGGCATGATGCTCAATACGCTGCGGGCCGCCCTGGAGGTAAGCCGCGGCAAGCCCGGCGAGTTCCGCCGCACCCCCAAATTTGGCGTGGAAGGGAAGACCAAGATCTGGATGAAAAAGCAATATCATCTAAAGCTCGACCCGATCGTCTTTTGGGAGCTGGCCTTTTCTGCCTTTAACTTCGGCACCTTAATTCTGGGGATCAGCTCCGGATTTTGGCTGGCTTCGCTGTACTCCGGCATATTTGCGCTTGGTTGTGCCTTTACTGCGCTCTACACCATCAGCCAGACCATTAGCATCAATAGGGTGCAGCGCGCCGCGGCGGTGAGCGCGCCGAACTAAACACTATGCAGCTCTCGCTGGGTCATGACATGCAGGTCTTGAATGTGGGCGAAGGCGACTTGCGCGCCGCCATCCTGTGCACCCTGGCGTATGCGGATGTCTTCGATTACCCGCTGACCACCGTCGAGGTCCATCGTTACCTGATCGGCTGCCAGGCTAGCCAGTCCGAGGTCCTGGCTGCTTTGGAGTCTATGGCGGGCAGCCACGTGAGCGTTATTGGCAGGCTGTGGGCCTTGCCCGGCCGCAAGGAGATCATTGGTTTGCGCTGCAAGCGTGAGGCCCAAGCTGAAATACTGTGGCCGCTGTCCCTCAAATACGGCCGACGCATCGCCGACCTGCCCTTCGTGCGCATGGTGGCCGTCACCGGCGCTCTGGCCGCGGATAACGTTGAGCCGGATGCCGACCTGGACTACCTCATCGTTACCCGACCGGGCTACTTGTGGGTAACCCGCGCCATGATCCTGGCCATTGACCAGGCGACCAACGCGTCGCAGGCGCGCATCTGCCCAAATTTCATCCTGGCGGAAAGCCACCTGGCTCTTGACGATCGCGATCTATTTACCGCCCAGGAACTGGCCCGCATGATCCCGATTAGCGGCATGGACGTTTATGACGCCATGCGCGCTCAAAACCGCTGGACCGATGCGTTTCTGCCCAATGCGCAGGGGGCGCCGCGCGAAGTTACCGCCGGGATCAGCAGCCAGGGCCGCTTGAAAAGCGCAAGCGAAGCGCTTTTGGCTTCGCAACCCACGCGCTGGCTGGAGCAGTGGGAGATGCGGCGCAAGATCGCCAAATTTAATCGGCAGGAAAATATGAACAGCGAAACTCGTTTTTCCGCGGATTTTTGTAAAGGCCATTTCGACGGACACAAACAACGCACTATGGAAGCTTTTCAAGTGCGACTGCAAAGCATTGATTTGGCGGTCGCATGAGCGAGATCCTTTTCGGCCAGTCCTATTACCTGCGCTTTGACCCCAAACTGTGGGAAGCGATGCAGCCCTACCCGCCGCTGGGCACCATGCTGGCCGCCAGCTACCTACGCCAGCGCGGCCACGACGTGGCGCTGTTCGATGCCATGCTGGCCGCGTCCGAGGACGAGTGGGGCGACGCGCTTGATGTGCAACAGCCGCGCTATGCAGTGATCTATGAAGATAATTTCAATTACTTATCCAAGATGTGCCTCTCACGCATGCGCCAAGCCGCCTTCACCATGGTCGCCATGGCCAAGGCGCGTGGCTGCACGGTGATCGTGTGCGGCTCGGATGCCAGCGATCAGGCTGCCATGTACGTGGAAAAAGGGGCGGACTATGTGCTGATCGGAGAGGGGGAATACACGCTCGGCGAATTGATGGAGCAGCTCTCTGGCCGCAGCGGGCAGCAGTTGGATTCCATCCTGGGTCTGGCATACCGAGCTGGGAAGCAGGTGACCATGAACCCGCGCCGGCCGGATATTATGGACCTCGACGCGCTGCCTTTCCCGGCTTGGGATCTGATAGACGTCGAGCGCTATCGCCGCATTTGGCTGGAACGCCATGGCTACTTTTCCATGAACATTGCCACTACCCGCGGCTGTCCCTTCCATTGCAATTGGTGCGCCAAGCCCATCTGGGGGCAGCGTTATAACGCGCGCAGCCCGCAGAACGTGGCTGCGGAAATGATGTGGCTGAAGCAGACCTATGCGCCCGACCATTTGTGGTTTGCCGACGACATCTTGGGGCTGAAGCCAGGCTGGCTTGAGCGGTTTGCCGCGGCCGTCGAAGCTCAAGATGCTAAGGTCCCATTCAAATGCCTTAACCGCGCCGATCTGCTGTTGAAGCCCGGCGAGATCGAGGCCCTCAAGCGCGCCGGCTGCCAGATCGCTTGGATCGGCGCTGAATCCGGCTCGCAGAAGATCCTGGACGCCATGGAGAAGGGCACCAAGATCGCCCAGATTCGTGAGGCGGCCCGGCGCCTGCAGCAAGCAGGGATCAAGGTCGGCTTCTTTTTGCAATTCGGTTACCCTGGCGAGACCATGGAAGACATTGAGCTGACCCTGCAGTTGGTGCGCGACTGCGGGCCGGATGACATCGGCATGTCCGTTTCTTATCCACTGCCGGGCACCAAGTTCCACACCTCGGTCAAGGACCAGCTTGGCCAGAAGCAGCACTGGGTCGATTCCGGCGACCTGGATATGATGTACAACGGCCCGTACGGCACGCAATTTTATCGCCAGTTGCATGTCGTGTTGCATAAGGAATTCCGGGCGCGCCAGACCAGCCGTCAATTGGCGGCCGGGGGCAAGGTGAGCTTGCGCCGATTGCTGGCGCTGCCGCACCAAGCAACCACGCTGCCTTTCGCCCGCTGGAAGCTGAGGCAGTTGGCGCGCCTGCCGCACCGCGGCATCCTGCCGCTGGCGCCGATTCTGGATCCGGAAGCCGCAGCCCGCCCGACCCCGCAGGGCTAGCCATGCAACCTGCTCACCAGCCCGATTTCGCCACCGTGGCCGAGGCCTTCTCGCTCACCGCGGAAAAATATGATCTGTTCGCCCTCGATCATCCTCACCTGAGCAGGCTGCGTGAAAAGGTGACCAGCCACCTCGCCAAGTTATTGAACCCTGGGGAGAGCATCCTGGAGCTCAACGCAGGGACCGGCATCGACGCGGCTCACCTCGCGCAACTAGGTTATCGCGTGCACGCCACAGATATTTCGCCGGGAATGCTATCCCGCGCCCGGTCAAGGAAGGATACGCCTAGCTTAGGCGGCCGGTTGAGCGTGCAGTTGTGCTCGTTCACGGAGTTGGCGAAGATTGAGGGCGGCCCGTATGATGCGGTGTTTTCAAACCTCGGAGGGTTGAATTGCGTTGATGATTTGCGATCCATTGTCGAACAACTTCCGTTGGTCTTACGCCCTGGAGGCTTGGTAACCTGGGTTCTCATGCCGAAGATCTGCCCGTGGGAACTCGCCAATGTTTTCCTCGGCCAATTTCGGCTGGCTTTTCGCCGCTTCTCGAAGAACGGAACCATTGCCCATTTGGAAGGAAAATATTTCAAGATCACCTATTTTTCGGCTAGCCAAGTAAAGGCTGTTTTCAGCGACAACTTCCGGTTGGTCGCATTGGAAGGTCTTTCGGTGATCACACCAACCGCGGAAAGCAAGACCCTCGCAAAGCGCCATCCCCGGATTTATTCTGCACTCGCTTGGCTAGATGATCGCATTTCACACATCCCGCCATTTTCGGGCTGGGGTGACTTCTTCCTCATTTCGTTTCGCTATGAACCCGGCGAGCGATAGCCTGGCTGACGGCTTGCATGCTCGCCGCCTTGGAGCGCGGGTCGCTAGAAACGCGGCCTGGCTGTTCATAGGGCGGTTGGGTTCGCAAGTGCTTTTGGTGATCTTCACCCTTATTCTGGCTCGCAGACTGGGCGAGGTTGGGTTTGGAGAATACTTTTTTATTACGTCGGTGGTTTTCCTGGGAAACCTCACCAGCACATTTGGCACTGACATGCTCATCATGAGGGAACTGGCCGCCAAGCATGAAGCGACGTTACTGCCCGCTTCCGTGGTGATCCAGGTTGGGATTTCAATTGCTTTCATCCTGGCTGTGTTTCTGCTTGCTCCCGTTTTGCCAAATCAATCCACGCAGGCGGTTGCTGCGTTAAGAATCTACACCCTGTCCCTGATTCCTTTGGCTTTCTACACCGTGTGTAGCTCCGTTTTGCGCGGCATGGAACGAATGGATAGCTTCACTGCGCTGAACCTGGCAAATGGGGCTCTATTGGTTACGCTGGCTTTGTTGTTCATCCAGCCGGCCTCGTCTTTATTGGGGCTGTTCACCTGGCTGCTCATTGTACAGGTGGTAATGGCAATACTTGCCCTCGCTGTTTGCTTTGTGCAGTTTCCAGAGTTGATGAGGGCGTGGAATGTTTCCAAAATAAAAATTGTCGCGAACTTGCGCCTAAGCGCCCCGATCGCCGTCCTGGGGTTCATGGGCGCTTTTTACCAGCGCGCCGGGGTGTACTTGTTGGCGACTTTTTTGGGAGCCGCAGCCACGGGCTGGTTTGCGGCAGCCCTGAGGCCAGTGGAAGCAACAAAGATCGTGCATTTCGCCATAATGGGCGCGCTGTTCCCTGCTATGTCTCAGGCGCACCTGGGATCATCCGTGGAAAAGGACGCCTCATTCGCAAAAGTATCCACAGCCTCGCTCAAGGTTCTTCTGGCGATATCCGTATCAGTCGCCCTGGTCTTTTCGCTGGCGGCTGACCCGCTGATCCCGATTCTATTTGGGCCCGACTTTGCACCCGCCATAGCACTGTTGCGGGTTTTGGCCTGGATGCTTATTCCTTTAACCTTGACCCATTTTCTTTCGCTGATGTTATTGTCCGTTCGCAGGGAACGCCCAATTATTGCTGCGCTTGGCGCCAGCCTGCTTGTGGTTATCGTCTTTTCCATTTTGCTGATACCCACAATGGGGATCGTCGGGGTGGGGTGGGCCATGCTGCTAGGTGAAACTATGCAGGCAGCCATTCTTATTTACTATTGGCGAAAGCACACTGCCTAAGGGAGTCTGCATGCCCATCCCCAATTTCCCAGACAAGGATAAAGGCAGGCCGGTACTCACTCCCCAGGATATGCTTGCCTATAGGCAACAAGCCGGCACGCTGCCCCAAGGCGAAGGCCCCGAGGCGGCGATCCTCTGTTTACAGAAAGGCTTGCCCGAGCTCCAAAAACGCCGGCACCCCTTCCGCAAAGTAGGCCGCATCAACGGCGATTTGTTTTCGCTCAATGAAACCCAGGGCAGGTTGATGGTGCTCACAAATTTTGGCTTGGGCTCTCCTCAAATAGCCGGCCTGGCTGAAGAGTTGATCGCCTGGGGCGCGCAGAAGCTCATTTCAATTTCCATGTCGGGAAGTATCCAGCCAGACTTAAAATCCGGTGATCTTGTCGTTTGCGAGCGGGCTCTCCGAGACGAAGGCACCTCATACCACTATTTGCCGCCCGCCGAATATGTAGATGCTGATCCGGAGCTCGTTTCTAAATTGATGTCTACTTTTCAAGCGAACAGCCTGGCGCCGCAGGTGGGCGCCACCTGGACCACCGACGCCACCTTCCGTGAGACGGATGTGGAAGTTCAGTATTACCAATCCGCTGGGATCAAAACCGTTGAAATGGAATCCGCCGCTCTGTTCGCTGTTGCCCAGGTGCACGGCGTCCAGGCCGCGTCTGTCTTCGTCGTTGGCGACAGCTTGGCCGGTGGGATCTGGCGTGCTCCGACCGATTTCCGATTGCTGAATCGCTCGTTTGAGGCAGCCTACGATGCCGCCATCGACGCATTGAGTCCCAGAGTGAAATGAAGGCAGGCGGATTTGAGTTGGCCTGCCCTAACTGCGGCGGCGAGCTGGTTTCTTCGTCACCGGATAATGCCGTTTGTGTGAGAGATGGTTTAACATTCAATAGAGCAGACAAGATCTGGCATTTCCTGCTTCCCGAACGTATCCCGCACTATCAGCAATTCATTCGAGAGTATGAAACCGTCCGGAAGGCTGAGGGGCGCTTCTCGCAGGAGCCCGCCTATTTCCAGGCTCTGCCTTATCAGGATCTGTCTGGGGCGCACAGATCGGCCTGGCAGGTGCGGGCGAAAAGTTTCAATACATTGAAAGGTAAGGTGTTGGCTCCCCTTGAAGCAGAGAAAGAATCAAGGCTCAAAATATTGGACCTGGGGGCAGGCTCTGGCTGGTTATCCAACCGGCTCGCCGAACGGGGGCACCAAGTTGCTGCCATCGATTTGCTAACCAACGATTGGGACGGGCTGGCGGCTGCGAAGCATTACGAAACGGAATTCATTTGTTTGCAGGCGGAGTACGACCGCTTGCCGCTGAAAGCAGGGGAATGCAATATGGTTTTATTCAACGCCTCGTTTCACTATTCGGAGGACTATTCGTCTACCCTGGCCGAAGCTGTTCGTGTGCTTACTCCCGCTGGGACGATCGTGATCATCGACAGCCCCATCTATCACGACGCTTCGAGCGGCAAACGGATGGTGAGCGAGCGCAGGCAGCAATTCATCAGCCAGTTTGGCTTTCCCTCCGATTCGCTAGCGAGTGAGAATTTTCTAAGTTTTGCGCGGCTTCAAAACCTAGCAGCCGAATTTAGTCTGCAATGGACGCTCATCGAGCCGGCTTTCGGCCTTGGATGGAAAGTAAAGCGTTTGGTGAATGGCATCAGGAGCCGACGTGAGCCGTCCCAACTGCCGTTGATCATAGGAACCTTGAATGTAAGAAACTAATAGTTGAATCACCTCTAGCGGACCAGAAACTTGTCCGCCTCCGGCCTCACCAGCTCATAGATCGCAAACCGTTGTCCTCCGGTCGCCGTGAAAGTGCAGCATGGGCCATGCGGGATTTCTACTTCTTGCTCCAGCTTCCATCCCCGCGCCTTTAGCTCCTTCTTGGCCATCTTGAGATTTTCCACCCGATAAATAAGAATGGGCATCTCACCCTCCAGATGCCCAGCCAGTAGCAGCCGCGGCCCGTCTCCCAGCTTGACCATTGCCACCTGCGTGCCCATCTCGCGGATATTGAAAACCTTCTCCGCCCCCAACGTTTTGACGTAGTAGCCCTGATCGGCATCCACATCCTTACTGGGGATGTAGATAAAGTCTAAGCTGCGCAACATTTAAGGCTCCAATTGTTGGAAAATTTGCTACTCCCTTTCCCACAATGCTCTGGCAATCAGTTCCTGGTCAACGGGCAACTTATCAATCCTCACCGCAACTGCATTGTAGATGGCATTCGTGATGGCAGGTGTCGTCGGGATGCTGCACACTTCGCCTACGCCCTTTGCACCGTACGGCCCTTCAGCAGTGGGGTGTTCGACAGCGATTGAGGTAATTTCCGGAGTGAGCATGATGCCGGGCATCCGGTAGCGCGCCAAATGATCGGTGACTACGTAACCTTCTTCTACGATGAACTCTTCAGTGAGGCAGTTGCCGATTCCCATCATCACCCCACCTTCGACCTGGCCTTGCAAGCCTAATGGGTTTACCACAGTGCCCACATCACTTGCGGCAATCACGCGCAATACCCGCACTTCGCCTGTGAGTGTGTTGACTTCTACCTCTGCTGCCTGCGCCGCGAATGAGAAGGCGAAGTGCATGTCTCCGCCTTCCCCCAGCGGCTGGGTTTTGGGCGCTTCATATTCATATAGGACACGAGGCCGCTGGCCAAGAGCTTTCATTTCTTTGGCGACATCGCCTAGCTTCAACGAATGCCCATTCACACGCACTTTTCCAGCTTCGAATCGGATATTGTCAGGGGTTACATCGTATTTTTCGGCAAGCGTGGCGGAGATGGCATTGCGCAGGGTTTTTGCCGCCAAACGCGCCGCATTGCCGGTTACGTAAGTTTGCCGCGAAGCGGTGGTTGGGCCGCCATCCGGGGTCAAGTCGGTATCCATTACCAGCACGCGCACTTGAGAAAGAGGAGCGGCTATCTCTTCGGCTACCACCATTTGCATAACTGTGACAAGGCCCTGCCCAAGCTCCGCTGCTGAACTGCGGACTTCCAGGCTGCCATCCTCGAATAACTCTAAATCCGCACCGGATTTATCGTGTGCGCCCCCGCCAAGGCCTGTATTTTTGTATGCCGCGGCTAAACCCCAGGCTCGCACCAGATGCGGCGCGGCGGGATCAATTCGCGGCTGGAATGGGCGTGGCGTGTATTTTTGCATTTCAACATTCACTTTGTCAATGCACTCACTTAAACCCACCGACTCATGCAAGGCCTGCCCAGTGTTAGTGAGGCTTCCAACGCGCAGCGCGTTCATCCGCCGCAGCTCAACCGGATCGAGATTCAATTTTTTGGCCAGCATGTCCATCATGGACTCAATGGCGAACGCCGATTGAGTGACCCCGAACCCACGGAAAGCCCCTGCGGGCGGGTTGTTGGTGTACATGGCATAACAGTCGGCGCGCACATGAGGAATGTCGTAAGGGCCGGCTGAGTGGGTTGTGGCCCGTGTCATCACTTTATCGCCCAGCGAGGCATAGGCGCCTGTATCGCCGTACAGTTCTGTTTCAACCGCGACCAACTGCCCATTCTTCTTTGCCCCCATCTTCACATGGATTTGGGTCGCATGCCGCTTTGGATGCACCAGCATGCTTTCCTTGCGATCAAAAAGAAGCTTCACCGGCCGCCCAGTGGCCTGGGCTAATAAGGCGGCATGAATCTGTCCGGCGATATCTTCTTTGCCGCCGAAACCACCGCCCATCAATTGTCCAACGATGCGCACTCGCTTTTCCGGCCACCCCAGGACGCGCGCCACTTGGCTCCGGTCCTGATACGGAATTTGCGAACCGACGTAGATTTCCATTCGCCCGTCTGCGGTGGGCACAGCAATGCTGCATTCAGGCTCTAGGAATGCGTGCTCCGTAATTGGCGTATGGAACGTATGCTCCAGAATCACATCGGATTCCGCAAAGCCTTTGTCCATATCGCCTTTGCGGACCTTGATATGTTTGAGAAGGTTGCCTTTTTCATGGATCTGCGGAACCCCTTCCTGACGTGCTTGCACGGGGTTGCTGATTACAGGTTGAAGCTCAAACTCTGCCTCGATCAAACTTGCTGCCTGTTCTGCAACCTCCTCCGTTTCGGCAGCCACGATCGCCAGCGCATCCCCGACATAGCGGATGCGTTCACCCACCCCAACCAGCACCGGCCAGTCGTAAATGACCAAGCCATGGTTATGCTCACCAGGTATGTGCTCCGCGGTCAATACTGCCGCAACTCCCATTAAGGCTTTTGCTTTGGAAATATCCAGGCTCTTTAAGATCGCGTGCGGCACTCCCGCGCGGCGGACTTTGGCAATCAACATACCCTCAAATTCAAGGTCATCCGTATAGATAGCTTTGCCCGTGACCTTTTCCACAGCATCCGGTCGCACCTGAGTGCGGCCGACGACATTGTGTGCTGTTGCCGAATCGGGTATCTGTGGAGGTTGGACGGGTTCGCCTGTCCGCAAAGAACGTGCAGCGGCCAGGATGGCATTTTCAATGCTGGGATAGCCCGCGCAGCGACATAGCGTATCCTTAAGGGCCACACGGAGATCCTCTTGCGATGGATCTGCGTCCCGTTCCAACAAGGCGTGTGCAGTCATGATCTGTCCAGGGATGCAGAATCCGCATTGCACTGCACCATGTTCAATGAAGGCTTCTTGGATCGGGTGAAGCATTTCTTTTGCCCTATGAGTACCCTTGTTGTTTTCTGGCCTTTGCTTTGAAATAAATTCTTCTGCCAGCCCTTCGATGGACAATACTGTTTTCCCTGCGGCACGTTCGGCAGGGTACATACACGCGAACACCGGCTCGCCGTCTACAAGGACGGTGCAAGAACCGCATTCGGATTCCTCACAAGCCACCTTTGTGCCCGTCAGCCGCAAGCGGCTGCGCAGCAGATCGGCGAGGGTTTCTCCTGCCAAGGCAGGTAGTGCGTGCGTGCGCCCGTTGACGGTAAGAGATAGCTGATTTTTCATAAAGCCTCGCCTGCCCGATTCCATGCGGTTTCGAGCGTATCCTTGAACAACGTCCCGACCAAATACTTGCGATATTCCGAGCTGGCACGTCGCGGACTCGAACGGAAACCTACGTGCGCCAACAAAGCGTCCAGCCCTGCGGCAATCGTCTCCTGGCTAAGCGGTTTTCCAGTTAAAGCCTGCTCCGCCGTCTGTGCCCGCCAGGGGATCGCCGCGCCTGGACCGACAGCGATGCGGATTTCCGCCACGATGCCAGTTTCTCTTGTCAGCCTTATCGCCAGATTGATGATAGGCAGCGCCACACCTTGAGGGCGCATGATGCGTTTAAAGCTTGAAGCTTGATGAGGTTTCATCAGGGGGAGATAAAAGCCAACCAACAATTCTTCACCGTGCCTAAGCGCGGATTTACCTGGCCCAACGAAAAGGTCAGGAAACCGTATGCGCCGCAGCCCGGAGCCGTCTGCGATTTCTCCTTCGACATCCAGAGCCAGTAAAGCGATCGTCCCATCCGCGGCAGGCAGTGCGTGGGCAACGTTCCCTCCTAGGGTCGCCACGTTGCGCACCTGCGGTCCGCCAACCAGGTCGCTCGCCTCCACCAGGGCTTGGGCGTGGCGGTTCACCAGGGGATGACGCGCAATGGTATTTAATGGCACCGCAGCCCCAATGAACAACTGCCCATTTCTCTCTTCGAGTTGGGTCAGTTCGGGGATGGTGGTCAAGTCTATTAAAGTGTGAACAGGGGCATGGCGGCCCTGCTGCAGATCAAGCAGCAGGTCTGTCCCGCCGGCGATGGGAATCGCAGTTCCCCGGGCTGAGATTAAAGCCTGGATAGCTTCAGGTATGGAACGCGGACTGAGATACTGCTGCCAAAGGTTCATCGGGTGGCTCGACCTCTTTCAAGGACGGCGGCACTTTTCGAAGGGCATTACCCTACGCCGCTGCAGTCTCCTGCCGCGACCACCTAACCAATGGAATTCCATTGTACTACTTAATGCACCAAAGCTTTTATGCTTTCTTCCTCTGGGTACACGCCTGCCATGAGTAAACCAAGCCTTTCAGGTGTTGCTTGCGCGCGGGGCACGATATCCATGATCTGGCCCTCGTAGAGAACGGCGATCCTGTCTGAGAGCACGAGGATTTCATCCAAGTCTTCAGAAATGAGCAGGATCGCTGCGCCTGCCTGGGATTGTTCCAACAGCAAATTGCGCACGTATTCCGTCGCGCCGATATCCAAGCCACGCGTGGGCTGTGCTGCGATGATGGCACGCGGTTGGCGCGCCAATTCGCGCGCCAGCACCATCTTTTGGATATTGCCGCCGGATAGGCTTTTAGCCAGCGTGTCCCGCGAGGGGGTTTTTACCTGAAACTGTTTGATCAATTTATCGGCATTTTCGGAAATGGTCCGCAGGTTCAAAAACCCATTCCGGGAGAATGGTGGTTTGTGATGCTCCCTCAAGATCATATTTTCTGAAACAGTGAACTCTCTGATCATGCTGTCCCGCATACGTTCCTCTGGGATATACGAAAGCATGCGTTCCGTCAATTCGCCCGCAGAAAGGGTGGTCACATCCTGCCCCTCTAAAAAGATGCTGCCCTGCGTGGTGTTCCTTAACCCGGTGATGACCTCCGCTAGCTCTCGCTGGCCATTTCCGGAAACACCTGCAATCCCGAGGATCTCCCCTGAACGGATCTCCAGGCTGACTCCGCGGAGTCCCGCGGTGCCCCGATCGCTGCCGCAGGATACCTTTTTTAATTCCACGCGCACTTTGCCGATCATCACGTTTTTATGCTCTGGGGCAAAAACAATCTCACGTCCCACCATCCAACTGGCCAAGTCCCGCTTGGTGGTCTCGGCAGTGGGGCGGGTGCCGATTTTTCGCCCGTCTCGCAGCACAGTGACCCGATCGCTGATCTCAACCACCTCATGCAATTTATGAGAAATAAAGATCAATGCATGCCCATCTTTAACCATCTGGCGCATGATTGCAAATAACTCGTCCACTTCTTGTGGTGTAAGCACAGCGGTGGGTTCATCCAAAATAAGTAAGGCGGCTCCCCGATATAAAGCCTTGATGATTTCTACCCGCTGCTGCTGCCCAACGGAAAGCTGCCAGATATATGCATCGGGGTCGATCTTCAAACCATAGATCTCGGCTAATTCCACGATCCGTTTCGATACCGCCACTAAGTCCGTGAGCAGTCCTCGCTTCGATGGCATACCCAGGGCCACGTTTTCCGCCACGGTGAGCGTTTGCACCAACATAAAGTGCTGGTGGATCATTCCAATCCCTAGGTCGATTGCATCCGTGGGAGAACTGATGTTGACCGGCTTGCCGTTTAGAAGAATCTCGCCTTCATCCGGATGATACATCCCATAAAGGATCTTCATTAATGTGCTCTTGCCCGCCCCGTTTTCACCCAGCAGGGCATGCACCTCCCCTGCGTGAACATCGAAATCCACATGGTCATTAGCCAGCACACCGGGGAATCGCTTGGAGATCCCCTTCATCTCGAGGCTGTCTAACTTTGCGCGTAGTTCAATTGCTTTGCTCATCGTATGTTTACCGCGGTGACCTGGCAGGTCCCCGCAAGAGGCCTGCCAGGTCGTTCAGGTCAACTATGGCAAAGTGATCGTGATACTTCCGTCAATGATCCCAGCCACAGTATCATCCGCCAGGGTCTTCGCCTCAGCGGAAAGAGCAAAGTCAGCGTTGTATTCGATGACTTCGCCGCCATTCTCAAGGTTGATGACGAAGGACTCGCCGCCCAACGTCCCAACTTTGATCAGGTCGATCATCTGGGTCAGCACAACCTCCCAGTGATATACCTGGCAGGCCACCACGATGGTGGGGGCCAGCGAGGTTTGGTTGGATTGCGTGCCGAACCACAGCACATTGTTCTCTTCGGCCTTTCCAATTGCGCCCACTACCATCTGTGCGGTGCCGGTCAGAACGTCGGCGCCCGCCGCGATATGGGTTGTGGCGGCTTCAGCTGCCAGCGCTGTATCGGAAAAGGAACCAGTATAGGTGACGTTGACTTGAAAGTCCGGGTTGGTTGCCAACGCACCGGCCTTAAAGCCATCCACGTACAACTTTGCATCCCCGGTTTCAATCGGGCCGATCACGCCAACAGATCCACTTGTAGAAAGGGTGGCTGCCAACACGCCGTTGACATAGCCGCCTTCTTGGGAAGCCGCTTCATATGCAAAGACATTCGGCAGGCCAAAGGTGTCTACTGTGGTTCCCCACGCAAAGCTTGTTTCCGGGAAATCGGGAGCGATCTCCTGGATGGAGGAACCGTACTGCGAGCCGTGCCCAATCACCAGGTCATAACCCTGGGAAGCATAGTCACGAATCGCTGCAGCCGCATCGTCCACCACAAACATATTCTCGGAATACACGATCTCGAAAGCATCGGTGCCGCCCATTTCTCCCTGGACACGCACAAGCGCATCATACATGCTTTGGCTGAAGGCCAGGTCATTGATGGAGCTCGGCATGACCACCGCTACGCGGAACGGTTCCGCAGCGGGAACTTCGCTGTCCGCAACTTCCGATGCAGCCGGCTTTTCTGTGGCCGGCGCTTCGGTTGGGGCGGGCCCACATGCACTTAGGATCAAAGACAGTGAAAGAGCCAACGCTAAAAACAAACTAATCTTCTTCATCAATCTCTCCTTTTTGATTAGGATAAAAAATGTTATTCTTTTGTTTTTCACAACAATTTACTGATTTCACCTCCTTCAGTCATATCTGGATCTCGCATGTCCATTTATGATTCCCGTTCGAAGGGTCTGGTCAAAGCAGCTGGCGCTCGTACTCGCGATACCGTGACCACCAGCACAAGGATGGTCAGGACATATGGCATCATCACGGCAATATCAGACGGAATGGGGATGCCCAACACTTGAATCCACAACTGCAGCGAATTGACCATGCTGAACAGCAACGCGCCCGCCATCACACCCCAGGGGGACCAGGCGCCAAAATACACCAGCGCTACGGCAATAAAGCCCAGGCCGCTGGTCATGTTTTGTTGAAAGACGTTCAGTAAGCCAATTGACATCGAAGCCCCCGCCATGCCGGAAAGGGTTCCCCCAAGAATGATCGTAAAATAGCGCACTCGCACCACGCTGACCCCCAGCGAATCGGCTGCATCCGGATTCTCCCCCACTGCCCGAATTTTCAACCCCAGCGTGGTTTTGTTCAAAACGAACCAGGCTATAGGTACCAATGCAAAGGCCAGGTACACCAACACATTCTGCCTGAAGAAGATTTCCCCGACCCCGGGAATATCGCTGAGCACAGGGATGTAGACCTTCGGAAATCCTTGCACTGTTTCGACAGTGCCCAGCATTTTCTGAAACAGCAGATCGCTAAGCCCTAAACCGAACAAAAAGAATCCTATACCGCTAATGCCCTGCTGCGCATGCAAATGGACGGTCACAAAAGCCATGGCCAGGCCCATGAGCGCACCTACGATCAGGGCCACCAGCACACCCAGCCACAGATTGCCCGTGATAAGCGTTACATAAAATGCGGCAAAAGCCCCAAGCAGCATTTGCCCTTCTACCCCCAGATTCAGCACACCGCTGCGCTGGCCGAATGTTTCCCCAATGGCGGCGTATAGGTAGGGAGTGGCCAGGCGTATTCCGGAGGCCAGGATGCCGACCAAAACGGTAACGGAGAAAAGTTCTGAGATCATGCCTGCGCCTTTAATTGGCTCGCGCGCTCATCATCCGCCGCTGGTGAGGATTCAGACTCAGGTGACTCGGCTGCCAGCCGTCGTTTTTGACGCCGGCGCCGCCAAATCTCGCTGCTGACCACAAAGATCACCACTAGACCATTTAAGACTGTCACCAATGCGGAAGGGACCTGCACCACCCGTTGCATGCTGTTGGCTCCCACCAACAGGGCGCCGAATAGGATCGATGCTGGAATGGATAAGATCGGATGCAATTGCCCAAACAGCGCGGCGACAATACCATTGAAACCGGCGCCGCCGGTAAACCCGGATGCCGACCCATCAGTGATCATGCGATAGTTGACACCGAAGACCTGGGTGGCCCCAGCCAGACCTGCAAAAGCGCCGCTTAGCAGCAAAGCCAGCACAATATATCGTTTTACTTTGATCCCGCCATAGCGGGAGGCATGCGGGTTTTGCCCCACCGCGCGAATCCGGTAGCCGAGTGTGGTGCGCCAAAGTACGATGTAAACAAGGATGGCCAGGATCACCGCGATCAGGATGCCAAGATGCATACGAGTGGGAGCCAAGCGCGGCAGGTGAAAGGCCTCCAGCAAGCGGGCAGTTTGTGGGATCTTCGAAGCCAGTTCAGCCTGGGAGGGATCGATCATCGGGCCGCGCAACAGGAAGTTCATGATGTACACCGCAATGGAATTCATCATTACTGTGCTCAGAATTTCATTGACATTGAAGTAGGCTTTCAGCAGGCCGGGAATGCCGCCCCAAATGGCGCCTCCTAAAAATCCAGCCCCCATCGCCATGCTGATGACGACCCAGCCCGGCCAATCGGTAAAGGCCAGCCCGACCCAGGTCGCCAGGATGGCACCGATGATCATCTGCCCTTCTCCGCCAATGTTGATCACGTCGCCGCGAAATGCGATGCATATACCTAGAGCCACCAGCAATAGAGGCGTGGCTTTGACCAGGGTTTCCGCAATGGCATTAGTGCTCCCAAAGGCTCCAGCCCACATAGCTTGATAAGCCTCGAAGGGATTGGCCTTGAGCAGCCACAGCATCACCGCCCCTATAACCAGGGCGGCTAGTGCCGCAAAAACCGGCAGGATAGCGTCAAAAACACGGGATACCCACTCACTGCTGAGCTGCTTTTTCATGGCGATAGGTATATCCCTTATCAGTATATGTGAACTTTTCAGTCAATTGTCAGACAATTTGTAATGGAAAACAGAGGATGTTTGTCCCTAACCAGCCTTTCATAGCATGGCAAGTGGGAGCTTTTTGCCCAACGTGACGCCCATTCCTCCCAGTTTGTATAATTCAACCTTGGAGTTTTTGTTAGTCGACCCTTCGCTTTGCTCAGGATAAACTCCGCCGACTAGAAACTCCAAAAAGCGGCTGAGAAGGCGCTGCCTAACGGGCCATATTCTATCACTGTGTATAATTCCAAAAGCAGCGCTGAAGGCGCTGCGTAGCGCCCGTAGCTCAATGGATAGAGTGCCTGACTTCGAATCAGTAGGTTGGAGGTTCGAATCCTCCCGGGCGCACT
>CAZNFL010000048.1:0-16990 GCA_964572455.1 uncultured Anaerolineaceae bacterium
CAGGCAAGCCTTGTGATTTGTAAACAAAAAGCCCGCTGCACAGCAGCGGGCCTGAGGTGGAGATGGCGGGAATCGAACCCGCGTCCGATCGATTAGGTGCGCACACGTCTACGAGCGTAGTCGGTTGTGCTTGTCGCTGCGTGGCCCACAACTGACAAGGGGGTCCGCGCGGCCATCCGTTAGGTCTTTCGTGCGATGAACGGAGTCTCGCACGGCACTCCGGCATTGTCTCGCCCGGTCCCACCCAGCCGGAGGGAGGGTGGGGCGGACGCGGCCCACAAGGGGCCGAGCAGTCACTCGCTAGCCGGTTTTACGCGACGAGCGGGAGAGCTGCGTAGTCAGTGCTTTTGGCACTTGATTTTTGCGCTGAGTTTACGAGGTCGGCGCCGCTCGGCTCGCAATGTGCGACCAGCCTCAACCGTCGAAGCCAGTCATCCCCAAGTTTGAAATTATAGCACTGCCATATCAATGTTGTATTAGAGCCTGTCATTCCGAGGAGAGCTGTAAGCTCGACGAGGAATCCCTTTGGTTAAAGTCAGCATTATTACTAAACGTAATGTAAATGGAGTATGTAAGCATAAACCCCCGCTACTTGTGATTTATCCGGCTACTAGATTGGTGCTCATCAATGCCCTTCTTACCTTCTCGCTCGCCGGGGCCAGCAGCTCCACGCCGATGCCGTCCTGGTCTTCCAGCGCCACTCCCAATTGGCCATCCCGTTCGATGGCTTGCAGTGTTCTGCCATCGTCGTGAATTCGCTGGAATAGCTCCAGCCAATTGGCCTCGTCCGGGATCACGAAGGCGAAAGACTTAAGGCCGAGCGTGTCTTTGTCGCGGCGGGGGGCGTGCAAGCTATGCCAGGTGTTGGCGCCCAAGTGGTGGTGGTAGCCGCCTGCTGACATGAACAGCGCGTTAGGCATTGACATAACCACATCCAAGCCTAGCAGCTGGTGGTAAAAGGCGTCCGCCGGGGCAAGGTCGGAGACCTGCAGATGCATATGCCCAAGGTCTGTGCCAGGGTCAATGGCGCCGGCCTGGGCGGCGGCTTGGTCGGCGTCCTCCAGCAGCTTGGGAAGGTCGAGCGGCAGATTGCCCATCTGAATGCTTTCCTGAAGGCGCGGCCATTGTGCACGGGGGCGATCACGATAGATCTCGATGCCGTTGCCCTCCGGGTCGGCCAAATAGATGGCCTCGCTCACCCGGTGGTCTGAAGCTCCCTGCAGCGGCCAGCGGGCGGCCACGAAGCGCAGCAAAGTGGTGGCCAAAGGCTTTCGGTCGGAAAAGCGAAAGGCGGTGTGATACAAGCCCACGCTGTTGGACGGCTGTTGCCGGGCATCCTTGCGCTCGGTCAGGGTGAGCAAAGTGGACGGCCGGCCAGTGGGCGAAAGCCTGGCCTGGCCGCCCTGGTTCTCGATCACTTGGAAGCCCATAAGGTCGCCATAGAAGGCGACCATCTTTGCCAGGTCATTTACCTGAAGCTCAAGGTGGGCCAGGCTAGTTTCCGAGTGGATGGTGAAGGGTTCGTTTAGGGCGCTCATAAGATTGACATATTGACGTGTATCTATTAGTATCTATTACATAGATGGCCGTCTATGCATATCCTACAGGAAAGGAGCCAGCATGCCTATTCAAGATCCAGAGCTGACCATCGCTTGTGATGGTGGCTGTTGCAGCGGCGGAACCGGCTGCTGCTAGAAAAAATGGGAAAGATGGATTTATCCATCTTTCCCATTTTATTTATCCTATCGAACTCAACTTGACGAGACTCTCGGCGGCCTTGCTTTCGGGGGCAAAAATGGAAAGCAGCTGGCCGCAGCACAACGCCACGCGTTCCTGATTGAGTGTGTAAAAGGTGTGCTTGCCCTTATCTTTGGACTCGACCAAGCCAGCCTCCCGCAACACCGCCAGGTGGTGCGAGACGGTGGGTTGGCTCACGTTGACCGCATCCACTATTTGAGTCACCGACATCCACTCGCAACAGCAGCATTCCATGATCTGCTGGCGGGTGGAGTCAGCCAACACTTTGGCAAAGGTTACTGAGTCGGGTGATTGCTTCTTATTTTTCATATTGACCGGTTTCGATGTATAAGTGTACTCAGGCATAACCCATCTGTCAACGTTGCAATGAATTCGACATGATATATTCTTTTTAATGGAGATTCTTTCGCTTAGCGATCAAATCCTCGAATTTATCTATACGCCCTCAGTAGCCGAACGCTTTGCGCATGTAGATTTCGTTCTTGGTTGCGGGGATCTACCGTACTATTATTTGGAGTATCTGGTGGACGTTTTAGGTAAGCCGGTCTTCCACGTGTGCGGCAACCACGCCGCCAACATCGAATATTCAGCCACGGGGGAATGGCGCAAAGGGCCCTGGGGCGCGGTGGACCTGCATCGCCGGGTGGTCAATTTTCAGGGATTGTTGATGGCCGGTTTCGAGGGTTCGGTGCGCTATCGAAAAGGGCCTTTCATGTACACCCAAGCCGAAATGTGGAATATGGTATTTGGCATGGTTCCCCGCCTCCTGTGGAATGTGGTCAGGCATGGCCGGGCCTTGGACCTGCTGGTGACCCATGCCCCTCCCTGGGGCGTGCAAGACGCAGACGACCCAGCCCACCGCGGTTTTAAAGCCCTTCGCTGGCTGCTCAGGGTCTTTCGGCCGCGCTATCATTTCCACGGGCATATCCATGTCTACAACAAGGATGTCCCCGTGCTTACCCGTTTTCATAATACGCTAGTTATTAACACCTATGGGTACCGCGAGACCAAACTTTTGATTCCGCAATTAGCCGGTAAGACAAACGAACCAAAGGGAGGCATTGGCTAGCATGGAGGACATCGGCCGTTACTCATCTGCGGTGCAAGACTTCAAGCGGGCGCGCCGCCGCGCCGATCTGCAAGAGATACTGGCGCGCTTGGGTGGCGGGAAGCGTAACCGCTTGCTCTCCTTTGATGAAGTGCGCAAGCAGATCGGCAAAGGGTCGCTGCTGCCGCGCGGACTCAAAGAGATCCCGCTGGATGCGATTGTCGGCACCGTGGGGCGCTATGAAGATTTCAACCGCCAGTTCCTGCCGCGCCAGGAAAGCCAGTTGGGGCGCTGGGCGCGGGTGCGTATAGCTTTTGAATATGCCGGCTTGCCGCCTATCAATGTCTACCAGATCGGGGATGTTTACTTTGTGCTGGATGGGCACCACCGCGTGTCCGTGGCCAAGCAACTGGGCGCCAAGTTTATCGAAGCTTATGTGACTGAGATCCCCACGCGGGTGGAGGTGACGCCGGATGTGGAACCGCTGGATCTGATCCTAAAAGCGGAACAAGCCCGCTTCTTGGAAGAGACGCGCATGGATGAACTACACCCAGAACTGGACTTGCGCGTTACCTTGCCCGGCCGCTACGACGAACTGCGTGACCATATTGCCGTGCATCGCTATTTCACGGGCTTGGAAGAAAAGCGCGAAGTGTCTTATGAAGAAGCGGTGGAGCACTGGGTCAACCAGGTTTACTTACCGGCCGTCGCCACCATTCGCCGCCTGGACCTGCTGCGCGATTTTCCCAACCGCTCCGAAACCGATATTTACTTGTGGCTAATGAGGCACCGTGCCGAGCTGGCCCAGCAGGTAGGTTGGGACTTGGGAACAGATGAGGCGGCAGCCCACCTGTGGAACCGCTTGTACACCAAGCCGCGCCGTTCCTGGGAGCGCTTCCGACGCTTCCTGGCCCGCGTGATTCCTATTCGTGCTTTGCAAATGAAGCCAAAACCAACCGAATGGCGCTTGGGCCGCGGAGAGATGGCAGAGGGGGAGGTGCTTTTCCCGCGCATCCTGGTGCCGATAAGTGGAGAAGATAGCAGTTGGACGGCGGTGGACCAGGCTATTCTGGTATCGCATAAGGAGCGAGCGGAGATACGCGGGGTGCATGTGCTGACCAGCGGTGAAACCAATGACACTCCAAAAGTGGAAGCCATCCGTAAGGAATTTGAACGTCGCCTGGCGAAAGCCGGCTTGCCTGGGCGGCTAGTGCTTGATAAGGGGAACATCCCCAACCGGGTAGAAACCCGCTCCCATTGGAGCGACCTGGTGGTGTTACACCTTAAACACGCTCCGGGCGACCAGCCCCTGCAGCGCTTGCTCTCGGGCCTGCGCGCTTTCCTGGCGCGCAGCCCGCGGCCGGTGTTGGTGGTGGCCAAGACCAGCGAGATGAAGCACGCCCTGTTGGCTTACGACGGCAGCCGTAAGGCCAATGAGGCGCTCTACCTGGCCGCCTACCTGGCAGGGGCCTGGGGCACCAAGGTTACTGTGTTCACCTCATTCGAGAAAAATTTGAGGGAAAGTTTAAATCTGCAAAAGGCAAAAGGTTATTTGATCTCCCAAAAGGTCGAGGCGGACTATATTTCCCGACGCGGCCCCGCGGGACAACTAATCGTGGATCTTGCCAACGAACAGGGCTGTGACTTTGTGCTTATCGGCGGTTATGGCAAAGGTGGACTGATGGAAGTGATGCTGGGCAGCACGTTGGATTTCGTGCTGCGCGAGTATAAGGGGCCGGTGTGGGTGTGTAGTTAGAGAATAGATCAGATAGAGAGTTGGGGGAAATGTGCCTAGCTTTTATAATGTTGCGCTAGCCTCATCCAGCCTCGACACATCCTCCTCTCTTAAACTCCACCCCAGCGCACCCGCATTTTCTTTTGCTTGCATTGCGTTCTTGGGGCCGGGAATGGGCAGGGTGCCTTTGGCAATGCACCAGTTGATCGCCACCTGGGCTGGGGTCTTGCCACTGTGGGCGGCGCCAATGCGGCGCAGATCATCCAACAGCGGCTGCAGGCGGTCGAGGGTAACTGTGCTAACTCGGCGGCGGGGCGGCGGGGGATTCTGCGAACTATATTTTCCGGTGAGCAGCCCCTGGGCGATGGGGCTGTAAGCGATCACTGTGACCCCCAAATCCCTGCAGAGCTGCAGCAAGCCGCTGGTCTCCGGCCCGCGCTCCAGCAGGCTGTAGCGTACCTGGTTGCTGGCGAGTTGCAAGCCGCGGCTTTGCAAAGCTTTGTGAGCGCGCTCGGTTTGCTGCGGGCTGTAATTGGAAACGCCGATTTGTTTGATCAAGCCGGCTTCCACCGCGTCCGCCATGGCGTCCATCCAACGCTCGATACTAACCGGCGGCGATGGAAAATGCATTTGGTAGAGCTGGATATGCGGCATGCCCAGCCGCCGCAAGCTGCGGCGCAGCGCGGCCAGAAGCTGGCGGCCGCTGAGGCGCCAGGGCAGCGGGAAGAATTTGCTGGCGATGACCACCTCCGCGCCGGATTGGGCCACAAAGGCGCCCAGCAGTTTTTCGGAATTGCCGAGGCCATAAACCTCTGCGGTATCGAAAAACGTTAGCCCCGCGGACAGGCTGGCTTGGAAAGCGGCGCGCAGATCTTCCTGGTTGTAAGTCTGGCCGTAATCCCAATACAGCCGGTCGCCCCAAGCCCAGCAGCCAACGCCGACCGCGGCTATCTGGGGACCGTTGTGTCCAACCCGCATTAATTCCATAGTTTTACGGCAACTCGATCGTAACCGCCAACGGCAAGTGATCAGAGGCCATCGTGCTGCGGATGACAAAGTCAGAATAACGCAGATCTGGGGTGACAAAGATGTAATCTATCTGGTGGTCAGGTTTGGCCGAGTAGTAGGTGAAGGTGGGTTGCTGTCCGATCTCGCGAGAGATGTCGATCAAGCCGGCTTCAAGGAACAGAGCGATGGCCTGCGAATCAGGCAGGGCATTGAAGTCACCCATAATGATCGTAGCCTCGGCGTTGTTCCAAGTGCTGAGGATGGCCGAGGCCTGTGTGGTACGGATCTCGTCCTGGTCGTCCTTTTCACTAAAGTGAGTGTTGATCACCGTGAGTATTTGTCCGGCGACGTCTATCTGCGCAACGGTGAAGCCGCGCGGTAATTGAATATCCTCCGGCGGCAGGTCGTATGTTGCGACGCTCACAATCGGATAGCGGCTGAGGATGGCCATGCCCCATTGTGCATCTGCGGTGGCGTCCCACACATAGGGCAGATCCAGCCGTTGGGAAAGCCAGGTGAGCATATCCATGCCGCCCCAGACCAGCCAACCGCGCGAGACTTCTTGCAGGCCAACGATGTCCGCGCCACTTTCTTCGATGACGAGCGCCAGGGCTTCCGGGTCGACCCCGCCGGCAGTGTTGACCGCGTCGTGCAAGTTGTAATCTATCACGCGCACCGTGCTGGTTCCCGCCGGCGCGGCCTGCGCGGCGGGGGCTTTCCACATCAAGAATATTACGAGGGGAATGATTAGCAGAGCGGCGGCTGTCAGCGCGAGGGTGTAGTTCCGGCTTATCGCCTTGGGTTTGGCGGTTTTGACTAAATACGCAACGGCCACCAACACAGTTGCTAATCCCAGGGCCACAGGCAACAAGATGGTAGAGCCAAAACCGAAATCAATGTCGTAAGATGAATAGTAAAGGAAGAGGAAAAGTACAAAGAAGATCTGACCCAAGCCGTTCAGAACGGTGCTGCGCATCAACCCCGGGTTCCCTTTTACAGCGGAGGCGGCAGTGAAAATGAACATGCCTAAAGCCATACAGAAAACCTGCCCCAGCAGCAGCCACAAAGCGATCAACGGGGTATCTGGCGAAAGCATTAGGAGCGGGATGAGAGCCAGCAGGCCCACCAAGACTACATTGACCCAGGAGCGCGGCGGCCAAGCGGCTTGGGCGGCCAGATAGAGCGCCAACGTGTTGCCGGCGACCAGTAGCGCTCCGGCGGCGGGCGTTTCCCAGCCAGTGAGTGAGGAAAAGACCGCGGTGTTTTGAAAGACCTGCAATTGAAGGAAAAGCCAGGGGCCTATGGCCAGCAAGGCAAGGTTACTTTGCCAGCTGCCGTCTGTGGCTGCGGGGGTTTGCACGGCCTGGCCGCGTAGGGCCCAAAGTAAAGCTAGGGCCGAAGCGGCCACGGCCGCCAAAGGCAGCAAACCGGGCTGCCAGGAAAGGTCCAGAGTGCGGGCGGCAATTTGAATGGCGCTGTCCAAGCTGATGCCAAGCAAAAAGGCCAGGCCAAAATGCGAGCTAGCTTCTGCGCCCCTGGCGCGGGTGATACCCACAGCCAACGGAATGTATATCAAGAACAAGACAGTGCCTGCGATCGAAAGGGCCAGATCCAGGGACGGGTTCTGCACCAACTGCTCAGCGAGGCGCACCAGGGCCAATCCGCCGGCGGTGAGCCACAGCGTATTGCGCGTTCCGGCGTAACGGTTGAGGATGCCGGCCAGGAAACTGAGGGCGAACACGCCAATGGCCACTGGGGCCAGGCTTAAGGAACCCATGCCCACCGAATCGCGCAGATAGCCGACAAAGCCAACGAGGAGCACGCGTAATTCCTGCAGGCCCAAGACAACGACAAGGGCGGTCAGTAGCCAGGCTTGACCATGCTGGCGCCAATCCATTCTTAGGGAGGCAAACATAATTGTTTCCTTTCGATATAGAGGGTTATTTTTTCTTATGTTGTTTTGATTCTCGGCGATAGATGGCGTCTGGTTCGCGGAAATAAGCCGCCAAGCCGCCGGAGGTGGTGAGTATGCCCAAGACATCCGGGAGGCTGGCGAGCAGAATCACCGCCCAGGTACCGCAAATGAACAAGAAGGTCTCAATGGGGCGCTGTGAGATGAAGGCCACCACCAGCATGGTGGAAAATCCCGCGGTGGATGAATAGAACACATTGTGGGTCGGGACGAGGATCAGCAGTCCAACGATCAGGCACCAAAATCCTTCTGGGAAAACCACCCAGGTGATGGCGCCCAAGGCAGCCAACAAGCCCTTGCCTCCGTGGAAACGCAACCACAGCGGCCAGTTGTGCCCGGCCACCACTGCCAAGCCATTGACCAGGCGAATAGGCTCTGGGACGCCGAGGAACTCGGCGAACCACATAGCTGCAGCGCCCTTGGCAATATCCAGCACGCCGCCCAGGATGCCCCACAGCAGCCCCAGCTGGCGAGTGAGGTTGCGGCCACCAACATTGCGGCTACCCACCCGGCGCAAGTCGATGCCCTTCACCCACTTGGCCAGGATCTGAGTGAAGGGAACTGAGCCGATCAGGTAGCTGGAAAGTAAGGAGAGAACTAGCTTAGCTTCCATGAACTTATAGAGCTTTAGCCGCTTTTGGTTTGTACGCGATTTTAACTTTCGGCTTTGTGAGACGCCAAGACGTTTTTCCAGTCGCCGCGGTCGCGCGCTTCTTCCGCCAGATCCCGCGCTGAGGCAATATAGACCAAGCCCACGACTCCGAAGCCCAGCAAGAAGAATTCTATCGGGCGGCTTTCTAATAAAAAGAGGATGCCCAGGGTTACAAAAGCGGCGATGGTGGCATTGGTGCCGTTCCCGGTTCGCCAGTTGACTATGGCCCAAATTGCCATGCAGGCAACAGCTTCCAGGGGAGCGACCCAAGCGATGGCTCCAGCCCCGGTTGCCAGGCCCTTGCCGCCGCGAAAGCCCAGGAAAATTGACCAGTTGTGGCCGGCTACCACTGCTAAACCAGCCGCGAACCAAACAGGATAGGGGACGCCGAGGCTCTGTGCGATCCACATGGCTGCGGCGCCTTTCAACACATCCAAACCTCCACCCAGTACTCCCCAACCCGCGCCGACATTCTGGATCAGGTTGTTGCCGCCAACGTTGCGCGTACCCACTTTTCGAAGGTCAATACCTTTTGCAAATAAGGCAACCAGTTGAGAAAATGGAATGGAACCGAGCAAATAACTGATGAGCAAGGCAAGCAGCAAGGTCAGGTTCACGAGTCCGCCTTTATAGGTTCTTGCGTATTATAGTCGCTGTTTAGGTCGCGGCCGGTTTTAATAAAAGAGGCGCCGAAAAGGCGCCTCTTGACTGTTGGCGGGTTATCGTTTGCGAATGGCGTCAATTAGGAAGTAGAGTCCTAGAAGAATGACCAAGGCAGGCCAAATGTAAGACCAGGAGGCCTCCCTGCCGAGACCGACAAATAACCCAAGAATAAGCAGGGGAATAGCCGGGAAGATCGCCCAGGAGAGGCGCTCACCCTCGACGCGAAGTTGGGTAAGTACAAGGAAAGTGAGACCGATGCCAATAAAGAGTAGGCCTCCGGTTTCAAAAGGCAGGTTCGTGCCCAGGTCATCCACGACCGAGATGGTTGCCAAGGTGAACATGACGCCGGCGGGAATTATCGCCCACCAGTTAGCGGCATTACGCCGATAAGCAATTAAGAATCCGACTCCGATAGCGCCCAGGAAAAACGCACCGCCGATGACCGCGCCGAGAGCCGGAAAGAAAAGATCGAGAACATGGTTGACGGCTAGACCGGCCAGGATGAGGGCGACCATGCCGAACCACCATTGGCTCCGGTCACGCCGGAAGAGATCATAAAAGTATAGAGCCCCGAGCGCCCACAATCCGGCGAAAACAGCATCGCTCCACTCGCCTAGGAGGTAGTTGGATTGCTGAAAGAACAGCAAGAGACCGCCGACGATCAATAAAAGCCCGAACAGACTGCGATAATCACGCTTCATATCGATCCTTCCTATCGAATAGTAACCGAACTTACGCCCACTTCCAGTCGCAAGTCTAAAGTGTTAGCGGCCTTGTCATAATCTGCAGATTGGTAGGACTTACCGGCGCGCGGAAAGCGGGCTTCATCGATTGATACCGAACCCAACCCAGAATCCACCCGAATGCTGGCGGCTACGCCGTCAGGGACAGTGATGTCGAAGGATGCAGCTCCGCCCGAGATATCGGTTTTGGTGTGACCGGCACTCTTGGGCATGAGGATGGTTGTGGAGCTGGCGCCGGTGTCGATATCCAGGTCAATGACCTTAGCTTCGCTCAGATCCAAGCGGTTATCTGAAGCGCCAGTTTCGATCTTGAGAGAAATAGGAACCTCTGGGTTGAGGCTAAATTCCCAAGTCCTGTGACCCCGGGACCAATTCCACGGAAAGATAAAAAGAAAAGTACCTTCCACTGCGGTGCGCAGGTTTACATTCAGTTTCGAACCCTCCATGCGGCTGCTTAACCGCATGGCATTGAACGTACCAGTTAGTGCTTGGTCTTTGGGGGCAGCGCCAGAAATCACCAGCCGGCCGGCGCCATGTTCCAATTTGACTGAGACTTCTTTGGCGCCTTCCAGCGGCACCGAAATATTTTCGGCTGGGGCGCTGTTGGGCGCTGCATTACGGCCGAGGAGAATATAAATGCCCAGCAAGATGATGAAGAATGGCCAAAGCATCCTGAGTTCGAAATTGATGTATCCGAGGTTGTCGGCAAGAAAAAGACTGCCTACGACCAATAAAACCAATCCCCAAAATATGTTATCTCTAGGCATCTCTAACTCCGTTCTGTTTCATATAGGACGTAAGTAATTATAGTTTGATTGACTCCGGCAAAATTAGGGTCAAAATGCCTTGAAGACTTCATACTATTGCCCAGACATAGAAAGTCGGAACAAACAGGACGCGCTCTCCTGCCTGGCGGGCGCGCAAATCTTCTGAGGCTAAACGATCTAGTTCCGCATCGGGGATGCTGGCTTGCACATCCGCGCGCAGTACCTCCCATTCCAGCGCGGCGCTGCTCATTGTCTCACGTTTGTCAGACTGGTCGAGTTGCCCGCTTTCCACCACTGACAGCCCAGCCACCTGGAAGAGTTCGGCGAGCCGGCCGCCAAGTTCCGGGTTGGTGCCCTGGGCGCGCAAGACTTCTGTTTGCATGATGCCGAGCTCGTTAAGCGAAGCAGGCTTGTCGACCCGTTGGCTATAGTCGGGTTCGGCTAGGGCCAGCACCGCGCCGCCTGGGCGCGTGACGCGGCCGGCTTCCGCCAGGGCGGCAACCGGGTCCTGGAGCCAGAGCAGCACAAAGTGAAAGAAGCATATGTCGAAAGCCCGATCTTGGTAGGGCAGTTTGTGGGCGTCGCCCGCGGCCAGCTTGGCTGTGGGCGCGTGCTGCGGGGCCAGGTTCAACGCCGCCTGATCGATATCTACACCAAATTTCGTCTGCCGGCCATGTACGATACCGCCCAAAACCGCGCCGGTGCCACAGCCGATCTCCAGCACGCGTTGCGCGTTGGGCAAACCAGCCCGGCGGAAAAGATGCTTGCGCAGCGGCTCGGTCCAGCCGGCTTGCTGGATATAACGCCGGTGGGCGAGTTCGAGGGGTAGCGGCATGTGAAGATTATAAAGACGTCCAACGCCCGAAGTCATCTCGAGAAGCTTGTCAAGTTGTTATTCTGGGAGAGGGGGTGGGGGGTCATCATAACTTGACAGGATTTTAATCTGGCAGTCGCAAGACAGGTCCGGAGCTCAGAGGTAGTGTCGCAAAGGAACATATCACTAAAACCAAAATGCATGGGCAACCTGACCTGAATGTCAACGTGTTTAACGTGCGGGGCGAACGTTGGACGCGCAGCATGAGACGTTATATACTGTCCCCATGGGTTTGGATCTTCGCAATAGCCTCACCACAAAACTCTGGCAGGGGGTTCGAGAGGAAACTGCCGGTTTCCTGGCAGCCTTCCAGGCTCCGGAAGTCCCCCATCTAGGACTGCACTTCTACGATATTGATCTGCCCAATGGGCGCAGAATGCGCATCCATCTGCGCGTAGAGCCCAGCGGCAACGGCGTGCTCTTTGTAGATGTCACTGATGTGGTGCACCTCAATCAAACTGCCACGCTAATGACCAAGATGGCCTTGGACGGCGTGCCGCGTTACGAAGCCCGGGCTCGGCTGGTGGCCTGGTATACCGGCGCAATGCGGGACCAGGTTGACCGCGAGCTGACCCAGATCTACGACATGGTTGACAGCTTCCGCAACCCAAGCGCCGATTGCCCGACTTGTCAACTCTCGGACACTTTGGAAATGTCGCCGCTTTTCAGCATCGAAGTCAACGCACCCTATAAGGTGGATATGGCGTTGACCTATGGCTGCAACAATGAATGCCCACATTGCTACAACGAAAATGATCGCTTGCAGATGCCTTCCTTGCACGTGCAGGATTGGTACAAGGTGCTGGACCGGCTGGCAGAACTGGGCGTGCCGCATTTGATCCTTACCGGCGGCGAGGCCACCTTGCACCCAGACCTGCCCCAGGTGATCGAGTACGCCGATAAGCTCGGCATGGTGGTCGGCTTGAACACCAACGGCCGCCATATTGCCCACAAGCCGTATATGGAAGAACTGTCCGCCGCAGGACTCAACCACGTGCAAGTTACCCTGGGGTCCAACCGCCCCGAGGTGCACGATGCCATGATGGGAGCGACCGCCTTCGAGCAGACGGTGCGCGGCATCGAGCACGCCGTGGCCAGCCGCGTGCACGTGATCACCAATACCACACTGATGCGCGCCAATATGGACCACGCCGAGGAAATCATCGAGTTTATTTATTCGTTAGGCATCCGCACGTTTGCGATGAACGGCATGATCTATTCAGGTGGAGGCTTTGCGCACCCGGCGGCCATCACCGAGCAGGAGATGCCGGCGCTGCTGGTGCGGGTGCGCGACAAAGCCCAGGAGTTGGGCATGCGCTTCCTGTGGTACACACCCACCGAGTATTGCCGCATGTCGCCGGTGGAGCTGGAGATCGGCGCCAAGCGCTGCAATGCCGGGGAATATTCATTGTGCATCGAACCCAACGGGGATGTGCTGCCGTGCCAATCCTATTACGTCTCAGCCGGCAATATTTTGCGCGATCCCTGGGAACAGATATGGGATGGCGAATTATTCCGCTCGTTCCGTTACCGCGAGGAAGATCCCAAGGGGTACGGCTTGCCCGAGAAATGCTGGACCTGCCCGGACCTGCCGCTGTGCGGGGGCGGCTGCCGCATCGAACGCGAGGCACGCGATGGCGTGCGCGTGGCCGGGGATGGCGGGGGCGGCTGCTCCGGCTGCAGCGGGAGCTGCGGCACGGGTGGCGCAGCCCACGAGGTAAAGAGCCACGTGCACACGGCCGGTTACATCGACACGGGTGGCTTTATTCCCTCGCCGAGCACGACGAGCACCAAGGTGCGCTCGAGCGGCAATATGTCCCTGATCGGCTTGGAGGAAGTGCAATAAAGGGTGGCGTGGATAGGAAGAGAAAGTCGAATAGGCTCCAAGGTTATGACTATTCATTGCCGGGAGCCTATTTTGTTACGTTGGTTACCTAAGATCGCAAGCCACTATTCGGAATTCAACAGGGGAAGATGTAATATTGAATAAGGTTGGACAAATAGCCAGGGAAGAATTGATGGTAACCGCGAAGATGAGAAAAGAATTACGTCTCGACCAATTTGTCGTCATGCCTAACCATTTGCATGCGATTTTGTTCATAGATGAAGGAGGTGCTGACCACCGAGATCTATCTATTGAAGCCGTAGGGGCGCACGGTCGTGCGCCCCTACATCGCAGGCTACGGGTCTATGATTTTTGATTATTTGCTGGTTCTCGGTTTACTTTTGTTGCTCCTCGGGTTCTTTGTACTCTACCGATCGCGGCGGCGACGGCTTGCGCAACCCTACCAGCCCGCTGTGGCGCGCATCGAAGGCGGCGGCATCAAACGCGGCCTCACGCCGCCGGAGGGGGCGGTGGTGCTGGGCCGGCCATTGAACATTACCCTGACCCTGGTGATCTTCGAGATGCTGCGCAAAGGCTTCTTGCGCCAGGTCAGAGCTGTGCCGCTGTCTGTGGAACTAGCTGAAGCCTTTCGGACACAGGGCAGCGGCCTCAGCGCCCAGGCTCGTGGCGACAAACGCCGCCTGGCGGCGCAGGCGATCAGAGCCACGCTGCATCTTTACGAAGAGCCATTCCTGGAGATCATCGAGGCCAACCCGGCCGTGCCGGTGAACAAACTGGATTTAGGCGTGGCTGTGCAACCCATGGTGCGCTACGTGGCGGGACGGGTGGGGGGCTACAGCCTGGAGGAGACGCGGACATATTACCGCCTGATCATCGAGCGCGCCCCGCGCGAGGCGCGCAGCGATGGCAAACTGACCTTCGAGCGCCAAAAGGTTTTCGACCGCAATTTCGGCTGGGTGCTGCTGGGCGAGGATTTTGCCAGCGTGCTGGACCAGCCGGATTACAGTTACTTGCCAGTTTGGCTGCGGGAGCTTGCGTTGGCAAAAAGCGCCAACGCGTTGGAGAACCGGAAGAGCGCCGGTTCTCCGCGGGAGCAGGGGAGCAAGGGAGCAGGGGAGCTTGCGTCGGCAGAGGCCGCCGACGCGTTGGAGAACCGGGAAAGCACCGGTTCTTCAAAGCCCACGCAGTCTTTCGCCGCCTGGGCCAAGGACGTGATGGCCAGCATGGAAGGCGTGGTGGAAGAGGGTGATGTGAAGCTAAAGTTGGGCGGCGAAACGGATGCGACTATAGCAACGCTGATGAACGATATTGGGCGAGCTACTTTTTACGGGTGACACTTCCGTCGATTAATTTCATTACATCCTTTGTGAATCGTTGTGGATAAATGATTGAGAACAGAAGTAAAAGCATTGGATTTTGTGCGAGAAGTTCAGGGATATATGCTTTATTAGACTCGTTAGCTTCACGCGAAAGTTTTGCCCAACTCTGTGGTGTTTCAGGAAGTTTAGTATTAGTTTTACCCTCGTCTGTATGCCACAAAGAAAATTGCCATGAACTACTTGGAATAAATTCTGTAAAGTTTATGCCGGTGATGGGTTTCCATAGTTCTTGAAGAATCCCGCGCCACCCTCGTCTTGTCAAAAGGTGAATGAGCCCTTCCAGTGAATAGGATTGCCCTTTAAAGTTCTCAGGTTGCCTCAGCAAGGCGCTTGGGAGATCGAATCCCCAAGAAATCACCTCAGGGAGGCCATGATATGGATCTGGAAGTCCATTGATCTTTTCATTCGCATTGCAGATTGACGTTATCAAGTCGACTAATATTCTGTCAGGAGAAGTTGTTTTATCGGTAACAAGAAACCAATAAATAGAAAGGAACTGCGGAATTGCAGCCTCTCCCCATAGCTGCAAATCCCTTTTGTGTTTTTTGATGAAACCCAAGGTCCATTCGTCAAGCTCGTCCGTGTCGTCAGTAAATTTATTCCACAGTGCATGCCATGCGACTAAACTGCAAAGCAGAGTAACTCGTCCTTTATAAAAAAGTGGATCGGTAAAGGGATCACCTTCCGTCAGATATTCCCTGTCTTTTAGCTCTCGTACTAGTTTCGTTGCAGCAATTTCAATCGCAACGATGCTTAAATTGACAATGTCATTCCATTGTTCCTTGGATAGATTGAACCTCTCAATATAAGAGAGGATTGTTGCCAAGAAAACCATCCAGCCTTCAAGAATTGCAACATGGTTCTCCTGTAAATCAAATGACGACAATGCATATGCATTGATGACGGCCGCGCTGGAC
Source organism: uncultured Anaerolineaceae bacterium (assembly GCA_964572455.1). Taxonomy (GTDB): domain Bacteria; phylum Chloroflexota; class Anaerolineae; order Anaerolineales; family UBA11579; genus JAMCZK01. Next base: position 15,363 of record CAZNFL010000048.1, read on the forward strand.
AGAATCCGCTTGGTTTCAGCCTTGCCCTTTTCATTAATATTAGGAGACAACACTTTGGTAAGAAAATCGCATAACTCTTTCTTTTTTATATAACTCCTTCCATCAGAAAGGAAGAACTCCAGCAATGCTTTTTCATTTGATAAGTTAGTGGGCCAGAAGTCGCTATGCATTTTTGCAAAACGCTGAAGTAACTGACCTTTGACGATGGTTTCTAACTGTGGGTATTTCCTTTCTTTCCATACTTTGTTCCTGTCGAAAATTTCCTGTCGCACTTCCTCATCGAGTTCGCCCGTTGTTACAAGAAATGCTCTCATAGGTGTTTTTGGGTTAATTGATGGATGTTTTATGGGGAGTTCAACCAGCCGTTGTATTTGTGGCAGGATGCCTTCCCATGCTTTTTGGGTAATTTTCCCCCCAAATGATCCTTTTAGTTGAAAAGCACAAGGTGTTCCATTTGGATCTATCGCTAGAATATCTTTACCTTGTTCTGCAGGGCCATGTCTACTCAAATGGACGACCTGATACCCCTCGGATGTAAGCAACTGACAGAAAGGTATTTCTATTGAGCGTTCATTGACCTTAGTCAACCAGTTTTCTACTAGCCTGTCTAGCATTCCACCTTTCCCGTTGTCGTTCGATCATCTCATCATGTTTTTTCTTTACTTCAGGATCATTGTCCCACTCTTTGAATTTGTTTTTGTATGCATCAAACACATCGGGATGCATAATTATGAAGGGAGGTTGAAATTCACCGGCTTCAGTAAATGTGGGCTCTATTTTTTCCATCATCTCTAAGAAATCATCCGGGGTCAGAGGTTCACCTTTCTTGTCCAAGCTACGTCCCGATTCTGTGGTTGCTTTGTTTAATGTGCTGAATAGGCTTTTGCTAAGTTGATCACCTATATTCTTTGCAACACCGTCAATGATATCGGCGACCTTTTCTTGGGTTAGGTCGCGAGCTTCACTCAAATGCATTTTAAATTCGCCTTGAATAGGCTCGTATTCAGATTCCTGTGTCTTCCCTTCCGCCTGGTCATAAGAAAACCTATCACCTTCATGATGAGTGAAAGAAGTAAGCGTGTTCACGAAACCAGAGTAGTGTTCAACCCTCTTTCTTAAATAGGCATTCCAGAAAGTCCAGAGGCGAGCCTTTTCTTCGGGGAAATCAGGAATCATGCAAACTCAATCTCCCCTTCACTTTTTTCCAAATCTTTTTCCAATCATCCTTCAGCATATTCCCCAGCACCTTGTTGATGCCCTGGCCGGGGTGCACGTCGCCATCGGGTTCGACATAGAGCCAAGCCGACCCGGCACCTTCGGGCTGCGGGCGGGTCTTAGACCCGCCCCTACGGGCTGCCTTTAACTCCAAGGCAACGGGGTTCAGAGCAGTGTAAGGAACGGGCATATCCCAGACCAGCGGCAGGTCGCGGTGGGCGGCGTGCTGGCGGGCGGCCTCCATCTTGTCGGCGAGGGCCGGCTGGCTGGCGCTGAGCGACCGGCGGCCGCTGTACGCGTAGAGAATTCGCTGGGCACAGGCGGAATAAGACTATTCCGGATTCGCGACGAAGCGGTACCCGAGTCCGCGAATCGTCTGCAGGTGCTTCGGACTCGTCGGGTCATCCTGGGCG
>CAZNFL010000049.1:0-15396 GCA_964572455.1 uncultured Anaerolineaceae bacterium
AACGAAGGCTTTTCCGGCGGCGAGAAGAAGCGCGCCGAGATCCTGCAGATGGCCACCCTGCAGCCCGAAATTGCGATCATGGACGAGACCGACTCCGGACTGGATATCGACGCCCTGCGCAACGTGGCCGAAGGCGTGGAAGCCCTGCGCAGCCCCGACTTTGGGGTGCTGATCATCACACATTACCAGCGCGTCCTGAATTACATCAAGCCGGATGTGGTGCATATTATGCTGAACGGCCGCATCGCCGAAACCGGCGGGCCGGAACTGGCCCTGGCGCTCGAGGAGCGCGGCTATGATTGGGTTCGAGAAAAATACCAGGAAGCTGAGCCTGTAAGTTAACAGGTAAAAGAGGTAACGATGGTTGTCAACGAGAAGACGATCGAACGACATAAAAACGATGCCGAGCTGTTGGCCGGTATCGATGACTACAAATACAACTTTAGAGACGAGTCCAAGCCCGTGTACAGCACAGGCAGGGGGCTGAGCGAGAATGTGGTCCGCCAAATCTCAGCCAAGAAGGAAGAGCCGCAGTGGATGCTGGACTTCCGCCTGAAGGCGCTTCGCCACTTTGAGCAGCGCCCGATGCCCACTTGGGGCGGCGACCTCTCCAAAATGAATCTCGACGAGATCTTCTTTTACACCAAGCCTTCCCAAGCCGAAGGCAAGACCTGGGACGAAGTGCCGGCGGACATCAAAAAGACCTTTGAGCGGCTTGGCATCCCGGAAGCCGAACAGAAATTCCTGGCCGGCGTAGGCGCCCAGTACGAATCGGAAATGGTGTATCACAATATCCAGCAGCATTTGGCCGATAAAGGCGTGATCTTCAAGAGCATCGAGCACGGGCTGCGCGATCACCCCGAGCTTTTCCGCGAATATTTTGGCAAGATCATCCCCATCGAAGACAATAAGTTCGCCGCGTTGAATTCGGCAGTGTGGTCCGGTGGCTCGTTCGTATATATCCCCAAAGGCGTCAAAGTCGAAATGCCTTTGCAAGCCTACTTCCGCGTGAACCAGGCGGATCAAGGCCAGTTCGAACGTACGCTGATCATCGCCGACGAAGGCTCGGAAGCCCTCTACGTGGAGGGCTGCACCGCGCCCATCTACACTTCCGACTCGTTCCACAGCGGCGTCATCGAGATCATCGTGAAGAAGGACGCCCGCTTCCGCTACACCACTATCCAGAACTGGTCGCCCAACATGTACAACCTGGTGACCCAGCGCGCCCACGTGTATGGCAACGCCACCATGGAATGGGTCGACGCCAATCTGGGCAGCAAGCTGACTATGAAGTACCCATCCTGCTATTTGCTGGAGCCGGGCGCCCATGGCGAGGTGCTCTCCATGGCCTTCGCCGCCAACAAGCAGCATCAAGACACCGGCGGTAAGGTGATCCACTTTGCGCCGCGCACAACCAGCAAGATCACCTCCAAGTCCATCAGCAAGGGCGGGGGCCGCGCTTCGTACCGCGGGCTGCTGAAGATGCACCCTGCCGCTGAAGGCTCGAAGTCCAATGTGGTCTGCGACGCGCTGCTGCTGGACGATGCCTCGCGCTCGGACACCTACCCCTATATTGAAATTGACGCCGAAGACGTGACCGTCGGGCATGAAGCCTCGGTCTCCAAGGTCGGCGAAGAGCAGCTCTTCTACCTGATGAGCCGCGGCATGACCCAGGAACAGGCCACCACCATGGTGGTCTCCGGGTTCATCGAGCCGCTGGTCAAAGAATTGCCTATGGAATATGCCATCGAGATGAACCGTCTGATCCAATTGCAGATGGAAGGCTCGATCGGTTAGGTCCGGGACACGCGATCATGGCTGAACCCAAAACCCGCGTCATCCGACGCAGCACTTCACCTGCGCCAAGCGCAGCCCCAGCCCAGGCGGACTTCTCCTTTACCAAGGAGATGATTCCAACGTCCTCCAACGGCGCCAAGGAAGCTACCTTCCTGCGCCAATACCGCCAGCAGGCCTGGAAGCAGTACCAATCGCTGGGCTTACCGCGCACTACTGAAGAAGCCTGGCGCCGTACAGATATCCGCAACTTGCAGGCCGGCAGCTTTAAGCTGCCGGATAAGAAGCTGGCAGCCAAATTGCCCGCGGTCCCCAAGCGGTTGCTGAAACCCCTGGTAGGCAAAGGGCATGGCGGCCAGATCATCATGGGGCCAGAGGGCACCCAGATCGAATTGAGCAAGGCCATCGCCAATCAAGGTGTGGTCTTCACCGATCTGGCTACTGCCGCCAAGAAGCACCCTGAGTTGCTCAAGAAAGCGTTGGGCAAGGTGGTCAAGCCGGGCGAAGGAAAATTTGCCGCTATGGCGGCCGCGTTGGCCAGCCGCGGTGTGCTGCTCTACGTGCCCAAAGGCGTCAGCGTGGATGAGCCGCTACATTCCGTGCTATGGGGGCCAGGCAGCAGCCTGGCCTATTTCTCCCATATTTTGGTCTGGGTGGAGGACGGCGCCTCGGTCACTTATGTGCACGAGTCGGCTTCGCCCACCGCAGATGGACAGACCCTGCATGCCGGCATCGTTGAGCTCTACGTCGGCGAAGGCGCCAGCCTGCGCTTCGTCGAGCTTCAATCTTGGGGCGAGCATGTGTGGAACTTCAGCCACGAGCGCGCCCGCCTGCAGCGGGACGCCAACCTGGACTGGATCTTCGGCGCCCTTGGGTCCAAGCTGACCAAGAACTTCTCCGAGATTAGCCTGGAAGGGGAAGGCAGCAACGCCCGCATGTCCGGGTTCTATTTCACCGATGGCGAGCAGCACCTGGACCACGACACGCAGCAAAACCACCTGGCGCCGCATACCACTAGCGACCTGTTGTTCAAGGGTGCCCTGGAGGAGAAGAGCCGCTCGGTATGGCAGGGCATGATCTACGTGGCCCCCGGCGCCCAGCGCACGGATGGCTACCAGGCCAACCGTAACCTGGTGCTGAGCAAGCATGCCCGGGCGGACTCCATCCCTGGGCTCGAGATATTGGCTGACGACGTGCGCTGCACCCACGGCGCTACCGTGGGCAAGATCGACGAGACTGAATTGTTCTACCTGTTGAGCCGCGGCATTACCAACAAGGAAGCCCGCCGCTTGATCGTGGAGGGGTTCTTCGACCCCATCATGCAGCGCATCCCGTTTGAAGGCGTACGGGAGCGTTTTCAGCAGGCTATTGTTTCGAAGTTGAAATGAGGGTATAGTGATTTTTGAAATTCCAATTGTTGTAGGAGGCCGGATTGGCTGATCTTCGCTTTACAACTGCCCCTGACCGGGAGGATATCTATTCGGTCGGCGACCGTGTGGAAGTCTATTGCGACCATGAAGACGACGATGGCAACCGCGTGCGCGGTTGGATGGAAGGCGTAGTGGTGCAAGTGGACCCCAAGATCGTCGCTGTGCAATTCAATGAACCTGTGTATCTGACGGATGGCTGGATGGTGCCAGACCACGTACTGTGGTGCCCGCCCACGTCCCAGCAGATCCGCCAAGCGCTCAAGCGCAAGCGCCGCCCCAGGAGTTAAGTTGATGGCTACATCTCCAACGGTGGGGGCATTGGACGTAGGCAAAATCCGCAAAGATTTCCCAGTGCTGGATGTGGAAGTGCAGCCGGGAGTGAAATTGGTGTACCTCGACTCGGGGGCCACCAGCCAAAAGCCGTTAGCTGTCATCGAGGCGATGAATACTTACTATCGCCGCCAAAATTCCAACATCCACCGCGGGGTGCACACCCTGGCCGAGAATGCCACCTCGGCTTACGAGGATGCGCGTAGTAAGGTAGCCAAGTTCATCAACGCGGCCAAACCGCGCGAGATCATTTTCACCCGCAATGCCACCGAGGCTATCAACCTGGTGGCCTACAGTTGGGGCCGCGCCAATTTGAAGGCGGGCGATGTGGTCCTGCTCACCGAAATGGAGCACCATGCCAACTTGGTGCCATGGCAGATGCTCGCCACGGAAAGAGGCATCCGCCTCGAATTCATTCCAGTGACCGACGATTTCTTGTTGGACATTGATGCCCTGCCGGGATTGCTGGACCAGTTCAAGCCTAAGCTGGTCGGCTTCACCGCCATGTCCAATGTGTTGGGCACCATCACTCCGGCTGCCGAGATCATTAAGCAAGCTCATGCTGCCGGCGCGCTAACCCTGATCGACGGCGCCCAATCGGTGCCGCACTTGCCGACGGATGTGCAAGCGCTGGACGTAGACTTCCTGGCCTTCTCCAGCCACAAGATGCTCGGGCCCACCGGACTTGGCGTGCTGTATGCCAAGCAAGCCCTATTGGAAGCCATGCCACCTTTCATGGGCGGCGGCGACATGATCAAGCGCGTCCAGTTGCGCTCTTTTGTGCCGAACACAGTGCCTCACAAATTTGAGGCCGGCACCCCCGCCATTGCCGAGGTGATCGGCCTGGGCGCGGCGGTGGATTATTTGAGCGACGTGGGCATGGAAGCTGTAGCCGCCCATGACCATGAGCTGACCAGCTATGCCCTGGAACGATTAGAAGAGGTTCCGGGTGTTTGGATCTTTGGCCCTTCGGCCGAGCATAAGAGTTCGAACGCCACCTTCACCTTCGAGGGCGCCCACCCGCACGATGTGGCCGAGATCCTCAATCGCTCCGGAGTGGCAACCCGCGCCGGGCATCACTGTGCCATGCCGGTGCACGAGAAGTTCGGTATCGCCTCTACTACGCGGGCTAGCTTCTATTTGTACAATACGAAAGAAGAGATCGATCAATTGATCGAAGCGCTCTACAAAGTAAAGGAAATCTTCGGCTAATGGACGATCTTTATCGCGAAGTCATTATTGACCGCTACCAGAATCCGCGTTTTCGCGGCCTGCTGGACCCGCATGATTACTCCTACGAAGACGACAACCCGGTGTGCGGCGACCACATCCGTATCGACTTACGCGTCAATGATAAAGACGTAGTGACCGAAGCGCAGTTCAGCGGCGAGGGTTGCTCGATTTCGCAAGCTTCTGCTGATCTGCTGATGGAAAAGGTCACCGGTATGCCTCTGGAGCAAGTGCGCAACCTGGGCAAGAAGGATATTTTGGAATTGCTGGGTATCGACTTAGGCCCAGTGCGCTTGAAGTGCGCGCTATTGTCGCTGAAGGTGCTCAAGGGTGGCGTTTACGGTTTGGATGAAGTGATGTCGCTGGACGAGTTGGCGGCATCGTAGTCCACTGTGTCCCCTCGGCGCTTTCCTAACTAGAATTGTGTCATACCGAGCGAGTAAGGCTGCCGAAGGCAGTCGTGACGATGCGAGGAATCCGTAAAATGATTTTTCTCAAATAACCATTTCTGTACAATAGACGCGATACGGATTTCTCGCAGAGCTTACACTGAGCGGAGCGAAGTGCTCGAATAACAGCCGATTTGAAATGACATTTACCTTCACCCACCTCGGCCCCAAAGAAGTCGACTTCGTGCCTGTGGCCGCCGAAAGCGAGCTGGCCAACGGGCAGCGTCTTTTTGTCGAGATCGACAACGAGACTATCGTGGTCTTCAACATCGCCGGGCAGTTCTTCGCCATCGGCGATGTGTGCTCCCACGATAGCGGGCCGGTGGGCCATGGGGAACTGGAGGGCAACGAGATCATCTGCCCGCGGCACGGCGCCCGCTTCGATGTGCGCAATGGCAAAGTAACCGCGCTGCCCGCGGTGATCGATATCCCCGCCTACCCGGTCCGCGTCGTAGATGGGCAAATTGAAGTCGGGCTACCAGTGCGCTAAGGAGTAGGCGGCACTATGCGCCGTTCAAACTGGAGAATGAATAATAATAAAAGGCGAACTCATGAGTTCGCCTTTTCGTTAAAAAATTAACGTTCGCAATATACTGCGAAATCTATATAGCCAGGTAAGGAAGGATCGTGGGCCACTTTGTCGAACGCACCCCACGTGTCCCCATAGCACCCAGCCCGGGCCGCCCCCCAGTCCGAAAGCTGGGGCGCTTGGCTGACATTGTTTTCGTCAATAAAGACGCCAAACATAGCCAGGCCTTCCACCAGGTAATTGATTTGCGCCCCAGTTACAGTGTTGTCTCGCATAGTGAGCGTTGAGCCGGCCGGCAAGTATGCCCAGATCTTGCATAGACCTCCCGAGCAGGGCGCTACCTCCTCCAGGACAGGTTCAGGAACGCAATCTCCGTTGTTGCCGAAGGTTGAAAGTGGGGCATTAGCAGTACAGCCGCCGCTCCACATGTGCGTGCCAATATTGATGCCGACATGCAACCCCCCGCAATTGTTATCGCCTTCACTGGAAACCTGATTTCCGTTGACCTCAAATCCTGATATATCTCCGATGAGCCAGGGATGCAGGGCTATCCCCGCGAAGGCACCATAGTTGCCCTGAGTAATGATGATCGTGTTGTTGGAGATGACCGTATTTTTGCCGCCGAAGAAAACAATACCAACATCAGAGGGATTGATGATAGTGTTGTTCGTTACCATATGTCCCGGGCCATGCAGAGTAATGCCATCAGCCCAGGCGGTTGCGTCGCCGTCATCATCTGTCATGCTGCATCCTGCGGCATGCACATGCTCACCTGCCGTGTCAATGGTTACATTCTGAATGATGCCGCCCGCGCCGCTAAAGACAAACGCCGAACCGGCTTCTACCTGGCTGATCACCATGTCGTGCACATTGAGGCCTGTCGACCATAACGCAGGACGGCCTTCGTAATTCTGGGTCAGATCTACCAAATCAGTGCCGCCGTAAAACCCAATCCCGCCGGGGTGGCAGAAAGAATCACCTGATAAACATTCAGGCAGCCAGGAACCCCAGTTAGGGCCAGTTTCAGTGGACACTCGGATGTCGCGCCCTCCATTTACGTCGATGTTGCCGAAGTCAATGTTATCCACGTCGCCCACATTGCTAAAGCGCGTGCGCGCATATAATTGGAGGACATAGCCCCTTAGCTCAGCGGTAGCCTGCAACAATGCATGGTCATTCGGATCGTTGGATGTAAAAGTCAGATCATGCTTAGCAGTCATGCCGGTTAAAAACAGGGTCTTGTTGATCAAATAACCCTGGTAAGCAGGGTCAGAGCCTGCAGAACTAAAAACGATGGTATCCCCGCTGCAGGCCGTATCGAGCACGCCCTGGATGGCGTCACTGTCGGGCTGGTCGTCGAGGGGAGAAGCTCCAAAAGCGTCCACATTAACTGTGGCTGTGGCGGAGGGTAACCCAATTATTCGGACGGCACTGATGAACTCTGCCCCGTCTCTATTGTCATCGATGCGGAAGTCCGCCCCGTTGTTGCGGTTGGCGAAGTTGGCATCGCACAAATTGAATACTGCGGTCTTCATGGTTTGCGAATCGGTTTTGGCAACCGCTCCGCCCCCGGCAAACAGGCCGTTTGAACCGCCGGCCGGAAGGGCGTCATATTGGATAGAAAAGGAATCGGTGCCCACGTCAAAATAATCCACTTCCAATCGAACGTGCGAGGTAGGCTGCCCATTCGAAAGTCGGTTATCGTCCACATTGAATTGGAAGAAAGAATCAGCAATTGCATTACCATCCGCTACAGAGAGCGCCGTGTTGTTTCCACTGCTGCGCGTTTCGATGGAAGGGTCGCCTACTGAAGCCGCTACTGTATCCACATCGCCACCCTGATCGAGGGTGATGCCTTGGGACACATTGGTCTCTCCTAATATGATCGAAAGGGATGGCAAAATAACTTCTGTAGGTTCACTCGTTTCGGTAGCGGGAATAGGCGTATTGCCGGGTGTCGCCCCTGAACTGGTACCGCACGCGACCAACAAAAATACGATTGGTAGAAACTTTAACAAACCCTGCACACGGTTGTTTTTCAATGATGCTCCTTTAAGCGTTGAATGCATAAGTCAGCTTGGGTTGAGCCGAGAACTATTTCATTTTCCCCGCGTAACTTTTCCGTGCAACTTTTATTCAACGATCTTCCAGCCGCGGTTCTTGGCGATCGGCCTTAAGTGCTCATCGGGGAAGAAAGCCACCGGGTTGCCTACCAACTCTAACAGGTTTAGGTCAGTTTCACCATCTGCATAAGCGGTGCTATTGGCCCATTCAATATCGAGCTGCTTTGCTGCTAGCGCCCTGCGCGTCAGCTCAGCCTTCTGCTCGTCCAGGCAGATTTGGCCCTCCACGCCGCCTGTGTAGCGCCCATCGCGCATCGCCGGCTCAGTGCCGACCGCCAAGTCTGCCCCCACCTGCTTGGCGATGCGCGCTGTGAGCGGGGTGGGGCCGGCGGAAACCAGCACGACCAGATCGCCTTTGGCCTTATGCTCTTTTATTTGCGCCAAACCCTGCGGGCGCCATACCTTTCCTAAGTATTCCGTCGCCACCCAGTCCCACACCGGCGCGGCTTCTGCAGGCGTGTCGCCGCGCAAGAACCACATCAGGTGTGCTGCCCACGGTTTACGAAAGGTGGATTGGGAGAGCAGTTTGGCTTTATAAAGCATGAATAGGGGCATGTGGTAAGCCCAAAAGGCCGCAGTGGTGCCGCGGCGCTGCCCATGCAGTTTGTAATAATCCAACACCCCGCGCCACACCCGTTCCGTGGTCAGGGTGCCATCCACATCGAAGAGAGCTACTTTAATTGGCATTCGCTAAATAGACTCTCTCTTATCGGCGATGAAGTTCTTGATCATCGCTTCGGTTTTGTCAATTAGCTGTGAGTCTCCCGCTTCCAGCCAATGGATCTGGGGGTCATTTGGCTTGAACCAGGCCGATTGCCGGCGCACAAAAATGCGCGTCCTGCGCTTGATGTCCACAATGGCCTGCTCCAAGCTGATTTCACCGCGCAAATGCCGAGATAGCTGCGCATAGCCAATAGCCGATAGGCTGGGCAAAGAAGGAGCGTATCCATTAGCCAATAACGCCTTGACCTCATCCAGCCAGCCGGCATCCAGCATCGTTTGGATGCGGGCATCGATGCGGGCATAAAGTTCCTGGCGCGGCCGGGTGAGGCCTAGATGCAGCAACCGATAAGGGGACACTGCGCGGCCGCGCTGCTGCGAAAAGCGCCGCCCGCTGGCCAGGGTCACCTCCAGCGCCCGCAAGGTGCGGCGCACATTGCGCGCATCAATATTCTGGGCGGCCGGCGGGTCAACCACTGCCAGGCGGCGATGCAACTGTTCGCCGCCAAGCTCCTCCGCCCAGGCGGCTAGGGCAGCGCGCAGTTGCGGTTGTGGCGCCAGCTTGGGTGGCGCCCACCCGTCGAAGATGGCGCGCAGATATTGGCCGGTGCCGCCGACAAGGATAGGCAATTTACCTCTTCGGTGAATTTGTGCAATCGCTTCTGCCGCGGCGCGCTGGAAGGCGGCCAGGCTCCAGGTTTCGTCGGGGTCGGCAACGTCGATGAGGTGATGCCGCACGCGAGCCAGGTCTTGCCGGCTGGGCTTGGCGGTTCCGATATCCATACCGCGATAGAGCAGACGGGAATCTGCGGAAACCAGTTCTGCATCCAGCCGCTCCGCTAGCTGGATAGCGAACTCCGTCTTGCCTACGGCAGTAGGCCCGATGATGGCTATTAGGGGAAGGCGCTTATCCATCGAGCGCGTTTTCAAAATGCAAGATCTCGGGGCGGCCGTTCTTCATCCTTCGCACCGAAATTACATCCACCCGCCAATCTCCCTCAGGCTCAAGATGCACCTGCAAATAGTCCAGCGCGCAGTCAAGCAAATGCTGCCGTTTTAGCGGGGTGATGGCTTCCTCCGGATTGCCGAATTGCTCGGAGCTGCGCGCTTTCACTTCCACAAAGACGAGCACCTCTCCCTGGCGGGCGAGCAGGTCGATCTCCCCATATTCGCCGCGCACGTTGCGCGCCACGATCTGGTAGCCATGTTCCTGCAAATATTCGGCAGCGCATTGCTCCCCCCAGCTGCCCAAAGCCTGCTTCTGGTTCGGCATAAGCTATTTCAAATATTGGCGAAACCAGGCCATCGCTCTTGTCCAAGCATCGGCCGCAGCCTCGGCGTGGTAAGCCTCTGGCCGGCCGTCATTGAAGAAGGCATGGCCTGCGCCAGGATAAATGTGGATCTCGTGCGGCACACTTCCGGATTCAAGTTGCTGCTCGAATTCCTGCACGATAGTGGCGGGAATGCCCGCGTCAAGTTCGCCATAAAGGCCGAGCACCGGGGCTTTGATTTTTGCCGTGTCGCGGGCATCCAACGGGCGCCCGTAAAAACACACCACCGCATCCACCAGGTCACTGGCGGATGCCGAGGTAAGCGCCAGGCCACCACCCATGCACCAACCTATCACGCCAACTTTGGCTGGTTGTACGTTTTCGAGTGAGCGCAAGTAGCTGGCCGCGGCCAGGATCTCGTCGACAGCGCGCCGGCGGTCGAGGGCCATGGCCAGCTTGCGCGCTTCGTTGGGTTCGCTGGCAGTTTGTCCGTGATACAGGTCTGGAGCAAGGGCCACAAAGCCTGCTGCAGCCAGGCGATCGGTTACATCCTTGATGTGGCCTACCAAACCCCACCATTCTTGGATAGCAATCACCGACGGAAAGTACTTCCCGGATTCTGGAATGCATAAATATCCTGGGGTTGTGTGTGAATTGGAGGGATAAGAGATCATTTGGCCGTTCATCAGCACTACACTTCGGCGAGTATACCTGCGGAGTCGCTGAAGTACAATCGCACGATGGATGTGAAGCAAAATTTGCCGGACCGCGAGCGCCTGAGCGCGGTGATGGCGGTAATTCTATTGGCCTATGTCGCTGCGCGCTTCGTTGGCGGGCCTGGCGAGACCCTCGCTCTGGAACTTGCTGGCATTTATCTTCCATTGAACGTGAATATCACCACCGCCATAGCCTTGCTGGTGGCTGGGCTTACCGCCACCGGCACCGATTGGCTGCTGCTTTCCGAAGCCAGGCCCGCTGACAGTTCCCGGTTTCGCCACTGGCTTTTGCCGGCGATGACCGCCTGGGTGCTCAGTTTGCCGCTCGCCAGCCTGCCGCTGAACATCGAATGGTGGCTCGCCCTGGCTCTATGCGCGCTATTCTTGTTGGCCGTCATCCTTGCCGAGTTTGCCAGCTCCAATAGCGAAAATCGCTTTTACCCGTTGGCCACCCAGGCACTCACAGTGCTCACGCTGGGCCTCTTTCTGATCCTGGCCATCACGGTGCGTGCCGTGGCGCTGCGCCTTTATCTGGCGCTGCCCGCCGTCGCCTTGGGTGTGCTCATGGCTGGGTCGCGGCTGCAGTTGTTGCGCCCCGGCCAAAAATGGCAGCCGTTGCAAATGGTGGGGATTACATTCGTCTGTGTGCAGATCGCCGCGGCCATGCATTATCTACCTCTCTCCGCATTGGGATATGGGCTGGCCTTGGTGGGGCTTTTGTATGCTTTGAACCATTATTTGGGCGCGCTGAATACCGGCGAGCCATTGGCTCAGCGGGCTCGTGAGGCTGTGATCTCATTGGTTGTGTTTTGGGCGCTGGCCCTCTTGCTGCGCTAATGGCCCGGCTTGTACTTCGGGCTGGCCACGTTGACGACATGCGCTCTCACGTGGCGGCCGAGGCTCCCTTGGAAGCTTGCGGCCTGGTGGCCGGCAAGGATGGGCAAAGCGCCCGTGTATTTCTCATTGAAAACGAGGAAGCCAGCCGTACCCATTTTCGGATGGATGCCCGGCAACAATACAAAGCTTTTGTTGAGATGGAGCGGTCTGGATGGGAATTATTGGCCATTTACCATTCCCATCCAAACGGTCCGCCGGGGCCGTCCAGGACCGACTTAGCCGAAGCCGCATATCCCGGCGTTGTGCAGCTCATTTGGAGTCCTCAGATGAATGGCTGGGATTGCCAGGCGTTTTTTCTGGATGGTGGCCAGGTAGTGCCAACCGAATTTCAAGTTGCAAGCGAGTAACTCTGTGCTTGGACAGGTGTTTGAAAACGCGCCCCAATTCTTCGCAAAAACCAGGAGGTTCCACCTATGCAAATACTTCCCAGCCTGGGGATTTTGCTGCTCGGGTACATCTTAGGCGCTATTCCGTTTGGCTATATTCTCGTCAAGGCGCGCACCGGACGCGACATTCGTGACGTGTACAGTGGGCGCACAGGGGGAACAAACGTCATGCGGGCAGCCGGCAAGCGCATTGGCATCCTGACTGCAGTCTTTGACATCCTCAAAGGATTTGGCGCCGCTCAGTTGGCGCTCCAGCTGGCACCCCGAGAGCCGTGGCTGGCAGTGCTGGTGCCTTTGGCCGCGGTCCTGGGCCATAACTATTCCATCTTTCTTGCCAAGCAAGACAAGAAAGGCCTTTGGCAGTTTGGAGGCGGCGCAGGCGGTGCAACGGTGGGAGGTGGCGCCGTGGGGCTGTGGTTGCCAAGCTTGTACATCATGCTGCCGATTGGGTTAGCGATCTATTATTTTGTGGGTTACGCTTCCATTACGACGCTTAGCATTGGGGTGATGACTACGATTATTTTCGCAGTTCGCGCCTATTTGGGTTTTAGCCCTTGGGAATATGTGGCTTACGGGCTGGCAAGTTTAGCCATACTGGCCTGGGCGTTGCGACCCAACATCAAGCGCCTGTTAGACGGCACAGAACGATTTCATGGGTATAGGGCCAGGAAGCAAAAACCGAAGAAATCTGTAAAGCGAAAGGCGAAGAACACCGCCCGCATCGCCCTGCGTCAGGGCTAGCGGCTCTCGAAGACCATTTCGGAGCCTTCGGGTACCTCGCCATATTCGTGGCGATAAAGGGCGATCAAATTGCGGTGGTGCAGTTGCTCGGCTAATCCGGCGATGAGCACGCGGCTCTTACCGCAGTCTTCCACGTGCACAGTCTCCAGCAAGTCCAATGGATAGCGGCGCCGCGAAGCCTGGCGCACGGCTTTGCGCAGCTCGCTGAGATAATGCACGTTTGAGCGCACCGCGGATTCGATCTCGCCGCGCAGAACAATTTCACCGTGCCCGGGCACCAGGTTTTCCAGGCTCATTTTTGGAATGCGCTTCAACGACGCCAGCATATCGTCAATATCCCCGTCTACTAAGGTGGGTAGGGCCATGAAAGTATCGCCGCAAAAAAGGATGCGATCCTCATCCACCAATACAGCAATCGAATCGGCGCTGTGGCCGGGCAGGGGGAAAATGGTCAGGGTCTTCTTGCCCACCAACAAGGTGAGTTCACCCGAGTCAAATGTAAAAGTTGGCAAAACCAAGTCAACATCATGCAGTTGGCTGTTTTCGGCTTTTTCGGATTCCAAGGCGGCCGCGCCGCGCGTCCTGAGCATTTCGTAGCAGCTGCGATGGGCAATCACCTGGGCTTCAGGGAAGAAGCAGGAACCCCAGCTATGGTCGGCGTGATAGTGGGTGTTGATGATGTAACGCACCGGCACGCGTAGCTCGCGTTCAACGAAGGTGCGCAGCTGGCGCGTTTCTTCCGGCAGCGCTAGGGTGTCGATGAGCACCGCCATGTCGGGGCCAGTGATGACGCCAGCGGTCACCTGGGCATATAGGCTGCTTTGAAAAAAATAGACGTTTTCGGCTATGCGCTCGTGTTGCATCTTCCTCCCGGGGTATGAACCCGTGAAGAATAGCACAGGGAGTACGCGCAGTCAAGAAGTGTGAATAATTTCACAAAACTAGTTCAATTTCATCTTTTTGAGGATCAGATTTGCCCACACGTGATGGGCCACCTCCTCTTTCGGAGGCAGCTTATCTAAGGTGAACCATTGCTGAACTGCAATGGCTTCATTGTTCTCAAAGGCCGGGGCCTCTTCCAAAAGAGACTTGTAATGAAAGGCTAAATGCCAGGATCCTTCGTTCCCACGAAAGGACTCGATGTGATCTAAAGCGAGTGGGATTTTCTGTAAGCCTAGTTGCTCCCTCAGCAGCCGGTGCGCTGCCTTGTCGGGGTGTTTAAGATATTTTATGGAAGAGTCAGGCAGAAACCAGCCACTCTGGCCATCATAGGCTTCAGGGTCTTTATATTTCACCAAGAGGGCCTTCCGGTCTTGGATCAAGGCCACATCCGCAACTAGTGTATATCTTTGCTCTGCATCGTTGTTCATTCGCGACCTCGCTTTGGGGTGATTTATTGACGGCCAATACTAAACTCCACTGGGGCTGCCAGTCAAGGGTCCGTTGACAGGGGAGGGAGCCCTTTGTATAATCCAAGCAATAAATAGCTTGCCAGGAGGAGTAGGCGGGAAGGCACCCCCGAGAGAGGGAGTGGCCACAGGCTGAAAGCCCCCCGTTTGCCTAACGCCGAAGTCGCCTGGATGCACACCGCAGAAATCGCTTTACCGCGAAATTAGACCGGTGCGGGTCAGCCCGATACAGCCTTTGAGCGTAGCCCGGAAACAGGCTAAAGCGAGGTGGTACCGCGGAACTCCTTTCCGTCCTCACGAGGAAAGGAGTTTTTATTTAACTTGGAGGCACGTTGACTGAAAACATTTTGCCAAAGACTTACGATTTCAAATCCACTGAGGAGCGCATTTACGCGTGGTGGGAGCAGCAGGGTTTTTTCCAGCCAAATAATGATCCAAACAAGAAAGGTTTCGACGCTTCACGGAAGCCGTTCGTAATCTCCATCCCGCCGCCCAATGTGACCGGCGAGTTGCATCTGGGCCATGCTATGTTCGTGGCCATGGAAGATTTGATGATCCGTTATCACCGCATGAAAGGCGTGCCTGCCCTGTGGGTGCCGGGCATGGACCATGCCGGCATCGCCACCCAGCTCAAAGTGGAAGAAGACCTCTTAGGCACGGAAGAGGTCACCCGCGATGAACTTGGCCGCGAAGCTTTTCTCGAACGCACCTGGGCCTGGAAGGAAAAATATCATGCGGTCATTTCCAAGCAGATCCGCCGCCTCGGCGCCTCCTGCGACTGGTCGCGCGAGCGCTTTACTTTAGATGAAGGCCTTTCGGTGGCGGTGCGCGAAGCTTTCGTACGTCTCTACGAAAAGGGACTCATCTACCGCGGCCCGCGCCTGATCAACTGGTCTCCCGGGCTGCGCACCGCGGTGTCTGACCTCGAGGTGGAATACAGCGAAGAGGAAGGACAGCTGTATTACTTTAAGTACCCGCTCAAGGGATCTGATGACTTTATCCCAGTGGCCACCACCCGCCCCGAAACCATTTTGGCAGACACGGCTGTGGCGGTGAATCCCGGGGACGAGCGCTATAAGCAGTTCGTGGGCCGCACGGCGATAGTGCCCATGCTGGGCCGCGAGATCCCAGTGATCGCAGACGAGAATGTGGACCGCGAATTCGGCACCGGTGCGCTAAAGATCACGCCTGGGCACGACACCATC
Source organism: uncultured Anaerolineaceae bacterium (assembly GCA_964572455.1). Lineage (GTDB taxonomy): Bacteria > Chloroflexota > Anaerolineae > Anaerolineales > UBA11579 > JAMCZK01. Next base: position 15,231 of record CAZNFL010000049.1, read on the forward strand.
GACTACCAGATCGGGGCGCGCCATAAGTTGCCAGTGATCTCTTTGCTGGACGAGGCGGCGCACCTGACTAAGGATGGCGGGCCATACGCTGGCATGGAACGTTTCGCTGCCCGCAAGAAAATTTGGGCGGACCTGCAGGCAGCAGGGCTGGCGATCAAAGCTGTGA
>CAZNFL010000050.1:0-15306 GCA_964572455.1 uncultured Anaerolineaceae bacterium
AAGGTAGATTGGCCTATGGCAGGCCGAGTTCGCTATGGCTATAAATCAGGTGAAATTAGGGCAATGGCGGAAACAGCAGTAAATCGAAGTAGATCAGGGACCAGCGGTTTGGCTGCCGCTTTTACGCGGAATTGGTTTGCTTTTTTTAGCCTACTATACGGGGCTTTTGTGTTTTTACCTTTCTTAGCCCCAGTGCTAATGAAATTTGGGCTTGACCAGTGGGGAACGGTAATTTATTCAGTGTATTCATACGTATGCCACCAACTGCCCCAGCGCTCCTTCTTCTTGTTTGGGGCCCAGTCTTCGTACTCGCTCGCCGCTATTCAGGCCGCCTGGCGAGACACCAATGACCCAATGATCCTAAGGCAATTCATCGGCAACGCCGAAATGGGCTGGAAAGTTGCCTGGTCGGATCGCATGTTTTCCATGTATGGCGGCGTGCTGTTTTTCGCCTGGATCTGGTATCCCATTCGGAAACGAATCCCGAGATTGCCGCTGTGGGGACTTCTACTGTTGGCGCTACCCATGCTTTTGGATGGCGGTAGTCACCTGATCAGCGACTTGGCCGGCATTGGCCAAGGGTTTCGGGATGCGAACCTCTGGCTGGCGCAAATCACGCAGAATACCTTCCCGCAGAGTTTCTATGCGGGCGATGCTTTGGGCTCGTTTAATTCGTGGATGCGGCTGATCACCGGGGGATTATTTAGCTTAGGGTTAGTTTGGTTTGCTTTTCCGGAAATAGAGAAGACCATTTCCTAGATCCAAATGAAGGGGTCTCATATGGAATGGCGAGAGGCGGCGCGATGCGCACCGCCTCAGGTTTAAAGCCAAGGCTGCCTACTGAAAGAGAAAGGGATCTCCTGCTATTTTGCTCGTGAAGGCTTCAGCTTGAGTAAGGACCTGCCGGCAAAAAACAGAACAATCGCCGCCAACACGGCAAGAGAAATTAACTGGGATTGGTTGAATCCAAAAACGACCGTTTTGAAAGCACTGGTGTAACCCAGGAGAAAACGCTCTAAGCTGTACAGAGTCAGGTAAATGACGAACAAGGCACCATCGGACAGCTTGCGTTTGCGTAATTGCCAAACTAGTCCAAATATGACCAGGTTGCCGATAAGTTCATAAGCGGGCATGGGCGTATAGTAAACGCCCAATTGAGGAACCATTGCATGGGGATTGGTGTAGGCCAACCCAAATGGCCCACTTGTCGGAGGTCCGACGGTGTCTCCGGTAATGATGCATGCTACGCGGCCGATAGCCTGCGCCAACACCAGTCCCGGAACGAATCCAGCAAGCGCGGAAGGAGCCAGCGCCTCCGCTGGGCCAGAATCACGATCGCCAGCAAGCCGCCGATCATGGCTCCCCAGATGACGAGGCCGCCTTCCCAGATGAAAAGAGCTCTTACTGGGTCGGCTGCGTATTTGTCCGGCCAGTGGTCGATCACGTAAAACAACCTTGCGCCCAGGAGGCCCGCAAGCGCAATCCATATGGCCGCGTCGTAGATGTCGTTCTTTTTGAAGCCTTTACGCTCGGCCTCCCTGGCGGCCAGCCAGACGCCCACCCCGATAGCCAAGGCTATGATCAGGCCATACCAACGCACCATGAAATGGCCGATACTGAAAATAATGGGATTGATATCGATAGTTATCATATAAAACCTAAGTCCTTAAACGTGTGATTTTTTTATTGGCCTGAGATACTCAAAACTATAGGCGATATCCATTTCCATTTGCGCTAATCCTCATTCCTTGGGAAACCGGCGCCTTGGAAACCCCGTGCCGAAAGGTTCCCCAGCAAATGATCAGGAGCGCGAATAGTAGGACGATGGCGGTGAACCCGCCTACTTTGAGACCAAACAACGGGATAACCAGCAAGGCGATTAGCGGCAATGAACACAGCCAAATGACAAAGGCTAGAGCCAGATCATCTGTGTCGAGATTGAATCGCTCGAACATTTCTCTCCGTTCACACGGTTGCCAGGATCAACAATCCCATAACAACCACCCCTCCCCCCAGAACCAGGCGCACCCACTCTTTATGATGAATATTCCAATGCGCTAAACGGTTCAGGGTGGGTCGGGCCGAGGCCGCAACCAGGATCACGATGAGCGGTAGCACAAATACCAGGTTGTACAGCACTAGGTAGCCATATCCAAGCAAGGCGGACGGCTGCAGCGCCAGCAAACTCAACACCCCCAGGTAGACGGCCCCGCTGCAGGGTACGGTGCAAAGCCCGATCAGGAAACCGCCAACAATCAGGGCAGGCACCGTGGCTTTCTTTGCGGCCTCATGGGCCAGGGCTCCCACCTTGCCGGGGGCTTGCAGGCGCCATCCCCAATTGGGCAGAAAGAAATCTTTCAACATCCACAAACCGAACAGTACAGCAAAAAGGGCGCCGAGGCGGGCAGGCAGATGTTGGCGGGTGAACAGGTTAATGGTTTGCAGCAAGCCAACCCCCAGGGCCAGGTATGTCACGAAAATGGCTGCGATGTAGATGCCGCCTCTGCCCAGGATCTGCATGCGGATCGCAGACACGCTTTGCGCGCCAACTTGGACGGAAGTCAACAGGGCGGTGATGAAGAGTAACAGCACCGTGAAAGCGCAGGGATTTATCCCGTCAATCACACCCGCCACGAGCACGGTGGGCAAAGTTATGCTGGGCAGATAGGCCAGCATTTCTGCATTAGGCGCGTTAGGATGCCAAAAGCCGGTCAGCGCAATCGCCCCCAGGGCGAGGATCGTTAGGATGGACAGAATGAATATTTGTCGGGGCTGCGTCATCCCCTATCCTTCCACAATTAACATGCCGTTCATGCTCGGGTTGGCCCGGCCGCCACAGCAAATATCGCAGTAGAAGGTATAGGTGCCAGCTTCCTGGGGTGTAAACGTGGCATAACTCGAACCCATGGCGGGGGCAATGATGTCGATCCCCAGCTCGTCCACTGCCCACTGGTGCTTTCCCCCGCCGTCGGTGTGATGGGTGTTATCCACGCTGGTCAGCCGAATGGTCACCGGTTCGCCCACTTTTACACGGATCTCGTATTGATCGAAGCCACTCATGGCGGCCTCAACATCAATGACGTTGCCCGCCATGGGGGGTGGCCCAGGTTGGAAGAGCGCCCCCACCAGCAGGTAGCCAGCCAGGCCAAGCACGCCGATGACGATGACGCTGAAAATCAACGCGCGTTTCCCCTGCTGTTGTGCGCGAGCCAGGCTGCGTTTTGCAAGCTTAAGACTATTCATAAGATCTCTCCTTTTTGATGTTTCATCTTTGCCAGCTGAATATTCTTTCCGGGGCATCCACATCCCGAATGGTGAGTGTGAGAATGTTTGCCCCATCCAAAACAGATATGCCATTCACTGATGCGGGAAATACGAGTGTTCCCTCAACATGGTGGCCGCCCAGCGGCCCATCCCATACCGCCCCGTTTACTCTCAGGCCAGTGTCTGTGGTCAACGTGGCAAGCAGAGCCAGATCCATACTGAGGTCAACCGAATGGGTATCCATTGCTACCGAAAATTCAATTGTGTCTGCGGTGGTATCAACTTCTAGGGCCGCAACTTTGACGGTAACGGAACCTTGGGCGTCCTCGCGACTCTGGCCGGCCAACCACGCCATATCGTTGCCAGGTTCCGGCAGGCTGCCGCCAGAAGTCTGCTGGTTATCCGTGCGGTCCACGTCAGCCGGGTTGTTGGCAGCGGGGGAGGAACCACAGGCGGCCAAAAGCAGGCTAAGAGAAATCAGGGTTGCGGGAATCTTTAGATTGTTCATTTTCTATGCTGCCTCCATGGTGATATGCTGCAGCGCCTTGTGGTGCGCGGTATACAAAATCACTAACATGACCATGATCCCAAGAATGGTGGTTCCCAACCCCAGCAACATAAACGCTTGTTGGTAATCCGCCAGGAATGTGGCCGCCGCGGTTAGCCCCAGGATAGGCAGCACATCCGTGACGTGGTGGGCGCAGCAAGCCACCATGGCCACGCTGCTGGTAGCGCCGCCGGCTCCCGTCATGGCGCCGGATGCTCCCATGGAGCCCACCGGGAGGAATAGTCCCTTTTTAAGGATGACGTAAAGGGCCACCTGAACGCCGAACCCTAGAATGAGCGGCACTACGATCCAGCGGTCTTGCCAGAAAAGGTCCAGGGCGTGTTCCGCGCTTTCCGCCCAGGACACAATCCCAAAGTAAATACCGGTCAGGAATAGGGTGCCCAGCAAGCCGAAGCCGATAGGGAGAAGGATTCTTTTACGATTTGACATAAGATGATCTTGTGAACATGGATTACAACGAGAATAAACTGCCCGCCATGGCATGTCATGCGCTAGGGAGCGCAAACTTAATAGGCGTTATTGCTCATGACATTTAGCCCGGCAAAAAGGAGTGCTTATATCAGGATGAGGTAACCGCCAAACGGCGGCTGGGCATAGGAGTGGAGCCGGCTAGGAAGAACCACCTGGTTCTCCCCGCGGAATTTTCACTTCGGCCTAAATGAGATGGCCCCGCCGCTTTTGCGCCAGCCAACCCTTCGATCTCCGCTTGGATCTCGATTGGCAGGGTGAGTTGAGGGTTACGCCATCAGGTCAGCTCTGTAATTGTGCCGCCCGTCGTTGCCAGCCGCGGCGACCGCCGGAATGAATTGTCCCGGAGAGACCATTGCGGCATCATAGGCCACCTGAACAATCCCCGTTTCAAGGTCGGCGTCTACCCAATTAACCCCATTTAGCTGCAGGATTGCGTTGCGCACTCGGATGACGCAGTTGTGGCAGCCCATGCCGCTGACTGATAAGCTTGCCTTCGAAATTGCTGCCACATCTTTTTCGTCGAAAGGTTTATGGAAAAGGTCCACGTGACAACTTGAGTCGTGTGCCATTTAGAGGCCTCCTAACTTACAGTTTTCTTGGGTTCCTGCTTGTAAGTTTAAATAACAAGTCGCTATCAGCCATCGGCCAAGCGGCGTCCAGGCCATAGGCAGAACTGCTTATCCCTGGCGTGGGAATTTGCCCTTGGGCGCGCCCGGCCTGGTCTCTATAATGAAGTCAATATCGTGAAGAATTTTCGATGAAGAATTGGAATATTTCCCTGCTTGAGCTTACCCAAGACTGTGAAACCGCGGTCTCTACTGTGATTGACCGGCTGCACAGGTCGGGTGTGGGTGTTGTACGCTCGTTTGATCTGCGCTCGGCCTGCGGCGCCTATCCGCACCGGTCCTGTCCCCACCATGCAAAGAAGGCTTGCGATTGCCAGCTCGTGATTTTGCTTATCTTTGATCCCCTGGAGCAGCCCGCAACCGTCATGCTCCACACCTGCAATGGCGAGACCCACGTTGGCCTGGCGGCTTCCCCAGCCCAGCAACCCAGCTCGCGGCTCGAGTATCGTCTGCGCAGGATCCTGCGACAACCGCCTAGCGCATTGCCTATCGGGGACCTGCAAACGTGATTAACCCTGAGGCTAAGGCTAAAGGGGTGGTTCGGCTGCAATCCGCGGGTTCATCAAAAATGATAAAGCGAATCGATCTACCGGGGGGTCTTGAAACAGGTAACCGCCGTCCAGGCCGCATTGACCGAACTCAACGTAATCATCTACAATCAGGAGGTCGACTCGCTCGCTCGCAAAATCTGTGACAGTGCAAACGAGCATAACGTTTACAGGTAGCCGGCGAGACTGGAAATATGTGGTTCTCAGCATCGCTGAATTAGGCACACCAAAGGAGAAAAAAATGGAAACCGATCCAGTTTGCGGTATGCAGGTGGACCCAAAAAGGCCCGCAGCCACCACGGAGTATCAAGGGCGAACGATTTATTTCTGTTCGCCCGGTTGCAAGGCTGATTTTGACAAGAACCCCGAAAAATATATGCGCGGCAAGCAGAGCCAGCCAGGCCATACGGGCCACTGATGGCTTGTTCGCCTGGTAAAAGTGGTTCAGGAGTAGATTCCCGGAAAGGTTTTTACTCCTGGAGCCTGCTACGCCTCCGGATTTTATAGGAGTGGATTTCCACTGTGGCTAAATCTAAACTGATTATCCGCGTTCTGCTTGCCGATGACCATGCCGTAGTTAGGGCTGGGATTCGGCAATTCCTGGAGCGAGAAAAGGGCATCAAGGTAGTCGCAGAAGCCGGAGATGGTGAGGAGGCGCGCCTGCTTGTCGAAAAACACCACCCAGACGTGGCCGTCCTCGATATCCAGATGCCAAAAGCAAGTGGCATTGACGTCACGCGCTGGGTCCGCGCTCACCATGTAGACGTGGGCGTGCTGATCCTTACCGCGTATGACGATGATCCCTACGTTTTGGCCGTTCTCCAGGCAGGCGCAAATGGTTACGTGCTAAAGACTTCATCTCCCGGGGAAATAATTCAAGCCGTCAAAGATGTGCATGAAGGCAAATCGGTGATGGATCCCGCGATCACGGAAAAACTCCTATCACATCTTACTGCGACAAAACCAAGTTCGGTGATAGAAGCACTAACTGACCGGGAAATGGAAGTGCTTCAGCTGGTTGGCAAAGGTTATACGAACAAAGCCATCGGGGTTCAGCTAAGCATTAGCGACCGCACAGTGCAGGGCCACCTGGCTCATATTTTCGGTAAGCTCCAGGCAGCCAGCCGTACCGAGGCGGTTATGCGGGCTGTGGCGCTGGGCTGGCTTCCCCCGGATATCGGGCAGCTGAAAGAAGAATGAGGGCGGGCTATCCGCGCAAATAGGCGCCCGGCTGAATCAGCGGGGCGCCTTTGTAATCTCAACAGCCCTGCACTATTTCAGGCAGGGCTACGTTCAGCGTTTCCGCTTTATGGGGTCACAACCAGCATGCCATTCATACCGGCCGTGTAATGAACTCCATCTTGTTCAAGGCAACCCAACTCCCATTCCCCCACCATTTCGTCAGTGACAGTAAAGGTCATCTGGGCTGACTGGTCGCCAGCGGGCAAGATCACACTATACCCACCGTGTTCCATTCCCGATTGGCCCATCAGCATGTCTCCTTCCATCCCTTCCATGCCCCCGGAAAAAGTAACTGAGGGTTCCATTCCAGCCATCGAAAACATGTCCAACTCGTAACCGCTGGGCTGCCCATTCGACATTATCATATTTCGGCCAAACATAATTTCGTGTTGCAAGGCGCCGGTGTTCATCATATTGATGGTCACTTGCTGGCCCACTTTGGCCTCGAAGACATTCGGCGTAAAAGCAAATTCGTTCATGTTAATGTTCATTACTAAGGTTGCTGGTGCGGCGGAACCGCAGGCGCTTAACACCAATAATCCAGTCCCTAAAATCAAAGCACGGGCTAATATGTTCATTTTGCTACTCTCCTTTAACTTGTCTTTTGTTTAGCGAATAGGTAAATTGTATAGACCTGCCCCAGTTTGCCCTATAGGCTATTTTGCGCATAAGCCTTGTTGGTTCTTCTTCAACTATTTGGGGTCTAAAAATTAGGTTTATGGTTTAGTATTCTGGCCAGCAGGCAAGTAATGCCAAAACAAAGTTCAGTCGGCAACTTTCGACCTCGGCTGCATTGGCGCGGGCTCACCATGCAGCTATTCCTATTGCTTGTGCTCCCACTCACAATAATCGGCTTGCTGGTCATTCTCCTCAGCCTGAACCTGCATGAGAATGCCATGCGCACGCTGGTTGGCGAGCGAGACCAGCTCGCCATCCGCGCCGCCGCCAACGCACTGGCTGAACAGATCACTCATCGCGCCACGACCCTGAAGAGCCTGGCGCTGCGCGTGTCGGAAACCAGCGATCCGGGCGAGGCCTTGGCATCCTCCAGTTTCTTGCTTGATGATTTCGATGCCGGCCTGGCTGTGTTTTCTCGTGACGGGACTCTGTTGGTAAGCAGCGATCAATCTCTGTTCTGGGACCTCTTTCAGCCAGGTGGCTACTTATCCCTGCAGCCCTATCTTGACGACTCTTTAGCTTCACCCCTGTTCCTGGCGGCCAGCTTTGACACCCAGCGGGAGGGTTTTGTAATCGCGGCTCTCGCTTCCGCAGGCGTGCGGTCCCCTATTGTGGCGGGCTTATTCACCTTGTCCTTTGCCCGCCAAACCATGGGCGCATTTTCATCCGGAGAGCGAAGCAGTTATACGTTGTTCGATGAAAATGGCCAGCTCCTCCTTGGATCCAGCGGCAATACCATTGAAGGCGTTAATGTAAGCCTGGGTTTGGCGCTGGCAGGTGAAACCGGGTCAGAGTTTGTGAATGCTGATGGTAAGGAATTCGTTGTGGCTTATGCACCGATATTGCCTCCCGGTTGGGCCTTGATCATTTCCGAACCCTGGGAATCGGTATCGAGTCCACTACTGCGATCCACCCAGGCGGCTCCCCTGTTGCTTGTTCCCGTGGTCTTGTTTGCGCTCCTGGCTTTATGGTTCGAAGCCCGCCAGATCCTTCAGCCACTCAAGGCGCTTAGAACCCAGGCGGCCGCGCTTTCGTGGGGGGACTACGAAATGATCAATAAACCGGTGGGTGGAATCGACGAGATCAAGCAATTGCAGCAGGAACTGGTGCATCTTTCCGACAAGGTCCAAAAGTCCCAGGTGGGATTGCGCAACTATATTGGCGCGATCACTGCCGGGCAGGAGGAGGAACGCCGGCGTTTATCCAGTGAATTGCATGATGAGACCATCCAATCCCTGATTGCATTAAACCAACGCGTTCAACTTGCTCAGCTTTCTGCCGTGGAACCGGAAACAACCCGACATTTGGCCGAAATCCAAACGCTGGTTCAGCAAACCATCGAAAACTTGCGCGGGTTGGTGCGCGCCATGCGCCCTCCCTATCTGGAAGATCTGGGGCTGTCTGCTTCGTTGGATATGCTCAGCAGGGAGGCCGGCCAAACCTATAAGCTGCCTGTTGATTTTCAGGTTATTGGCAAAGAAATTCGCTTATCGCAGGATGTGGAATTGGCTTTTTACCGGATTGCCCAAGAGGGCCTTAGCAACGTCAGCCGGCATGCAAAGGCCAAGCACGCCTGGCTCGAACTGGGTTTTTATCCCCATGGGGTTAGCCTCACCCTTCGGGACGACGGTGCAGGATTTCAGGCTCCGGAGAGTCCGGCTGAATTTGCGCCCGGTGGCCATTTTGGCCTGCTGGGAATCCATGAAAAGGCGGAAAGAATGGGGGCTAAATTCGAAATCCTCTCGGGACCAAATCGAGGGACTGAGCTAAAAGTATCTTTGAAGGTGTAATACCCCAACGCGGGCTTGTGCTTCTGCTAGTCGCTTATGGTACTCGGGGGCATTTAGGCAATATCGCTGACGCAGAAACGACGTCACCTCACACGATCAGTGGATTCCAATTGTCATATGTGTTCTTTATCTTGCCAGGCGGAATGCTCAGCGCGATGATCAGCGCACCGATAATCAGATCGTTGATGGCCGAAGGCAGCGTTCCACCGCCGAGCAGCCATGGCAGTACGATAATGCCGAGCGCCAGCGCGATGTTGATAAGACGAGCGGCACGTGTCACTTCCGCAAAGGCGACGATGGCCACTGTCACGACCAGCGCACCAAGTATGTGATCGCTGTGTGCCGCCTGACCCTGGGTTTGAAAGACGTCGGGCGCAGCCATCAGCCAGGCGCCTAGCGCCGCGCTGACCAACAAATTCCACGGCACAGTCACACCCCAGAACATCTGGCGCGGATGTGTTGTCTCAGGACGGTGCGGTGTTAAGTTATCCCCCAGAGCATCGCCTCCAAGCCAAAACGCGCGCCAAACCGATTTGTCTGCACGGCGAGTTTGCAGTAAGAACTGAAGCATGGCAATTACTTCATCTAGCGAGAGCGCAATCATAATCAGCATAAATAGCGCCGAGAGGAGACAAGGCGTGCACCACGCACCGACGAGGACTGGCTGCAACATGATCAGCACGACACTGACGACGCCAAGCGGCACCACCATGAGGCCAAAGAGGGCTACCATCCACGGCATCGTGCGCCAGCGGCGCGGGTCGCCCATAAAACCCGAGAGGAGTTCGACGAGATAGATAAACGCTCCCAGGCCGGCGTCAGAGACGGGGAATGCTTTGGAGACGGCTGAAGTGAGCACCAAGACTGTGCCATCCCCAAAAATCGGATCCCAAGCCCAGGTGATGTGGCCCAATTGGAACGCAGCCATGTACCGCGCCAGGAAAAAACTTAAAAGAGCCAGCGCCAGGATAGGCGCGCGCTGCAACCAGGTCGAGGGGTTGTATGACCAACCGAGTGGAACTTCGGGGCCCGGCATTGTCATCATCATGGGGATAAGCACGGCAAATGCAATCACCAGCATGCCCACCAGCGTATCGTTTGAGTACGCAGCGGCATCTGGCGCCCAGAAGGCCAGCGGAGCGAAAGCCAGCCATAGGCCCACAAATGTATTCGCCCAGGCGGCCCAGGCGCGTCCGGTGCGGAAGGCAATCACCGCCAGCGCCATCACCAGGATCCCGCTGATGATGTCGCTCCAGATCAATGGCACACTGCTATAGCCGAGTGAGAATGGACTGACGATCAACCATAATCCCAGCACAAGCAGCGGAATCTGCGACCAGCGCGCCATGGCCACCATCTCCAGCATCATTTTGCCGGTCTCTGGCATCTTGGTTTGGGCTGCATCCTGTGCGCTTTGCAATTCTTGATAGACATGTGCTTCGTGTTGCAGCAGTAGACGTGGGAGTTCAAGCGCCAACTGCCGATGTTCCTGTTCCATCTTCATCATTGCGATGTGCCCGCGCGGGTCTTGCTCCATCAGCGCGAGTGCTCTGGCGTCTTCTTTTCTCTGAGTGTCTACTTCGCGTTGGTACGCCTGCGCCAAAAGCGCTTGCTGCCCGCGCATCTTTTCGAGTTGTAACTCTTTGTTGAGCACGTCATCATTGCCTTGGTCAGGCTCACTCATGTTCATTGCCATCGAGTGGTTGTTGCCTGCGTTCGAATCGTCCTTGTTTGGCATATCATGCTTTGCCATGTTCAGAGCCTTTCAAGTGCTCAGTCGGTTCGGCTATCGCCTTTGGGGCGGGCATGGCGATCGCCCGCCGCACATCTTCGCCCAACCGCATTAGTTCATGTGGCTCAATCTCTTTCGTCTGATCGACTGGGGGCGCCAACTCTTGCAGCCACAGCGGCGGCCTGATTTGGTTCTCTCGATACCACGCAAGCGGGTCGGCTTTGAGGGCTGGGATCATTTTTGGCAGCATGTCGCGCAGCGAGTGCTTGGGCTTCCAGCCCAGGATCGTGTGGGCGCGCGAGATATCGAGCTCGAAATTGTCGGTAGCCAGGTCGATCATCCACGGTTTGATAAAGGGCGGCCGGTTCAAGGGAAGTTTCTCCTGTGCCCACGCAGCCACTTTGGCCACTGACTTGGGGAGAGAGTACGTTTTCCATGCCACATCGTGGATCAGAAGCCCAAGGATGCGCTGCAGTTCATCATAACTGGGCGATTCGGGCTCGCCGATCAGCAGCGTCACCTCAGGCGACAGTTCCTTGCGGGCTGCGACCGCCAGCACGATCGAGTCCAGTACGTCTTCGTTATGCACGAACGCTTGGCGACCGGCAGAGACCTTGCCGGGAAAGAGGTGCGCAGTGATATCGTGCTCATAGATGCGTTGTATTTGTTGCGCCAGCGGAATAGAATCACACAGGTCATTGTAGACGCCGGCGATGCGAAGAATGACGGCGGGAATTTTGCCGCGTTCGGCGCGGATCACCTGCTCGGTCTTGACCTTCGACTCCGGATAGGGCCACTTGGGTTGCAGCGGCGAATCTTCATTGATACGCTTTCCGGGCGCGGAAGGTGCATACACCAGGTCTGTGCTGGAAAAAATAAACTGCTCGACCTGAAAATCCTGGAGCATGCGAAGCAAGCGCTCGCTACCGCGCACTGTGACTTCGTCATAGAGCGGACTCGGCGCGCCGGAAAAATCGTAATAGGCGGCGAGATGGATTACTGAGACAATGCGACTGCCGTGCAGCTCTCGGATGGCTTGCAGCCCGCGACGCAGGCTTTCGTCGGAAGTCAAGTCCACGTACAAACATTCGGCGCTAGGTGGTGGATGAGACGGCGCGCGCCGGTCAAAACCGACCACATTAAACGATTTTGCAAAACGCTTGGCCAGCGGGTAGCCGATCCTGCCGCTGGTGCCTGTAATCAAAATCGTACCCTTCTGTTCGCTCATTCGTTGCTCCGCAAATTGCTATTTTCCGCAAAAGAAGTTCGAAGTCCTGAACCCCAGCTGATAGCCGACCTTGTCCGGAACTAGGACCCAGGCACGGTTCCATTATGGTTGCGCAGCTCCTTTTGATTGTACATGAGCGTGCAGGAGTAAAAGGGTTACCGGGGTTTGAAGATAGTGCGCCGAATTGCTCATACGGGATTAAGTCATTCTGCGCTTGGAATAGATGCTGGATGCGGAATGAATTTTATATGACCATAAGATTCCGGAAGAAAAGGAGAAATACGCGATGAAAGCTTTCGTTTTTAGGCCCGCGGCAGTTTAGCTTGTTTCCCTATAGGCCAAACCACGCTAGTTTCCAGTCTCATTTAAGGCTACTATGTTTTTACCAAGGGTTAAGGTCTTGGCAAGGAGATTGAAATGTCAAAGTTGAACTTTAGGATCGTAGCTGCTTCACTGGCTTCCTCAGCCGCGCTTGCTTATCTGATTTGCGTAGCATTTAGGCCGATCTTTCCAACCTGGACGATGTATACCACTGATTCCTGGGCGGCTGCGTTTCCGGGGTTTAGCTGGACCCTGGCCGGCGTCCTGATCGGATTGGTCGAGAGCGCTCTGTATGGCCTTTTGGCTGCGATAATTTTTGTGCCGGTCTATAACTTCTTCTTAGCGCGCTTATCACCCCGCGCTGTCTCCTAAAACATCCGCCTTTATTCAGGGAGCCCAGCGATGCAAACAGTAAACGAGCAGGTCAAACGCGCTGAACTGACATCCTCAGTTGGCGCCGGGATTCTGGGGGGAGGAATTACCCTTTTACTTAGCGAGTTTCTGCTGGCTTATGCGCTGCCGATCCTGCTACTCGGCCTGCTGACCCATACTTGGGGTATGTACCACAAACACCGTTTGCAAGCCGATTCAACTGCTCCACGCATCCGCTGGGCAGAATGGGCTTACTGGGCGTGCTGGATCGCGCTTGTGGGCCTTGGGGTTTATATTGTTTTTAAAAACCTCTAACCTCTACCATCGTTCTCTAGGAGTATAAAATGCAGCCTTTCTCCCCAATTTCAGAGTTCCTTTCTCGTGTGCCTCCGCTTGTAAAGATGTTGGTGCTGATCGGGGCCGTTTCGTTCGTCGCGATTTTTGCCTTCAATGTCGCTGTAGGTACCGTGATCAGCTACGCTATTTTCGCTTTGCTTTGCGGTAGTCATTTGTTTATGCATGGTTCCCATGGTAGTCACCAACACCAGGAACACACGGCATCCGGTCCCTCTTCACACGTTCTGTCTGATAAGGCACCTTCGACAGAAGAACACGCCAATCATTCCAAAGGCTGTCATTAGCGACGGACCCGGGCTCCCCTCGACCCGTGCGTTGCTTCGCAACGCGGCAGAACCTACTCGGCCTTGCCGAGGAACGCTTCTCCATCTCTCCGACGCGCCGGCAGGCTCGTGCGTTGCTGCGCAACGCGGTGAGAACTGCTCACCTTCGGTGAGCTGCTCGGCTTTTGCCGAGTAACGGTTCTCCAGCACGCGCGGCGGACCTGAGTTCCCTGCGTTGCTTCGCAACGCGGTAGAACCTACTCGGCTCTGCCGAGCACGGTTCTACATCTCTCCGACGCGCCCGCAGGCTCAGATTCCCCTCGACCTGAGCCTGCCTGTGTGGTCTTTCCCCCAAATCTATTGATTACGTCGTAATTCCCGTGATCCTTCCATGGGCTTTCTCGTTGGCGGCCAGCAGCGAGAACTCGCCCACCACTTCGCCCTTCAGGCTGTCGCCGGAGCGGGCCAGCTCGTTCATCTCAAAGCCGCGCAGCGTGTAAAAGCCCACTTTGTTCTTGTCCAGGATGTAGGCGGTACCCACCGGGCACCAGCGGTCCATCACCAGTTCCAGTTGGCCATATTGGGTGGTCACGCGCTCAATGGCGCTCAGCCCCACCTTGTTTTCGTCCTGGCTGACGCGCACAAAGTTGCTGTTATCCAGCAGCGCCCGCAGGTCGTTGGCTACGCGTGGGTTCATCACCAGCAGGTCGGGGTGCCCGCCCTCGATGAAGATCTCCTCCATCAATGCGTCCACGTCCGCCTTGGCGATGCCGCCACCGGCGCTCACCACGTTGCTGGTGATAAAGGCATCCAGCCCGCCCATCGAGCGCGGGCTGGCGGCCGCCCCCGCCGAGCGCACGCCGTGAAAAGCGGCGCGCTCCACCAGGCGCAGCAGATGCGGCACGGCCTTGTTGGCCTGGTAGATGAACTCGTCTTCGATGCCGACCTGGGCGATGACTTGCTGCGTGCCGGAGACCTGCACCGCCTTCTGGAAGATGCTGGTGTAGTTGTACGGCGCGCTCACGTCCACCAGCGCGCCGAAGTCGGCATCGTCGCCCTCCAGCCGCGCCATGCCCACGATCTGGATGGCGGCGTCTGCGGCGTGGGTCGCATTCGTGCCGCCATAAGCGCGCGAGTACACCTCAACGATGTTGGTCTGCACGTTTGCGGATTTCACCACCATGTATTCGGCGTCGATCAGGATCACGTGCCCATCCTGGAACACGGTGGCGTCGGCCACTTCGAAGCTGGTGTCGCCGGCGCCGATGGTGGCGCCGTTGTTGGCGGTCGTCTCCAGCGGGTCCAGCTCATCCTCCAGCAGCTCGATCTTGTAGCCGTTCAGCTTGAGATTGAACTTGCCGCGCGCCCCATCCAGGCCCAGCCGCGAGAGCAGCGGCGTATCGCGCGGGTCGATCATTTGGATCACATCGCTGATCACGCGTGCATGAGTGGTGGTATCCGAGTAAGTTGTCTTTGGTCCGTCGTAAATTGGCATTTCTTATTCCTCCCTCTTTCATTTCCGTCATTGCGAGCACTTCGCTAAAGCCAATGCCTAGCATCGGCTAGCTCAGTGTAAACTCCGCAAGCGAAGTCTCTCCCTAACAATGGTGGAGATTGCTTCGTCAGCCCACTGCGTGGGCACTCCTCGCAATGACGGGTTTTGTTTCCTTAGTAGACTTCCAGCCCCTTCTTACGAAATTCGCGTTTCACCTCTATCAAGCCCGCCACGTCGCCGGGCCGTACGAGAGTCACGCGCTTCTCGTACTCGGCGCGCAGGTCCGGCGCCGGCGGCAGCCCGCCGCCCGAAGGCTGGATCACGTGGCTGGCGCGGGCGGCGGGCCGCTCG
>CAZNFL010000051.1:0-14464 GCA_964572455.1 uncultured Anaerolineaceae bacterium
GACCAGGAAGAAGCCCTGACGATGAGCGACCGCATCGCGGTGATGAGCGAGGGCCGCGTGCAGCAGGTGGGCAGCCCCGAAGAGATCTACAACTACCCGGCCAACCATTTTGTGGCTGATTTCATCGGCGACACCAATTTCTTGGAAGGCAAGGTAGTCTCGGTACACGAGAGCTACACAATGCTCAAGGTCGGCCGCGATGAAGTGGTGGCGGCGCGCAGCAACTTTCCGATGATGCCTGGCGAAAAGATCACCATGGTGATCAGGCCCGAGAAGCTGGTGGTAGCGCATGGCGACACCGCGGATGCCCAGGCGGCCTTGCCGATGGAGATGCCGGCGGTGGGCAGGACGCTTGACGTGGCCGACAACGGGCACATGCGGGCCAGCATGGTAGGCAAAGTGACCGATTCCGTGTTCGTGGGCACCGATACGCGAGTTTATGTGACGCTCAAGGGCGGGCCGGAACTGGCCGTGCTGGTGCGCAACCTTGACCAGGATTTCAAACGGGGCGAAAAGGTGACGCTGAGCTACGACCCGGCGGATAGCCGCCTGCTGCCCGCAGCGCAGTTGGGTACCGTGGAGGAGGGCAATGGGACCGAAGGGCAACCAATCGGCAAGGTCTAGCTGATACAACCGAGGTTTGGGGGATTAGTGCAAATTTATGGTTTTATGTTTTTGAGATTTGTTTCTAAAGTGGCTAAGGTATATGAAGCGCTTTCGCTCACCTTTATTAATTCGATCAAGAGGCTGTCAAGCACTTGAATGACTTCTGTTCTAGCATGATTAAACTTTGTTGTTGCCCTGGGAGATTTTGCAATGGCCTCACGCAAGCCCTCGATTTTCTCATACGCCCCATTTATTGAGTTGAGAATTCCGGTAGTTGCATCAATGGATTCTTGTAATCTTTCCGCGTGATTGCCTTCGAAGTCTAATAGAAGAGTGTTTGCCCTGCCATAATGACTTAAGCCGCTTTCCATCAATAGAGATATTTTCGGAGACTTTTCTCGGATTGCCAGCGAGTACACAGTTAGCGAATCAGCCACTTTATTAATTATTGCCTTTAATACCTTTGGCCCCTTCGTTTCTTGATTTGCCTGAGTTATTTCGGCGGTTCCGCTCTGTATATCAGAGCCTAGTGTTTGCGTTACTCCGGTTATTTCGTCCAATAAATCACGTGCGGCCCGAAACTCCTCCGAGCCTGCTTCTAAAAGGTCTAAAAACCCAGCCTCATCCTCCAAAATAGCGTCTTCAACCCCCTCATCCTTGATATCTACCTTGAGTTCCGGTTCGGGTTGTTTGGGGTCGCCAACCAATTGCTTCGCGAGAAGAAATAAATCAGTCCTAAGTAATTCCTTGAGTTGATTTGGATCTTGGAATTCTTTGTATAGACCTATTTTCTCCAAGTTGTGCTTGAATTCCAAAACCTTTTTTAACTGATCCGGATCTATATCAGAAAGCTTCCCCGAAGAGTTCTTGAAGTAAAACATTATTCTTACCGATAAACTGTCTTCCTTCCAACGATTTAAGGCTGTTTGGAATTCATGTTCAGTACCGGACGATGCTTGGCCTGCTGGGGTTCCAAAGCGCGCTCCAAGAATGCCTAAATAAATTTCATAGTCATCAGGAGTTTGTTCATCGATAACGCCCTGTGCGCCAGAGGGTGACAATCCAGGTATAACGTTCGTTTCCCATCTAATAGGCTCAAATATTATGCCAAGACTTTTTTGGATTATAGGATTAAGTTCATATATTGCTTCTTCTGCAACCGCCCTTTCCTGAGAAACATCAGATGGAGATGATATAAAAATTCTGTAGACACTAATCGTAATGACCATTTTCCACCTAGGTTTAAGTATAACATTCTAAATGAATTTAGCTAGTTACCTCTGATTTTTCATATGGAAGAAAGCAACTGACGTAAAGAAGTGGAGCCCTCGCTTTAAGCGAGGGCTCCGCATTCATAGAGCGCCTTAGCTGGCTAAGGCGCTTTATGTTTAAGTATCCAGTCGCTAATCTTCTCCAAGCGCCAGGCGCTGCCGTTTCGCGTCGCGATAGCGCAAGTTCATATCCAACACGCGCTTGCGGATGCGCAAGCTTTGCGGCGTCACTTCCAGCAGTTCGTCTTCGGCCAAATACTCGATGGCCTCGTCCAGGCTCATCAGGCGCGGCGGGCTGAGGCGTTGTTCGATCTCGCCTTTGGAAGTTTCGCGCATGCTGGTCAGCTTCTTCGTTTTGCAAACATTCACTTCGATGTCCTGTTCGCGGGCTTGCTCGCCGACCACCATGCCGGCATACACCTGGGTGCCGGCTTCGATGAACAGCTCGCCGCGCAATTCGGCGGCGCGCAGCCCATAGGTGCTGGCTATGCCGGGCTCAAAGGCGATCAGCGAACCGCGCGCCCGCGAGGAAATGGGGCCGGCCATGGGCAAATAGCCATGGAACAGGGAGTTCATAATGCCGGTGCCCTTGGTGGAGGTGAGGAACTGCTGGCGAAAGCCCAGCATGCCGCGAGTGGGCACCAGGTATTTCATTTGTACGTTGCCTTTGCCGGTCTCGATCATTTCCAGCAAGACGCCGCGACGCTTACCAAGCATCTCGACCACCAGGCCCGCGGTGGCCTGGCTGCTTTCAATATACACGTCTTCGAAAGGTTCCAGCGTGGTGCCTTCGGCATCTTTCTTTAAGATGACCTCGGGCCGGCCCACCTGGAACTCGTAGCCTTCGCGGCGCATGGTCTCGATGAGGATGGCCAGGTGCAATTCGCCGCGGCCGGACACCAGGAAAGTGTCGGCGCTGTCGGTCTCTTCCACGCGCAGGGATAGGTTGCTGCGCAATTCGTTGAACAAGCGTTCGCGCAGTTTGCGGCTGGTGCCCCATTTGCCTTCGCGGCCGGCAAGGGGGGAGGTGTTGATGCCAAAGGTCATGCGCACGGTGGGTTCTTCCACTTTGATGCCGGGCAGGGCCACCGGGTTTTCGGGATCGGCCAGCGTTTCGCCGATGGAGATATTTTCCAGGCCGGCCACCGCCACAATGTCGCCAGCGGCGGCTTCCTGCACTTCGACGCGGTGCAAGCCTTCGTGTTCGAAGAGGTAAGGCACCTTCTCCGGCAGGTTTTTCCCATCCAGAGTAAGGCGCGCTACGCTTTGGCCGACGCGCATTTTTCCGGCAAAGATGCGGCCGATGGCAGTTTGGCCGCGGTAATTGTCGTAATCCAGGGTGGTAACCAAGAACTGAAGCGGCGCATCGGCGTCCACCACTGGGGCGGGAATTTCGTTCAAAATAGTCGCATACAGCGGCTGCAGGTCTGGGCCAACCTCCGGAGTTAATCCGGCGCGCTGATCGGTGGCCACGGTGTAGACCACCGGGAATTCGGCTTGCGCATCCGTGGCGCCCAGCTCGATGAAGAGGTCGAAGGTGTCATTCAAGACCCGGGTCGGCTCGGAGTCGCGGCGGTCAACCTTGTTGATCACCACAATGGCGCGGTGGCCCAGTTCCAAGGCCTTCTTCAGCACGAAGCGGGTCTGCGGGCGGGGGCCTTCGGCGGCGTCCACCAGCAGCAGCACCCCGTCCACCATGTTGAGCACGCGCTCCACTTCGCCGCCGAAATCGGCATGGCCGGGCGTATCGACGATATTGATCTTCACCTGCTCGCCGGTGGCGTGGTCGTTGATACGGATGGCGGTGTTCTTGGCCAGGATGGTGATGCCGCGCTCACGCTCCAGGGCGTTGGAGTCCATCACGCGTTCCATCACTTGTTGGTTCTCGCGGAAGGTGTGCGCCTGGCGCAGCAAACCATCCACCAGGGTGGTCTTGCCGTGGTCTACGTGGGCGATGATGGCGATATTGCGTAAATCGGTACGAGTGGCCTTCATTAAATTCCTTGTGGAGAACGGGGCAATTTGCCCTTGTTTGCCTTTTGGGCTAACCCGTTCTCCCTTAGGTCGGCGGTTTTGTCGCCGACCGTATTACACAAAAAAACCCCACCGCAAGGCGAGGCCAAGTGCGCATTTATTATAGCAGTTACGGCCCGGTTCTGCAGGCTTCGCCGTAAAATCAGCTCTGTCCAAGCCATGTCAGGCTAAAATACAATTCGTGGGATTGTATAAAGGTTCTCAAACGAAAGACCATAAGCTGCGCGGCGGCTGGCTTTGGCTGGGCCGGTTGGCTGCTTTGGTTGGCTACTCTGCCAATATAGTCCCCGTCTTCCTTGCTCTGCCCGCGGCTTTTGCCAATTTAGGAGATATTGGTTCGCTTTTCATGTTTGAAAGTTGGGGTTCAGCCGATCTGGAGGGCGCAATAAGCGCTCTCGGAATATCCCCCAGTTTTATCGTCGCGCTGATCCTGGTTGCGGACGTGATTGTTCTTGCCGCCTATTGGGGCATTGCTCTCCTGCTCCTTTTCCGATACTCCGATCGATGGTTTGGCTTAATCGTGCCCTATCTTCTGTTTGGATTGGGCGTCGGTTTTTCCTTTTATGTTGGCTATGCATGGACTTTGGGCGTTGAAACGCTGCCGGGATGGATTCGAGACTCGTTTAACATTATCGCAACCCTGATCTGGCCGATGTTCTTCTTTTCCTGGTTTATTTTCCCAAATGGACAGTTTGCCCCGAAGTGGGTCTGGCCAATAGCCTTGGTCCTTCCTATCATATTTATTGTCGGTTCCTTCATAGGTTTTGAAACCAACCCCTGGCTTTTTCCAGTCTTTTTAATTTTTGTTTTTGCCGGCCTTTTTTCACAGATCTACCGGTATACGCGGAGATCCACTCAAGCGCAGAGGCAGCAAACGAAGTGGCTGCTTTTTGGTCTGGTCCTTTTTACAGTTGCTATCGTATTGTCCCTTATCAGCATCGGGGCCAACCCTGCCCAGCGACTTGTTTCCACGCTCCTGCTCACCGTGGGCCTGAAGAGCCTGGCTGTTTCTTTCCTGCCGGTTGCACTGGCAATTTCATTAACCAGATATAGATTATGGGACGTGGATGAATTAGTCAACCGCGCTCTTGTTTACGGAGCGTTGACCACGTTTTTCACGGGTCTCTTCGCCGCCTCGACGGTGGTCATTAACCAACTCTCCCTGACCCTATTTGGTGAGGAATCTAAAACCCTGGCCCCGATAATTTCCGCGGTAGTTGTAGCCGCCGTTTTCCAGCCCACCCGCAAACGCCTGGAAGAGTGGATCGATAAGCGCTTCTATCCACAGAAGAAAGAAATGACCGCCGGCTTGGTGGAAGCCGAGCCAGGGTTCTGGCCTTTTATTTCGATGCCTAAGTTGCTGGATAGCAGTCTGAGTCATATTGCCGAACGACTTAAAGCCAATCCATTAGCGGTCTATCTGACGACCAGTGAAACGACGATGAAGCCAGTCAAGACACTGGGTGTTGCCCATAGAAATCTGGCAGGAATAAAACTGACCAAAAAGCAACTTGAAGAGTTCGGAAAAAAACGGGTGACTTCTTTTGAAAATAGCGGGCCATTTCTCGGGTTGATACCCTTGATCATCCCGGTCAAAACCAAGGGGCTGGTGGGGGCAATCGCCATCGGACCGCGCACAGATGGCCGCGGGTATTCGGCTGACGATTTGAAAGCCCTGGTCGAGGTGGGGGGCAAGATCGCGCTATCGATCCACGCCATTCAGGTAAGAACCACGAAATGATGTTCTGTTTCCAAAGCCCAGATTATTGATTCCGACGAGCCAAAAAAAGGCTCCTGCAACTTGCAGGAGCCTTTTTGCACTCACTTCTTTCTTACTTTTAGGAAGGAATTGATCCAATCCTGGTCGTCAGCTGTATCCACGCGGTAGCCGCCGCCTATGCCCTTGCAATTCTGGTTAAGGCCGAAGGAGGTGACCGCAACGAGCACATTGCTGTCGCCCCAGAACACCGGCCCGCCCGAATCGCCAAAGCAGGTTCCGCCAGTTGCGTTTTTGCCTGGGTTATTGGTTAGCAGCACTGAGGTTCCTTTCGGAATCCCGGCCGTGCCGCTGACGTCAATGAGGTTCACCGTGCCGCGGTAGCGCACCAGATCCTGCTGGAGGGTCGGCTTCACACTCTGCAGACCGTACCCAACCACCGTAAAGCTGGTTTCCTGCAGGCCACGCTTGGTCTTCAAACCATCCAAGGTGCCAAGGTCGGCCAGGGTACCGTAGGTATCCAGAATGACCGGTTCTGAAAGGATGGCGATGCCTATGTCGAAGAGATAGAAAGCGCCATCGTTGTAGTCGGGATGGGTATAGATCGCGGAGAACTCGATGCCGGTGCCCCCCGCAGACGGATAGCCGTTCGCCGGGTACCCGGCTTCAACGTCAGTGTCGAACCATACGCGCCCACCCGAGGTGCCGAACGTACAATGCCCGGCAGTGAGCATCACGGTTGAGGACAACAGCGTGCCCGTGCAGCGATGAGAGGGGTTGCCACCTACATCGAAGACCATCAGGCCGACGTAGGGATGGTCTTCGCCATCTGGGACCCCAAAGGTGATTGCCGCGGCGGGAATCACCGTCCCTAACAGTAAGAGAAATGCGATCAGGACCGCGGGGATCCGGGAACGCCGGCTTGGAACAAGCCACTTCGTTAACATTTTTGCCTCCTTTGAAACTAGTTGGGGGAAGAACTCAATTATAAGGCACCAGCTATTAATTCGGTATGAACGATGTATTCAAGCGCCTATGGTGAGGAGTCCATTCAATTAGGTTGTTATTCCAAGATCTAATCCAATCGGTAAAACACTTCGGTCACCAGCTCGCCGCCAATATTCAGCATACCTGCAGGACAAAATGGGACTTTTGCCCCGTCAAATTAGGTGTGTTTTGCCGAATAAAACCACCAATATGCCCTGTATTATTACAAGAGCAGACTTAATGTTCGTAAATTCCAACAAGAACATGCCATTCCGTGGCAAAGGAGAATGATATGGCATCAGACAAAGGCAACCCTGCTTTGAAAACCGGCTTCCACGAAAATATCGAAGATAGAACGGAAAAGAACGAGTATTTTCGCGAAGTGCTGTATACCGGCCAGCACAGCCAACTGGTGGTAATGTCGCTTCAACCTGGCGAGGAGATTGGCCTGGAGACGCATGGCGACCGGGACCAATTCATTCGCGTGGAAGAGGGCCGCGGCCAGGTGATCCTGAATGGTCAGGAAATCGGGATCGAGGAAGATAGTGCGGTGGTAATTCCGGCAGGAGTGGAGCACAATGTGATCAATACTTCACCGGATGAAGCGCTTAAGCTATACACCATCTATTCTCCACCAGAGCACCCCGCTGGAACGATTCACAAAACAAAAGCAGAGGCGAAAGCCTCCGAGGCGAGCCACCTGCATAGTTAGGCCAGCAACACGGCGGCGCAAAGAGCTGCGAAGCCTGCTCAATCGAGCCGGTAAAACACCTCAGTCACCAGCTCACCACCTACATTCAGTACGCCTTTGGTCTCTCCGGCGCGCACGAAGCCGCATTTCTCCAGCACGCGCATGGAGGCAACATTGTGCTCGGCGGTGTAGCCGAACAGCGGCCGCTCGGTGACTTCCTGCAGGAAGGCGGCCAGCGCCCGAGTGGCGATGCCGCGGCCCCAGAACTCGGGGCCGACGCCGTAGCCGACCTCACGATGGCCGTCCTGCTCCCAGCTAACGATGCTGCCGGCCATTTGTCCGTCGACAACTATAGTGCGCAGCACCACATCAGGATTGGCGCGGATCTTGGCCCAATGCGCCGTGAATACAACTCGCTCGCGGGCGGGGAACGCGGACATTTTCACGGTCTCGGGGTCGCGCTGGTGTTCGAACAGGATGGGCAGATCGGCGTCTTGTACTGCGCGAAAGGTGACTTGGCTGACAACCTTCGAATCAGACAATGTTCGGCTATTATAAATAAGGTTATCGAATCGGCTTATACTCAAAATATGACTAAACCTAGGCGAAGCCTTCAGGAAAATCTGGGGACCATCACGCTGCAGGCCGTGGAGTAGATAGATCTGCAGGCATGCAACCGAGAACGGACAACCCCAAAGTCTTCATTTCCTATAGCTGGTCTTCAGTCGAGCATGAAAACTGGGTTCTTAGTTTAGCAGAAAGACTCATTTCGAACGGAGTGAATGTCGTTCTTGATAAGTGGGAACTTAGAGAGGGTCAAGATAAAAACAAATTCATGGAAAAAATGGTGAATGATTCAAGTATTGAGAAAGTTCTAATCATTTGCGACAAGGCTTATATGGATAAGGCAAACATGAGAAAAGGTGGTGCGGGCACAGAAACAGAAATCATTTCAAGTGAAGTTTATAACAACATGGATCAGGAGAAGTTTATCCCAGTTGTTAGGGAATACGAAAACGGCAAACCATGCAAACCGACATATCTTGAATCAAGACTTCACTTCGATTTAAGTGAAACCGCAAACTTCTATGAAGAGTACGAGAAAGTTTTACGAAACATCTTCAATAGACCTATCTACAAAAAACCATCGATGGGTGCTCCTCCGGCCTATTTGTTCGAAGAAGAGCCCTCAGTTAAAAAGACAGGCTACAAAGCCCAAGCCTTTTTAGATGCTTTTAATAATGGTAAACCCATATCATTATCTTTATTTGATGATTACCTATCTGCATTGTACGAAGGTTTTATTGAATGTAAAGTGTCTTCGGGGACAAGTGGAGAAGCAATCGATGACCAAATACTTTCTGCGATCGAAACCTTCACGCCTTATAGGAACGAATTCACAATGGTCGTTGCCCACCTGTGCAATAATCGCGGTGGTCTAGAATATTTTTATAAAGTTCACGATTTTCTAACGAGAGCGGTCTCATTTATTGACCCAGCAATTAGTTCATCGAAATTACCAGAAAGAGATGCTTGCCAATTCGTTATCTATGAATTGTTCCTTTACTTAGTAACGGTTTTAATAAATCAAAACTATTCGAATGCACTAAATATTTTCTTGGATGAAGATTACATGTTTTCCTCCTCTGTGCATGGAAAATTGCAAGAAGGGTATGATGTATTTAATTTCAATATTCATGGGCTAAATGAAACTCGAAAAAAGAGGCTTGGATTAAAACTGAAGTCGGTTCAAGCTCAGACGCTTATTGACAGAATTAATGCACCGAAGTTTTCTGATGAGCAAATTATTCAGGCGGACCTGATCTTGTTTATTTACAGCACAATAAACTCTCGTGATCCTCACATGAATTGGTATCCTAGGACCCTAATTTACTCCTTTCAAATTACAGCTCCGTTAGACCTTTTTCACAAAGCTCGAATGATAAGGCATTACGAGTTCTTGAAAAATATATTAAAGATCAAGGATATTGAAGATTTGATAGTAAGACTTAACAAGGCAGAATATCAAAATAAGTTAGGTGAATCTTACTGGCGTACATCAATGTCGTTAGACCGCTTGTTAAATTTGAAGGAATTGTTGCTGCTACATTGTCCGCAATCTTCCCTGCTAACTGACCACTCATAAATCTGATCAAGTTATCTTCTCCCAAAGCTGCCAAATGGGTTTTCTTGTTTCTCTGTGCGCCTCCCGCCGGAGAGGTGGCCCTGGGCTGCCACCAGCATCCAATGCACCGCGTCCAGTGTGTCATCGTGCTCGCCGCTGGGCCAGCGCAGCCATTCGTCGCGGAAGGCGCGCAGGAAGGGCGTTTCCACGTCGGCCACCCAGGCGCGGCCGCCCTGGAAGAGGGGCGCCATGCCTATTTCGAAGCGCTCCCCCTTTTTCTTGCGGCCAGGATGCATAGGGATCAGCGGCAGCCCCCAATCGCGCATCAGCAAATGATAGAACTCCTCACCTTTGCCCACGGCTTCCACGCCGATCACCTGGGTGGTGGGGAAGAAGGCGGCCAGCGACTTGATCTTCTGCTCCGCCTCGCCCTGGCTGAACTGGGCGCGGAAACCGTCCACCAGCACCACCCCCGCGCCGCCGGGAATGGCGCGGCCAATGGCCACCGCGAAATAATCGTGCTTTTGGCCGGCGAGCTGGTCGGCGGTGGAGGCGTAGTCCACGCCCATCACCACCGGCCAATGCGGTTCGATCTTTTCATGGGGATATGGGTTCAACCATTCAGCTTTCAAGTGCATGCCCTCCGCGGCGTTCAGGTCCAACAGATACATGCGCGCAAATTCGGCTTCGCCGGATAGCTGGCGCGCTTTCTGGATCTCTTCCGGGGGGAACCTCTCCGGCCAGGTGGGGACGACTTCAGACGTGGAATCCGAGACGTAGATGGGAGTCGCCACCGAAACAAAGCGCCCCGTGGCTTTGAGAAAGGCCAGGCCGTCGTTGGCCGTCCAGGGTGTGCCCACAAAGACCTGCCAGGTTTGCGGGGTCAGGGTGGGCATGATGGTGCCGGTCAGGATCTTGATCACCGTGTTCAGCTCGCGGGCCGAGCGGGTGTTGTTCTCGTCGTGGATATCGTCGAGCAGCAGCAGGCCGGTGGGGTGCTTGCCAATGAGAGCCCGCGAGCGATAGCCCAGCCCGACCAGGCTGGGGTCTTTGCCCTTCTCGCGGGCGCACAGGGCGCGCCATTCTGCGTACTCCAAGTCGGTGTTCAGGATTTCGTAGCCGCGCGCCCCCCAGGCGATCTTGCGGTCAGGCTGCACATTGGGGAAAGCCGCCTGCCAGCCGGGGTTGCGCTCGATCAGGTCGGCGATCTGCTGGCTGGTGCTGGCGGCCGTCCGGTCGCCGGCCTGGATGAGCAGGACGCTCTTGTGCGGCTCCTGCCCCAGGCGAAAGGCGGTGAAGGCGATGCTCAGCGTGGTGGATTTGGTCGAGCCGCGGAAAGCCTCGACCACCAGGCCTTTGCCTTCGGCACGGGCCGCGTAAAGCGGCAGCACCCAGCCCTGGCGAGCGTGGCGTGGCAGCTCCCGATCAAAGATCAGTCGATAGAAGTGGGCGAACCCTTCCGGGTCGTCAGGCAGCTTTCCCCCAGGCATCATCCCCCTTATTCCAGTGCTACCTTGTGCTTATAGCATCTTTGGGCCAAGAATTGAGAAAGTCTGGCTGGAATTCAAGGGGGTTAACAAGAAAACTGTCATTCCGAGGAGCACTTCGCCAGCCAATGCTGCGCATTGGCAGCTCAGTGTAAACTCCTCTAGGAATCCCTTTACATTCGTCACCCAATAAAAGGGATTCCTCCCATTCGCTAAGCCAATGCTACGCATTGGCTAGCTCAGGGCAGGCTCTGGTGTTTTTTGGCTATCACTTTGTTGAGGTGAATAACGCCTCCTCGGAATGACAGAATTCAGGAATGGCAGAACTCAGAAAATCAATCCCAATCATTACTTATATCTAGCCAATCAGGGTTAGTCTTCTCACATAATACTATCTTTTTCTCCCTCCCCCATCTCTTTATTTCTTTTTCTCGTTCTATCGCTTCATAAACATCCCCGAATTCTTCAAAATAAAGCAATCTGGTTACTCCATATTTCTTAGTGAAGCCGAGAGTCGATCCTTGCTTGTGTTCTGATACTCGGCGCTCCAAATCGTTGGTAACGCCAATGTATAGCGCGCCAGAATGGCTTGCCATCATATACACATAATACGTTCGGCCCGCCATTCTTAGTCACCATCTTCATCCTCCGGGACCATCTTTTCTTCCAACGCTTTTATAAAGGGATCGTGCTTGCCGGTGACCAGCCCTTCGCGCGGCAGGTAGAGCAGGTTGTCGCTGGCCGTCAGGATCCAGGTGCTGGACGACCGGTGCTGCACTGTGAGGATCTGGTCGAGCGGCAGTTTTACTTGATCTTTTCCCTGGGTCACGTGCAAAAAGCCGCCTTTAAGTTCCAGCGTGGTGAGGGCATTCTTGTTCTCAAACAGCTCGTCGCGCCGCACCCAAACCAGCAGGAGATTGAAAAGAGGACGAAGGGTGTAACTTAGCCCGTATAGCGCCACGAGCAAGCCTGCGAGGAGCAAGGGATAGCGCAGCAGCCAAAAGTCAACTTGCCCGCTGACCCACACCATAGCCAGCGACCCGATGATGATGAGGGCCGGGCCGCCGGCGGTGCGTTGCAGCACGCGCACTCCGCCGCTGTAATGGGTGGCTAGATAATTGTCGGCGAACTGGTCAAAGGTGGGGCGGTAGGAAACTTTCATGCGTCCCCCACGGCCAAAGGGGGCTCGGCTGGCAAGGCGCCGTCGGGAATACGCACGCCCAGCACTTCACCGCGGGCGGTTACCTGGCCGCCGGCCAGCAACTCGCAGGTCATCCAGGTCTTGCGACCCTCGACCCTGTCCACGCGGGCGCGTAGTTCTACGGGATCCTGGACCAGCGGCGTGGGCTTTAGATAGTCAATCTTCAAGGAGGCGGTGACGTAGGTGATCAGCGGCTGGCTGCCGATCTGACGACCCTCGAGACGGTGGGCGTGGGCCATGGCCAGGCCCATGCAGTGGCAATCCATCAAGGTGGCCATGATGCCGCCATTCAGCACGCCTTTGTGGCCGGTGTGCTGCGGCTGGGGCGTGAAATGGGCAACAGCCTCCTCGCCTTCCCAATGGCTCTTGAGATAAAGGCCATGCGGGTTATTGCGCCCGCAACCCCAGCAATCGGCGCGGGCGTCCAGATAGAGGTCCTGGAAGGCGAGTTCACTCATGGGTTAAGGATACCGTTAAGTTGGCGGGCAGCCCGAGAGAGCAGGGCAGGTAGCGCTAAATACGTTTGGCTTGCAGCACTTCGTAAACCGCGATCGGCTGGCTGCGATCCTTGATATTCTTTTCACCCACGCTTTGCACCGTGAAGGCGTTCTTCACTTCGGCATAGGTCTCAGGCCCGATCAGCACCCGATTTGGGCGGGCAAGTGCTTCCAGGCCGGAGGCCACATTGACGGTATCACCCAGTACGGTCAATTCCACGCGCTCTTTGGTGCTCACGTAACCGGCCATCACAGGGCCGGTGTTGATGCCGATGCCTACGTCTACGTGGGTATCGGCGTTGCGGTAGAGCGCGGCCAACATTTTGAGGATATCCAATCCGGCAGATACAGCGCTCACAGCCGGCTGCTTCTGAGTTCCAGCCATACCGAAGATGGCCATCACCCCGTCGCCCAGATATTTATCCAGCAGGCCCCCATGTTGGAAGATGATGTCGGTGACGTCCTGGTAATAGCGTTCCAGCAGTTCGCCGAAGCGCTTTGCGCCCAGGCGCTCGGCCATGCCGTTGGAGCCGGCGATGTCGGCGAAGAGCACGGTGCAATTTTGCTCGCTGAGAGTGGGCAGGCTGCCCGTCTTCAAATAATTGCGCAGCAAGAATTCCGCTTCGACCGGGGCCACGAAACGCTGCAGCAGCTGGCGAATGCGGTTCTCCTCGCGCACGCGTTCCATCAGGCTGACGCGCTCAATGGTCAGCGCGGCCAGGTGGCCCACGGCCACGGCCAACTGCATGTCGCGCTGGCTGAACTGCCGGGTGTCCGAATGGGTCTTGAACATGTAGATCAGGGCGATGGTTTGATCGCCGCCAACCACCGGCACGCATAAGGCGGTGTGCACCCGCAGCATGCGGGCGCTGTCGCTCAACATCTGTTTGCTTTCCGGGTCTTTGCTGGGCAGCAGCACGGTGGTGCGGCGGTTGATGGCGATTTTGGCAATGGTGCGCGGGAAGCCCAGCTCCTGCAGGCGATCAAAATCCTCGGCCAGGATCACCTGGCATTTATCGGCGCCCAGGGTGAGTTTAAGCAAGCGAGCCACTTCTTTGAGCGCCACGTCAATATCCAGGATGTTGTTGAGCTGCTGGATGACTTCGTAAAGCAGGACAGCGTGGTTATCGAAGGCTTCCAGCAGCAGCTCGCGGCTGAAAGGCCGAAAGCCGGGCGCTGCCACCTCCTCGGCGTCCGAAATAGCCTGTCGGGTGACCAGGACCTCGTAGAGGCCGATGCGCACCACGTCATTGGGGTGCAGCTTGAAGTCAAATTTTTCGGTGAGCCGGCGGCGGTTGATGAAGGTGCCGTTGCGGCTGCCCAGATCGCGGATGGTGACGGCATTATTCTTTTCGTCGAGGTGGATCTGGGCATGCTCACGGGAGGCGGCCTCGTCGGCAATGACCACATCGTTGCCCTGCCGCCGGCCCAGGCTGTTGGCGCCGGGCTTAAGCAAATATTCGATCGGTTTGATATCCGGGGAACGAACAGTTAGGGTCCACATTGGGGGATTGTGTTTCGATTGTAGAGGTCTGGCTGGCTTTGCGCAACCTGCATTGCGAAGCAACGCAAGTTGTTAACGAATTATGGGCACATTAGGGAGATTCTTGAACACAGCTACTATAAGAAAACAGGATTAGTGGGCTAGAATAGCCCAAGAGGTTGAAATGAAAAACCCCCAACTTTGGTTTATTGCACTGATATTACTATTGACCGCCTGCGGTTCGGCTGAGCAGACTGAACAATCGCCGCTGAGCGAAAGTAACACAGCAGAAGCGGAGCAGGTTGAGCCTGTAAACATTGGCGTGACCCTAGATAATTCTCGCGCGGTTAGCCAGGTGATCCCAA
>CAZNFL010000052.1:0-14142 GCA_964572455.1 uncultured Anaerolineaceae bacterium
ATAGCGAGCCGCCGGCCAAAAAGAACAGCAGACCGCCCAGCAGCACAATGGTGGCCGCTGCGCTGATATCGGGCTGCAGGAAAATGAGGCCGGCCATCAAACCCAGGATACCGATCAGGGGCAGCAAGCCATAAGTCACTTTTTTGAGTTCAGCGCGTTTGGCAAACAGCCAAACCGACAAATAGATAATGGTGACCAGTTTGGCCAGTTCGCCCGGCATATAGGAGCCGGCCACCAGGGCGCGGGCAGACCCATAGCGCACCTCGCCGTAGACCAAAACCGCGGTGAGGGCCAACAGCATACCGCCCATCATGAACACTGAATATTTACGCCAAAAGTGGTAATGCAGGAAGGCACAAGCTACGCCTGCGGCCAGGCCAACGCCCATATTGCGCATCTGCTGGAAGAACATCTGCGTCGGGTCCTCGTAGTTCACCAGCGAGAAATCCCAGCTAGCTGAATACACCATCAAGGCGCCGAACAGCAGCAGGGCGAAGACGGCCATCAGCAGCGGCACGTCGAAGTCCAGCTCGAGGCGCGGCCAGGTGGCCGCCGCTTTGCGGCGGCGCGAGCGACGCTCGGGCTGGGCTGGCGTTTGTTTTTCCATCTCTTCGAAAACTTGCTCAGTCATAATTCATTCACCAATTGGCGAAAGCCTTCGCCACGCGCTTCAAAATCTACGAATTCGTCGAAGCTGGTGCCGCCCGGCGAGAGCAGCACGAGGTCGCCCGGCTGCGCTACCGAGGCTGCCGCTTTTATAGCGGCAGCCAGGTTAGGAGCAAGGGTGCGGGGGAGCTGCGGAGCACTTTGTTTGAAAACTTTATCCAGCATGTTTGCCGCTTCGCCGAAGAGGACAACATAGCGGGATTTCTGGGCAGCCAGTTGAGCCAGGTCTTCCCAGGGCAAGCCCTTATCCCGGCCGCCCAGCAGCAGCACGATGGGCCGCTCAAACGAGCGCAGGGCGGCCTCGGAGCGCTGTGGCGCGGTGGCGATGGAATCGTTGTACCAATCGACCCCGTTCAGGCTGCGCACCCACTCCAAGCGGTGCGGTGCGCCGCGGAAGCCACGCACACCGGCCTGTATGGCTTCCGCCGGTGCGCCAGCAGAGGCGGCAATGGCGACGGCGGCTAATACGTTGAGCAGGTTGTGTTCACCGATCAATTCAATATCCGCCAGGGGCAGGATGGCGCGGTCGCCTTTTTCGTCGCGCAGCCAAATGGCGCCGCCACGCACAAAGGCGCCGAGCTGGCCTTGGGGCAAGTCCCCGCGGCCGAAGGTCCACAGCGCGCCGCGGACGCGCCCGGCCAGCGCCCAGGCGCCAGAGTCCTCGCGGTTTAGGATGGCAATGTCGTCTGCGCGCTGATAGTCGAGGATGCGAGCTTTGGCGGCAACGTAGGATTGCATGCTGCCATGCCGGTCGAGGTGGTTAGGCGCAATATTCAAAATGGCGGCGATGTGTGGGGCGCGGGTCATCCACTCGAGTTGGAAACTGGAGAGTTCCATCACAGCCAGATCTTCAGCAGATATCTCATCCACATCCGCGATCAAGGGGTTGCCAATATTGCCGCCCACCCAAGCCCGGCGGATGTGCTTGCCTTGCATGGCTTTGAGCATGCGGCCCACCAGCATGGTGGTCGTGGTCTTGCCGGCCGACCCGGTGATGCCGATGACTTTGCAAGGGGCGAGCTCCAGAAAGATCTGCGAATCGTTGGAGACCGAGATGCCGCGGGCCAGCGCATCCTTCACCAGGGGCAATTCGCTAGGCACGCCGCCGGAGAGGATTAGCAAGTCGGCGCCGTCCAGCATCTCGGTGGGATGGCCGCCCAGACGCCACTCAAGATCTAGTGCGCTTAGTTGTTGGCGGGCGGCCTGCAACTGCTCTGCATGGCGCGTGTCGGTGAGGGTGACCCGTGCCCTGTGGGCGGCCAGGTAGGCTGCGGTTGCAATACCCTGTCGCCCAGCTCCTATGATCACCACGCGCCTTCCTTTCCAGTCCATCGCATCAGGCCAAAGCCTAGGTTACAGCCAGCGCCACGCCGACCATGGCGAACAGCAGGCTCATCAGCCAGAAACGCTGCACGATCTGCGTTTCGCTCCAGCCGGAGAGTTCGAAGTGCAAATGCAGCGGCGACATCTTGAACATGCGCCGGCCGCCGGTAAGTTTGAAGAACACTACTTGGATGACCACACTAAGGATCTCGCTGGCGGGGATGATGGCGATGATCGGAAACAGGATCCAGTGGCCGGTCATCAAAGCCACCACGCCGAGGGTGGCGCCCAGCGCCATGGCCCCCGTGTCGCCCATGATCAATTGGGCGGGGTGCACGTTGAACCACAAAAATCCGAACAGCGCGCCCACCAAAGTGAAACAGAACTGGGCCAGGAAGACCTGGCCCTGAATGAGTGCAATGCCGCCGAAAGTGGCCAGGGCGGTGGCCGAGATCAACCCGGCCAAGCCATCCAGGCCATCGGTGAAATTGACGGCGTTGGCCGAACCCACGATCATGAGCGTGGCAATCGGATAATACAAAATACCCAGGTCGAACTCCGTATTAAATCCTGGCAAATACATATGCGGGACGCGCAGCAAGTCGTTGAGAGCAAAGGCCAGCGCCCCACCCAATACCAATTGGATAATGAACTTATCCCGAGCGCGCAGGCCCATACCCACCTCGCGTTGGCGCAACTTGCGCAGGTCATCGAAACTGCCGAGCAGGCCGAAAGCGATCATGGCGCCCATGGGCACCAGGATCGAGCGCCCCACTCCGCTGAGACCGATAAGCGGCACGGCGTTCAGCAAAATTGTGACCAGCAGCACGGGCAGAATGAACATGACGCCGCCCATGGTGGGCGTGCCCACTTTGACGGAATGGCGCTCGGGCGCCTCCACGCGAATGCTGTCGCCGACGTTGAACATGCGCAAAATGCGGATCAGCGGCCCACCCCAGATCACGGTCAGGATGAAGCTAATGCCGGCCAGCACTAGTGAGACGGTTGCCCCGGTCATCGGCTTTCCTCCAAAGCAGAACGCTGTTCCAATTCAGGCACGATCGTTTCCATTTGCACCGCGCGCGAACCCTTTACCAGCACCACATCGCCCTTGGTCAGGGATTTTTTAAGGAAGATGAGCGCCTGCTCGCTGGTCTCGAATTGGGTGATGGCTTTGGCGTCCAAGCCCGCCGCCTGGGCCGTTTCAGCAATGGTGCGCGCCCGTGGCCCCACGGTGATCAGCAGGTCGGCAACCCTGGCGGCCAAGTTGCCGACGGTCTGGTGGCCTTGCACTTCGTAAGGGCCAAGCTCGAGCATATCGCCCAGCACCGCCACTTTGCGGCCTTCCAATTCTTCCAGCAAGTTCAGGGCGGCTACGGTGGATTCCGGGGAGGCGTTGTAGGTGTCGTCCAATAATAGCGAACCATTGCGGCCAGGCACAGCCATGAGGCGTAATTGGGGATTGCCTATGCGCAAGCCGGCCAGGATCTCTCCCCAGGCCAGGCCCTCAACCAAGCCGACTGCGGCGGCGCGCAACGCGGTATGCACTGAATGGCGGCCGATCAGCGGGATGCGCACATTTAGCGTCTCACCGCCATAATGCAAATGGAAGCGCACCCCATCCAGGCCCAAGCCCTCAATTTCATCGGCATACAGCTCAGCCGCCGGGTCGACGCCGTAAAAGAACACGCGGGCTTTGGTCTCGGCGGCCATGCGTTTGACGTTGGGATCGTCAATGTTGAGGATGGCTACGCCATCTTTGGGCAAGGCGCGCACCAGCTCTGATTTTCCCTGGTAGATAGCCTCTTGCGAACCTGCCCGTTCGGCATGCACTGTGCCGATATTGGTGATCACGCCAACTTCGGGCACGGAGATATCGGCGAGCAGTGCGATCTCGCCGATCAAATAAAAGCCCATCTCCAATACGGCACACTCATGCTGTTCGGTCAGGGACAATACCGACAATGGCAAACCGATCTCGTTATTGAAATTGCCAATGGATTTGAAAGTGCGATAGCGCTGCGACAGCACCTCGGCGACCAACTCTTTGGTCGTGGTCTTGCCCACGCTGCCGGTGATGCCGATCACGCGCAGGTTCAGTTTGCGCCGCCAAAAAGCGGCCGTCTTCTGCAGCGCGGCCAGGCTGTCGTCAACCAGGATGCAAAGATGATCTGCGGGCGCGAAGCCGGCTGGCTTACGGCCGGTGCGCAGATCCAGCGTTTTGAAATTGCCGCTCAGCTCGCGCTGCACAAGGGCCAAGCTGGCGCCTTTGGCAAAAGCGTCGCCTACATATTCGTGCCCGTCGAGGTGATCGCCCTTTAAAGCTACAAAGAGCATGCCGCTGGCCGCGGTGCGCGAATCTTGCGTGGCTCCAGAAATAGGCTGCTCCGCGCCCGCCGGGCGCTGGCCACTGATCGCTTCGATAAGATCGGCAAGAGTCAACATTTAGTCCTGTGCGGCCAGGCGCTGCTCATCCGGCGGGATATTCATCAACACCACCAGGCGCTCGACAATATCGGCGAACAACGGCGCGGCCACTTCGGAGGCCCAGATTGAAGTCTCCGGCCGCTCCAACCACACGAAGACAATAAAGCGCGGGTCATCCGCCGGGCCCCACCCTACGAAGGAGGTATTGGTCTGGTTCAAGTCATAGGTGCCGGTGCCGGTGGGGATCTGGGCTGTGCCGGTTTTCCCAGTCAAGCGATATCCGGGCACCAGGGCCAATGAGGATTCCAATTCCAGCGAATCGGTCAGCATTTGAGCCATGGTGTGCGCCGTCTCCGCAGAGATGGGCTGCCCTGCAAATTGCGGCGAAAGGTTGTATTGCGAGCCGTCCTGCACCACAGCCTTCACGATATGGGGGATGACCATCTTGCCATCATTGATAAAGGCGGAAACCGCCATCACCATTTGTATGGGCGTCACCGCCAACCCCTGGCCGAACGTGTTGGTGGCCAGATCGGCGGGGTACCAGCCGGTCTCATCCGGCGTGCGCAAAGTGCCGCCGGCTTCATTGAATAGATCAACACCTGTGGGATAGCTGAACCCGAAAGCTTCAACGTATTTGTAGAAGTTCTCCTGACCCACCCGAGAACCTAGCTCGGCCAAGCACACGTTGAGCGAGTGCTGCAGGCAGCCCAGCATGGTTTGCTCGCCCCAGGCTTGGCCGTTCCAATTGCGGATAGTGATGCCGCCATAATTGAAAATGCCGCGATCCAGGTAGGGGGTATCGGGGGTGACCAGGCCCAGGTCGATGGCCGCCGCCATGGTGACCACTTTGAAGATCGAGCCGGGTTCGTAGATCTGACCCACCGCCCGGTTGTAAGGTTTGCTATCGGTGAAGATGTTGACATAGTCTTGGTAATCGTTCAAGTCCAGGCGCGGCGTGGAGGTCATCGCCAGGATCTCGCCGGTGTGCGGGTCCATCACAATCGCGGTCCCCGAGTCGGCGCCGGTCTTCTCGATGTGCTCATCCAGCACGTCCTCCACCATGGCCTGGATCTCGCGGTCCAGGGTCAATACCAGGCTGGAGCCGCCGGGAATCTGCGGCATTTCCTGCACGCGGTTGGGGTCGGTGGGCACCCAAATATTTTCGGGCAGGCCGGCCAGCAGGTCCTGGTATTGCTGCTCGACGCCAAAGTTCCCATTGCTGTCCTGGGTCACGAAACCGAGCACGTTGGAGGCCAGGTCGCGCTCCGGGTAACTGCGCGCCAGGTGCGGGCGGCAGAGAAGCGCTTCAAGGGCTGGGTCATTGGAGCAGCTGAACGAATCATCCTCTTCCGGGGGTAAATTCACGTTATAGGACCGCAGCAAGTCTACCTTTTCGGGCAGCACATAATCGGTGGCCACCACGTAGATCAGGTTTTGTTCCTGGGCCTGGGCAATGATCTCCAGCACACGGTTGTAATCCGCACCCACCAGGGCGCTAAGCGCCAGGGCTATGGCCTTGGGATCCTGCTCTTTGACAGAAGCAAGGTCAACCCCAATTTCATAAACTGTGCGATTACCGGCCAATAAGTTGCCATTTCGATCATAGATCTCACCTCGCGGGGGATAAATTGTTTTTAAAAGGCGACTGAAATATTCGCTCTGATTTAGGAAAGCTGTGGCCTGGGCGCCCGTTTGGACGGAATAAGCGCGCCAAAAGATGAGCAGCCCGATCAGGCCGAAAATAAAGGCAGTGCTGAGGTAGCGCCAGGAATGTTCGCGCGGCATGGCTAGTAGCCCCCCAGGACGGCGAACAGTGCGCCGACCCAATCGAAGAGCGATTCGGTGTATTCAGCTGGCAGGCGGGCCGCGGCGCTGAATTGGCTGCCCGCCCTCGGCGCCAGGAGCGCCCCGCTGGGCCGCCCCAGGTATTCGGGCACGTTCAAATAAGTTATGGCGTTGGGCGACACAGGGCTGAAGCCCAGATCGCCGGCGCGCTGCTGCATCGTGTCAACAGAAGTGATGAAGGCTAGTTGGGTTTCCAGGTCCTCGATCTTTTGCTCCAGGTCGGCCACAACGCGCTGCAAATTCTGCACCTGGCGGCCAGCGGTGGCGGCCCGGGCCGTGATGTTGAGGTACAGGGCGGCGACCAGCGTTATCGCCACCAGGCCGGCGGCAACAAAGCCGATGACCTGCATTTGGCGCCGCCACGGCGCCTGCTGGTAAGCCTGGATGAGTTCTTTTGAGCGTTTCAACATTGTCGTTTTTCTCATCACTAAGGGTGCATGGGATATGCCAGCCCTATGGTGTGTTTTCTCGAGTTTTAGAGCCTCTCCGCCACCCGCAACCGAGCGCTGCGCGCCCGCGGGTTGGCTTGTTCTTCCTGCTCGCCCGGCCGGACCGGCTTGCGAGTCAGTTCTTTGAGACTGGCGATATGCCCACAAGTGCAGACGAGCTGCTCCGGCGGGCAAATGCATTCCCGGCTTTCCCGGCGCATAAAGACCTTCACGGCGCGGTCCTCCAGCGAATGGAACGAGATCACCGCCAAGCGCCCTCCCGGGGTTAGCGCAGCCACTGCTTGGGGCAGCACCGCTTCCAGGGAGTCCAGTTCCCGGTTCACCGCGATGCGCAAAGCCTGGAAACTGCGCGTGGCCGGGTGCAGGCCGCTGCGCCGCCCGCCCAAGGCGCTGGCGACCACGCCGGCCAGTTCGCTGGTGGTCTTCAGCGGGCGGGCTTTGACAATGGCTCGGGCCACTTTGCGGGACTTGCGCTCCTCACCATATCGAAATAAAACTTCTGCCAAATCTTCCTCCGACCATTCATTCACGATCTGTTCCGCAGTCAGCGCGCCCTGCGGGTCGAAACGCATATCCAGCGGCCCTTCCTGCTGGAAGGAGAAGCCACGCTCGGCCTTATCGAATTGCAGCGAGGAGGCGCCCAGGTCGAGCAAGATGCCATCCACTTGCGGCCAGCCCTTCGCTTCGCTCGAGGGCAGGCCCGCTGCGGCCAGGTGCTCCGCCAGCCCGGCGTACGAGCCGCGCACTAAACGGGCCCGCTCGCCAAACTCCGCCAGGCGCTGCGCGGCAAGCAGCAGCGCTTGCGGGTCCACGTCCAAGCCGAGCAAGCGGCCGGTAGGGCCGCTGGCCTGCAGGATGTCATGGGCGTGCCCGCCCAACCCCAGCGTGCCGTCCACATAGAGGCCGCCGCTGCGGGGCTGCAAAAAAGCCAGCACTTCTTGGTAAAGAACAGGTTGATGAACGAACCCGGAAACCGAGCCGATCATCCGTTTTGATTCATGAACAGGTTAAGCTTGGCAAAGTGATCTGCAGTGTTCTGCACTCTGTCCAGCTTCTCGGTCTGCTTCAGCCAGTCGGCGGGAGACCAGAGCTCGAAGTGCGATCCGGCGCCTACCATGACGACTTCGCCATTCAGCCCGTGGCGTTCGCGCAGGAACTGCGGCACCAGGATGCGGCCGCTGGCATCCGCCTCAATGCGCTCGGCGCGCGAGAAGAACAAGCGGCCAAACTCGCGCACGTCGGGATCGGTAAAACTTAACTGAGTGATGGCGCGCCCTAAACGCTCGAAGGTATCTTTTTGGAGTACGATCAAGATCGGGTCGATGCCTTCAGTGATGTAGCCGCCGTCTTCGAGCAGTTGGCGATAACGGGCCGGCACCGTCAGGCGGCCCTTGTCGTCCATGGAGTGTCGATATTCGCCTAGGAACATTAGTTCTACCCGGTGGATTAATGGCAGGAACGCCGGCTAACCGGCGTTCCACTTTCTGCCACTTTTACCCACAAGTTGCCACAGTATAAACCGAATTACGGTAGCGCGCAAGCAAAATTCGCGCCTATCGCCCCGCCCGATTGTCATGGGTTGGGGAGCGGCGCGCTTTTGCGCCAAATATGGGGGTGGCCTCGAATCTTTTAAGGTTACTTGCGATTTTGTTGGTGGTCATTCCCCACAAAAAACAAAGCTGCAGATGAACGCCGATAAATACTAATCCGCGTTTATCTGCGGATGCAATCCTAGCCAGGTTCCTCGCGGCGCTCCTCCTCGCCCGCCCCGCCGCGCCAGCGGCGCATGGCGTCATAGGCTTCGGCGCGGTATGCCGCGTGCAGCAATGCGGGCAAATTGGTTTCACCGCCCGCGCGCCGGTAGGCCGACTTCTCCGCCCAGATGCGGTTCACGACAAATGACAGGTCCGGGCGCAGATCCATGGTGTCATAAAACAATCCGAGGAAAGGATTGCGCTCGCGGATGGCGGCCAGCAGGCCGCGGTCGGTGCCTGTGGCTGAATAAGGGAACGAGAACGGCACGCGCTCGGCGCCGGTTAGCTGCTGGACAAAGCGCGCCGACTCAACGATCTCGGCCTCGACCTGATCGGGCTCAAGCAACGCCAGTTTGGTGTGCGCGCGGGTATGCGCCCCGATGGTGAAACCATCCTTATCCAGGTCCACGATCTGCTGGCTGGTGAGATATGGCTGGCGCCGGCCCAAATATTCCTTAATGTCCAGACCCAGCATTTTGGCGGCCATGTCTATCACCGGCTCGTCCTTTGGTTGCAACGCCATGATCCAACGGTCGAAGTCGTTGGCGTCCACGAGCTTTGTGTCCAGGGCATGGTTCAAGCTGGTAAAGACCATCCTGGCCGCGTCGTGAGGCAGTTCAGCCAGGCGCTCGAGGCACAGCGAGACTTTGTTGCGATAGAACATGCGCTGGTTATTCACCCAGCCGGAGGTGACGAAAAAAGTGCACGGGATGCCGTGCTTGAGCAGCAGGGGCCGCGCTAGGCTATAGCATTCGGCGAAACCGTCATCAAAAGACAGATGCAGCGAGCGGGCCGGCAACGGGCGGCCATCTATGCGGTGCGCGTACAGGTCGGCGTCGGTCACAGGATGAAAATGCTTTTTGATATAGCCCAAAGCAGCTTCGAAGCGCGCCACCGGTTCCGGCGGGTAGAGATGCTGGATGTGCGCCAAGCGCTCATCGGAAACGGCGTGGTAGAAGAGACCGACCGCGTCGCGGCGGATCAAATAAGGATAGAGTCCCAGCGGAATGGAGCGGCGGATGCCTTTGGCGAGCTTGCGCCCGAAGGAATTCATACTAGGTGAACGCCATGTCGCCGTCTACATAGCTCTGCTGCACCTCGCCCCAGGCGCGGCCCAGCGGACTGTTTGCAGCCCGAGGATGGACTTGCAAGGTGCGTTGTTTGCGACGAACGAGCAGCCTACTCAACAGGCTACTATCTCGCGGCGCGGCCAGCTCGGCGGGACCTTCGATGACATCCGCGCGCAAGCGGCGGGCTTGCTGCACGGTGAGCGCTGGCAAAAGCCCCGCTGGCGCCCCAGGAGCGAACTGGTAATCCAGGACCTTGACCACCTGCCGACGGCGGAGGCGCGAGGCTTGAAAGCAGATATAGCCGAGGTTCTCCCCTGCGCCTGAAAACACCTGCCAGCCCGAGATCGCAAAGCCCGGCCGGGTGTCGGTGAAGCCGTAATCGAGGCGCTCGCTCTCCGAGAGCCCGGGCGGCAGTACCCAAAGGTGTGCCAGCATCCAGTTCACCACGTCGATGCCGCGGTAGAAGCCGGTTCCTGCCAGCTCCTGATTTGGGATCGGTTGAATTTGTGTGACGCGTTCTGCCCGGACTGTCTTAGCAGCTTCGCCGGTTTTCGCTGCCAGTTGGCGCAGCAGCAAGGGCCGCAGCAGTGGTGCAAAAACAAAATCGAAGAAACTCGCAATGGCCCGGTCTATATCCTCAATATTCAACCGTAATTTGAAGATCGATAAAGCTTTGCGCAATAGTCGTAG
Organism: uncultured Anaerolineaceae bacterium; assembly: GCA_964572455.1. Taxonomy (GTDB): domain Bacteria; phylum Chloroflexota; class Anaerolineae; order Anaerolineales; family UBA11579; genus JAMCZK01. The sequence continues at coordinate 10,228 of CAZNFL010000052.1, forward strand.
CATGAGGCTGAAAGGGTTATATCGCCCTGCCAAGCCTAGATCTATTTGCATATAATCCAACGGCTCAACTTCGTGAAAGCGATATTTGGAAGAGACGCGCCTCGCCGGCTTGCTGCCTACGATAACGAGGTCCACATCCAAGGCGATAGCAGCTTCCATCAATTGGGAGCCCAGGCCTTTTCCAAGGTAGTCAGCCGCCACCGCCCAGGTGGTGAGCCAATGCACCTTATCCAGCTTGCCCGCATGCTGCAGCATCACGGGCATCAAGCCGAAATAGCCAACGTTGCGCTGCCCTTCCCTGGCCAGCAACAGGGCCACGTCGTCCGGCTCGGCATACGGATTATACGTTTGCGCCGCGGCGCGCTGCTTGGTAATGGGGATGAATGCGCCGGGCGCGGCGCCATCCACTGCCACGGCCGCCAGCGCTGGCAGATCCTTGAGCTTGATGCGTTCTATTTGGACGGAGTCTGCGGACATACGGAAGCGATGATACCGCGTTGTTTTTAGAAGACCGTCATTCCGAGGAGGCTGCAAGCCGACGAGGAATCCCTTTGCCACAGCAACCTTAACTTAACCATAGGGTTTCCTCGTCGCACTATGTGCTCCTCGGAATGACAAGCTGCCCATGCCTACGCGAACTCTCTCAAGCTCTCAACTACCTGGCCGTGGTAACCCGCGCCGAAGAGATTGAGATGGTTGAGCAGGTGGTAAAGGTTGTAGATGGGCAGGCGCTGGCGCCAGCCTTTATCCAATGGCCGCTCCGCTTCGTAAGCTGTGTAAAAAGGCGGCTCAAAGCCGCCGAACAAGGCGGTCAAACCCAGCTCAGCTTCAGGCCAGCCATAATGGGCGGCCGGGTCGATCAGCGCCGGTGCACCGCGGCTGTCGCTGATCGCATTGCCCGCCCACAGGTCGCCGTGGATCAACGCGGCTGGCTGCTGCGGCACCAACTCAGGCAAGCGGGCGGCCAGCCGCTCCACCTGGGCAGCTTCGGCGCGCGTAAGCCGGCCTCCATCGCGGGCCAGCTTGGCTTGAAAGTCGAGCCGCTGCTCGGCGAAGAAAGCAAAGCCATCGTCCATCCAGACATTGGGCTGCGGGGTGGTTCCTAAATAATTGTCGTGCTCAAAGCCAAATTTGGATTTGGTATGGCCGTGCAATTGAGCCAACTGGCGCCCGAGAGTCTCCCAATAATCTGGAGCGCGCGGCGCCGGCGCCAGATCTTCCAGCAGCAGAAATTCCTCGGCCCACAAATAAGCTTCAGGAAAGCGCGGCCCGGCTGCCTGGCGCAACTCCGCCAGACCTTCGGCCTCGCGGGTGAACATATCTTCCGGCGCTGAGCTGTTGGTCTTCAGGAAAAAGCTGGCGCCGCTGGCGGTTTCCAGTCGGGCGCCGTTATTGATGCAGCCGCCAGCCACCGCTTGCTGCCGCATGACCTCGCCATGGCCCTGCTGCAGCAGCCACTTGCGCACGCGGTTGGGGATCACGGTTTGATTACGCGGCCGGTTTCCAGATCCTGCAGCAGGCCGTCCACGCTGCGCTCGATGATGTCGTAGACATCTTCGAAGCCGCTAGGGCCGCCGTACCAGGGGTCGGGCACGGCCACCGCGCCCTGCGCCTGCGGGTCGAACTCGCGCAGCAGACGCACCTTGGAACGCTGTCCTGGTTTACGCGCCAAGGCGTCGATATCAGCTTTGTTCTCCAGGTCCATGGCGATGATCAGGTCAAAGGTGTCCAGGTCACTTGGCTCCAATTGGCGCGCCGCATTGGTGTACTCGAAGCTGCGCCTGGCCGCGGTGCGCAGCATGCGCTCGTCGGGGCCTTCGCCCGCGTGCCAGCCACCCGTCCCTGCCGAGTCGACTTCGTATTTCTCGCCAAGGCCAGCCTCTTGCGCGGCGCGCTCGAAGAGCCGGGCGGCTAGTGGGCTGCGGATGATGTTGCCTAGGCAGACAAACAGAACGCGGGTGGGCTTATCCATATTCGACATCGGATTAGCGGCGAGCCTTTCGAGGTTTCTTGCCTCTATCCTTACGCTCGGTCTTCACCGACTTGCTATTGCTCGCGCTGCTGCGTTCCCCCGCATCCAGGGCGGCCACCGCCGCCATGTTGACGATGTCGCGCACTTCGTCGCCGGTTTGCAGCACCTGGATGGGCGCGCCTAACCCCAACAGGATCGGACCGATGGTCTGGGCTTTGCCCAGCCGGTTGAGTAGCTTGTAGCTCACATTGGCGGCTTCCAACGAAGGGAAGACCAGCACATTGGCATTCTTCACTCTGCTAAAGGGATAGCGGCTTTCAACGAGCTCGGCCACCACGGCGGTATCGGCCTGCATCTCGCCATCCACCACCATTTCGGGAGCGCGCTGGTGCAGCAAGTCCACCGCCCGGCGCACCTTCTCGGAGGAGGGATGCGGCGTGCTGCCAAAATTGGAAAACGACAGCAGGGCCACCCGCGGCGCTAGGCCGATCTGCTTGGCAAAATCGGCGGCCAGGACAGCAATGTCAGCCAAGGTTTCGGCGTCCGGGTCGATGTTTACCGTGGCGTCAGTGAACAAATAGACCCTCTGGTCCACGATCATGATGTACACGCCGCAAGCGCGTTTGACGCCGGCTGCGGTGTGGTGGATCTGCAGTGCCGGCCGGATCACTTCCGGGTAATCAAAGGTGAGACCCGAGACCATGGCATCCGCATCGCCCATTTTCACCATCATGGCGCCGAACACATTGCGGTCGCGCAATTGTTTTTCGGCGTTGGCCAAAGTTCCGCCGCGGCGTTGGCGCGTCTCGTAAAGGGCTTTGATGTAAGCGTCGATGCCGGCAAAGTGGCGGATGTCTACTAACTCAGGTCGATAACGCAAGCCCAAGTCGCGGATCCTTTCTTCCATCACCTCCGGCCTGGCGATCAGGATCGGATGGCCGATGCCTTCTTCTTCCACCTGTGCGGCAGCCCGCACCACCTTTGGATCTTCCCCTTCAGGGAAGACTATGCGCATTTTTGCCTTCAACAACTTGGCTTTGTTCATAAAATACTGGCGCACTTGCTGCCCCTTACCCTGCCGGGCGGCCAGATCGTCGCGGTATTTGTCGATATCTACTTTCACCCGGGCCACCCCGCTGCGCATGGCCGCCTCAGCCACCGCCGGCGCTTCCCACAAAAGCACGCGCGGGTCGAATGGCTTGGGAATGATGTAATCGGGGCCGAACTTGAGCGCTTCGATGCCGTAGGCGCGCAGCACCGAATCGGGCACGTCCTCTTTGGCCAGCGCCGCCAGGGCCTTGGCCGCGGCCACTTTCATCTCATCGTTGATATGCGTAGCGCGCACATCCAGCGCCCCGCGGAAGATAAATGGAAAGCCCAGTACATTGTTGATCTGGTTGGGAAAATCTGAGCGCCCGGTGGCCACGATCGCATCCGGCCTGGCCGCTTTGGCCACGTCATAGCGGATCTCAGGGTCCGGATTGGCCATGGCGAAGATCAACGGCTTCTTGGCCATGGTCTTCACCATTTCGGGTTTCAGCACATCCGCCACGGAGAGGCCATAGAACACGTCGGCGTCCTTCACCGCGTCGGCCAGCGTGCGCGCCTTGGTCTTATGGGCAAATTCCTGCTTGTAGGTGTTCATGCCTTCACTGCGGCCTTCATAGACCACGCCTTTGCTATCCACCAAGAAAACGTTCTCTTTATTGGCGCCCAGCAGCACGGCCATGCGGCCGCAGGAGATGGCAGAAGCGCCCGCGCCGGAGATGACGATCTTGATCTTGGCGATATCCTTGCCGACAATCTCCAGCGCATTCAGCAGCCCGGCCCCAGAGATGATGGCGGTGCCGTGCTGGTCATCGTGGAACACGGGGATATCCAGCATCTCTTCCAGGCGCCGCTCGATCTCGAAGCATTCGGGGGCCTTGATGTCCTCCAGGTTG
>CAZNFL010000053.1:0-5222 GCA_964572455.1 uncultured Anaerolineaceae bacterium
AGATCATGGAGCGGATGCCGTATTCGCCGCGTTTGGATAATCTCAAGGAGTAAAGCCCTATAAATAGATAGACTTTCAGTACTTGATGCAGATAATACGCCGAATTTTGAGGCCTGTCAAGAGAGCTCGCCGCGGTGCGGACAGAGCAGCTAAATCCCCAGGAGTCGGCTACCAACTCTGGGATTGACAGAGTATAGGACCCAAGCTATTATTGCGAAAATTCGCAGATGAGAATTTTTGCAATATGACGATCACCTACCCCAATCAAAAAATCGAGCGGCGCATCCGCGAGCTGGGTTTCCGGCTGACCCCGCAGCGCGCCCTGATCCTGCGCGTAGTGGCGAAGCGCGGCGAGCACGCCACTTTCGATGAGATCTACGCCGACGTGCGCAAGGCCGCGCCGCACATCAGCGCGGCGACTGTGTATCGCAACCTGGAGATGTTCAGCCGCTACCGGCTAATCCATGGCAATGAGGTGGCCGGCGGAATGCTGTATGAGCTGGCCAGCGAAGATGGCCACCACCACCTAGTGTGCCACAACTGCTGGGGGGACACGAAGATCGCCGACAGCCAGGTGCGCAAGCTTTTCCAAAAGATGGATGAGCAGACCGGTTTCCTGGTGCTTGGAGAGCATTACATTTTTATGGGCCTGTGCCCGGGCTGCCGCCGCAAAATAGGCGACAAGCTGGGCCGTTTTTCGGTTTATCCAAAATTCCGGCGTAAACCCCAAACGAGAAAGAAGAATGAAGAACTGGCATAAACGCACGATGGTTTTAACATTACTGTTTATCGGCAGCCTGGCCTTGACCGCCTGCGCACCAGAGACGACGCCCAGCGAGGGCGGGCAGGGCACGCTGCGCGTGGCCTTCCAATCTTTAGTGCAGACCGACCCGGCGCTGATCTCCTCAGACGCCGAAGTGCTGGTGGCCAACGCGGTGTATGACTATTTGGTGGACATCGATCCGCTGAGCAGCCAGCCGGTGCCGCGCCTGGCCAGCGAATGGCAGATGAGCGACGATGGCCTGACCTACACGTTCACGTTGCACGAAGGGGTCACGTTCCACGATGGCAGCCGGCTGACCGCGGCCGATGTGGTGTGGACCTTCGACCGCCTGCGCGATCCGGCGGCGGAGTACGCCACCGCGTCGTTGTACGGGAATATCGCCAGCATCGAGGCGAGTGGGGATTTTGAAGTCACCTTCACCCTCACGAGTCCCAATCCCTTCTTCTTATATGACCTCAGCGATAACCACGCCTTGGTCATCAAGAACGGCACCACAGATGCCACCGATTTCAACGGCAGCGGACCTTTTGTGGTCGAAAGCTACAGCCCCGAGGACCGCATCGTGTTGGCCGCCAACCCGGATTACTTTGTGGAAGGGCAGCCGGGCCTGGCCAACGTAGAGATCATCTTCTTCAGCGAAGAGACCGCTATGGTGGATGCGCTGCGCGGCGGCCAGGTGGACCTGGTGATGCGCATGAGCACGCCGCTGTACGAAAGTTTGCAGGGCGTGGACGGAATTGAGACCGTGTCCATTCCCACCAATGGCTTCGACCTGGTGCGCCTGCGCTCAGACCGCGAGCCGGGCTCCGACCCGCGCGTGATCCAGGCCATGAAGCTGGCCACCGATCGCGAAGCCATCTTGGAATTGGTGCAGCAGGGCTATGGCGCCGTCGGCAACGACAGTCCCATCGGCCCGCTGTATGAAAGCTACTATGATCCCAGCGTGCAGCCGCCAGCCCGCGATGTGGAAGCGGCGCGCGCTCTGTTGGCCGCGGCCGGTTATGAGGACGGCTTGGACCTGACCCTGCACGCGCCTAACACCGGCGGCCGGCCAGACCTGGCGGCGGTGCTCAAGGAGCAATGGGCGGAAGCCGGCATCAATATCGAGATCAGCGTGGAACCCGAAGAGGTTTACTTCGGAACTGACGTCTGGCTGGAAGTGGACCTGGGCATCACCAATTGGGGGTCGCGCCCGTATCCGCAGTTCTACCTGGACACCATGCTGGTGACCGACGCCATTTGGAACGAGGCGCATTTTTCCGACCCCGAGTTTGATGCTTTGGCCGAAACGGCCGGCACCACCCTGGATGAGGCCGAGCGGGTGGAAGCCTACGCGCAGATCCAAGCCTTGCTGGCCGAACGCGGGCCGGTGATCATCGCCTACTACTTCCCGCAGTTTGGTGCCATCTCCGACCTGTTCACCGGCTTCCAACTGGAAGCCTTTGCCGGGCGCACTGACCTGCAGACCATCCGTTTGAAATAACGGCGCGGTGGCACACCCCGCGAATGCACAGCTAGGCATAGAGAGCGCTGCTCCCGGTTGGGGGCAGCGCTTCTTTGCTATTTTGAGCACCTTGCTACGCCGCCCGGCGCATGCTTTCGGCACGCTGCTGTTCGGGCTGTTTCTGCTGCTGGCTTTGCTAGGCCCGCTGCTGGCCCCGTACGGGGCCAACCAGCAGATCGTGGCCGATGCGCGCCAGGCGCCTTCGGCAACCCACTGGTTCGGCACCGACCGCCTGGGGCGGGATGTGTTCAGCCGGGTAGTGCTGGGCGCCGCCGATATCTTTACACTGGCCGGTGTGGGCACGCTGCTGGCGGTGGCCATCGGCACCAGCCTGGGCCTGCTCAGCGGCTATCGCGGCGGCTGGTTCGACGAACTGCTAATGCGCTTCTTTGACAGCCTGCTGGCCCTGCCGGCCTTGCTGCTGGCCTTGCTGCTGCTGGGCACACTGGGGCCTTCGCAGCAGGCCGTGCTGCTGGTTATCGTCGTGGTCTATATCCCCATCGTGGCGCGAGTGGTGCGCAGCGTGGTGCTTTCGGTCAAGACGAGGGCTTATATAGAAGCGGCGCGGGTGCAGGGCGAGTCCGCGGCGCGCATTATGTTCCGCGAGATCCTGCCTTCCGTGCTGCCAGTGCTGGCGGTGGAAGCTGCGCTGCGATTTTCCTACGCCATCTTCCTGGCTTCCTCGCTGGGTTTCCTGGGTGTTGGGGTCCAGCCGCCCAGCCCGGATTGGGGCTTGATGGTGTTCGAGGCGCGCGGCACAGTGTCGCAAACCCCCTGGGCGCTGTATTTCCCGGCGGCAGCCATCTCCTTATTAGTCATCTCCATAAACCTGATGGCGGATGGCTTGAAGAGCGTCTTTCAAGTGAACTTGGATTAGAGCAGTGACCCCGCCTGAAGTCCTGTTGAAGGTTGAAGGGTTGAATGTTGCCTATCGCGTGAGCGGCGGCGAAATTGCCGCCTTGCGCGAGATCAGCCTGACGATAGAAGCGGGCCAGACCGTGGGACTGGTGGGGGAGAGCGGCTCCGGAAAGTCCACATTGGCACTGGCTTTAATGCGTCAGTTGGACAGCAACGGGATCGTACGCGGCGGGCGCATTCATTTCGGTGGGCGGGACTTGCTAGGGTTGTCCGAAGAAGAGATGCGCCAGGTGTGGGGGCGGGAGCTGGCTTTTGTGCCGCAGAACCCGGCCAGCGCGCTCAACCCTTCCATGCGCATCGGACAGCAACTGGAGGAAGCTTTGCGGGAATATGGTTCAGGGCAGGTGGAGGCTGCGCGCCTCACCCTAGACCTGCTCGGCCAGGTGCGACTGGGGGAACCGCAGCGCGTTGCACGCAATTACCCACACCAGCTCAGCGGAGGCATGCAGCAACGCGCGATGATCGCCCTGGCTCTCAGCGGGCGGCCGCGCTTGCTGGTGCTGGATGAGCCCACCACCGCGTTAGACGTAACCACCGAAGCGGCCGTGCTGGACCTGCTGCGCGAAGCGGTGGCAACTCGCAACGCCTCGCTGTTGTACGTGACGCATAACCTGGGCGTGGTGGCAACCCTCAGCGACCGGGTGGCGGTGTTGTACGCCGGCGAACTGGCCGAAGAAGCGCCGACCGAAGAACTGTTCCGCCAGCCGCTGCATCCTTATACGCGCGGGCTCTTGGATTCCGTGCCGCGGCTGGGGCAGCGCAAAGACGGGCGGCCGCTGCAGGGCATTCCAGGCCAGGTGCCGCGTTTGGATGAGTTCCGCAACGCCTGCGTATTCGCGCCGCGCTGCCCGCTGGCCATCGAGCGCTGCTGGACCGAGCGGCCTACACTGGATGCGCCCACGCCGCAGCGCCGCGTGCGCTGCCATCGCTGGCCTGAGATCCTGGCCGGAGAGATAAGCGCGCAGCGAGCGGAGACCGCGCCCATTAAAGCGGGAAAGCAGCCTGCAGAATCCGTACTGAAGGTTGAAGGATTGCAGGTGGCCTATCCGGTTGCGCGACCGTTTGCCCAGGTGCTGAGCGGAAAACCCAAACGGTCCTTGCAGGCCGTGCGGTTTGTAGATCTTGAAATAGCGTCAAGCTCTACTTTGGGCATTGTGGGTGAGAGCGGCAGCGGCAAGAGCAGCCTGGCGCGCAACCTGATCGGGCTGGTTGAACGCCAGGCGGGAAGCGTGGAGTTGCTTGGTCTTCAACTTCCGGCGGGGCTCGGCCAGCGTGATCGAGACATGCTCTCCCGGCTCCAGATGGTTTTCCAAAATCCGGATGAGGCGCTTAACCCGTATATGACAGTGGGCGAATCGCTGAGCCGCCCGCTGGTACGCCTGGGCGGCCAGAGCGCTGTGGCGGCCCGGGCCCAAGTGCCCGCCTTGCTGGCTGCGGTGCGCCTGCCCGCAGACTACGCCCGGCGGCTGCCCGGCCAGCTAAGCGGCGGCGAGAAACAGCGCGTGGCGATCGCACGCGCCTTTGCCAGCCGCCCGGAGCTGCTGCTAGCCGACGAGCCGGTCTCTGCGTTGGATGTCTCAGTGCAGGCCAATATTCTCAACCTGCTGGCCGAACTGCAGGCGGAGCGGCAAAGCGCCATGTTGTTGATCTCGCACGACATCGCCGTGGTGGGGTACCTGGCTGACCAGATCGCGGTCATGTATTTGGGCGAGTTCATGCAAGTCTCACCGGCCGAAACTATTTTCGACCCGCCATATCATCCTTACACCGAGGCGCTGCTGTCGTCGGTGCCGCCGCCCGATCCCTTTGTGGAGCAAAAGCAGATCCGCCTGGAGGGCGAGTTGCCCAGCGCCATTGACCCGCCTACGGGCTGCCCGTTCCACACGCGCTGCCCGCGCTTCCTGGGCGAGATCTGCGTGCAGCAAACGCCGCCCTGGCGCGAAGCCGGGGATGGCAAGCGCTACTTCTGCCACATCCCGGTCGAAGAGCTGGTGCAGATCCAGGAGCCCGTGCTGC
>CAZNFL010000053.1:5322-13772 GCA_964572455.1 uncultured Anaerolineaceae bacterium
TACTTCTGCCACATCCCGGTCGAAGAGCTGGTGCAGATCCAGGAGCCCGTGCTGCACTTCAAAGGAAGGAAATGAATTGTTTGTCATGCTGAGCACATTCGCTTTGCTCAGTGTAAACTCCGCGGGGCATCCACCCATTCCATTGTCTTCAAAGAACGTCAAGCCAGCAAATATGATGATTCGGATGGATTCTTCGCTGCGTCACGGCAGCCCATTGGGCTGCCTTACTCCGCTCAGAATGACAGTGTATTTTATGAATCGGGTCATTTGATGATCGCCTACTTGCTGCGTCGGCTGGCCTTCCTGGCGCTGACCCTGGTGCTGACTTCGCTATTGATCTTTGCTATCACGCAATGGCTGCCCGGCGATGTGTGCCGCGTGATCCTGGGACGCGAGGTGGGCGAAGCCCAATTGGAAGCCTGCCGCTCAGATCTGGGGTTGGACCAGCCCGCGCCGCTGCGTTATTTAACCTGGCTGGGAGACTTTTTGCGCGGCGACTGGGGAGTCTCCTACAGCAACAATGTGCCGATCTATCCACTGGTGATGGAGCGCTTGGGCAATTCGCTGCGCCTGGCGGGCCTTACCTTGCTGATCGGCGTTCCGCTTTCGGTGGCGCTGGGTGTGGTGGCGGCGCTCAAAGAAGGGCGGTTGCTGGACAACGCCATCAGCCTCCTTTCGCTGGCGGTGGTCGGTCTGCCGGAATTCGTCACCGGCATTTTCCTGATCGAGGTCCTAGCTTTTCGTTTCGGCTTGCCTGCTAATTCTTCCATTCGGGCGGGCACGCCGTTCCTTGAGGCGCTGCCCAGCCTGATCCTGCCGGTGATCGCTGCCAGCCTGGTTCTAGTGGCCTATATCGTCCGGCTGACCCGCGCAGGAGTTGTCGAGGAGCTGAAACAACCCTACGTGCGTACCGCGCGGTTGAAAGGCATGCCGCCGCGCGCAGTGATCTGGAAGCACGTGCTGCGCAACGCGCTGCTGCCAACTATCACCGTGGTTGCTATTAGCTTTGGCTGGCTGATCAGCGGGCTGGTGGTGGTCGAGTCGGTGTTCAATTATCCCGGGCTGGGCCGGCTGATGGTGTTCGCCATCACGCGGCGAGACCTGCCGCTGGTGCAGGCCATTGCGCTGGTAACCGTGCTGGGCTTCGCGCTGGCAAACCTGGCGGCGGACTTGCTGTACGCGGCGCTCAACCCGCGGATTAGGGTCGGGGAGTAGCTTCTCGTTCGTTTATTGCTGACGGTTATACTATTTTCATCTTTTGTGAGGGCTAAAGCTAAATGGATTCCAAAAAACAAACCCCTTGGGAGGGGTTTGACACCTTTGATTTTCGATCGTATATGAGTCACAAACGCACCCTTTATGAAGATGCTGTAGAAAGGATTGCGCTAAGAAGGCTGCTTCCAAAGTCAGGATCTGATCTAATTGATCTAGGAGCCAATTTTGGCCGCCTTACAAATGAATATGTTAATTTTTCTCGAATAGTCCTGGTCGATGGGTCTTTTACATCTATGGTGCAGGCCAAGCAATTGCAAAGCAAATATCCTGCATATCCGACTTGTAGTGATATCGTAACCGCTCCATTTCCCGCCGAACAATTCGACGCTGCAATTTGTGTGCGAACAATTCATCTAAACGAACAAATCAGCGAGATTTTTGCTGAAGCTCACAGGCTTCTAAGACCGGGAGGTTATTTCATATTCGACTATTTTAATCAACGATATGTAGTGGAGAGGTTCCTTTCCTTGTTTAAACTTCGGGATAGAAGCGCCCAGCAAGATAGATCTATCCTTTCTGACGGAAATCGTGGGATTAAATCCAGAAAATGGAATGTTGCGTATCAATTTAACCCCGGATTTATTGATGCAATTATGGAGGAAGCAGGGTTTGTGAAAGATAACCAGTTAGGCACCGGAGTATTTTCCTATAAAGGGTTAGTGAGATTGCTGCCTCTACCGGTGATGATAAAAATTGACGTTTTTCTGCAATTCGTAACAGGAAGGTATTCACTCGGCCGCAGCCTTTTTGTTGTAAGCCGGAAAAAGTAGTAATTAGCTAACCAAGGGCGCAGCGCGGCGTGACTGGAGGAGAATTCCATGCTGGATTTCAACAAAATACTGTTCGATGGCGGATTGCTGACGGTTGCCTTCCTGGCGCTTGTTCTGGCTATCGGCTACTTCAAACCGAGGCTATTCGTAAACAAACAAGACCTGCCGGCCGAAATCATGGCGGCTTTGCCACCTAAGACGGAGGCAGAAAAGCGCCAGTCGAAGCTGCTCGCCATTCCGATCTTCGCCATCCTGATCGGCGGCATGCTGGTTTCGACTTACACATTCTATACACAGGGTGAAGCCGGTTTTATTCCCCTATTTCTGCATGCCTTGGCCATCATTCTCATTATCACGGTCACAGACCTTGTCTTGGTGGACTGGCTGCTGCTGAACACCATCACTCCCAAATGGGTTGTGTTTCCCGGCACGGAAGGTTTTGTCGGGTACAAGGACTATGGCTTTCACTTGCGCGCCCACCTGCGGGCGCTGCCCGCCCAGGTGCTGGGGGCGGCCGTTACTGCAGGGCTGGTGCTGTTGGCGGGGATGGTGATTTAGTGAGTTTTTACTATAGGGTAGGGCGGGGTTACCCGCCCCTACTACCTGCTGGAGGCTGTAATAATTATGGTCCGAGCGGGCGGGACTTAGACCAGCCCACTATCTTTCTTCGGGATTTCTCGCTTTGTTAAATCTCCATCGGGTGACGATTTATGTATACCGCTCGAAATGACAAATAGGCGGAGATCCTAGCAGTAGACAGACCCTAATCCTGAACTTTATTGCGAGGTTTGCAAACGAAGTTGCTGGATCCTCATGGGGCAAGCGGCCTTGTCCAGGAGGATGCAATCGAATTTCGCGGAGCAGGTCCGCTGGACGATCCTCTGGGGCTGCTCCCTGAAAAAATCTGACGGGTAGGCAACATGAGATTCGACCCTAACCGGCACAGAGTAGTGGGGGCAGGAAAACACGGTTTGCTGCAGACGTAATTGAGCAGGGTACGCCATGGCAACCTCCAGGGTAGATTGGCTCCAGGTTACAACTTTTTCGCCCCTTCTTTTACAGAGGTAAGTCCCTCATTTGTGGGGACGTATGTCATTCCATTAGGGTAGCCACCCTTGATATTCTGGTTCAACTGGCTGGCCGACGAGGTCCCTGTTGGCCTAACTTCTTATCAAGGCGGTTCGTCATGGCGAAGAAAACAATCATAGTCGATGGAAATGAGGCGGTAGCTTCGATAGCGTACCGCACGAATGAAGTAGTGGCGATTTACCCGATCACCCCGGCCTCGGCCATGGGCGAATATGCCGACCAGTGGGCGGCCGAGGGCAAACCCAACGTTTGGGGCACGGTGCCCGCGGTGATCGAGATGCAAAGCGAGGGCGGCGCGGCTGGCGCTGTGCACGGCGCCCTGCAGACCGGCTCGCTGACCACCACCTTCACAGCTTCGCAGGGCCTGTTGCTGATGATCCCCAACTTATACAAGATCGCCGGCGAGCTTACCGCCGCCGTGTTCCATATTGCCGCCCGTTCGATCGCTGCCCAGGCGCTCTCCATTTTCGGGGACCACAGCGACGTAATGGCCGCCCGCCAGACCGGATGGGCTATGCTGGCCTCAGGGTCGGTGCAAGAAGCCATGGACCTGGCGCTGGTAGCCCACATGGCCACCCTGGAAACGCGCATTCCCTTCCTGCATTTTTTCGACGGCTTTCGCACCTCGCACGAGATCAATAAGGTTCTCCCGATCAGCGATGAAACCATCCGCAAGTTGATGCGCGAGGACCTGATCCGGGCGCATCGCGCCCGAGCCCTGTCGCCAGACCACCCCGTGCTGCGCGGCACGGCACAAAACCCGGATGTGTACTTCCAGGCGCGTGAAACCGTGAACCCGTATTACGAACGGTGCCCTGCCTTGGTGCAGCAAGCTATGGATCTTTTTGCCGCAGAGACCGGGCGACAGTACCATTTGTTCGATTATGTGGGCGCCCCAGATGCCCATCGGGTGCTGGTGATGATGGGCTCCGGCGTTGGGGCCGCCGAAGAGGCCGTGGAGGAACTCTTGCGCCGCGGCGAAAAGGTGGGCCTAATTAAAGTGCGCTTGTACCGGCCCTTCTCCGCCAAAGATCTGCTGGCGGCGCTGCCCAAGATGGCGCATTCCATTGCGGTGCTCGACCGCAGCAAGGAACCCGGTGCCGTCGGCGAACCGCTATATCAAGACGTGGTCTCAACGCTCAGCGAATCCTGGATGGGCGTAGGCGTACCGCGGGTCATCGGCGGGCGCTATGGGCTGTCTTCCAAGGAATTCACCCCGGCGATGGTCAAGGCCGTGTTCGAAGAATTGCAGAAGAAGAGTCCCAAGAAGCACTTCAGTGTGGGCATCAAGGACGATGTAAGCAAGCTGAGCCTGCACGTGGACGCAGGTTTTTCGGCGGAAAAGGCTGACGCTTACCGGGCGATCTTCTTCGGCCTCGGCTCGGATGGCACGGTGAGCGCCAATAAAGCCAGCATTAAGATCATCGGCGAAGAAACCGATAAATACGTACAAGGCTATTTTGTGTACGACTCCAAGAAAGCCGGCTCGGTAACCGAATCGCATTTGCGTTTTGGCGACTCGCCGATCCGGTCCACGTATCTAATCGAGCAGGCTAACTTCATCGCCTGCCACCAGTCTTATTTCCTCGAGAAATTCGATGTACTCAACCAGGCGGCCAAGGGGGGGACTTTCCTGCTCAATAGCACAACCGGACCGGCGGAATTGTGGAACGAATTGCCTTTGCGCGTGCAGCGGCATATCATCGCCAAGCAGCTCAAGGTATATGTGATCGACGCTTACCGCATCGCCGATGAGATCGGCTTAGGCAAGCGCATCAACACCATCATGCAAACCTGCTTCTTCGCCATCAGCCAGGTGATCCCCCAAGACCTGGCGTTGAACAAGATCAAGCTGTCTATCAAGAAAGCTTATGGCAAACGCGGCCAGGCGATTGTGGAGCAGAACAGCCGCGCCGTGGACCTGGCGCTGGAAAACCTGCACGAAGTTTCAGTGCCTGAAAAGGTGAGCGCCGTAACGGATGCGCGCTGGAAGCTCTCCGCTGAGGCGCCTGAGTTTGTGCGCGAAGTGCTGGGGGCGATGATCGAGAGGCGCGGCAACGAACTGCCGGTGAGTGCTCTGCCCGTGGATGGCAGCTATCCCACTGGCACTTCCCAATGGGAAAAGCGCAGCCTGGCGCTGGATGTCCCTGTCTGGGATGCGGAAACCTGCATCCAGTGCGGCAAATGCGCTTTCGTGTGCCCGCATGCTGTGATCCGCGAAAAAGTATATAAGCCGGCTGCCTTAGCTGGAGCGCCCGCTGGTTTTAAGTCGGTAGAAGCGCGTTGGAAAGAATTTCCGGATTGGAAATATTCACTGCAGGTCTCGCCCCAAGATTGCACAGGCTGCATGCTGTGCGTGGAAGCCTGCCCGGTAGTGGATAAGGAAACCGGGCGTAAGGCCGTCAACATGGCGCCTGTGGAACCACTGCTGGAGCAAGAAAAGGTGAATTGGGAATACTTCCTCTCGCTGCCGGAAGTGGACCGGGGTCTGATCAAGCTCAACACGGTAAAAAATTCGCAACTCTTGCAGCCACTGTTCGAATTCTCCGGGGCCTGCGCTGGCTGCGGCGAGACTCCCTATCTTAAGTTGATCTCCCAGTTGTATGGCGAACGCGCCATCATCGCCAACGCCACCGGCTGCTCGTCCATTTACGGGGGCAACCTGCCCACTACGCCCTGGGCTAAAAACCGCGAAGGGCGCGGGCCGGCCTGGTCCAACTCGCTGTTCGAAGATAATGCCGAATTCGGGTTGGGTATGCGCGTCTCGCTGGACAAGCAAGCCGCGATCGCCCGTGAGCTGCTCAATGGGCTGAATAAGGAAATAGGCGCCAGCTTGGTGGAACGCTTGCTGAATGCAGACCAAACCAGTGAGCAAGGCATTCAGGAACAACGCCTGCAAGTGGAAGAACTGAAAGGCAAACTCTCTGGTTTGGAATCCATCGAAGCCCGCCGCTTGGAATCCTTAGCCGGCGCGCTGGTTAAGAAATCCGTGTGGATCGTGGGCGGGGATGGCTGGGCCTATGACATCGGGTACGGCGGCTTGGACCACGTGCTGGCTTCCGGATGCAATGTGAACATTCTGGTGATGGATACCGAGGTGTATTCCAATACCGGCGGGCAGGCCTCCAAGGCCACCCCGCGAGCAGCCACGGCCCGCTTTGCTGCCAACGGCAAGGAAACGGCCAAGAAGAACCTGGGCCTGATCGCCATGACTTATGGCAGCGTGTATGTGGCCAGCATTGCCATGGGCGCCAGCGATGTGCAAACAGTGAAGGCCATCACCGAAGCCGAGGCCTATAACGGGCCTTCGCTGGTGATAGCCTATGCTCACTGCATCGAACACGGTATTGACATGTCCAAGGGCTTGACCCAGCAGCGGCTGGCTGTGGAATCTGGCATGTGGCCGTTATATCGCTTCAACCCAGACTTGGCTGAAGACGGAAAACCAGCCCTAGTGTTGGACTCCAAAGAGCCCAAGGTCTCAGTTAAGGATTATGTCTACAGCGAGAACCGCTACCGCCGCTTGCTAGACGCCGACGAGGCGCGGGCGGAGGAGTTGTTCGCCAAACTTGAAAGAGACGTGCAGCGGCAGCAAACTGCCCTCAAGCGGCTGGCGAAGGGAGAAGAACTGAACAAGGTTGTGATAAGTTAGCCAAGAAGAGAATTAGAACAAGAGCCGTGATCTTCACGGCTCTTTGTTTTCCTTATTGTTGTCTAGGCCGTCGTCGCCTCGGGCTCCAGGGCTTCTTGCGCGGCGGCTTCTTCGCTCTGCACCTTGATCTTCACATTAGGGATCTCGCTGTCCACGTTGCGTAGGCGGGGGAGACTAAGGGCGACCGCTGAAGACAGAATCAATGCCAGACCGATGACCACGAAGAACAAGGCCAGCCCGCGGCCCTGGCCGGTTCCCATGATCTGGGGGTAGGTGAGAAGAAAGGGCAGGCATTGACAGCCCCTACCCGCTACTGTAAAATCCCTGAACGTTAACATAAGGGCCTGTAGCGCAGTTGGGAGCGCGCATCAATCGCACTGATGAGGTCGCGGGTTCGAATCCCGCCAGGTCCACCTGGTGTGATTGGTTGTCGCGGAGTCGCTACAGACAGCCCATTAACCTGGAGTTGCGTCAGTCGGCGAAAGCCGACTAGCACACTCCTCAAGCACGGCTGCTTTTGCCGTGCGTAGGGCCCATAGCGCAGTTGGGAGCGCGCCTCAATGGCATTGAGGAGGTCGAGGGTTCGAATCCCTCTGGGTCCACTGAAAATTGAATAGTGACCGCTGTGGTCACAAGCTAAGGCAGGAGTAGTAAGCCAGTTGCCAGAGAGCCGGACGTCCTGGTGCAAATCCAGCAGGGTGCGCAACCATCCAGTAAGGCCCAACTCGCCTGTCGCTCGAAGCGGAGTGCTTTTTCTCCGCACGGAGTAAATGTCTCCGTAGAGCAAGCTCCGCGAATGAAGACAGTAGTTCGCGGCGGGAACGCCCGTTAGCGCAATTGAGCGATTTAATCAAAAGATTTACGAAGTAAGGATCTTTTGATTAAATAAAGCGGGTGGTACCGCGGAGGATCAACCTTCGTCCCGTGCGATGGAAAGCATCGCAGGACGTAGGTTTTTTTGTTTAAGTACCCCAACGGGCAACTAAGGAGAGCGAATGGCAGACAAATATACGCCGGGTGAGATCGAACCCAAGTGGCAGCAGCGCTGGGAGGCTGATGGGCTATATCACGCCGATATCGACCCCAAGCGGCCCAAGCACTACGCGCTGACCATGCTGCCCTATCCGTCCGGCGACCTGCACATCGGCCACTGGTACGCCATGACGCCCTCCGATGCGCACGCCCGCTACATGCGCATGCGCGGCTTCAACGTGATGTTCCCGATGGGCTTCGATGCTTTTGGCCTGCCGGCGGAGAACGCGGCCATCAAGCGCAACATCCATCCCAAGAAATGGACCTACACCAACATCGAGGTGATGCGCAAGCAAATGCGCAGCATGGGCAACATGTTCGATTGGCGCCGAGAAGCTATCTCCGCTGACCCGGAATACTATCGCTGGACACAGTGGTTCTTTCTGCAGCTGTATAAGAAAGGCCTGGCTTACCGCAAGATGGCCGCGGTGGACTGGTGCCCGAAGGACAACACCACCCTGGCGCGTGAGCAGGTGGTGGGCGAGAAGCGCGTATGCGAACGCTGTGGCACCCCGGTGATCAAGAAGAACCTGGAGCAATGGTTCTTCCGCATCACCAACTATGCCGACGAACTGCTGCGCTTTGATGGCATCGACTGGCCGGAGCAGATCAGAACGCTGCAAACAAACTGG
>CAZNFL010000054.1:0-12284 GCA_964572455.1 uncultured Anaerolineaceae bacterium
TGCGACTTTGGGAGCGAAGCACAAGCCACCATGACTCCAGAATCGCAATTCACTTTCCTGGCCCTTGGGGATTCCTACACGATCGGGCAAAGCGTGGCGGCCAGCGAGCGCTGGCCGCTGCAATTGGCCGCGGCCCTGCGAAAGCAGGGCATCGCCATAGCCGAGCCGACCATCATCGCGCGCACGGGCTGGACGATCGCCGAACTGTTGGCCGCCATTGAGGATAGCTATGGCGGCGAGGAATATGACCTGGTGAGCGTGCTGATCGGGGTGAACGATCAATTTCGGGGTTACTCAGTGGCGGAGTACCGGGAAGAATTCAAAGTCTTGCTAAACGTGGCCATCGCCGCGGCCGGCGGGCGCAGCGACCACGTGATCGTGCTCTCGATCCCAGATTGGGGGGTTACCCCTTTTGGGGAAAATTCGGATCGGGCAAATATCTCCGCAGAGATCGACGCATTCAATGCGGTGAACCGCGCCGAAAGCCTGGCGGCGGGGGTGCGCTATGTCGACATCACCCCGGCGACGCGCCCGCCGGTCATGGAGGCAGCCATGCTGGCGGACGACGGGCTGCACCCAAGTGCGGCAATGTACGCGCTGTGGGTGGACCTGGCGCTGCCCTATGTGGTTGAGATGTTCGCCGGGGAATAAAGGGTGGGTATGGGTTATTCAAATACACCGTTGAGATAAAAGAAGTATTCCCCGGCCCAGATCTCAGAAATAAAGCCAAATTTCCGAAGTTGATCGGCGAGCTCTTGCGGGTGGTGATAGACCTTGACGATGCGAAACTCGCTGCCATCCTGCAGGGCGCGGGTTTGCTGGTGTTCACCCTCTATAGGGCCGGAAAGCTGGGCACCGCCCGCCGGCTCATCGACGATGAAGACGCGGCCGCCAGGTTTGACCGCCTTGGCGGCCTGCTCCAAGTGGCCCGGCAACAAAGCCGGCGGCACATGGGAGAGCCAAAACGCTGCGAAAACCAAATCGTAAGTTTCCGCCGGCTGCCAATTGAATAAATCGGCTTGCTGGTAGCTGACTTTGTCACTATTTAGCTTGGCGCGGTTTGCTTCCAGCATCTCGGGAGCGCCATCGAGCGCCAGGACGCTTTGACTGATGTGCAGGAGCTCTTGGGTCCACAAGCCGGTGCCGCAGGCCAGCTCGAGGGCGCGTTCGACCGGGGCCAAGGCGTGCAGGGCGGCCACGATATGCTGCCAGTCGGCGTCGGCCTGCGCGAGGCCCGGGCTGGCAAAGCGCCCGAATTGAAGGACGGATTCATCGTATTCCTGGGCGCGCCCCCGGTAGTAGGCAAGCTGCTCATCCAGCAAATTTTTGGGTTTAGCGTCCTGCATGGCAATGATTGTAATAGATGCATGGGATAATTTCGCAAGAACCTCTCAAATGGGACGACAAACTAGTAGTAAGTTGATTATCGCCCCCCAAATCCGGCGGCGCTTCATTCTTGGGAAGCAAGGCTTGTGGCCTGGGCGGCGCTGGCAAGACAAGGCCGGTTTGCGGCGCGCCATGCGCGAGATGGAAATGGTACAGATCGACCCGACCGTAGTGGTCGCGCCGAGCCAGGACTTGGTGTTGTGGGGCCGGGTGCTCAGTTACCGGGCTGCCTGGCTTACGGACCTACTTTACGGGGAACGCAGCTTCTTTGATTATGGCGGAGGATTGGCCATTTCCCCAATGGAAGAGATGCCGTATACCCGCGTGGTGATGCAGCGCAAAGCGCGTGAACCGCGCTGGGCGAAATTTGCCAAAGAAAATGCCGGGCTGATCAAGCGGGTGCGGCAAGACGTGGCCAGGCGTGGGCCATTGAGCGGGAGGCAACTGGAAGGCGAGAGCACCAAGGCCTGGAGTTACCGCTCCGGCAAAGACAGCGGGGTAGCGCTCTATTACTTATGGCTGGTGGGGGAGCTCATGATCAGCAAGCGAGTTGGCAAAGAACGCGTTTACGACCTGCTGGAGAAAGTGGTGCCCAGTAAGTTCAGCCGGATTGCCTCAGTAGCCGAGATGGAAGATTATTACGCCGGGAAAGCCATTTCGATGGCCGGCATCGCCAGCCGGCGGGGCTTCCGCAACGCGTGGAAGGGATTCATCGAACGCTGGGTGGGCCACGATGAGGGTCAACGGAAATTGGCCCAAATGGTAGCGAAGGGAGAAGTAACCGCGGTCGAGCTAGAAAATGAAAAGGACGGCTACTACGTATTAACCAAAGACCTGCCCAAGCTCAAGGCTTTGGTCAGAGGAGAGTTACCTAAAGCGTGGGAACCGCTAGAAACGTCAACGACCGAAGAAGCGACTTTTCTTTCCCCGCTGGAACTGGTTAGCGCCCGGGGCAGGGCCAAGGTGCTTTTCGATTTCGACTACACCTGGGAGATCTACAAGCCACAGGAAAAACGAAAATACGGGCCATACACCATGCCCATCTTATACGGCGACCAATTGGTGGGCAGAGTCGACCTAAAGATGGACCGGGCGACCGGGAGCTTGTTAGTAAATGGGGTCTGGCTGGAGCCCTGGTTCAAACCAGAAGCGCGTTTCAAAGCGGCCTATGGCCGCGGGCTGGCGCGTTTGGCAGAGTTCTTGGGTGCGAAGAAAGTGATCGGGGGGAAAATCTGATAATTGCAGCTGCCGACTTGCTCTTGCTTGTCGAGCCAACAGCAAGTCGGACAGGTTAGTTCTATGCCTTTTTCTTGGGCTCTTTGGCCATCTCGTTGCCCACGAAAATGGCGTTGCGCATTTGCTCGGTGAGGTCGCCCACCGAAGCCGGCGAATATGGCATCAGGATGACTTTGCTGCCCGCATGGGCGCCGATGTCCTTGAGCATGTCGAAATGTTGGGTGACCATGAGCAGATCCATGACGGTTTGCGGGGAAACGGTGGTGATCTCCTTTTGGAATTCTGCCACGGCGGTGCTAAGGCCCTGGGCGATCTCCTTGCGTTGATTGGCGATGCCGACGCCCTGCAGCCGCTTGCTTTCGGCTTCGCCCTCGGCGGCGCGTACGGTCATGATGTATTCGGCTTGCGCTTTTTCGGTAGCAGCCAAGCGCAGCCGCTGCTGGGTATTGATCTCGTTCATGGCCTGCTTGACCTTTGGATCCGGATCAATATCGGTGATCAGGGTCTGGCGAATATCGTAACCAAAATCGTCCATGGCTTCGGATAGTTCGTTGCGAACGGCAGCCGCAATGACTTCTTTGTTTTCGAAAACCTCGTCCAGGATCATTTTTGGAACATTGGCGCGCACCACATCAAAAACGAAGGATTTGATCTGATTATGCGGGTCCTGCAGCTTGTAAAAAGCGTCGTAGACCTTGTCCTCACGAATTAAATACTGGACGGAGACGACCATACGGACGAAGACGCTGTCCTTGGTCTTGGTTTCGATCTCTACGTCCAATTGCTGCAGCCTCAGGTTTACCCTGCCGGCGATCTGTTCGATGAGTGGGATCTTGAAATTTAAACCGGGTTTATAGATGCGGGTAAATTTCCCGAAACGCTGAACGATCACTGCGGTCTGCTGCTGCACGGTAAAGACCGTGCCGGGCAGCAGGATGAGGATGATCAATCCCCAAAAGAGATAGGGGGTTAACGAGCCTAAGAAATCCATGTTTCCTCCTGATAGGTTTACTTGAAACTGAATTGTAACTTGATTACCGCGCCGCAGGTTTGCCTTGACTTAAGCCGCGCCGCGCGCTACATTCATTCTCTCCACCATGAACCTCATTGAAACACAACAACTTACCCGCCGCTTTGGATCCTTTACCGCGGTGGACGAAGTCAGCCTTTCTTTGCAAGAAGGGGAGATCTTTGGGCTGCTGGGCCCTAACGGCGCCGGTAAGACCACGCTGATCAAAATGCTCACCACCCTGCTGCCGCCCAGCGGAGGCACGGCACGCGTAGCCGGCTTCGACATCTTGCGCGAAGCGCGCGAGGTGCGGAAAGTGATCGGTTACGTGCCGCAGCTGTTGTCGGCCGACGGAAACCTTAGCGGCTACGAGAACTTGTTGATCTTTGCCAAACTGTTCGACCTCCCTCCCAAACAACGCGACGAGCGTATTCAGCGGTTATTGCAAATGATGGGACTGGAAGGGGCCGCCGCCCAAATGGTGAGCACCTTTTCAGGGGGCATGATCCGCCGTCTGGAGATCGCTCAATCGATGCTGCATGAGCCGCGGGTGCTATTCCTGGACGAGCCCACCGTTGGGTTGGACCCCATCGCGCACAAGTCGGTGTGGGAGCACATCCAGCGGCTGCGCGCCGAATTCAGCACAACCATTCTGCTGACCACGCATTACATGCAGGAAGCCGACAGCCTGTGCCAGCGCATCGCCATCCTGCACCAGGGCCACGTGGCGGCCATCGGCACGCCTGACGAACTAAAAGCGGGACTCAACGGCGGCAGCTCCACCCTGGACGAAGTATTCGCCCACTTTGCAGGAGACGAAGTGCAAGCCGGCTCTTATTACGAAGTCTCAAGGACCAGACATGACGCAGGCCGCCTCGGCTAAACCCACATCTTTGCCGCGGCCCGTGGCCGACGCTATCTATTTTTGGCGCAAGACCTTCAATATCTTTGAAATGGAGCTGCGCAAGCTACGCCACGACCCGATGCCCTTATTCACTCGGGCTGTGCAGCCGCTGTTGTGGCTAGTTATCTTCGGCCAGGTGCTGGCCGCCACGCGCGCCATCCCCACAGGGGAGTTCGGCTACATCGCCTTCATGGCGCCCGGTGTACTAGCGCAATCTGTGCTGTTCATATCGATCTTTTATGGCTTATCCATCATTTGGGAACGCGACCTAGGCATCATCCACAAGTTCCTGGCCAGCCCGGCTCCAAGGACCTCGCTGGTGCTAGGCAAGGGGCTATCCTCCGGCGTACGCGGTCTCTCCCAAACTCTAATCATTGTTCCACTGGCTTATTTCATGGGCGTGAATGTTAACTGGAGCTTGCTCAATTTACTGGGTATCTCCGCGGCAGTGGTCTTAGGGGCAGTGGTATTTTCGACCTTTTCGCTACTCATCGCCATTTGGGTCAAGACACGTGAGCGCTTCATGGGGGTGGGCCAGTTCATGACCATGCCACTGTTCTTTGCCAGCAACGCCATTTACCCGATCGAGGTGATGCCGGGCTGGCTGCAAACGGTCTCATATTTCAATCCGCTCACCTACATGGTGGACGCTCTGCGCACGCTGATGCTGACCGGCAGTCAAAGCACGTTTGGACTGGGAGTGGATTTCTTGGTTTTGAGCTTGGTGGCGGCGGGATTGGTCTGGTATGCGGCGCGCAAATATCCGACATTTATTACCTAAGAAATAGTGAAGAGTGAGTAGGGATTAGAAACGAGGGAAAAGGCAGGAGCAGAACCCACACCATGAACGCGACATGGACCTGTCTTGGACCCCGTCCAGCTCACAATTGAATTCAAAAGAATAACTTAACAACCAAGGTGCTGGTTGAATTTCCGCAATTCGACTTTAAAAGCTTCGAGAAAAATGCTTGTATTTGTCCAGGTAAGCCACATAGAGCATAGGCTGGTTTGGGTGCTAAGTTGCTTTTTATACATATCTCTGCTCAGTTCGAGGGCTTGCTCCCATTCGGCGGTATTTTGCAGAGCATCCAAGACAGGGATCATTTCAAATTGATTATTTGGACGATAACCCTTCTCCTGGGCTTCTTCCCAAAGATCAAGAATTTGCGGCCATTCTTCATTTTGCTGAGCCAGATCCATCTTCTCGTAGTAATAGCACCAATCCTGCTCAGGTTCAGATCCAAAGATCGCCGGACTTGGGGAATTCGTAGACCCAGCATTTGGGTTTATTCGAGCCACATTGCTTAGTCCAGCAATCTGCCTCATTTCCAGTGGAATATCAACATTGGTTTGATCTAGGGCATCCAGCACCCACAAACATTGCCCGAAGGTCGAATAGTCGAGTAACAGAATATTTTCACTCGTTGACCGAAAGATGAGGTTATGCTGGCCATACGCCAATTCGAACCCATCGGGAAAATCACCCGTGAACTCATCTAGATCATCGTAGTAATCTAACACCCAATAATCCACTTGGCCGTTTCGGATCGAGGACCCATAAAGGATATTAATGGAGGCGGAGGCGGCGTACTTGTCGACATAGCCAGAAAGGGCTCCGTCGAAAACAAGCGCAGTGTTCGCTGCGATGGATGGAGCCCGCCAGTGGAGTTGCCAATAAATACGGGTTTGCTTTTCGAAATCCAAGCGATATGCATGGGCCGTACGAATTTGCAATCCCGCTGCCAAGCCTACTAAAATACCTATGAATAGTGCGCGATGGATCTGATCTTTAAGGGCTAGCCGTGCTATGCCAACCCAAAAAAGCGCTGCCCCAAACGCGGCCGCCAACGTGAGCCGATCCGAGAATAAGCCGGCAAGCACATTCTTTTCTGCAATGTGCGCAGGGAGCATACTGAGAAGGACGGCAAGCGCTCCAAGTGCTATTACTGGGCTACCCCACTCCTTATTACTTCTCACCGATACCCCTGGCTGTCCAAGTTGGATTAGATAGAAAGTTACAAAAATGGCCACTAACGTTGCCATACCCAGCGAAAAAAGCAGGCTAAAATCTGAGAAATTAATCAGGGTGGGGTTTAGAGCGCCGTCCCATTGACTGAATAGGATATGGACTAAGTCCTGAAGCAAGTGCTCAATAAGGCCTACCGTGGTCTGGACGGGAGCTATAACGAATTTTCCAAGGAGCGAGGCCTCATTTGCATCTTCCAGGGTCGAAACGAAGAGAAGACGCCAGCTAACGAAACTGATCAACATAATAAGATAGGGTGCCCAATGGCGAAATGCTTTTCGTACACTATCTGATATTGAAACTGCTTGATCGCGCAGCAAAAGGAACACCAGAAACGGCCTGATAAATTCCAACCCGCTAAAATATTCCACTACAGCAAGATGCATAAGCCCTGCAACCAATCCGAGAAGGGTTAACAGTAAATGCGTTTTGGGCCGGCGGATTGCGCGCAACATAAACCACACGGAAAGGAAGAACAGGAGGTAGGCAAAAAAATGTGGAACATAGGTCACGGAGATCTGCTGTTGAAAGAAACTAGGATAGATCACAAACAGCAAAGCGGTGGCAGCGGACGTGAATTTGCTCTTCGGCCAGATTTCGCCTAACGCACGCCATAATACAAAAGCCGTAAGAAAGCGTAGCAACAATGCGAAAACCTGCCAGTGCTGGGGATCTGTTCCCAAAATAGGGATGGTTATCAAAAAGGTCCAGGGAAGAAGGGGACGATCAAATGAATAGAATTGCTTCAGGATCGAAGGGTCGCCATGCTGCGCCATAAAAATGGTGAGCCAATCATCCCAGTAAAAACCGAGTTGAGGAATTAATAAGCCAAACGCGATAAGGCAAAGCAACAGGAGGGTTGCAGGAAAAGCGTATGGATGGCTGGCTAACCGCCTAAGGTTATCTCGTAGATTCTTCATAAGCAACCAAGGGAGATATACAAGCTCCCTGGAATAGTACTATTTATTGCCTTTTGGTCATTTTCCTTACGTACCAGATCCTCTGCAGGGCAGTGAAATTGGCCCCGATAGCGATGAGGCCGGCGCCAAGCAGGGGCTGAGATATTAGCAAGCAGACCGATAGGATCAGGAAGCGTTCCACGCGGCTGAACCAGCCGCCCTTGGACTCGAAGCCCAGGCTTTGGGCACGGGCGCGCACATACGAAACCAACGCAGATCCGAAGGCGGCGAAATAGGCGGCCATAACCAAGGCAAGCTCACCCCGCGCCTGGGCTGCCCAAAGCAGCCCGGCGTAGACCGCCAATTCCGAATAGCGATCGGTGACTGAATCGACGAAGGCGCCAAAGTCTTCGGCTTCGCCGCGACGGCGCGCCAGGGCGCCGTCCAGGGCGTCCACCGGGCCGGTGAGCAGTATGACCAGGCCTCCCAAGCTAAAAAACCCTTGCGATACCAGGACTGCGGCAGCCAGCGAGCCCAGCACCCCGGCCAGCGTAAGTTGGTTGGGTTGGACGCCAACTTTATAAAGAAGCTCGACGGCCGGGTTCAGTACCCAGCCGAAATTGATGCGCAAGCGGTCGGTGAAGGTGATCTGGTCCGCGGGGGCTGCGACCGGGCGCGGGGAAGGGACGGCGAGGCGGCTCACTCTTCATCCTCCTCGGTATCTTCTTCAGCGGAGGAGTTGAAGTCGTCGAGGTTCATCAGGACTTCGCGTTCCTTGCCGCCGCTTTGCACCGGGCCTAAGACACCCATATCTTCCAGCTCGTCCACCAAGCGGGCGGCGCGCGGATAGCCAATGCGCAGGGCGCGCTGCAGATGGGAAGCGCTGGACTTGCCCGTCTGGCGGATCACGTCGATAGCGCGCTCCACCAATTCGTCCTGATCGCCGATGGTGGAGTCTTTGTGCAACAGCGCGTCCCAGGGCACGGCCTCCTCTTCTTCCTGGGGCCAGGCCTGCTGCCAATAATCGATCACCGCTTCGATTTCCTTGTCATTGATCATCACCCCTTGCGAGCGCACGGGGGCGGCGGCCTCCGGCGCCAAATACAGCATGTCGCCACGGCCCAGCAGGGTCTCGGCGCCGGCGGTATCCAGGATGACGCGCGAATCCACGGAGGAGGCGACGGCGAACGAAATGCGCGCCGGAAAATTGGCCTTGATCAAGCCGGTGACCACGTCGGTGCTGGGGCGCTGGGTGGCCACCACCAGGTGGATACCCACGGCGCGCGCCATCTGCGCTAGGCGCACCAGGGTGGTTTCGGTGTGTTCGGCGGTGTTCATCATCAGGTCGGCCAGTTCATCGATCAGCACCACGATGCGCGGCAGGTGTTCACCATCCGTGCGTCGGGAAGTTTTCTGGTTGTAGCTATCCAGGTCGCGGGCATGCTCTTTCTCAAGCAGCTTGTAGCGGCGCTGCATCTCGACCACCAGCCAACGCAGCACGGCGGTGATGCGTTCCAGCTCCGTTTCGACTTTGCCCAATAAATGTGGCAACCCATTGAAGCGCACCAGCTCGACCATCTTGGGGTCGAGTAGGATCAGGCGCAAGTCCTGCGGGCTGTTATTCATCACCAAGCAGATGGTGATGGCGGAGATCAATACGGATTTGCCGGAGCCGGTAGTGCCGGCTACCAATAAATGCGGCATGCGCGCCAGATCGGCGGCAATGGGCGCGCCGGAAACATCCCGCCCCAGAGCCAGGCCCAGCGGCGAGGCCAGCTTGTGGAAGATCGGACTCTCGAGGATAGATCGCAGACGAACCAGAGTGGCGCGCGAATTGGGAACCTCGACGCCCACATAGGAGCGGCCGGGCACGGGCGCTTGAATGCGCAGGCGCTGCGCGGATAGCGCCAGAGCCAGATCACGCTGAAGGGCGGAAATTTGGGAGACGCGCACCTTTTGGCGATTCTCGCCATTCTCTTCGCCTGGGCGCTGGAAGTAGCCGGGCTCGACGGCGAATTGAGTGACGGTGGGACCCACCTGGAAACCCACCACGCGCGCCTGGATGCCAAACTCGGCCAGTGTCTTCTCCAGCAATCCGGCCATTTGATTTATGTGGCGCTCGTCGGGGCGCGTGTTTGTTTCGCTGGCCAGCAGATCGAGCGGAGGCAGATCTGCCGAGCGCGGAATTTTTTTAGGAGCCCGGGCAGGCTGATCCGGCGAGCGCAAGTCTTTGCGGAACTCGCGCGGCAGGCGGCTGGCGCGCTTCGGGGCTGGAGAGCCGGACGCGGATTGAGGCGCCTCGGTCACCGGGGAGATCGAGAGGACTGGGTCGGTTGATGGCAGAGGAAGAGCGTGCGGCGAGGTGCCGGCCAATACAACTCGGCGCAAAGTAACCAACGCAGAGTAGGCAAACACGATCAGCAAGATCAGCCAGACCAGGGCAAAAGCCAACCAGACGGGCATGAAGCTGGCAAATAACAGGCGTAAACTTTCGGCAAGGCCCCACCCCACCAGGCCGCCAGCGTCACCAGCCTCGGCCACTTCTAATGAGTGGCCTGCGGCCAGGCTTAGCAGGCCCAAGGCGGCAAAGGTGGCGGCCTCGAAAGCGATCAGTCGGCCCAGGGGAAAGACGGAGGTTTTGCGGCGCAAAAGCAAGCTCCAGCCGGCCCAGGCCAAACCCAGTACCACCAGCACACTGCCCCAACCCAGCCAGCGCCGCCAAAGGCCGACCCAGGGGCTGAGCCAGGCGCCACCGGTGAGGTCGACCAGGCCAAGCAAGGTGAGCAGGGCCAGGGCTAAAACCAGCAGTCCGGCGACTTCCGAAGCGTAGTCACCCAGGCCGCGGCGCAACCCGGTCAGGCGCGAGAGCAAGCCCGGCCCGCGGGGTGGCTGGACGAACGGGGCTTGTTTAGCCATGCTCTCCCGGCGTATCTAGCCATTTAGGCCCCTGGCTATCCTTGTCCTTCCAGGGTTGCGAGAGCAGTTGCAGGCTCAATCGCTGGCGCTCGGGTTCGACCTGCAGCACAGAAACCTGCACCTTCATGCCGGGCTCCAGCACCAGGCGGGGGTCTAACCGCTCATGCAGGCCCATCTGGCTGATGTGGATCAGACCTTCCAAACCTTCTTCCAGTTTGGCGAAGGCGCCGAAGTGCACCACTTCGGTGATCTCGGCTTCGACTTCGGCGCTGATCGGATAATGCTCATTGGCAGTGTCCCACGGGTTGGGCAGGCCGCGTTTGATGCTCAACGAGACGCGGCCGCGTTCCATCTCCAAATGCAAGACGACAACTCTTACCTTATCACCGGGGTTGGCGATCTCGCGGGGATGGCCCACGCGGCCCCAGGACAATTCTGAAATATGCACCAGCCCTTCCACTCCACCCAGATCGATGAAGAGGCCGAAGGGGGTTACGTTGGTGACCACACCTTCCAACTCCTGATCGATCTGCAGGGTTTGCAACAGCGTCTGACGAGAACCCGGAGCGGTCTGGGCGGCGCGCTCGGAGAGCACGATGCGGCCGCGCTCCGGGTCGCACTCGATCACCTTGAGTTCGATTTCGCGGCCAAGGTACCCCTCCAGCAAGCGCTCGGTGATCTTTTGCCCGTTGACGGTGGCGGCCAGATGCGAACGCGGCACGAAGCCCTGGAATTCCTGGGTGCGCACCAATAAGCCGCCGCGGTTGAAGCCGACGACTTCGGCGTAGCACACCGATTCGGCTTCCTGGATCTCGAGCACGCGGGTCCAATCGACCCAGTCCATACCCGGCGCCTTGCGTTCCTTGGCTGGGGCGGGCCGGCGGCCGGGTTTACGCCCGGCGCCAGGGCGCGCCTTGGAGGCTGGAGCGTACTTGAACTCCTCCGACATCAGCGATTGCCACCAGCCATCATCCGGTTCGGAGGTGGAGGGTGAAGAGCGGCGGGAATTATATTGATTTGTATCGTTCATTGCTTCTGATCCTTTCCATTCTTCTGACTGATTGCATGCGATTCCATGTCAAGCAAGCTGCGCGCAACCTCTTCGATCGCCACGCGTTGTTTTCGATATAGGTCCGCTTCGGACATCGCCAAACGCAAAGCTACTTCACGCACTTTTCGGCCCTGCAGGAATTTTAGTTCGAGTAAGTTGTACAGCATCCATTCGCCACTCAGTTTGGGCTCGCCAGCCGGCTTATTGCGTTCGATGGCGGTGCGTAGAATGCTGCGCATGGCCTGTGCTGGGCTGCCTTCATTTTCAGCCATGGCCCTTTGCACGACTTGCAGGCCACGCAATGGGCTTTCCGTCAATTTGGGGCCACCCCAATAATCGGTTAGGGCATCCTTCACCCATTTGACTAGAGTCGAATATTCGGGCAGCGCGGCCGCATCGCTGAGTACCTCAAGCTGATCGAAACGCGAGGCCGCCCGCAGGCGCTGGATGAGGTCTACGCGCGGCCCGAGGCTCTCCAGGGAACTGAGCGCCACGGTTTGCTGGCGGCGGTTATCCAGGGCCAGCGCGGCGCGCTCGCCCAGGTTGACCAGGGCGGCGCGCTGCTCGTCTGTAAGATCGGCCTTGCGCGAGCGCAGCACGCCCAGCATGCCGATCAGGCCGCCATCCTGTGCAGCATGCAGCGGGACGATCCAAAATTTTCCCCAGGAGAAAATTGAGGGCGCGCCATTTTGCATGGCGGCCGTCTCCAACTCAGTGGCGGTTTGTTTTTTCTCCAGCAGCTTGGCGTTCCCCACAGACACGATGGTGCGTAGGGCGCCGCCGTCCAGTGCGGCCACGAAGGCGGATTTGATCTGCAGACGATCGCAGACCGCGGCCAGCAAGGCCTCCAGGAATTG
>CAZNFL010000055.1:0-11713 GCA_964572455.1 uncultured Anaerolineaceae bacterium
TTTCGCGGAACAAGATCGAGCGGCTCAGGTTGGCCGCCTCGATCTTGTCGAAGTCTACGATGTACAGATTGCCGATACCCATCAGCGCCAGGTTCTTGACTACCTCGTTGCCGAGGGCGCCTGCTCCTACTACCATTACACGCGCGTTGCGCACTTTCTCGCGTTCCCACCAGGAGATAAATTCGAACGTTCCCAGGCGATCTGTCTTGAGGTTGGGAATATGCAGCGGCTTTTCTTTGGCCACCGGCAGGCGGCGCGGTCCGCTGGCCTTGGCTTTCTTGCGCTTGGCGGGCTGCTCGCTGACAGGCGGCGAGATTTTAGCGGCCAGCTTGCGGGCTTTGGCCGCGTGCTGGCTGCTGAGCTCGTTGATCAGCCAGCCCACGCCCTGGTGGGCTTCGATCAAACCAGCTTCGGAAAGGATATGCAGCCCTTCGCGCAACGAGGCGCGGCTGACGCCCAATTCTTTTATAAGGTCACGTTCGGAGGGCAGGTAAGCGCCGGGCAGATGCTGCTTAGCCAGGATGGAGGCCGCCAGCTTGCCGGCGACCAGCTCGGGGATGGAGTTGCGGGAAATGCTTGAGGCAGCCATAGAGATTACCAACTGGTATGTTGGTCTGACCAACATACCACAGGAACGGGATTTTTGTCAATTGGGTTGTGGGGGGAGCTCGGATTGGCAAGGCTAGCAGCCACCAAGCATCGACAACAACGGATGCAGTAAACCGGTGTTATGGATCGCCTTAGTCCGAACCGCTTTTCCTACTTCGTTTTCGGGGTAACTCAGGGGTATCGTATAATTAAAGGTAGCCTGTTCTAAAAACAACAAGGAGTGATGTGTCAGCAATTCAATTCTTAACTTCAGGGGGAATGGCAACTATTGGTGGCGACTTACCCGACGAGGAAAGAAAAAATATCAATGCTGTTATAAAGTCTTTTGGCGAAAAGGTAAGAGGATACGCAATAGCTTTGCAAGTGCCTGCATCGTTATTATCAGTTCAACAATCAGGATTTCTTTTGATTGGCAAAGACACCAATAATTATCATGCCGTATTTGCAAACGTTACAGGCACAAAAATAAATTACAGGGATTTTACGTCTTATGGAAGATTAGACCTCAAGAGCATTACTCATCAAGTAAGGATAGAAATAGGTGATGTAATTTGGGCATTCTCTTTTCCTTTGAATGTTTCCGCAGAAAAACTTGATGATTACATTCAAAGTATCGTCGTGCAATATGTCAATACAGTGTTGCAATCTCAAAAGAAACCAGAGAAGGTTATTTCCGAAGAAGCGGCATCAACTCCAGAAATTGCTTCAGGGCTCGAAAAGTTCAGGGTTGATTTTCCTGCTGGAATGAAAACGGCTTTCATAATAATGCAATATAGCGAGACGAAATTACACAAGGAAATAGTGGGGTGCATAAAAGATACTTTAGGAAAGCACAAAATTACTGCACTGCGGGCAGACGACAAACAATACATGGATGATTTGTTTCCGAATGTAAAAGTTTATATGCACGCCCGCGATTTCGGTATAGCAGTTTTTGATAGAATAACAGAAGATGATTTCAATCCCAATGTATCCCTTGAAGTTGGGTATATGCTTGGAATGGGTAAAAATGTTATTCTCTTAAAAGATAAGACCCTAAAATCGCTACCGAATGACCTGACAGGAAAATTATATAAGCAGTTTAATACGCTGGAAATCAGTACCTCGTTACCTGAACAAATAGAAAAATGGCTTTCAGATAAGGGTTTAGTATAATATGGATAGCGAAAGGCAACTCGCAAATATTTTGAAGAATTTTAAAAAAAGGATGAAAAGCCAGAAGATCTGCAGGATTGAATAAAACCAGATCCTACTAAATAGGTGAAATGGTTTTATGATGAATATCTTCCCTCCCTTAATGAACAATAAAATGGTGATCTGCAACCCGGTAACACCTGGGACGTGCTGCTCAGGCGGGGAAGCAGACAAATATTGGTGATTTACTTTTTTACTTTCCCGACAGCCTGTTCACGGCATCGGGGTCCCAGTTTTCAAGGGCACGTTTTTATTATCTAGGCGAAATGGAGGCGGAGTGCCATGCTGAATACTAAGAAAATGATATTCCTGGTTTTGGCAACTTTGCTTATATTGATTTCGGCCTGTGACACAATAACAGCCGCGCCTCGCGACCTAATAGGAGTATGGGTTGATATTGAGTATCCAAGTGTTGGAATCCAGTTTACAGGTGATTTTCGTTTCTATGATGTACTGTTTGATGAAATTGTTGGTAGAGGTTACTATCGTATTCCGAGGTCAGGTGTGATTGACTTGGAATATACGACGAACTGTGATTCGGATTGTTTCATCACGCTTGGCTATGATGTCTCGGGAAACACGTTAATTATTACGGATGCTTATGGTGAAATTAGATACCGGCGCGCTGGTAGCCCGTAATATTCCGCAGTTCACTTTCTTATAGTCCTTATGGCCCAGCTATTCGGATTAATGTTGATTTACCTTAATTCCGCATGATATATTCGCAATTATGGCAAAGAAACAAATAGAAGCATATAAATCGATTACAGCTAGTACGAAAGCGTTGCTACAAGGAAAAGAAGGGCGTGCTGTTGATTTTAAGGTAGATCCCAAGGGTTTGACACCCGAGGACATAGTTGCATTTGCGAATGCGCAGGGGGGAACTGTTTTACTTGGAGTGCAAGAAACAAGCTCCCCAGCAGGACATCAGATCGGGAAAGTCGTAGGATGCAAGGTTGATGACAAGACACGCCTCGCTATAGTATCTAAAGGTCTAGCATGCATGCCGTCCATCGACGTCCAAATTCGAATTGAAAACAAGGCAACTAAGAACCCCATAATGAGAATAGATATTCCCGAGGGTGCCGATAAACCCTACTCGACCTCCTCAGGAACCTATAAAATACGATCAGAGGGGAGAAATGTTGGGATTGATCCCTCGCTAATGAAGGCAATGATTCTTCAGTCTGAAACTGACGAGTTTGTAAAACGGTTTAGACATGCAGCCACTGACGTAATCAAAGAACTATCAGATGTTCGAAAAGAGCTCAGCGAGCAAATCGAAAGAGTGCGCCAGGCTGCGGAACTTGCCCGTGACACTGCTGCCCGTGCCGAAGACGCGGCTCAGGAAGCCACTCAAGCTGCAATGGAAGCAACCGCAGCCGCAGAGGATGCTGCACAATGGGCAGCATCCCAGTAAACCTTGCCATTTGTCGGCGATGGCCTGAATTTCCTGAGACCAATCCCAATTGAATAACTGTTCAGATCAACAGTAAGAGAGAGCCAATGATTGGCTAGCGGCGGAGAGCACCGAACCCGCCCGCATGTGACTTTGAAGAAAGGATTGTCGGGCGTATGCCCCCGGCAGGTCTCGAACCTGCAACCTGCGGATTAGAAGTCCGCCGCTCTGTCCAGTTGCCAAGGGAATATTAGCAGAACTGGTGATCTTTTTGCAAATACTATGCTACTTTGTATTCCCTTAATCATAATCATTGTAAATACATTAGAAATAGCGCGGCCGGTGATTGAATTCACTAATAGAAAGTAGGATACGAAAAGCGCACTCAAGAGCAAAGGCACACGCTCACGCTATGCAAGCGCAAGTATTTCCACGAAGCCATTTCATTCTCCGCTTTTTGACTTTTGGCGCTTGAAATATAGGTCATGCCAGTTACCTAAGTTTCCGCCACCACCTTCAGTCCCTGCCCCGACAAGTTCCCAGCCCTCGTTACCTAAAACACGAATATAGTCAATTAATCTTGCCTGCTCAGAATTTGGCCACGGTTCCCCTTTAAACAAATTTCCTACTTTTGGTTTGATAAACTCATCCTCAGGGTTCATATAATCTGACAACACCAGTCTACGTGGAGGTTTTTCATAAAAAGTAATAATAGGGGTTCCATCCCACGAAACTTTACAATATTCCCATTGAGTAGTCATAAACCCCTATTATGCACCCACTTGTAGTCCACTGTTTTGTGCAACCCGAGTGTTCATGGCGCTAACCCTTCGCGCTAAGTTACCTTGGAAGTGCCCCCGGCAGGTCTCGAACCTGCAACCTGCGGATTAGAAGTCCGCCGCTCTGTCCAGTTGAGCTACGAGGGCTAGCGAGAGGCGCAGAAAGTCGAATTCAGTTTCAGGCTTCTTGCGCCTCTCGCTTTAAGAGTTGCTTGTGTCCTTCGGACACGGGCGCAACTCTATGTAAATTATACATGGGCGAGAGCTTGCGAATGGCGCACAGAGTCGAAATAAATCTTCGGCACTTTGCGCCATTCGCTTAAGAGTTGCTTGTGTCCTTCGGACACGGGCGCAACTCTATGTAAATTATCATGGCGAGGGCCATTAGTTGCTTCGCAACGAGCTTTGGAGTTTCGGGAAAACGCCGAAACTCCAAAGCTCGTTTTCGCAAAGCAACTAATGGCGAAGATTATACAACCTGAAATCACTTAAGAAATAGTTCCGGGACGAACATTAGCTGGAGTTGCGTTTGCCTGCGTAACGGGCTAGCAACTCCTTAGCCAACGGCGCAAAGGCTCAAAGCCCGAAATCGATTTGAGGCGCCTTTCGCTAAGCGCCCACCGGCCGGATGCCGCGATACACGCGCAACCCGGCCAGTGTGCGCAGGATGGTTTGCGGCGGGCGGCCCAAGGCTTCGCCCAGCTGCCGGGAACTGAGCGGGCTGTTGCCGTTCTTCAGGTAGGCGCGGAAAATAGATTCGATCAGCGAGGTACCCCCTTCCTGGTCGCCTTGTTGCGTGTAATAGGTGCTCAGCAAATATTGCAAGACGTCCACCTGGCTAACTTCGCCCGTATTTGGATCCACCCAATCCACACGTTCGTCAAGATTCAGATCTGCCAGTTCGGCTTCCTTCTCCTCGCCGAGCAGGCCGCGTAAAAACACGCGCCACTCGCGGTCGTTCTGCCGCCACCACGAGAAATCGATATGGAACGGGGTGTCCAGCGTGGGCTTGACCAGGCTGGCGCGCGGGGCTTCGCTCATGCCGCTGCGATCTGCTCAACCACACGGAAATGCAAATGGCCCACGTGCTGGAATTGGGGCCGCGAGGCCAGCAGGGCAAACAAGGGCGCCGGCGGGCAGCGCAAGAACAAGTTCATTGCAGAATATAGTTCCACGGCATGCACGTGGTTCTGCGTGTTCATCTTGGCCAGCTCGTGCATCGTCTGGGTTACCAGTTGAGCGAAATTGCTAACCGGCTTGCCGGCGCGCCGCTGCCAGTTCGTCTCCAGCGCTTGCAGTTCCCCCGGCAGGAAAATGACCATGCGTTCGTCAAATGAGGAATTGACTTGCTGCTTGAGATTGGCATACACCACGCCGCCATCCGCGCCCACCAGGGCCGTACGCACCCATTCCTTGCTGGAGCGATGCGCCTCGGCCGAAACCTGCACCTCGCCCGGCGCCGCACCGCGGCGCACGTGCACGTAGCTGCCCGGCATCAGGCCGCGCTTCAGGTACCAATCGCGCAAGCCAAAGATGTAGCCATGCGGCCGCACTACCCAGCCTTGAAAGCGCTCCCCGTTTTGCCCGTCTACAAAATCAAAGCGCACCCGCGGGGATTCATGGGCGGTGGGGAAGAGCCGCGCCACCCGCCGGGTCAGTGGCAAGCTTCCCGCCCGCCAATGGGGGAAGATGAGCGCGATCTGGATCTCTGTGCTGTCACCGCTAGGCTGGAATTCTGCGGGGGTCAGCTCGTCTTCCAGGCGGCTTTCCACATCCAGCATCTCATCGGTCAACGCGGGGCGGTCATGCTCGATCGGCACATAGCGCAGGAAGAGCGATGCCTCGCGCACGGCTTCCGGTTCCAGGCGGCGCAGGAACCAGGCCACTTCGCCAGCCGGGCCCACCTCGTCGAAGCGCTCGTCCTCTTGCAAAGCCAGGTCGAGCGAGAATTCAGCCAATTTGGGATTCACCCCGTCAGGCAACTCCACCTCTCCCAACAATTGGTTGGTGGGCAAAGGCCCGCCGGCCGCCATGTCCAAGAGCGCCTCGGCTACGTTGAGCTGCCCCTGGCCTACATCAATTATCAGCGCTTTGGGGAACCAGCGGCCGGCAATATATACGAAATCCGGGCTCTGGCGCAAAGCCTCGGCAAGCTGGGGCGCCAGCGCCGGCGCGTGCGCCCTGGCCACCAGGTCGGCTTGTTGGTCAGGCGATTCTTCGATTTCCGCAGGAACTTGATTGAGCGCATGTTCCGCCAGGGCCGCGGCGTACTCGCGCGTTTGTCCATCCTCGAAAAGCACTTCGATGACGTCGAAGCTGGCGCCATTGACGGATTTGGACGGCCGCACGCGAGAAACGCGGCCGGCCTTCCAATCTTGCGCAGGGAAGACCAAATTATCGCCCTCGGCATAGCGCTCTTTGGGCAAATAAGCCTTGCTCTGCGGCAGGCTGGCTTGCTGTTCGCTTTCCAGCCGCAAACGACTGCAAATGAGCTGGATCGCCAGTTCTTCCGGCCCCAACGGCGTTTCAACTTCTAGAAGGTAGGCGGATAGGAATTCGAGGTCAGCCGGTCGAATGCTGAATTGTTCCCAATCAAGCGCGGTTGCGTTAGGCGAACGGAGAGACATGATGCCGGTTCGTACCCTTTAGCCTCAGTACAATCTGAGATGTGGGAAAATAAAGGTCTGGATTAGCTGAGAAAACAAGCGGGCGTTATTATACACGAGAGGGTTTTGTGTCTCCCTGAGGAGAATTATGGATGGCGATAAGATCAAGAAGATCGCGACGCTGAACGACCCGGCTGAGGCTGAAATATTGCGCGGCCTGCTGGAAGCGCAAGGGATCCGCGTGATGCTCTCCAAGGAGGGCGCCAGCACCGCCTACGGATTAACCGCCGGGACCTTCGGTGAAGTCGAGGTCTTCGTTTCCGCCGCCCAAGCCGCAGAGGCCGAACGGATATTTGTAGAGAATTTTGGGCCGCTCGATACCGAGCCGGAAGAAGACTAAGCTACGGGTAGACCTGCGCCAGCCAATCCAGCGGCTCCACGGGTACTCCCCCGACCCACACCTCCCAATGCAAATGGGGGCCGGAGACCCTGCCCGTCTTCCCCACAATGCCGATCACCTGCCCCGGCTCAACCGTATCCCCAACCGCGACGTAGATCTCCTGCTGATGCAAATAACTACTGTAGACGCCCCAGCCATGGTCAATGATCGTGATATTGCCGCGGATATCCAGCGGGCCGGCAAACACCACCCGCCCCGGCGCCGGGGCATAGATAGCCAACAAGGCGCCACCGCCAAAATCCGTTCCATAATGAAAGCTCTCCGCCAGGCCGCCGTTATAGACGCGGAACACACCGAACTCTGAGGTGACGTTGGTCACCAGGTCGTGCGGCCAACCCCACAGTCCAGTCCAGAGCTTATCGGCGCTTACCGGCGACATTAGCTCGCGCACCCGCGCATTCTCAGCTGAGCTGAGCTCAGCATCCAGGAATTCAGGGCCAACAAAGAGGCTGGTTCGAGCATAACCGCCCGGCTCTACCCTCACCGGTTGCGCGAATGTGAAGGCTGATCCATCCGGCAAATTTCCGGAGAAGGTGATCTCAAAAACGCCGGACTCTGCTTCCAGCGGCACACCTTGTAAAGCTACCTGAGACCCGTCGCCCTGGCCGAAGAAATTCAGCGGATGACCAAGGAAATCGCCTCCCATTTGCACCTCGCCGTTAGCTTGCAGGCGGAAAACCATGGTTTTGCCTTGAACAAAACCGGGCTCGTCTATTGTTAAAGAAGTGATGGGCGAAGGCAGGCCGCCGGGGCCGGAAGCCTGCCGCCCGGGCATGAACAGCACATCACCGGGCACAGCCGCCCAGGTCCCCGGTAATTGGTTGACCGCGGCCAGCGTCCAGGGGTTGTCACCGGAGGCGGCAGCCAGCTCCAGCAATGAAAGGTCGGGGGCTACCGCAGAGCGGCCGCTCTCGGCCAACTCACCGCGTTCCGTGGCCAGCATGACCTGCAAGCCGGCATACAACTGCTCAGGGCTGGTGCTGGTGAAGCGGTTCAGGCGGCCCATATCTTCATCGGTGAGCAGGTAGCGGCGCTTCAGACTCAAATAGGATTCCCCCAGCGGGACGCTTTGCAAGATCAGTGTGCCATCGATCCAGTCGATGCCGGGGATGATCAGCACATCGCCGACATTGATATCGTTGGGATCGGCGAGGTTGTTAGCGTCGACCAGGTCTGCAATGGAAACGTCGAAACGAAGTGAAATACTGGAGAGAGTATCTCCGGGCTGCACTACGTAGCGCACGGAGTTCGTGTCCTCTTGTGCATAAGCGGGCAAGGCCGCCGGCGCAAGCAAGGACACAGCTAGCAGGAGCGCTCCCAGCAGGCTAAGGCGCAGAGTTTTCTTCGAAAGCCAGTCGGTCTCCAACGTGAAATTCCTCAAGGCGGGAAGCGTGAAACTCTAACACATAGCGGGCTGCTTTGCGCGGAAAAAGGAAGGAGCGCCAACGCCGCGCTCTTTGCACATCGACTACTTTAAGCCCGCTATCCAACCAGACGATGCTGAGATCAAAGGCCATCCCCAACATGTGGATACCGGCGTTCAGGCGGCTCTCGCTGCCCTCAGCCAGCACCAGCCCGCGGCCGAGCGGCAAGTCCGGCCGCATGGCCAGGCCGCGCAGCTTGCACACGAAGCGCTCACAATAGTCTGCGACCAACGGGGTTTTGAGGGGATGGGTGCGATCAAGGATACTGACTTGGCGCATAAGGCAACGCGCCGAGGCTAAGAAACAGCTTTGGCGGCCTGCTCGCGGCGCTTGAGCACGGCTTCGACGCGGTCCACCAATTCTTGCAGGCTGAAGGGCTTGGAGATGTAATCGTCCACTTTGGCGATGTGCAGCCCCAGCACCTTATCGATATTTTGGGCTTTTGCCGTCACCACGATGACCGGGATCTCTGCGGTGGCCGGGTCGGCTTTAAGCTGTTGATACACCTGCCAGCCATCGATTTCAGGCATCATCAAGTCCAGTAAGACCAGATCGGGCTTTTCGGCGCGGATGGCTGCCAACCCCTTGGCGCCGCCCTCAGCCCCGATAACTTCGAAGCCTTTACGGCTGAGGATGAGGCTGATCAGGGCGATCATCTCCACTTCGTCCTCGACGCACACTATTTTTCGCAATCGGCCTGTCGGCATGAGCTGGCTTTCGCTCCCGAACTGCCAGCTACGGCTGGCAACTAGCCGAAGTTTACCATTAACAAATCTTAGGCCTTCTCCCCCATCAGTCCTGAAAATCGGCAATTGCCGAGAAGATTCTCCTGAGCTATAATCCCGCCGCATTCCCCGCGCTCACGAAGGAGTTTGAATGATCGACGTTAATGACCTGCGCAAAGGCGTTACCTTTGAGTTGGATGGAAACTTATATAAAGTAATGGATTATGCGCATAACAAGCCGGGCCGCGGCAACGCCACCATTCGCGTCAAGCTGCGGGATCTGCGCAGCGGCGCAGTGACGGATAAAACCTTCTCCTCCGGCACCCGCGTGCAGGACGTGCGCTTGGATCATCACATGGTGCAATATCTCTACAAAGACGGGGATCGCTACATTTTCATGGATAATGAAACTTTCGAGCAACCCGGGCTTATGGCTGAAGCGCTGGGTGACTCGGTCGGCTATCTAAAAAGCGGCATGGAAGTAAAACTTACGTTTTACCAGGGCGAGCCGCTGGATATAGAGCTGCCCACCGCGGTGGACCTCAAGGTGACCAAAGCCGAGACCGCCGTGCGCGGCGACACCGCCACCGGCGTCAGCAAGTGGGTGACCACGGAAACCAGCCTGGAAGTCCAGGTGCCGGCCTTTGTGGTCGAGGGCGACGTGATCAGGGTGGATACTCGCACCGGTGAATACCTGACCCGGGCTTAGTCCCTCAATTTGCCCTTACAATATAGGGAAAGTTACATAGATTGCCAACTGAGTTGAGCAGGGAGAAAAGTATGCAAGATCGGAAATCACACCAAACAGTAATTATTCAAAGAGATAGTAGTCCAGGATGCTTAGTACAAGGTTTATGGTTTCTTTTTGTAGGTTGGTGGTTAGGTGCCTTCGTCATCTCTATTGGATGGATCTTGAATATAACAATTATCGGCTTGCCACTTGGCATGGCAATACTCAATAATATCCCAAAGGTTTTAGCCCTCCAGAATCCAGAGAAGCACTTGAAGACAATAACCAGAGATGGAACGACTGTAGTCTCGGAATCTGATCTTCCTCAACACAGTCTTTGGCTAAGAAGCGCCTTTTTTATTCTGATTGGATGGTGGTGGAGCGGTATTTGGTTATCGATAGCATATTTTTTTTGTTTAACAATAATACTATTGCCGGTGGGATTAGGAATGATTAAACTTACCCCGGCAATGACAGCACTAAAGAGATACTAGATTTGGAAAATAAAGAAGGGTTATGAATAGGAATTCCTAGTTTTCTCGGTGTTATATCTGTTAGAACTAAACGCGCCGCTCGGAATGACAAAGTGGGATTGTTATAATCGCGGCTTATGCTTACTCCCGCGGGCAAGGAATGCCGCCACTTCTTTGGGGATTACCACCGCGGGCGCAACGCGGAGCGCTGCCGCCTGCTGGAAGCCGCCGGCTTGGATTGGCGGCCTGGCTTTTGCACCAAATGCCCCGTCCCCGACATCCTGCAGGCCAACGCCTGCGAGCACCAAACCCTGACGCCCCGCTTGGAAAAGCCACTATTCTTCATGCGCCCGGAAGTGCGCATTGCCGCACATTGCAGCCAATGCGAATGCGACGTGGAAGAGCCAGCCATCGGTTGCGGGCTTTGCCACCCCCTGCCGACCGTGTTTGTGGTCAATCCCGAGTAGAGCCCCGCCGACCCACATTTCCGTATCCGCATAACCTACCCTGTGTTATAAACCCCACAAGTGAGTCCAGATCTTATGAGAAAACGAATAGTCATCACCGGGTTGGGCTGCCTTAGCCCCCTGGGCAACGACGTAAAAAGCACCTGGCAAGCCATCCTGGCCGGGCGCTCCGGCGCCGGTCCGATCACCTTGTTCGACGCCAGCCCGCAAAAGAGCCGCATCGCCGCCGAGGTGAAGGGCTTCGATTCGGACGCCCTCTTTGGCCACCGTGAAGGGCGCCGCATGGACCGCTTCACCCAATTAGCGGTGACCTCCGCCGAGGAGGCCCTGCGGGATAGCGGCCTGGCCATCACCGACGAGAACCGGGCGCGCATTGGTGCCGTGGTGGGCACGGGCATCGGCGGCTCCACCACCATGTTTGAGAACGTCAAGCTCTACCTCGAAAAGGGCCCCAGCCGGGTGAGCCCCTTCCTGGTTCCCATGATCATCCCCGATTCGGCGGGCGGGCTGATCGCTATTCGCAATAAAATCCAGGGTCCTAACTGGGCCATCTCCACAGCCTGCGCCACAGGCGCCAACGCCATCGGCGAGGCCACCGAGGTCATCCGCCGCGGCCAGGCCGATGTGATGCTGGCCGGCGGCTCGGAAGCCTCTGTAAATGAAATGGCCGTTGCCGGCTTAGCCAATATGACCGCGCTTAGCACGCGCAACGACGACCCAGAGCACGCTTCGCGGCCCTTCGACGCCAACCGCGACGGCTTCGTGATCGGTGAAGGTGCCGCGGTGGTAGTGCTCGAGTCGCTTGAGCACGCCCAGGCGCGCCGCGCCAAGATCTATGGGGAGATCC
>CAZNFL010000056.1:0-10951 GCA_964572455.1 uncultured Anaerolineaceae bacterium
GCCACCATTGTGCTGCTGGGCGGTCTGCTGTTCTTTTTGGCCGGCGGCTCGCTATTGCAAATTGGCGCTATGGTGGGTGGCGGCGCCGCGTTGGGCCTGCTGGTGATGCAGATCAGCTTCACCGCTCAAACACGTATCACCGACTACCTGACGGGCCTGCAAAATCCTACTTTAGCCAACGACCACGTGCTGCGCGCCTACGAAGCCTTTGTGAAGGGCGGCTGGTTTGGGGTCGGGCTGGGCCAGTCGGAGACCAAGCTCACCGGCTTGCCGGTGCCGCCCACCGACAGCATTTTCGCCGTCATCGGGGAGGAGCTGGGTTTGATCGGCGTGCTGCTGACCCTGCTGTTCTACGCACTCATCTTATGGCGCGGCATGCTCATCGCC
Organism: uncultured Anaerolineaceae bacterium; assembly: GCA_964572455.1. GTDB lineage: Bacteria > Chloroflexota > Anaerolineae > Anaerolineales > UBA11579 > JAMCZK01. The sequence continues at coordinate 388 of CAZNFL010000056.1, forward strand.
CGCCGGGCGCCGGATATGTTCGGCTCGCTGCTGGCGGCCGGTATCACCCTGTGGATCACTTTGGAAGCCTTTATCAACATGGCGGTGATGGTGGGCCTGGTGCCGTTCGCCGGCAACACCCTGCCGCTGGTGAGCTTTGGCGGCTCCAGCCTGGTGACTACGCTGGCCGCTCTCGGTATCCTAATGAATATTTCGCGCGTTTCGCGCACACAACGCCAACAGGAAGAGAGGAACCTAGATGCGACTGCTCGTGGCCGCGGGGGCGAGCGGGGGTGGGGTTTATCCCGCGCTCGCCGTGCTTCAAGAGTTGGGCGATGAAAACCTGGAACTCCTCTGGGTCGGGGGCGAAGGCGGCATGGAGGAGGACCTGGTGAGCCGCGCCGGCTACCAACTGCGTAGCCTGCCGGCGGCCGGGCTGCACCTGGTTGGCCTCAGCAAGCTGCCCCGTAACCTGTGGCAGTTGGGCCGCGGCTATTTCGCCGCCCGCCGCTTGCTGGCGGAATTCCGGCCGGACGTGCTGTTCTTCACAGGCGGCTTCGTAGCCGCCCCGGTGGCCGCGGCTGGCCGCCGCGTGCCAACGCTGGTCTTCGTGCCTGACCTGCAGCCCGGCCTGGCCTTGCGCATGATCGCGCGCTTTGCGGACGTAATTGCCGTCGTGGCCAAGGAAGCTCGCCAATATTTCCAGCGGCCCGAACGCGTGGAAGTTACCGGCTATCCGCTGCGCAGCGAGCTCACCCGCTGGAACCGCGCCGAGTCTATTGAGCACTTTGGTTTATCTAAAGAGGAGCCCACCTTATTAGTCTTTGGCGGCAGTAAGGGGGCGCGCTCCATTAATCAAGCCCTCTTGGCTGCTTTGCCTTCCCTATTGGAGCATATGCAAGTGATTCACATCACCGGCGAAGCATCCTGGACAGAAGTCAGCGCGGCCACCGGCAGCTTGCCCGACAATCTCGCCGGCCGTTATCATGCCTTCCCCTACCTGCACGGTGACATGGGCGCCACCTTCGCCGCCGCCGACCTGGCTTTGTGCCGCGCCGGCGCTTCTACGTTGGGCGAGCTCGCATATTTCAAATTGCCGGCTGTGCTGGTCCCCATTCCACTCAAAGGCCATTTACAGCGTGTCAACGCGGCTTATTTAGAAAAGCATGGGGCGGCCGTTATTTTGGCAGACGAAAAGATGAAGGATTCTTTGGCTGCCACCGTCATCGAATTGATCCAAAATAAAGCCCGTAGGCAGCAGATGGGCGCCGCCATGGCCGCCCTGGCGCGTCCCAAAGCAGCCGCGCAGATCGCGCAGCTATTGCGCAAGCTGGGTGCCCGCGCCGCAACTGCGAGCCAAAGGAGCGAAGCATGATCGCACTGAACGCGCTGTTTTGGGTCCTGATATTCGTCTTCGCCGGCATCGGCTTCCTGCGCGGCTGGTCCAAGGAGGTGCTGGTTACCTTCAGCTTGGTGCTGGCCATCTTCGTCATCACGGTTTTCCTGGAATTCATCCCCTTCATGAAGCCTTACCTCGAAGCCGGCGGGGATAGCCGCCAATTCACTGCCCGCGCCGTTATCTTGATCTTGTTCGCTTTCTTCGGCTATCAGAGTCCCAAGCTGCGCCGCCTCTCGGAAGTGGTGATACGCGAGCGCTTCCAGGACGCTATGTTGGGCGCCGGGGTGGGCGCCCTCAATGGCTATTTCTTGTTTGGCTCCCTGATCTTCTATTTGAACCAGTTCAACTATCCTTTCGATTGGGTTTCCACCCCGGGTGCCGACCTGCTGGGCATCCTGGCTTATATGCCCCCGGCCTGGCTGGGTGTGCCCGCCATCTATTTCGCTGTGGCGGTGGCCTTCACCTTCGTGATGGTGGTCGTCCTATGAAAGGCAATACTCACTTCATCGGCATCGGCGGCACCGGCCTTTCGGCCATCGCCCGCGTGCTGCTGGAGCGCGGCGAGCAGGTGAGTGGCTCAGACCGCGAAGAGTCCGCGCTGGCGCAGGCTTTGCGCCAGGCCGGCGCGTTGGTGCACATCGGCCACGCCGCCGGGAACGTGAACGGCGCCGCCCGGGTCATTCGCTCCTCGGCTGTGGGTGAGGACAATGTGGAAGTGCAGGCGGCTCGCGCCAAGGGCATCCCGGTGTTCAAGCGCGCCGAGTTTCTGGCTGACTTGCTGGCCAACCAGCAGGTGATCGCCGTGGCCGGTTCGCATGGCAAGACCACCACCACCGCCATGATCGCCTGGATGCTGACCGCGCTCAATCAGCGTCCGGGCTTCATCATCGGCAGCGTGGCCCAAAACCTGGGGGCCAACGCCGCCGCCGGGGCAGGGCGCCTCTTCGTCATTGAGGCCGACGAATACGACTACATGTTCCTTGGCCTGACGCCACAGCTCGCGCTGGTCACCAATGTCGAGCATGACCACCCGGACTTATTTACAACTCCTGAGGATTTCAAAAAAGCTTTTCGCTCCTTTGTTAACCGCATTCAACCCGAGGGGACCTTGCTGGCTTCCAGTGATGATCCCGGCGCCAACGAGCTGTTGGCTTATGCCAAGTCGCAAGGCAAAGCTATCTATAGCTATTCGCATAGCCACAAGGACGCTGACTATTTGGCAACTGGCATGAAGCCAGAAACGGAGCGAGGATATTCATTCGAGGCGCTGCGCGGTGGTAAACCCGTAGGCGAGGTGCATTTGCAAGTGCCTGGCCTGCACAACGTGAGCAACGCCCTGGGCGCGTTGGCAGCCGCCGATCTGCTCGGCCTGCCAGCCAATGAAGCCGCCATGGCGCTTTCCGATTTCCGCGGCACAGCGCGGCGCTTCGAGGTCCGCGGCGAACCGGGTGGGGTGCTCATCATCGACGATTATGCCCACCATCCCACCGAGATCCGCAGCACGCTGGCCGCCGCCAAGTCGCGCTACCCTGGGCGGCGACTTTGGGCGGTATGGCAGCCGCACACTTACAGCCGCACCCAAACTCTCTGGGACGATTTCGCCGCGGCTTTCGCCGACGCGGACCGCGTGCTGGTCACCGCTGTTTACGCGGCCCGCGAGCAGGCTCCGGCCGGCTTCGACATGGGCGCGCTGGTGAAGTCAATTGAGCACCCCGACGCGCGCTACGCATCTGACTTGGGCGAAGCCGGCGACTATTTATTGAGCGAACTCAAAGCCGGCGATGTGTTGATCGTGATGTCCGCTGGAGACGCTGTGGCCCTCAGTGAGCGCTTATACGCCGCCTTGAAACAAGAGGAGGCGCGCCATGGTTAACAACAAAGCGAACGCAACCTTTCTGCGAGCGAAGAAGATTTGATCCAAGTGACTGTTCCTGTGCTCCCTTTGGACAAGCTGCGAGGTGCCTTTGGCCGGCGCCTGCGCGAGCAGCAGCCGTTGGCGCGCTACACCTCGGCGCGCATCGGCGGCCGCGCTGAAGCGCTGCTGGAGGTCAACTCGCTTGCCGAGCTGGCTGAGGCCGCCCAGACTCTGTGGGATCTTGATGTGCCGTTTTTTGTGCTCGGCGGCGGCTCCAATGTTTTGGTCAGCGATGCCGGCGTGCGCGAAGTTGTGATCCTCAATCAGGTGGCCCAGGTGCGCTTCGACGAAAAAGGATCTCCTTACGTCTGGGCTGAATCCGGCGCTGGCTTGGGCGTTATTGCCCGCCAGGCGGCCGCAAAGGGCCTCGGTGGCCTCGAATGGGCCGCCGGTATCCCCGGCACGCTGGGGGGCGCCGTGGTGGGCAACGCTGGGGCCCACGGCGGCGACCTCTCCATGGTTCTGGACTTGGCAGAAATCTTGCATCATACGCAGGGCAGGAAGGAATGGTCCACAGCGGACCTGGCTTACGGGTATCGCCAGTCGTGGCTCAAAGGCCACCCCGGCGAAGCAGTAGTGCTCAGCGCTCGATTGAAATTGGCTGAGAAGCCCGCCAGCGAGATCCGTTCCCAGATGGACACCTTCCTGGCTTACCGGCGCCTCACCCAGCCACCAGGCGCCAGTATGGGCTCCATGTTCAAGAACCCGCCGGGAGAAAGCGCGGGACGATTGATCGAGGCGGCTGGTTTGAAAGGCAAAAGGATCGGCTCGGCGCAGATCAGCCCCTTGCACGCCAACTTCTTCCTGAACCTGGGAGAAGCCCGAGCCACCGATGTTTATGCTCTTATTCAGGAAGCACGCCAGGCAGTTAGAGAAACGGCTGGCATTGACCTCGAACTTGAGATCGGCTTGGTCGGTGAGTGGTAGCCATGCCGAAGAAGCTGCGCGTAGCGGTGATATTCGGCGGGCGTTCCGGCGAACACGCCGTCTCGCTGATGTCGGCCAAATTCGTGCTCAGTATGCTGAAGCCGGCCAAATACGATCTGACCCAGGTCGGCATCAGCAAGCAGGGTGCTTGGTGGGTGGGGCCGGACGTACTGGCCGCATTGGAAGCCGAGCGTTATGGCTCGCTGCAGCCCGCGACGTTATTGCCGGATCCGACTCGGCCCGGCTTGAAACGAATTGAAATGAAAAACGACAAAGAAATGTTAGAGACACTCAACGAAGTGGACCTGGTCTTCCCCGTGCTGCACGGCACCTTTGGGGAGGATGGCACTCTGCAAGGTCTCCTGGAAATGTCCTGCGTGGCTTATGTGGGTGCGGGTGTGCTGGGCTCTGCCGCCGGCATGGACAAAGCCCTGTTCGCCGACGTCATGCGCGCCAATGGCATCCCCATTGTGAAACAAGCCCTTATTTTGCGGAGCGAGCTGGAAGGTGATATGGATGCCGCTCTGCGTATAGCCGAGAGTGTTGGTGACTACCCCTTGTTCGTGAAACCTGCCAACTTGGGCTCTTCGGTGGGCATCAGCAAAGTCGTTAGCCGTGCTGACCTGGTCGAGGGCTTGATGTACGCCGCCCAATACGACCGGCGCATCGTGGTGCAGAAGGGCCACAGTGTCCGCGAGATCGAAGTGGCGGTCTTGGGAAACGACCTGCCGCTGGCTTCCGTTTGCGGCGAGGTTGTGCCCGAAGCGGAATTCTATAGCTATGAGGCCAAATATCACGACGATCGCTCCAAGACCCATATCCCCGCTGACCTGCCCGCCGCCACCGCCGAACGCATTCGCGATTTGGCAGTCCGCGCTTATAAAGCCGTCGACGTTAGCGGTATGGCCCGCGTCGATTTTTTTGTCGACTCTGACAGCGGCGAGGTGTATTTGAACGAACTCAACACCATCCCCGGCTTCACCCAGATCAGCATGTTCCCGCAATTGTGGCAAGCCAGCGGTATCCCCGGCGAAGAGTTGGTGGACCGCTTAGTCGATTTGGCCCTCGAGCGCCACGCCCAACGCCGCGCTCAGAGCTTCGAATACACGAGGGGAGGTTAGCCATGACCAGCGCAGAAGAGACCATGCGGCGCGCCGACCAAGTCCGCGCTCGGCGCTTGCAGCGCCGGGAGGGCAAGCCTCTCGTCGGCCGCGCCGCGGCTGGCGAGAACGTTGGGCTGCCGCGCATGGTGGCGCGCAATCCGGAGCTGGAACGCCGCTTGGCGGCCGAGCACGGCACCCGTTTGCGCCGCCGCCGCTATTTGAAGCTGGCCGACGCCGGCGCCGAACTGCGCCTGCCGGTCTTGCCTTTTGTCAACATCGGCTGGCGCGTCGTTTCCGGCCTGGTCGTCGGTATCTGCGTCGTATTGCTGGGCTGGATGGTTATTTCCGAAGCCTTCACCGTGGCCACCGTCGAACTGCGCGGCGCCGAAAGGCTTGATGCCGCCGCTATTAACACCGCCCTGCGAGTGGCGGGCTCCTCGATCTTCAGCGTGCAGCCCGACCAGCTGCTCGGTATTCTGCGCGAACAATTCCCCGAGCTGGAAAAGGTTTCGGTGGGGATAGGTTTCCCCGCTTCAGTAGTCGTGCTGGTGAAAGAGCGCCAGCCTCTGCTGGCCTGGCAGCAGGCCGGCCTCACCGTGTGGGTGGACGCCGCCGGTGTAGCCTTCATGTCTTCGGAAACCGAGCAGGCTTTGATCTCGGTGACTGCCTTGGAAGCTCCGCCGCCGCTCAAGCCCGACCTTTACGGCCGCCATCAACTCATTCGCCCTGAAATGGTCAGCAGCATCCAAACCCTCAGCCAGATCGCGCCTGAAGGAGCCTCGCTGATCTATGATCCCACTTTGGGTTTTGGCTGGACCGATCCCGGCGGTTGGCAAGCCTTTTTTGGCCAGGATGACTCGGATATTGTGCAGCGCATGGCCGTTTACCGCTCGATCCTCAACGAATTGGCTACCCGCACATTGACCCCAACTTTGATTAGCGTTGCCCAATTGCATGCGCCATACTACCGGATGGATTATTAGCCATGACCGCCCCTATCGTCGTCGGTATTGATATCGGCACCACCAAGGTGTGCACCATCGTCGCTCGCGTAGAGCAGGACGGCCGCGTGCGCGTGCTTGGCGTGGGCATCGAACCCTCGGCGGGCGTGCGCAAGGGCACCGTGGTGGACATTAACGCTGCCACCCGCGCCATTGGTCATTCGATCGATAAAGCCGAGCGTAGCTCGGGCTTGGAGATCACCTCCGCGTTGGTCAGCCTGGCCGGTTCGCACATTAGCTCGATGAACAATCGCGGCGCAGTCGGCATCGCCGGCCGCGTCATCAATCACCAGGACGTGGCCCGCGCCATCGAAGTCGCTCGCGCCGTGCCAGTCCCGCACAATCGCGAAGTGATCCACGTGATCCAGCGCAATTTCAACGTGGATGGCCAGGAAGGTATTGCCATCCCGGTGGGTATGCATGGCTATCGCCTCGAAGTCGAAGCCCACATCATCACCGCCGCGGCTTCCACCGTCGATAACTTGCGCCAATGCGTGGCCGAGTCAGGCGTGGGCGTAAGCCAATTCGTGCTTAACCCGCTGGCTTCCGCCGAAGCGGTGCTCACCCCCACGGAGCGCGAAATGGGCGTAGTGGTCTGCGATATCGGCGGTGGCACCACCGATATGGCCGTGCTCATTGAAGGCGAAGTCTGGCACACCAGTGTGCTTTCGGTGGGCGGCAACCACATTACCTCAGATATTGCCCACGGCCTGCGCATTCCATTCTCCCAGGCCGAAGACATCAAGATCCGCTATGGCACCTGCCTCCCGGCTGAGATCGACCCCGGCGAGACCTTCGCCGTGAAATCCTTCGGCGACGAAAAGCAGATCGAGATCAATCGCCACGAGATGGCCCAGATCATCGAGGCCCGCGTGGAAGAGATCTTTGGCCTCATGCACCAGGAGATCAAGCGTTCCGGCTACGACGGGCTGCTGCCCGCCGGCCTGGTGCTCACCGGCGGCTCTGGCGCCCTGCGCGGTATGCCGGAACTGGCCGGCCGCGTACTGGGCATGCCCGTGCGCCTGGGCAAACCGGAAAAGCTCACTGGCATGGTCGACAAATTGCAATCCCCGGCCTATGCCACCAGCGTTGGACTGCTGCGCTGGGCAGTGCTGATGAGCGAGGTTGTGCCGCAAAAAGAACCCGAGAACGGCCACTCACGAACTAGCTTAGATTGGCAGAAGATCAAAGAATTGGCGGGAAGGTTCTTGCCTTAACAGTGCAAGCCACCCGAAAAAAATTAAAACATTGAGGAAGATACGGAGGAAGATATGAAATCAAGAAACCAACTGGAATCGTTTGCCCGCATCAAAGTAGTGGGCGTCGGCGGTGGTGGCTGCAATGCCGTCAACCGCATGATGGAGGCGGGCATGCCCGGCATCGAGTTCATCGCGATAAACACCGATGGCCAGGCGCTGCTGCTCTCCAATGCGCCCGTCAAGGTGCGCATCGGCGATAAGCTAACCCGCGGCATGGGCTCCGGCGGCGACCCCGTCACCGGCCGCAAAGCCGCCGAGGAATCCGCCGAAGATCTCTATGAGGTGCTGCGCGGCGCAGACATGGTCTTCGTCACCGCCGGCATCGGCGGCGGCACCGGCACCGGCGCGGCTCCCATCGTCTCGCAGATCGCCCGCGAGGTCAAAGCCCTCACCATTGGCGTGGTCACCCGGCCCTTCTCCTTCGAAGGCGCCCGCCGCGGCCAGAATGCCGAAGCCGGCATTGCCGCTCTCAAGGACCATGTCGACACACTCATCGTGATCCCCAACGACCGCCTGCTGCAGGTGGTCGAAAAACGCTCCAGCCTCACAGAAGCCTTCCGCGTGGCGGATGAAGTGCTGCGCCAGGGCATTCAGGGCATTTCCGAGCTGATCACTGTGCCCGGCCTGATCAACCTGGACTTTGCGGACGTGCGCACCATCATGTCCGAGGGTGGGGCCGCCCTGATGGCCGTCGGCGAAGCCGCCGGCGAGAACCGCGCCCAGGTGGCCGCCGAAGCGGCCATCACCAGCAATTTGCTCGACATCACTATCGACGGCGCCCGCGGCATCCTCTTCAACGTTACCGGCGGCCCGGACCTCTCGCTGTTTGAGGTCAACACCGCCGCGGCCATCATCAAGGAGACCGCCCACCCCGATGTGAACCTGATCTTCGGTGCGGTGATCGACCCGGAGATGGAAGACAAGATCCGCATCACCGTGATCGCCACTGGCTTTGACCGCAAGGGTATGCCGCGCCGCATGCTGCGCACAGCCCCGCGTGTGCAGGCTCAGGGGCAGGAGCAGGCTTCATCCGTCTTCAGCGTCCAGGTGAACGAAGAAGACCTGCAGCCGGCTGCTTTCAACACTCAAGACCTCGACATCCCCACGTTTTTGCGTAAACGGGTTGGGAAGTAGGTGCGGCGTACTTTGCCGCACCCCTAAAAGCGCGCCCGCTCCTCCCGGGCTCGCTGGGAAGAAAGACCCGCTGCGAAAGTAGCGGGTCTTTCTTTTTGGGCCAGGGTTTTTCTTGTCAGTAGGGGCGGTTTGCGATGCCCTGGATGCAAAGCGTCAGATAGAATTCAATCTAGAATTAATAAATTGCGATTGATTCTTCGAAAGCATCATCCCCGAAAAAAGACGTAAATGATCAAATGTCAAAGGATTTTGCGTGAGATTGCCCTTATAATTGGTTAGATCGCATTGCGGGAGAATTCGCTTCAGGAGGAAGATCTCATGAAGGAAGAAAGGGTTTGAAAGTTACCGCTAGGGGGGCTTGGTTGGTAATGGCGCTGCTGGCCTCGGCCTGCAGTTCATCTCCGCCAGCGCCGGCTTCGCCGGGCGTCAGCGGCCTTGAAGCCGTCTCAGTGGTAGATCTCGTCGATCAGATCACTGGAGACCAGTCATCTCTGGTGCAGGCTTTCGAAGCCACGCAAGAGGCGCTGGCCCGCGGAGGCATCGCCACCGTGGATGTAGACAGGGTCTATGTGGCCGCCTACTTGCCGGTTTCCCCGGTGCCGGCCATCCCTCAGGAAGTGCTGGGCTTAACTTTGGAGGCGCGCGAACGAGAAACCGTCTATCGCATGACTCTGGAAGAATTGGCTCAGACCCTGAACGACCTGGGCTGGCCCTTCCGCCCCGAACCTTCGCACGGCGAGCAAATGATCGAGTTTCTGGCAGCCTGGATCAGCGCCGCCCAAGCGAACCCCACTGACCCGCATAATTTCACACCCTTGTTCCTGGCAGAAATGTCACGTCGCCAGGCGCAAGCCGTAGACCTGGCTGCTGGCGAGGCTGACCCGTCCCAGGTGCAATTCAGCCTGCTGGAACTCGAACTTTTCACTGCTGCTTTCGACCGTCTGTTGATCTTTCCGCAATCTTCCTTCGCACCGGACCCAAGCGGGGCACACTTAGCCCGGCTGGCGGATGTACGCTTGCAAGAAGACCCTTGCAGCAAATACAAGCACCTCTTCTACGCTCCCATGAGCGATCTGGTCCTGCCGCTTCCCCTTGGCCAACAGCTGGGCGACTTCGGCATAAGCTTCGGCGTTGGCGAGCTGATGGGTGAAGCCATGGAGAAGTTGGGGATAGGCAGCGACGATTTTGGAACAGCCATGGGGGTGACAAGTGCGGTGACCCGCGTCTGGAAATTGTTTGCCATCTACAGCACGCTGACCGTGACCGTGGATGTCGAGGGCGAAAATCCGGTCCACAAACCTTTGGAAGGCGAGTTGCTCGAGGTCACTTTTGATGCCCACGTAGGCGTGAGCGAGGCGGATTGGCAGGAATACCAGGAGAAGTATGGCGAATTCGGCTCGGCAGCCGACCGGGTGGTGCGGGATTGCATGGCCGTTCTGGGCTTGCCCACTTTTGCCAACGTTGGGGAGATCGCCAGAGAGGTTGAAAGCTACGCCGTCGAGTGGAAAATAGTGCAGGGAAAGCCAGATCATGCGATTGACGCGAAACCGGGCCATCAGGATCAGAGTTGCAGCTATCATCTGGGATGGTTGCGCTGCGATCTTCAAGCTTTCTCAGACCACAGCGCCGTCGCCCCCTTCCATGTGGAGATCAAAACCGAGACAGAATCAGATCACCCTGGCGTTGAGTTAAAAGCTCCTGTAAAGGTATGCGCCTACGTGGACGCCAGTCAGGCGCCGAGCCTTTCCACCTTTATCAACGGCGCCCAGGGCGGGGCGGGTCTGGCGGATTCGATAACTGAACTGGTGAGCAACATGATCTTGAAGCTGGGCAAGCCGAAAGGCTGC
>CAZNFL010000057.1:0-10740 GCA_964572455.1 uncultured Anaerolineaceae bacterium
CATAAGGCGATGTTTTCCCTTGTTCAGCCAGTGAGACTTTTTTCTGGCACGTTGGACGGGTACGAATCTTGCATCTAAGGAGAAACTATGAGCCCACCCCTAGGTAAAGGCATCTACCTCTGGCAGATCATGCGCGTGGCAGGCGGGGACCCCTATACCATCGCCAAACAGGCCGCTGCCGGCCATCTGACCCATGTGGTCATCAAGGTCGCCGACGGCAAATATCCCTATAACTATTACGGCGGTGTGGACCGGGTGCCCGCCGTGGTGGCCGAGCTGCGTGCCCGCGGCATCCAGCCCTGGGGCTGGCAATATGTCTACGGCAGCGACCCGGTAGCCGAGGCCCAAAAGGCTGTCGAGCGCGTCAAGCAATTCAACCTCACCGGCTTCGTGGTCAACGCCGAAGGTCAGTTCAAAGCCGCGGGGATGGACACGGTCGCCAGGACCTACATGAAAGAACTGCGCAAGGGCCTGCCCAGCCTGCCCATCGCCCTCAGTTCCTATCGCTACCCCACCGTCCATCTGGATTTTCCCTTCAAGGCCTTCCTCGATTATTGCGACTTTAATATGCCCCAGGTCTACTGGCTCGAAGCCACCAACCCGGGTCAGCAGCTGGTCAGATGCGTGAACGAATTCCAATCCCTCAAGCCCGGCCAGCCCATCGTGCCCACCGGCTCCGCCTTTGCCTGGGGCTCCTGGGCTGCCACGCCCCAGCAGCTCATCGAGTTTCTCGCCAAAGCGCGCGAGCTAAACCTGCCCGGCGCCAACTTCTGGGAGTTTGCCACTGCCAAAGACAGCCCGAACCACGCGCTGTGGCGCACCATCAAGCGTTACAACTGGGCCACCGGTGATCCGGGAGCGCCGGTCCCCTCTCCCACACCTGAGCCCACCCCCGAGCCCGAGCCGGAGCCCGATCCAGAGCCAGAGCCGAACCCCTCTACGCCACCGATTATCATCACGCGCTATCTCGAAGCCCTAAACATAGCGGATCCCAGCAAAGCCACCGTCCTTTACGAAAAGAACGTCAGCGAACTAACTTATGCGGGGCAGGTGTACAAGGGTCGCATGAATATCTTCTCTTACTATTACAACCTCTTCAAAAATATCCTGCCTGGCGCCCAGTTCAAACTCCTCACCTGGGGCGGCAGTGGTAACGCGTTCACCCTGGAATGGTCCGCCACCACCTCCGGCGGCAGCGTGACCCACGGGAAGGACAGCATCGTCATGAGCACCGAATTTCCCAGCCAAATCCGCAACCACACCATCGCTTTCACTGTGGGGAAATCTTTACGCCGGGATCCCGCAGCTAATCCAGAGGGATATTCAAAAGCCGGGCCAATTCCCGTATAAACCCTCCCTGGGCCGGGTTGATCTTTTCCAGTCCCGCCCGCAGCGAAAACCATTCGCCGCGGTCCACCTCCGGCACATTCATCCGCCTCCCGGACCTGGGCGGCCATTCCAGTTCGAACAGGTTGCTGCGCACCTGGCTGGCATCCAGGTCGCCTTCCACCGCCCAGGCGTAGACCACTTTGCCGCTCTTCAAAGTCGCCGGCGCCAGCGGTTGGAACACCCCGCTGATCTCGAAGCCGGTTTCCTCCTTGAACTCCCGCCGGGCCGCGGCTAACGGGTCTTCGTCGTCAAATTCCCCCTTGGGAATGGTCCAGGCACCGGCATCCTTCTTAGCCCAGATCGGCCCGCCGGGGTGCACCAAAAAGGCCTCGGCCTCCCCGTTGCGGAGCCGGTATACCAAAATGCCTGCACTTTTCCTGGCCATTCGCTGATTATATTCCGCAGATATAGGGCGAGTCGCAAACCCCACCCCCATACCCAGCGCTTGACTCGTTTAGCACTTCTGTTCTATACTCAGGCCATCTTAGAACATTTGTTTTGGCGTCCGAGAACGACGCCTAGGAGAAGAAGATGGTCAATCGAGGTTTGTTAAGCCAGTTCAACTGGTCGGCCCGCATCCAGCGCAACCTGGTGTGGGGGCTTCTGGTCGCCGGTGCCCTGATCGCCTTTGAGGCCTTCAACTACAGCACCACCGAATTTGCCATGCGCGACCTGCTGGGCGACCTGCGCTTTGGCGGCCTGTCCTGGGCCACCATCCTGGCGCTGGCCTTCTGCAGCATCGACTTTGCCGGTATTGCCCACATGTTCAGCAATGGCACCAATTTACGGGCCAAGCAAGGCTTGGAAGTCTGGTACCTGTTCGCGGCCTGGCTGCTGGCCGCCACGATGAACGCGATCCTCACCTGGTGGGGGGTGTCGGTGGCCGTCCTCAACCACGGCAGCCTGGGCAATGCTATCCTGGGCCGCGAGGCGCTTCTGCAAGTGGTGCCTGCCTTCGTCGCCGTGCTGGTCTGGCTCATCCGCGTGTTGGTCATCGGCACACTGATCACGGCCGGCGGCAAGTTGTTCGCTGCCCAAGCCAACGGCCCGCGCTCTATGCCGCCTACCCTGCGCCGCACCGTCCCCGCCCAGAACGGCCGGGTCACTCAACCCGCAATGTACCAGGGCCTGGTGCCGCAGAGCGGCAGCAACGGTCACGCCGAGCCAAGCGAGTTCTAAAAACCAAAGATCCGTGCAATCCGTGTCTGGTCCCTCCGAGGAGCTAACCACAGATGGAGAGGCAGCTTATTCAACCGGCTGCCTCTCCATCTTATTGTGGCCGCCTTTCAGCACTGCTCTCTTTGGGCTGGTTTTATTCCTGGCCCTCACCCAAATCAAATTACAAAATCCCGAATTTCAGAGTAAACCACGGGTCGCGGCTCTAGCCACATTGTTCACACCCCAGGTCCAGCGCTGGGAGCCCGATATTGTGGCCTGGTCTGAAGCTCAGGGCCTCGACCCCAACCTAGTGGCAACGGTGATGCAGATTGAATCCTGCGGAAACCCGTTCGCCGTTTCACCTGCCGGCGCCATGGGCTTGTTCCAGGTGATGCCTTATCACTTCGCGGATGGGGAAAACAGCTTTGATCCCCACACAAATGCCCAGCGTGGGCTCAGCTATTTGCAAAGATCCTTGAATGAGTTTGGCGCGGACCCGGGAATGGCCTTAGCCGGCTACAACGGCGGCATCAATGGCGCCGGCCGCCCGCAGGAACTGTGGGCCCAGGAAACCATGGACTACAAATATTGGGGGGAACATATTTATGCAGATGCGAATGCGGGGAAAGCGGAGAGCCCGGTGCTGCAAGAATGGCTGGCGGCCGGCGGCGCTAGCCTATGCGCTCAGGCAGAGCAGCGCGCGGCGGGATCTCCCTAAGCTCACCGGTGGCGTCTGCACAATCCTTATCCGCCAGGGGCAGCCGCACAGTGAAGGTGCTGCCCCTATTCAATTTCGATTTGACTTCGATGTCGCCGCCGTGGTTGCGCACGATCCAATAAGCGATAGACAACCCCAGGCCGAAACCGGCCCCATCTTTACCGCGCGAACGGGATTTATCACCTCGATAAAAGCGCTCAAACACGTGGGGCTGGTCGGCAACTGGGATGCCCGCCCCCGTGTCCTTGACCGAAAAATAGGCCTGACCCTCTTGCTTGGACAAGTTCACCACCACTTTGCCGCCTTCGCCCGTGTATTTGATGGCGTTCGCCACCAAATTCAGCGCCACTTGCTTCAGACGGTCATGGTCGCCGCATACAATCACCTGGTCTATTTTGCCGATTTCCAACTTGACCCTCTCGCCAGCCAGCACGTGCGCCTGGTTGAAAACCTCCAGCAGCAGGGTATCCAATTCTACGCGGCGGCGGTCCATGGGCAGCTTGCCCGATTCGGCTTGGGCCAGGATCAGCAGATCTTCGACCAGGCGGCCCAGGCGGTCAACCTCCAGTTCAATGCTGTGCAACGACTGGTCATCGTATTTTCCCAGGCGGTGCATCAGGTCCAGGTTGCCGCGGATCACCGTCAGCGGGGTGCGCAGTTCGTGGCCGATATCGGCCACGAACCGGCGTTGGGTGGCAAATAATTTATCCAGGCGGCCCATGGTGTCGTTGAAGGCGGTGATCAACTTGCCCACCTCATCATCCACGATGCCTTGCGTGGGGATGCGCCGGGAAAGATCGTCGGCGCGGGTGATCTGCAAGGCGGTTTCTGTCACACGTGCCAGCGGAGATAATGCCCGGCTGCCGATGATCAGCCCAAACATGCCAGCCAGCAGCACGGCCAGCCCGCTCAGGATCACCAAGTAGCTCAGCATATCTGCTCGCAGGGCATCGATAATGGTAAGCGAGGTGGCCGCTTGCATCGTCCCGATCGGGGTATCGCCGGTGTGCAGTGGGACGGTGAGCACACGAAAGTGAACACCGGCTACGAACACACTGCTATAAGTCGGCACGGTGGCATTCGTCGTGCTCGGGTCGAAGGGTTCGCGCATCGGGCTGTCGGGATCGACTGCCAGGGTTAGGCCGACCAGGCGGTTTTCCAGGTCCCAGATTTGCACGATGACGCTCGAATCGAGGGATACCCGCTCGGAGAGGACGAACTGGCCGCGGTCATCTAAACGGGTAACGTTGATCAAATCGCGGGCAGTGCGATCCAGGGTCGTGTCTATTTGGCGAAACTGGACGACGGAAACCAGGCCATACACCCCCAGACCAAACAGGATCAGGACCGCGCCTAATACAACGGTATAAAAAAGGGTCAACCGCGACCGCAGGGACATGTTATTCGTCTTCGCGCAATACGTAGCCCATGCCGCGCACGGTGTGCAGCAAGCGGGGCTTTTTACCCTCTTCCAATTTCTGCCGCAAATAGCGGATATAGACTTCAATAATATTGCTCTCGCCCCCAAAATCGTATCCCCATACTTCGTCATAGATCATTTCGCGGGTGAGCACTTGCCGTGGATTGCGCATAAACAATTCCAGCAATTCATATTCTTTGGCGGTCAGGTCGATCACCCGATCCCCACGCTCGGCTCTGCGGGTGCCGGTATCCAAAACTAAATCGGCAAAGGTATATGTCTTCTGTTTGGGCGCCTGGGTGCGGCGCAACAAGGCGCGGATGCGCGCCAGCAACTCATCCAAGTTGAAAGGTTTGACCATATAGTCGTCCGCGCCGGCATCCAGTCCCAAGACGCGGTCGCTCACCGAGTCCTTGGCGGTGAGCATCAGGATGGGCATTTTGCCCATGCTGCGCAGCCGCTTACACACTTCCAGGCCGTCCATCCCAGGCAACATCCAATCTAGGATGACCAGGTCTGGCCGGTTGCCTGCTGCCAAGGCCAGTCCCTTTTGCCCGGTTTCGGCCGTGTCGATCTCATATCCTTCAAAACCAAGGCCCCGGCGCAGAAAAGCCAGGATAGCCTCGTCATCTTCAACGATCAGAATCCGGGTCGCCATTCTTCTTTCTCCAGGAAGATTAATGACTATATCATAGCGGTAAACCAAGCGAACTGGCGCTGTGACACAACAAAAAAGACCGCTTTTGGCGGTCTTTTTCGTGCCACTGGCTCGCCAAAACGGCGAATATCAGCTGAGAACGATTTACTTCAACTCAACAGCTGCGCCAGCGGCTTCTAACTTAGCCTTGGCGTCGTTGGCAGCTTCCTTGGTAGCGCCTTCCAGCACCTTGGTGTTGCCGGCTTCGACCATTTGCTTGGCGTCGGACAGGCCCACGTTGGTAAGCTGGCGCATCACCTTGATGACCTCGATCTTCTTGGGGCCAGCATCCTTGATGTAGACGTCAAACTCGGTCTTTTCCTCAACTGGGGCAGCCG
The DNA here is from genome assembly GCA_964572455.1 of uncultured Anaerolineaceae bacterium. GTDB lineage: Bacteria > Chloroflexota > Anaerolineae > Anaerolineales > UBA11579 > JAMCZK01. The sequence continues at coordinate 5,721 of CAZNFL010000057.1, forward strand.
CAGCGCCGCCCGCACCTGGGGCAGGCGCCATAGCCACGGGAGCTGCTGCCGAAACGCCCCAAGCTTCTTCCAGCTTGGAGACCAGATCCGCGGCCTCCGTGACGCTCAACTTGCCCAACTCTTCAACTAACTTTCCTAAATCTGCCATTTCTTACTCCTTGAATGATGAACTGTTCTGATTAGGTTGAAGCCGTTGCAGTTTTATCCGCATAGGCCTTGATCACTTGAGCCACACGCCGGCCGGGTTCTGCCAACAAGCGCACCAATTGGGTGGCTGGCGTATTCAGCAAGGCCAACAACTGGCTGCGAACTACGGGCAGCGGGGGCAGGGTAGCCAATCGCAGGACCTCTAGCTGACTAAGATATTGCTTGCCCAAGAAACCGCCCTTGACCTTAACGGCTTGTTTCTCTTTGGAGAAATCAGCAATGGCCTTGGCGACGCCCGGTGCATCGGTGAAAGCAAGGCCAATGGCCGTGCTGCCCAGCAATTGTTCAGCGGGCACGTCCAGGCCAGCCTTCTTAAAGGCCATTTTGCCTAAGGTGTTTTTGACCACATGGAATTCGCCGCCCACTTCGCGAATGCGCGAGCGCAATTCGTCCATGTCGGGCACGGTCAGGCCTGTGTATTCTGTCAGAAACACCGCTTCAGCCTTTGCAAGCCAAGCCTCGTATTCAGCCAGAATTGCTAGCTTTCGTTCTTTTGAAAGAGCCAATCTTTTCACCTCCTACAAACAAAAAGTCTTTGCTCTCGAAAACGAAGCAAAGACCCTGATCGCATGGTGAGGCGATCAGATGTCCTTACCTCGGCAGGGGATTAAGCAGCCAAGCTTGCTTGGCTACGCCTGCTGTCTCCGGCAAGAGCCGCCCTAAAAGAGGGCGAGGCAGATTGTACTACAAGATTAAACTTCTTCCGCTTCCAAGTTCTGAGCAAGCAGGGGATCCACGCGCACGGCGGGGCCCATGGTGGCGCATAAGGTCAGGCTACGGATGTAAATACCCTTGGCCCCAGGTGGCTTGGCCTTCACAATAGCCTCCATCAATGCTGCAAAGTTCTCTTCGAGTTGTTTGGGCTCGAAGGAAACTTTACCGATAGCCACGTGCAAGTTCCCGGTTTTATCGAGGCGAAATTCGACCCGCCCGGCTTTAGCCTGGGTGATGGCGCGGGCCAGATCCTTCTCGTTGGCCACTGTGCCGGCTTTCGGATTAGGCATCAGCCCGCGCGGGCCCAGCACCCTGCCCAGCCGGCCCACGGTGCCCATCATGTCTGGGGTGGCAATGGCCACGTCGAAGTCCAACCAGCCGCCCTCGATCTTCTTTAGGATGGCATCGTCGTCAGCCACGACATCGGCGCCGGCTTCGCGGGCTGTGCGGGCTGCTTCCCCTTGGGCAAACACCAGCACTTTGATCTTTTTGCCCAAGCCATGCGGCAGCACCACGACGTCGCGCACCTGCTCGTCAGCCTGGCGCGGGTCAACACCCAGGCGCACGTGCACTTCAACCGTGGCGTCAAACTTGGCGTAGGAAGTTTCCTTCACCAGACTTACTGCGTCTTGGGGTGCATACTGGCGGTTTGCCTCGATCTTGGCAACTGCCTCTTTGTATTTCTTACCTCGATGTGCCATTGTTACTCCTCTGTGGTCCAGTAGAGCTATTACTGGAGTTGCTGTGCAACTCCTGCGAACCGTTTTTTGGTCCGCAGCTCTCCCACTTTTGTCAGTCTTTTACGATAATGCCCATATTGCGGGCAGTGCCTTCGATCTGTTTCATGGCGGCTTCGATGTCGTGGGCGTTCAAATCCGGCATCTTGGTTTCTGCGATCTCGCGCACCTGGGCGCGGGTTACCTCACCAACCTTCTGACGGTTGGGTTCGCCGGAACCCTTTTCAACGCCGGCAGCCTTGGCTAATAGAACAGCCGCCGGCGGGGTCTTGAGGATGAACGTGAAGGAACCATCGCTGTATATGGAGACCTCAGCGGGAATCACATCGCCCATGCGGTTGGCCGTACGCGCGTTATATTCCTTGCAGAAGCCCATCAGGTTGATGCCATGCCCGGCCAAAGCTGGGCCGATGGGAGGCGCCGGGCTAGCTTTGCCGGCGTCGATACGAACGGTCACAACTGCTTTTAATTTCTTTGCCATTTCTTCTCCTTTGCGGTCCTAACGGGTAAAACGCGAGCTTTTTTCTCGCAGGCCCTCCCGCTCTTTCTAAGCCTTCTCGACTTGTAAGAAATCTAACTCGACCGGGGTTTCACGGCCGAAGAAATTCACCATCACGCGCACTTTGGCGCGTTCCATATCGATCTCCGACACGGTACCGCGGAAATCGTTGAAGGGGCCATCCACGATGCGCACGCGCTCACCCTGCTTGAATGTTACTTTGATGCGCGGGGCGTCTGCCTCCATGCGCTTCACAATTTGGGTGACTTCCTCCGGGCGCAGCGGCAAAGGCGTATTGCCTTGGCCCACGAAACTGGTCACGCCGGGGGTATTGCGCACCACATACCAGGATTCCTCAGAAAGGATCATGTTGACCAGGATATAACCGGGGAACACGCGGCGCTCCACTGTACGGCGTTTGCCCTCTTTTACTTCGATCTCTTCCTCGGTGGGCACAACCACATCGAAGATCTTATCCTTCATGCCCATCGATTCGATGCGTTGTTCCAAGTTGTGGCGCACTTTATTTTCATATCCAGAATAACAATGGACGACATACCAGGCGCGGCCATCCGAATCGCCATCCGGTTGCGGCACCTGACTGAAATCCGGGCCGCCCTCATCGATGAGCCGAGGGGAGCGCTCTTCCAAATCCGCACTGCGTGGCTTGCGGCGCTTGGTTTCAGCCGCTACAGCCCGTTCCTCTAATTGTTCGGGAACTAGCTCAGCAACAGGCTCTTCCTCAGCAGGAGGAACCTCCTCAATCAACTCTCCCTCGCCCAGGCGAGCTTCCACCTCAGCCTCTTGATCCGCCTGCGTTTGATCCAGGTCGCTGGGCATAGCCCCATCGTTGGCGCCCGCCGCGGCTTCCTCTAATGGCGCCTCTTCGGAAACTGAAAGTTTAGAGTGCTGTTTCTCTTCCTCTTGGCGCGCGGTTAGCTCAGCCACAGGGCTGCCTTCTACCACCGGCTGACGTTCTGCCAGTTTTTCGACCTGATCTTCAGGCGGGCGCGCTTCGTTTTCTTCTACCATTCAATCACCTAGCTAATTCTATCTTCCGAGAAGCCGAACAAACAAAATTTCAAACAATCCATCCAGACCACCCAAAATAATGGCGGATATGATCATCACGACAATAACAATCCGAGTGAGGGAGATCGCCTCTGAGCGAGTGGGCCAGGATACCCGGCGCAGTTCGCTCACCGTTTCGCGCATCCAGCGCTGCACAGCATTTGGTTCTCGATGTCTGGCTTGTTTGATGGTCATGCTTTTACCTCATTCAGGTTAAAACGCCGCTTGTACAGCGGCATTTTTTGATCCGTGGGTCCAGCGATAGGCAGGCGAGGCAGGAATCGAACCCGCAACCCCCGGTTTTGGAGACCGGTGCTCTGCCAATTGAGCTACTCGCCTAAGTTACCAACCGCTCCGCCGGGTACAAATTACTTCGTCTCGCGATGCAGACGGTGAACCCTGCAGCGCGGGCAGAATTTCTTCATTTCCAAGCGGTTCTGGTCATTGCGGCGACTCTTTTCCGAAGTGTAGTTGCGTTCATGGCATTCAGTACACTCCAGGGTAATCACCACACGTACGCCTTTTTTTCCAGCCATTTCTAGTCCCTACTCGTTCTCGAGATTCCTAGTCCAAGATCTTGGTGATCACGCCGGCGCCCACGGTCAGGCCGCCCTCACGGATGGCGAACTTGGAGCCCTGCTCCAGCGCCACCGGGATGCCCAGCTCTACCTGCAGGTTCACGTTATCCCCCGGCATCACCATCTCCACGCCTTCCGGCAGGGTGATGGCCCCGGTCACGTCCATGGTGCGCACGTAGAATTGCGGCTTGTAGCCGGTGAAGAAGGCTTTGTGCCGGCCACCTTCCTCTTTCTTCAACACGTACACTTCGCTCATGAATTTCTTGTGCGGCTTGATGCTGCCCGGCTTGGCCAATACCATGCCGCGCTCCACCTGGTCACGGTCGATGCCGCGCAACAGCAGCCCGGCATTGTCCCCCGCCAGGCCCTCATCCAACTGTTTGTGGAACATCTCGATACCGGTCACCACGGTGGTGCCCACTTCTTCACGCAGTCCCACAATGTCCACGGTTTCGTTGATTTTCACTCTGCCGCGGTCGATGCGGCCGGTCACTACGGTGCCGCGGCCCTTGATGGAGAAGACGTCCTCGATAGACATCATGAAGGGCTTTTCCACTTCGCGCACCGGCTCAGGGATATACTCATCCACCACCCGCAGCAGTTCACGGATGCTGGCGTATTCTTCAGCATTCGGGTCGGTGGACTTGCTTTCCAGGGCTTTCAGGGCCGAGCCGCGCACGATAGGCGTCTCGTTGCCCGGGAAGCCATATCCGGTCAGCAGTTCGCGCAGTTCCAGTTCCACCAGTTCCAGCAGTTCCGGGTCATCCATCATGTCTACTTTATTCAAATAGACCACGATGCTGGGCACTTCTACCTGGCGGGCCAGCAGCACATGTTCGCGGGTCTGCGGCATGGGGCCGTCGGGGGCGGCCACCACCAGGATGGCGCCATCCACCTGGGCGGCGCCGGTGATCATGTTCTTGATGTAGTCCCGGTGCCCCGGCATGTCCACGTGGGCATAGTGCCGCTTGTCGGTCTCGTATTCCACGTGGGTGATGTTGATGGTGATGCCGCGCTCTTTCTCTTCCGGCGCATTGTCAATGGTGTCGTACGCTCGGAATTCACCTTTACCCAGCAAGGAGGCTACTTTGGTGATCGCAGCCGTTAGCGTGGTCTTGCCATGGTCGATGTGCCCCATGGTCCCCACGTTCAAATGGGGCTTACTGCGATCAAATTTTTCCTTCGACATCTTGTCCTTCTCCTTCTCTCTCAGC
>CAZNFL010000058.1:0-10112 GCA_964572455.1 uncultured Anaerolineaceae bacterium
TACCTGCCTGCCCGATTACTACCGCTGGAATCAGTGGTTCTTCCTCCAGCTCTTGAAGCACGGCCTGGCCTACAAGCAGAAAGCCCCGGTGAACTGGTGCCCGAAGGACCAGGCCGTGCTGGCCAACGAGCAGGTCCACGACGGACGCTGCTGGCGCTGCGAAACGCCGGTAGTCAAACGCGACCTGGAACAGTGGTTCTTCCGCATCACCAACTACGCCGACGAACTGTTGCGCTTTGACGGCATCGACTGGCCCGAGCAGATCAGAACGCTGCAAACAAACTGGATCGGCCGCTCCGAAGGCGCCAACGTCAACTTCAAGACTGAAGGCGGCGAAGCGGAGCAATTCACCATCTTCACCACCCGCCCAGACACCTTGTGGGGCGCCACATTCATGGTGTTGGCCCCCGAGCACCCGCTGGTGGCCAAGGTAACCACGAAGGACCACAAAGCCGAAGTGGAGGCGTATATTGCTGAGGCCACTCGCCGCACCGACATCGAGCGCGAGTCCACCGAGGGCGGAAAGAACGGCGTCTTCACCGGGGGCTATGCGATCAATCCTGTAAATGGGGAACGGGTGCCGATTTGGGTGGCCGACTATGTGCTGATGACCTATGGCACCGGCGCCATCATGGGCGTGCCGGCACACGACGAACGTGATTTTGCGTTCGCCCGCCAATTCGGGCTGGAGGTGCGCCCGGTCGTCCAGCCGCCCGACACGGCAACGCTGGACGGAGCGAAGATGACCGAAGCCGCGGCGCATTCCGGCGTGATGATCAACAGCGGCTCGCTGACCGGCACCGTCGCGGACCAAGCGGTCAAGAAAACTATCCAATATTTGGAAAAGAACAAGATGGGCAAGGGAGCAGTGGGCTATCGCATCCGCGACTGGCTGATCTCCCGCCAGCGTTATTGGGGTGCGCCGATCCCAACGGTGTATTGCAAGACCTGCGGCGTGCAGCCGGTAGCCGAGAGCGAACTGCCTGTCTTGCTGCCCGATGATATCGAGTGGAAACCGACCGGCGAGAGCCCGCTGAAGCTGCACCCGACCTGGAAGCAGACTACCTGCCCGAACTGCAACGAGCCCGCCGAGCGCGACACAGATACGATGGATACCTTCATGTGCTCGTCGTGGTATTTCCTGCGCTATCTGAGCCCGCATTACGACAAAGCGCCGTTCGATCCCAAGGAGTACGACTATTGGATGCCGGTGGACGTGTACACCGGCGGCTCCGAGCATGCCGTGATGCATCTGCTCTACGTGCGCTTCTTTTGGAAGGCATTACGCGACATGGGAATCGCGGAGGGGCATGAGCCGATGCTGAAGCTGCGCAACCAGGGGCAGATCCTGGCTGGGGACCACCAGCGCATGAGTAAATCGCGCGGCAATGTAGTGGACCCCGATGAGCTGGTGCGCCTCTACGGCGCGGACACCGTGCGCGCCTACCTGATGTTCGGTTACCGCTGGTCCGAAGGCGGGCCGTGGAGCGATGGGAACATCCAGGGCGTGGTGCGCTGGCTGTTCCGCGTGTGGGCGCTGGCAGGGGAGAAGGATAAGGGCGGAGGGAAGAGAGATGAAAGGGTGTGGCGCGCCCTAAAACGAAAGGTCCATCAGACCATCCAAAGCGTTACCCGCGACATGGAAGGCTTTGAGTTCAACACCATCGTATCGGCGCTGATGGAGCTGACCAATACCATGCAGGAAACCAAGGAGGCCGGCGCGGCCGGCGGCCCAGAGTGGGCCGAGGCCCTAGACGTGCTGGTGCGACTGATGGCGCCTATCACCCCGCATATCGCCGAGGAGTTGTGGGCGCTCAGCGGCAAGCCCTACTCCGTGCACACTCAGCCCTGGCCGCAGGCGGACGAGACTGCAGCCCGCGAAGACGAGATCACCCTGGTGGTGCAGGTGAACGGCAAGCTGCGCGATCGCATCACTGTGTCGGCCGGCATCAGCGAAGCTGAAGCCAAAGAACGCGCCTTAGCCAGCGAGGCCGTGCGCAAGGCGCTGGCTGGCAAGCAGCCCAAGCAGGTGATCGTGGTGAAGGGCAAGCTGGTGAATATAGTCTTATAACCCGAGTGAGGCATATGCCAACTACACCGCACATTGAGAAGCACTTCACCGCCACCGAAATGGTGCGGGATATAGTCATCGGCATGGCGGATGGCCTTACGGTGCCGTTCGCTCTGGCCGCCGGCGTATCCGGGGCCGGGGCGGCAGGCAGCCTGATCATCACCGCTGGCCTGGCCGAGATTGCGGCTGGCTCGATTGCCATGGGGCTGGGTGGCTACCTGGCTGCCCGTACCGACAGCGACCACTATGCCCACGAGCTGTTGCGTGAAATTGATGAGACCAAAACCGTGCCGGACAAGGAACGCCGGGAAGTGGCCGATATCTTCAGGGAGTATGGCGTTCCCAGTGCGCAGCTAAAAACCCTGGTTAGCGCGCTGAGCAAAAACCGCGCCAAGTGGGTTGAGTTTATGATGCGATTTGAACTGGGATTGGAAAAACCCAACCCGCGGCGCGCTGGCCAGAGTGCAGTGACAATTGCCATTTCGTATATTGCCGGGGGATTGATTCCACTGGCGCCTTACATGCTCACGCCCGATGTGCAGGCTGCCTTGGTTTGGTCCGTGGTAGTTACCCTAACGGCGTTATTTTGTTCGGGTATTTCAAAGGGCGCTTTACCGGTCTGAACCCACTGCGCGGTGGGCTGCAAACCACGTTGGTTGGCGGCCTGGCGGCTGGAGCCGCCTTTCTGCTTGCCCAGTGGATTAGCTAGCTGAATCAGTATTTGGAAACTAACCTGGTTAGGAAGCGGCGCGCCAGTTCCGCCACTTCGTTTCCGCAGGTATCATTGCTCCATGGTTGACCAAGAACAAATCTACGACAGCCCCAGCAGCTGGGTGCGCAAACACATCCAGAATTATGTGGAAAGCGATGGTCGGAAAGGCCACGCATGGAACGGCGTGCATACTTTGCTGCTAACCACCCGCGGCCGCAAAACAAGCAAGCTGCGCCGCACAGCCTTGATCTACGGCGAGCATGGCGGGCACTATGTGATCGTGGCGTCTAAGGGCGGCCATGATTTCCACCCCACCTGGTACCTGAACTTGATGAAGAACCCCGAGGTCCAGCTGCAGGTAGGCGCCGAAAAGTTTGCCGCCAGGGCGCGGACTGCGTCCGGCGCCGAGCGCGAGAAGCTCTGGGCGCTAATGGCCGGGATCTGGCCGGATTACAACAAATACCAAGCGCGAACCAAACGCGAGATCCCCGTAGTGGTGCTGGAGCCATTGCGAGGAAATAGTGATTAGTGACTAAGTTCAGGAAAAGGAGACAGGCGTGCAGAAGATAACCACATTTTTGACCTTCGACGGCCGGGCTGCTGAAGCGGTCGAGTTCTATTGTTCCCTGTTCAAAGATTCAAAGATCCACAACATCGAGCGCTGGGGACCCGGCGGCCCGGTGCCCGAGGGCAGCGTCATCGCAGCCACATTCCAGCTGGCCGGACAGAACTTCATGGCTATGGATGTGCCCGGCGGATTCCCGAAGGGCGAAGGCGTCTCGCTTTATGTGGATTGCAAGGACCAGGCCGAGGTGGACCACTTGTGGGACGGGCTCTCAGAAGGCGGCGAAAAGCAGCCTTGCGGCTGGCTGAAGGACCGCTATGGCTTCTCCTGGCAGATCATCCCGGCCGCCCTGGGCGAGCTGATCACTAAGGCCGAGGGCGCTAAGAAGCAAGCCGTGATCAATGCGATGCTCAAGATGGGAAAGATCGTGATCAAAGACTTGGAAGCTGCGTACGAGCAAGGCTGAGTCATAGGGTCGGCTAAGAGACAAAGAGGCGGCGCGCAGCGCGGCCTCTTTTATAATGTCGCTATGCCAGCCAAGCTGACCGCCGCAGAGTTCCTCAAGCGCCTCAAGGCTCACCAATCCGATGTGGAGCTCAAGAAGTACGAGCGCTACTTCCCGGATTCCCACACGGAATTTATCGGGGTGCGCATGGGCACGGTGTTCGCGTTGGCCAAAGAATATATCGAGATGCCTGCCGCCGAGATCGAGAAGTTGATGGAGAGCCCGATCCACGAGGCGCGGGCGGGGGCAATGAGCGTCATGGGCAAATCCGCCGCCAGCAAAAATGTACAGCCCGAGCGTTTGAAGGAACTGTACGACCTTTACCTGCGCCGCCACGACCGGGTGAATAGTTGGGACCTGGTGGACCTGGCGGCTTACCATGTGGTGGGCCGCTATTTAGAGGACAAGCCGCGCGCCGTGCTGTACAAGCTGGCCAAGTCGAAGAAGTGGTACGAGCGGCGCACAGCGATCGTGGCCACTGCGCATTTCATCCGGCGCGGCGAGGTGGACGACACGTTTAAGATCGCCGCGCTGCTGCTAGATGATAAAGAAGATTTGATCCACAAATCTGCCGGCTGGATGCTGCGAGCGGCCGGCGACGTGGAGCGGCCGCGGCTGCTGGCCTTCCTGGAGCAGCATGCTGCCCGCATGCCGCGGGCGATGCTGCGCGCCGCCATCGAGAAGCTGCCCAAGGGGCAGAGGAAGCGATATTTGGGGATGGGGAAGTAGCAAACAGCCCTTGGCATCCGTTATTTATGATGTGGTGAGGTTCAGCTACGTAAGGAATTTTCTTTTGGGCGCATTGAGCGTCCTGGTAGGGATGGGCATTGCGTATATCGCCATGCAAATGATGGGATGGAGTGAGGGAACGCAGGAATTCTGGTTCCTGATACTTGCTTTTTTAATCGGCATTCCTCTTGATTTACTATTCCACCAGATCCTAAACAAAAATGACCGGCAAGCCGGAGTTTTAGAGGTCGGGGACATGCTTCAATACTAGGTAATCTTGATTGAACTTTGAATTGGTCTGACTATAAAGTTAAAAAGTTCTCAATTTTTTTGTGACCATGGAATAGTTCGCTTTACCTGAGATTAGTGCAAGTCTTAGATCTTCAAAATCTTTAGGGCTAGGCAAATCATTCGTGACTATCTTTGCGTCAATTTTGATTTGATTCAAGAGCAAGTTCATATGAAACAATATTTCGTCCCTTACTGTAGCTAGTAATTTACAAAATACTATTTCTCGGTAAAAATAGTAAAATTCCGGAGCATCGTTTAACCATTGGCTTCTTCCATTCCACCCCCAATTTAATGTACTTTGTGCTGCAAGTAGCTTTCTTTGCCTAATATAGGCAGAAAAGTTAAATGTCTTATCTTCCATATAGTTTTGGCCCTCTAAATATTTAGGTATTATCTGACTTGAAACTTCTCGTAACGCTTTTGTGAGATAGAAGCGGAAAGAAGATCCAAATACTTCCGGGAGCTTAACAGACCAAACCTTGTTTTTTGGTATTTTTATTATTTGCGTGCTTCCGTTAGCTTTCTTAACGTTAGAGACAATTTGATAGCAGTTATTTCCTAATCTGAAGACAAAACCCGGTATCGAGTACAAGTGGAAATTTGGAAGACTAAAGTCGAGGTCATATCTAAGTCTTTGTTTCTCTTTTTCGTCAAATTGCTCTTCGGCTATTTCGTAGTAAATTTTACGAAAATATATTAGTTTATGGGATGTATTCCGAATAAATTCAACAATTGATTCTTTTGCCGAATGAGCTAAAGGCTCATATGGACTGTGAAACAGAAGATTAATCTGACCCTCAATTCCAGTTCGCTTGCTTGCTTCGCAATTTATTTCAATTGGCTCTTTTTTCGAGGTGGACCTAAAAGGCAAAATTTGGTTAGATACGTCTTGTCCAAGCATATACGAAGTTAAATCAGAAACTTTATTGTCTCGACGGCCTGCCTCCTGCAATTCATGGGTTGAGATCGAAATTCTTCCCATCTAAATGTCCTCGTTGGGGAGGTCCTCATCTATATTTAGCGCATTTGGTCTGGTCATATGCTCTGTCAAATCGTTTCTAGTGCCAAAATCCAGGTTCTGCGCTTCTTTAAATATAAGTAGATACTGATCAACGAGGATATCAACCCCATCATAAAAGGACATGGGAAAGTCTGAACTTGAACCTCCTAAGACGCGAACAAGCTTGCTGTCGTGGCTTACTTCCGTACGGTCATTAAAAATTGATTTTGTATGTGTTTCCTTTACTCGACGAGGGATGTTACTCAGTATTTCGTCGACTTGCATTTTCCACTGGGTCCTGAATTGTCGATGACTTAAACTAAACGATCTTTTATCAAGAGATAATATCGCGGACATTTGGGCAAATCTGGCCTTTGCATGTCCTACTTCAGTGCCAATGTACTCATCCCAAATTGATTTTGAAAACCTCCATAGTTCGGGATTGTGGTGAAATTCGGCAAAGAAAATAAGGTAACCTGACAATTCTACGAGTTCGACAAATGGTTGAGAGAATGCATGAATGGCTGATTCCGGCAGCCAGTCCTGTGTCTCTGCCCGAAGTTTATCAAACATTTGGAGGGCACCATAAAAATAACTATAAAAATGGGTTTTAAGATTATCTAAATCGTTTTCCTTTCCATATTTAAAACATAGTTCACCAGCAAAATGAATTGCCTTTCCAAAAAAGTCTGGTACGTCCTCGATTGTAGTACTTATAGACAACCCTGCGATGCAACTAGATTGAAGTTTGTATAGAGTATTCATGTACTCGGTGATTTCGTTAGTTGCGGTAGTCCATGTCCAAGTTGGCCAGGGCAATGTTTCTTCAACTTTTGCTTGATCCAAGATAGCCGCGACTTCTTGAAGGAGGTGCTGGTGAGTTAACAACTTGTGGTTATATTCAAGCCCCCTGCCAATTAGAATTACAGCAGGTACAAATTTTTGCTGAGTTACAAGTTCATTTGCTTTAGAATAAATATTCACATTTATATTGTTAATTAACATATCAAAGTTACGTTGCAACGAAAAGGAAATATCTTGGAATATTTCCTGTCTAATACTCCAATCAGGAGTTACGTTTCGACCTTCTATTCGACGCTCGAAAAGTAGCTTGTCGTGAAGAAGTTCGAGTCTGGGAAGCATTGGAATCGGTATTTCCATAGCGTAAATGTTTGAAGCGCTCGTTAGATCCTTTATGTTAAAGAAATCTTTATTGGTAACCTTCTTGTCTTTGAAATATTTTAAATAACCAAGAAACAAGTTTATTGGGATAATTGAAAGTAGTTCAAATAGGCCAAGGTCGTGCTTGGTTAGGGACTTGGGGTCCGTTGATTTTTCAATGTTTGCAAAGATATAACCGCTGAGCTCCTCTAATTTATCGCAGGCATATTTAATTTCCCATTCTCTTCCTAATTTTGAAATAATTGAAGAGTAGTCCTCAAGCATTCCCTCGGCAACTTCTTTGCGATCCGTGAGGCAAGTAGTGAATTTGTCAAATAAACTGTCAAGTATTTGATCTTCCATCCAATACGAATTAGCCTTTTTCTTTGGTAAAAGATCGGTGTGGGTTCTGGTCGCTAAGTCAACATCAGTATGTTCTGTTAAATACCAAGATCGATGTTCAACTGTTTGTTGAAAGAATCTGCTTTTTGTTGGAATTAAGTGTTTTTGAGAAACATAGAAAATAAGAAAGTCTGAAATCTGATTGTGCAAAATCCTTAACGGTTCCCGCCTTAGTGTATTTTCATCATTTGCCAATTCTAGTAAGGAATTGATTCCCTTTAGTATGCTTACCAATTTCGAGTGGTAGTGGTTCTGGAATGTAGGCTCGTTCCATAGATAACCATTTGTAGTTGCCTGCGAGATCCATACGTCTGCGTTATAAAAAATTTCTCCAATAAGGGTTGTGGGATCAAAGAAACGAAATGAACGATTTCCTAATGCCGCAAAGGCTTGGATCGCTAATAAACTTAGAAGTCCATATACGTAAATGAAAAGTTTAGGACGAAAATCGGTCAATAAGCCCACGCCTAATGTAAATAATGAACTTATCGTTAAAAATATCAAGAAAGCCACATAACTGTTGCCAACTCGATCCTGAATATACAAATCTCGTAAAGCTCTAGGAAGTTTTGCATATAAAGAACCAGCAAGTGTGCTTAGGTTAGTTATATACAATGTGAGAAACAGACCTACGACAGTTGCAATCCCAATAAAGAAAGCGTCATAGCTTACGGCATTATTTGGTTCAATTTCATTAAAAACTGGGGTTATCCAAATGACAAGATTCTGCTTTAACGAAGTTGTTGATACACCTAACAAAAGAAGGCTTATTATAAATAGTAGTGAGCCAATGAAAACGGCGGCAAAGAACGGTCTTGAGGAAGCGGATGAGACCTCTCTTGCGATATTGGCACTTGAAGATAAATCTTTGAATCGAAAATTTAGCTGGAATAATTTTGTAGAAAGGAAAAAGCTAAGCTTGAAATAGAAGGTTCTTAGTAGCCAAAAAAACCTAAAGTTTGTTAATCTGGCCTGAATGTAAAGAAAAAGTTCTCGCATTTTATTTTTCTCTCCCCATGCGCGCCCGTTCTTCGGCGGCCAAGCTGGGCTCCAGCTTCTTGAACAGCGGCTTCGGCTCGCGCAGAACGCGGCCGGGCGCCAACTTGCCCGGCACCCAGGCGCCCGTGGCTGAATCGGACAGGTAACGCAGCACGCGATGCTCGCCCAGCGAGTCGCGGTGTGCCTCGGTGTACTGCTCGCCGAAGAGCGGCTCTGTGTAGCCGAGCGTCTGGTGCAGCACCTCGCAAGTGTGCGGCAGGAAGGGGGAGAACAGTACCTTGAGATGGTCGATGGCCTGGATGGCTGTATAGATGGTGGTGGCCGCGGCGGCCTTGTCGGTCTTGATCGCAGACCAGGGGGCTTGGGCGTCTAGATAAACGTTCACCGCGGTGGCCAGACGCAGGGCTTCGCCCAGCGCGGCGCGCAGTTTGACCGCTTCCAGGTGCTTGCCCACGCTCTCGAAGCCGGCTTCTACTTGCGATAGCAACTCCTTGTCCGCGGGTCGAAGAGTTTGCTCAAGCAGCCGGGAGATTGCTTCGTCGGCTTCGCCTCCTCGCAATGACGATCCTCCGGGGACAGGCACTTTGCCATCCCAGTTGCGATAAGCGAAGGAGAGCACGCGGTTGGCCAAGTTGCCCCAGGTGGCGACCAGTTCGTTGTTGTTGCGGCGCACGAAGTCGTCCCAGTCCCAGTTGCTGTCGCTGGTCTCGGGCATATTCACTGTGAGGTAATAGCGCAGCGGGTCCGGGTCGAAGCGCTCGAGGAAATCGTTGGCCCACACCGCCCAGTTGCGGCTGCCGCTGATCTTTTTCTCTTCCATATTGAGGAACTCATTGGCCGGCACGTCGTACGGCAGGGTGAGTTGTTTGCCTGGCTTCCCCTCGAAAATTTTAGTGAACCCGTCGCCCACGCCGATCAGTTCGGCAGGCCACATGATGGCGTGGAAATCGATGTTGTCTTTGCCGATGAAGTAGTAGGCGCGCGCCTTGGGGTCCGTCCACCAGGCGTGCCAGGCTTCCGGCTGCCCGGTGAGCTGCGCCCATTCGATGGGCGCCGAGAGGTAACCGATCACGGCTTCGAACCACACGTAGAGGCGCTTATCCTCCCAGCCTTCCACGGGCACCGGGATGCCCCAATCCAGGTCGCGGGTGATGGCGCGGCCGTGCAGGCCGCTGGCTGAGATCCAGCCCAGCGAGCGGGTGACCACGTTCGGCCGCCAGTAGCTCTTGCGGCTCTCCAGGAACTTCACCACCTCGGGCTGCAGCTTGCCCAGGTCGAGGAAATAGTGGGTGGTCTTGCGCAGCTCGGGTACCGAGCCATCCACCTTGGCGCGCGGCTTGATCAGTAGGGTGGAATCGAGCACGTTGCCGCAGTTATCGCACTGGTCGCCGCGAGCATTCTCGTAGCCGCAGATGTAGCAGGTGCCCTCCACGTAGCGGTCGGGCAGGAATTTCTTCAGCGTGGCGGAATACCACTGCTGCTGCTCCTCGGTGTAGAGATAGCCATTCTCTTTGAGCGCCAGGAACACGGATTGCGCCACTTTGAAATGGTTCTCGGTGTGCGTGCTGGTGAACAGGTCATAGGTCAGGCCGAGGCGCTGGAAGAGGTCGAGAAAGCGCGGCTGGTAGCGCTGGTAGACCTCATCGGGGGTCAAGCCCTCGGCGTCGGCCTTCACCG
>CAZNFL010000059.1:0-9934 GCA_964572455.1 uncultured Anaerolineaceae bacterium
GGCCGGCAGCCAGGTCCTTTTGGATCATGCCGACCCGTTTCCAGACCTGCTCGTATTTATCAGCAATGGATTCGCGCAGCAGCTTATCTGCGGCGCGGCGGTTCTCGCGTTCGATGTAGCCGCTGAAGCCAGGGATCTTCCCGGCTATGCGGCGAAATAGATCTTGCTCAGAGCTTACTTGATCATAAAGATCAGACATTTGTGCTCCTCAAATCAAAGGTGCGCGCCGAGGCGCGTCTCGCCGTGATTATACTTTAGAAAGATTAGCAAACTGTAAACATTTCAGGAAGGCACGCCGATGGTAAAATCTCTCTCTCAACCTTTCTCCAAGTGAACGAGGCCATCATAATGACCGCTGAAGCCATGAAAACCGTGCTGGCTGAATTGGGAAGCAGTGTGGACTATGACGACACCGGCCTGCGCGTGGTTGACGATGGCGCGGTGCGCGCCAAGATCGGCAAGCTGGCGCAGCTCTCGGCGTTGGGCAGCGAACCCGAGCAGGCCTGGGCGCGCTATCTCACCCGCCTGATCGCCCTGGAACTTGGGGCAGTGCCAGCCAGCATCCACGACCTCTATATGGCCCGCGGCCGCGGCGAGGTTCCCCCGACCTTCACCGTGCCGGCCATGAACCTGCGCATCCTGTCTTACGAAGCCGCCCGCTGTGTCTTCCGCCAGGCGCAGAAGATCGACGCGGGCGCCTTTATATTAGAGATCGCCCGCTCCGAGATCGGCTACACCGAGCAGCGGCCGGCAGAGTACGCCACCGCCGTGCTGGCTGCGGCCATCGCCGAGAACTATCGCGGGCCTGTCTTTATCCAGGGGGACCATTTCCAGATCTCGGCCAAGCGCTACAAGGAGTCCCCTGACAAAGAAATTGCGGCGGTGGAGGAGCTGACCGCGGAAGCTTTGCAGGCTGGGTTCTACAACATCGATATCGACACCTCGACCCTGGTGGATATCAGCCAGGTGGGCGAACCTGCCCAGCAAAAGACCAATTCCGAGCTTTCTGCGGCCTTCACCGATTTCATCCGGCACAGACAGCCCGAGGGCGTCACTGTGTCTGTGGGCGGCGAGATCGGCGAGGTGGGCGGGCGCAACTCCAACGAAGCCGAACTGAGAGCCTACGTGGATGGCTATCGAGAGGCGCTAAAAAGCCGTGTCCCAGGCGCGGTTGGCCTGAGCAAGATCAGCATCCAAACCGGCACCTCCCACGGCGGCGTGGTGCTGCCGGATGGCACTGTGGCCAAGGTCAAAGTGGACTTCGACACCCTACTGGCCCTCAGCCGGGTGGCGCGCATAGAATATGGCTACGCTGGCGCCGTGCAGCATGGCGCCTCCACCCTGCCGCAGGAAGCCTTCGGCAAGTTCGTGGAATCCGAGGCTTGCGAAGTGCACCTGGCAACAAATTTCCAAAATATGCTATTCGACCGGCTGCCCAAGCAAATGCTGAGCGCGGTGTATTTGTACGTAAACTCCAAGTACAGCGGAGACCGCAAAGCGGGGCAGACCAACGAGCAATTCCATTACGAGAACCGCAAACGCGCCATCGGCCCGTTCAAAGCAGATATGTGGGATCTGCCCGCCGCCGAGAAAGAAGTGATCATTGCGGCCTGGGAGGAACAATTCGCCAAACTGTTTGGCTTTTTGGCCATCGCTGGCACGCGCAAGTATGTGGATCAGTTCATCAAGCCGCTGAAAGTAAAACCGAGCCGCGAGTTTTACTTTGGTAAAGAAGTTGAACAAGAAGAAGTGAAGGACCTCTCCGATTAATGCAATCGATTAATCGATCAATTGATTAGTCGATCTTATGACAAGCCAGGGTCTCGACAAATCTCGTTACCAGTTCATCCCCCGCGTGCTGGTCTTCCTCACCCGCAGGGATGAGGTACTGCTGATCAAGCGCGGCGCTGACCGCAAAGTATTCCCCAACCAGTACAACGGCTTGGGCGGACATGTGGAGAAAGGCGAGTCCATAATGGCTGCTGCCCGCCGCGAGGTTAAAGAAGAAAGCGGACTGAAGACCGCAGACCTGTGGCTATGCGCAGTAGTGGCGATAGACACCGGCGACCAAGAAACAGGCATCGCGATGTGGGTGTTCCGCGGGGAAGCCGATGGGGAGCCAATGGCCTCGCCCGAAGGCGAGATCAGCTGGATGCCGGTAAGCCGGATCGCGGAACTGGATATGGTGGAAGATATCCCTACCCTGCTGCCCAAGGTGCTGGCGCTGAAGCCTGGGGAAGCGCCGCTTTGGGGATTTTACAAATACGCGGAAAATGGCGAACTGGTCATGGAGTTCAGCGAAAGCTAGTTGAATCACGAGAGGCTGCCGCTTGTCGCGCGTGGTAGGTTTGTACGGTTTGTCGGTTGTATCGGTTTTGTCGAAATTGTAGGTGTTGTAGTTATTGTCGGTGTGGTAGACATGGTAGGTGTGGTAGGTTCGGTGACCGCTGAATTCCAAGCATTGACGGCGGGAAACCTATCCCTACCCTTGAAGGGAAATGGCAATCAGGCGAAGAGCCGCAGTGTAGCGTGGAAAGCAGACCTTGGTTAGACATACCCACATTATTAACCAGAATCGGGTTTTGGCGGGGAAATTGAGGTTTTTGTCAAGCAAGTGGAGAATAAGCGAGCGAGGGGAACCAAAACCCTCGGAAAAGACCTAACAAGACTTCGCGAAAGAGACATAGAGAACTCTTCGCTTCGCTCAGAGTGACACCAGGGAAAGGAGCTAGCTATGAAATTTGAAAGTCGGCCGCCCTCCAATTCACAGCCAAAATAAATCTAATTTTGGCAACTAGTGCCTAAGGATTTGGGAGAGAAAGAGCTTGGTGCGTTCTTCTTTAGGATGCTCAAATAGGTCCCGAGGCGACCCGCTTTCAACGATGCTGCCCTGGTCAAAGAAAAACATCTTGTCGGCAACGGCACGGGCGAAACCCATTTCGTGGGTTACGACCAGCATGGTGATACCGGATTTAGCGAGTTCGATCATCACGTCCAGCACCTCTTTAATCATTTCGGGATCAAGAGCCGAGGTGGGTTCATCGAAGAGAATGATCTTAGGTTCCATGGCAAGGGCGCGGGCAATCGCCACACGTTGCTGTTCGCCGCCCGATAGCTGACCGGGATATTTGGATGCCTGTTCAGGGATGCCCACCCGCTCCAGGAGTTCAAGGGCCTTTTTTTCAGCCCGGTCCTTTGAAAATTTCTTGACCCAAATGGGGGCGAGGGTAATGTTTTGGATCACCGTGAGATGGGGAAAAAGGTTGAATTGCTGGAACACCATACCGGTTTCCTCGCGAATCTTCTCAATATTCCTAACATCATGGGTCAGTTCAATGCCGTCCACGATAATCTGGCCGCGCTGGTGTTCCTCGAGGCGGTTGATGGTGCGAATGAATGTGGACTTGCCCGAGCCGGAAGGCCCGAAAATGACGACAACTTCGCCTGCCTTGACCTCCATGCTGATGCCACGCAAGGCATGGAAATCTTTGTACCATTTATGAATGTCACTGCAGATAATAATCGGTTCGTTGGATTTCCTCATTATTCCTTTCGTTACAATCAGCGTTCGCCGGTCCCCAGAACAATTTCCATGCGTTGGCTAACATAGGACATGCCATAGCTTAAGATCCAATAAAGCAAAGAAATAAACGCATAGACTTCGCGTTGCAGGCCCAGAAAGTCAGGTTGGGCCAGCACAGTTCTGGCAATGCCCAACAGATCGAACAACCCCACGATAGCCACCAGGGCGGTGTCTTTGAACAAGGCGATAAACTGACCGGTCAGGATGGGAATGACCAAGCGCAAGGCTTGCGGCAGGATAATTAATCCCATGGTCTTCGTGTTATTCAGACCCAGCGCAAAGGATGCTTCAAATTGTCCTTTGGGGATACTCTGCAGGCCGCCGCGCACATTTTCCGCCAAATAAGCAGCACTGAATATGGTTATGCCGATCATGGCGCGCAGTACTCGGTCCAGGGTGAGGCCGGAGGGTAAAAATAGAGGAAGCATCAGCTGAGCCATGAATAGAATTGTAATTAAGGGTACGCCACGCACCAGCTCGATGTAGCCGATACTAAACCAGCGAACAATCGGAAGCGTCGACCTGCGCCCCAGGGCTAACAGGACACCCAAGGGGAATGAAAAAACTATACCTACAACTGTTAGCAAAAAAGTAAGGAGTAAGCCGCCCCATAAATTAGTGGGAACCAAGGTCAGCCAACTCTCATCCGCAAAGAGGCCGCGCAGCAGCAGAATAAAAATAGGAGGCCAGATAATCCAACCAACCAGAATAATGCGGCGGGTCGCAACGGAGGCTGTGCGACCCAGCCACCAGCCAGCCGCGCCAACGATCGACAGGCCCAAGATCCAGATCTGCGACTCTAAGCCAAAGGGCAACAAAGCAAGCAGAATGGGGACCAACCCGATGAATAGGGCAATCCTCTGTGAACCCCGCCCCCAGATGGCCAATGAATTGCCGGTTAAAAAAGCCAGCAAATACATTGAAAGCCAAATCCTCCAGATCTGATCGATGGGGTATTGCCCGACTAAAAACAGGCGCAGGTTAGCCCAGATCACGCTCCAATCCGCCGTAGTAAATACCCATGTAAGCACGGAGCTCCCCAGCCAAAAGATAAATAAGCTGGCTAATACGGTAAGGATGCTGTTCCCCCAGGAATTGAACAGGTTTGCTCGGATCTTAAAAGCAAGAGTCGAACGATTTACCGGCGGCCGGACTTCAGCTAAGTGGGTCACCTTATCGCTCTACCAAGCGAACTTTCCAGTTGTACCAATTCATGAATAACGAAGTAATCAGACTGAAGGACAGGTAGGTGAGCATGACAAGCGAGATCATTTCTACGGCGCGCCCCGTCTGGTTGGCAATCGTGTTGGAAACATAAAACAAATCCGAATATCCGACAGCGATCGCCAGAGAAGAATTCTTAGTTAAGTTTAAATATTGATTGGTGAGCGGTGGGATGATGACGCGCAGGGCCTGCGGAAAAATGACAAGCAGCAGGATCTGGAAGCCGGTTAACCCTATAGCCCTTGCAGCCTCAACCTGCCCCCTGGAAATGGAAAGGATGCCGGCGCGCACAACCTCACCGATAAAGGCGGCCGTGTAAAGCACGAGACCTGTCACCAGAGCCGCGAATTCTGGCGTGACCACATTGCCACCAGTGATATTGAATCCCTGGACAGAGGGTAGCTCCAATGCAAGAGGGGCGACAGGCAGCGCTCCCCAGCCGGCGATGGCGATGAGCAGGAAGGTGCCTGCCGCCCAAACCAGGACAAAGGGAGGCCTACCAGTGCGGCGGCCGCGTTGGGCCAGCAGAAAAGCAACCACCAATGCAGCGATCAACCCCAGGAGGAGTATCCCGCCATAGGTTGAGAAGGATTCTGTAGGGATGCCCCAAGGGAAAGCCAAGCCACGATTGGTGAGGTAGATCGGGCCGGGCCAAACGATCGCATCAGCAACTCTGGGTAATTTAAGGAAGATTCCAAGGAATAAAAAGATCAGGAAAACGAGCAATGACAGGTTGCGAATAATTTCAAGGTAAACGGTTGCCAACCATTTCACGAGCAAATTGGTCGAAAGCCGGGCAACCCCCAGGATGACCCCCAAAATCGTCGAGAAAAATATTCCGACCGCGCTAACCAGCAATGTATTAAGTAACCCCACCAGGAAAGCCTGCCAGTAAGATGAGCTTCGCGAGAAATCAATCAGGGTTTCTGCGATGTCAAAACCAGCAAGTCCATTGAGAAAAGAAAAACCAAGCGTAATGCCCTGACGCTGCAAGCCGGTTATCATGTTTTGATAGAGGAAATAGCCGACAAAAAAGACGAGCAAAGCGAACGCCAGCTGGCTGAACACGTGTAAATAACGCTCGTTTCGCCAGATCGGGATACGAGTTGTTTGAGAATCAGTTTTTGACATTCAAACCCTTAGACACAAGACAGGGGGCGGGCATGCACCCGCCCCCTGGATAGAACGCGATCCAATCTAACGGAAGGGAGGAGCGTAGTGCAGACCACCGTCAATATAGGAGCTATTCAGCCCACGGGGGATGAACGTGGGAGTATCTGGCCCTAAATTGCGGTCGTAAACTTCCCCGTAGTTGCCAACCAGGCTGAGGATGTTATAAGCCCAGTCGTTACTCAGGCCAAGTTTGAGACCAAGGTCTCCTTCCAATCCGAGCAAGCGTCTGACTTCCGGAGCTGTTGCACTAGCGCGCATATCATCCACATTGGCAGAGGTAATGCCGAATTCTTCGCCGGCAAACAGCACAAAAACTGTCCATTGGGCGATGTCGAACCATTGGTCATCTCCGTGGCGAACCATGGGGCCAAGGGGTTCCTTGGACATGGTTACATCCATGATCATGTGCGCTGCAGGATCAGCCAAGATCGTTTTCCGAGCTATCAAACCGGACTTATCTGTGGTGACGGCATCGCAGCGACCTTCTGCATATGCAGCAAAGGTAGAGTCAGCATCTTCAAAAACAGCGGGGGTGTAAGTAATGCCTTCCGCAGCCATGACGTCAGACAGATTGAGCTCAGTGGTGGTACCAGTCTGCACACAGATCGTTGCGCCTTCCAAATCCTGCAGAGTGGTAGCGCCGAGTGCGGTGGGGACCATCATGCCCTGCCCATCATAGAACGTTGTTTTGACGAAGTTACCGGTCAGTTCGGTGTCACGTACAAGGGACCATGTGGTGTTGCGGCTGAGCACATCAATTTCGCCAGACTGCAGGGCGGTGAAGCGGTCCGTTGCGGTAACAGCACGGTATTCGACCATGTCGGCATCGCCGAAGATGGCGGCAGCCATGGCGCGACAGAAGTCAACATCGAAGCCTGAGAAAGCCCCGTTTGCATCGACGTAGCCAAAGCCAGGCACTTGCGAGTTGACGCCGCAAATAAGCGTGCCGCGATCCAACACAAGGCTGAGGGTTACACCGTGCCCGGCAGGAGCCGGGGCCAAAGTAGGCGCAGCGGTGGGCGCATCAGCGGGCGGTGCGTCCGTGGCAACGGTCGTATCGCTGGGCGCTGGGGCGCCGCAGGCTGCCAGAAGTAAGGAGGGAACAACCAGTAGTACGGAGATCGTAAGCAACTTGCGATTCATTAGTATTCTCCTCTCAAGCAGATAGTAAGTAACGATTGGAATTCCATTCAAGAAGCATTTTGACAAAACTTGTCTAATCGTAAGCATCACCTCCTCGATAGGTTTGTGAAAATGGGCTAAGCGCCCAAAAAATTCTATGAAATTGATTGCAACCAGGTGAAAGCTTATTATAAAGCAGGTTGCCTATTAGGTATAGTGAAATCCTCGCGATGGCAAGCGTTGGATCCGTGCTCATAGGCCATCCCTACGCTCTGTGCTGGAATAGCAAGACTAGGCTGGTTTGCGCTCAAAGAAGACCAGCATCGTGTTCCCATACTTGCGCTGGTCGAATTCTTCCAGGTTCTGCAAAACCAGTTGCTCGTACTCTTTTGGATCTATCTGGACGATAGCCCAACCGTCTTCCACCAGCCAGCCGGGATTGCTGTCCAAGGCCAAGAGGGCGCGCTGCCAGAGCTGCTTATACTGCGGCGGGGCGATGAAGACGTAATCGAAAGCCCTATCGGGCGGGCCTGCCAGGTGAGCAAAGGCGTCGCCCTGCACCACGTGGGCGCCCTGCCCCAGCTTGGTGGCCGCCAGGTTGGCGCTGATTGTCTCAACGGCGATGCGCTTGTTATCGATGAAGCGCACGAAGCCAGCGCCGCGGCTGAGGGCTTCGATGCCGACCGCTCCGGTGCCGGCGAACAGGTCCAGCAGGCTGGCTCCAGCCAGGCTGGGCTGAATGATGTTGAAGAGCGATGCTTTGGCGCGGCCGGTGATGGGCCGGGTGCTGTCGCCGGGCACGGAACGCAGCGGGCGGCCGCGGGCGGAGCCAGCATTGACGCGCAGTGGGCTCATGGAGCTCTGGGCCTAATAACGCGTGTCATCCTGAGCTATCTGATGCAGCGCGTTGGCGTTAGCAAAGGAGTATTTTTTTGTGAATTTTGCATAACCGGCCAGGATTGCAATGCTTTGATTTGGATAGCTCTTCGCTACGCTCAGAGTGACACAAAACAGTTTAATGTGAGAGATGCGCAACTAGCGGCATTACTGTTTGATAGCAGACTCGAGTTGAGCCTGGCTAAGGCGATATTTTTGGCGCGCAGCACCGGCTTCCATACGCTGGCGTTCGAAATCATTTTCAGGCTGGAGCGGCGGAACCGGGATCGGCTTACCTTGCTCGTTTAGCGCCACATAAACCAGGTAGGCGGTGTTGGTGTGCCAGCTCTCCCCCGATGTGGGGTTCTCGGCGATCACAGAGACCTCGGCCTCCATGGAGGTGTTGCCAACATAGCTAACCTCGCCGCGCACGGTGACCAGGTCGCCGATGCGGATGGGATGCTTGAAGGTCATGCGGTCAATGGCCACAGTGACCACCCGCTGGCGGGAATGCTTCATGCAGGCCAGCGCACCGGCCTCGTCCACCAGCTTCATGATGTGGCCGCCGTGCACGTTGCCCAAAACATTGGCGTGGGCTGGTTCCATAAGCTGGGAGATGGTGACCCGTGAGGCAGATACGGGGCGGGGATCGAGAGTTTTGGCGGGCATAGGAGCAATTATACGGGGCAAAGGCTAATCGGGATGAAAAGTTGTAGGGACGAGAGCAATGTGAGTAGGTTGGGAAGGTGGGATGTTCTATCAATCAGGACTACTGCTGATTATCGCTAATCTTCAACTCTCTGTAAACGTAAGTAATTAGCTCATCCATGCGAACTAAATCCCAGCCAAAAAACACCGCCTCTGTGCGCAAGAAGCTAGAAAAATTCTTAGCAACGATTTGACAAAGCCAAACTAAGTTTACAGGGTCTAAGTCCTTAGTCAGGCTCTTTATGGTCGCATGGTCATAGTATATTGAGTTGCTTTTTACATCTGCATCATCAATGATGCGAAAACTCAAATGACGCAATGCCCAAAAATGTGCATGCGCTACCGCTGAGACTAATCTATAAAAACCTTCTTCATGAAGGACGACCTTTATAAGATTTGTGACGCTTGGCATAACCTTGCCTATGCCAATCCTCTTTCCTTTCGAGTCGACCAATTTCCCGAACCCAAGCTCGGCGGCAAGGTCTTCGACCGATTCAATTCTCAATTGAACTTTTCTGGCCTCGGTATTATTACTAGTTCTAAAGAATTTTACTTGTTGATTCAATCCCTCATATCTAAGGGCAAAGCTTCTTCCCATTCGAGTTCGAGCGTCTATGTCAGGATCTACCAACCAAATTCCTATCGCGCAGGCTTCCAACATAGACCGAACACAAGTCCACGGTGCTATAGTTTCGACGGGTTCTGTGCACACTTTGACAAATGCCATCAGTTGATCAGCAGCTACCTCTAGCAGGTAGGACCCATGCACGATAGCAGTAACAGAAGATTCGGGTCTACTGGATGTTTCAATTTCCAATTGCGCTTTAGAACCCTGAAGGGGTTGATTCTCATAAGAATTAACATAGGTAGCTGTCTCTGATTGGAGGAAGTCAAAAACCTTTACGCAGCCAAGAACTTGATCTTTACTAAGGGTTTGAATGTCCGGTCGTTTCACTCCACGTCCCCAAAAGTCCATCTGCGGTTGACGAAATAATTCCATAGCAAGATGACGCCGATAGCGGCGGCCAGGGCCAGGTTATGCGCCAGCCAGGCGGTATCCATGCCGAACGGCAGCTGGCTAGCGTCCAGGAAGCTGTGGAGCACGCCTCCAAGGAAGGCGAAGATGGGGGTGCGGATGATGAGCCCGATCACATTGACTAGTACGTACTGCGCCAGCTGCAGCCGCAGGGTCTTGGTGCGCGAGTCGTGGAAGGTCCAGGTGCGGTTGAGGATGAAGTTGGAGGTGAC
>CAZNFL010000060.1:0-9342 GCA_964572455.1 uncultured Anaerolineaceae bacterium
ACGGCCACGTTGTTGCCATCCCCCACGAACACAATTTTCAAACCTTCAACTTTCCCTTTGTAATGTTCATAAATGGTCAGTGCGTCAGCCAACCCCTGGCAGGGGTGGTTGTAATCGCTGAGCCCGTTGATCACCGGCTTCTCAGCCCACTTGGCCAGCTCCACCACGTGCTCGTGGGCAAATACGCGCGCCATAATGCCATCCACGTAGCCATCCAGCACCCGCGCCACGTCGGCGATCGCCTCGCGCTGGCCCAGCCCGATCTCTTGCGGGCCGATGTACAGGGCGTGCCCGCCCAGATGCTGCATGCCCATCTCGAACGACACTCGCGTGCGCAGGCTGGGCTTCTGGAACACCATGGCCAGTGCCTTGCCTCTCAGGATCGGTTTATTGCCGCCCTCGGACCATTCTTTCTTCAGCCGTACCGCTTCTTCGAGCAGTCCGCGGATCTCTTCACTGGAATGGTCTGCAATGGCTATGAAATCGTGCATGACTCTCCAAATCGGGATTTCGCGGCAGTATATCATGCTGGTTTTTACGTCATTGCGAGCGAAGCGAAGCAATCTCCCTCATAATTTGCAAAGCATCAGGGAGATTGCCACGTCGGGCAGCGCCGTTAAAAGCGGCGCAAAACGCCCTTCTCGCAATGACGTTCTCTTTTTGTCTTCATCCCTCAGCCTTTATCCTTCGTCCCTAACGGTATAATGCCCATGAGGATTCCGAAGAAAAAATGCCTGAGAAAAAGATCCGCGTGCTTGTGGCCAAGCCCGGCCTGGACGGCCATGACCGCGGCGCAAAAGTGATTGCCCGCGCCCTGCGGGATGCCGGCATGGAAGTCATCTACACCGGCCTGCGCCAGACCCCGGAAATGATCGCCGAAGCCGCCCTGCAGGAAGACGTGGATGCGGTTGGCCTCTCCATCCTTTCCGGCGCCCATATGGCTCTAGTCCCCCGCGTGCTCCAATTGCTGCGCGATAACGGCCAGGACAAGGTGCGCGTCTTCGTTGGCGGCATCATCCCCGACGAAGATGTTACCAAGCTCCTGAGCCTGGGCGTCGCCGGCATCTTTGGGCCCGGCTCCCCAACCCAGAAGATAATCGAAGAAATCCGCAACGCGGTACGACTCACAGCTTAGGGGAGGGACGGCGCATGAGTCTCCACCAACCCGTGCTCGCAGGCGACCGGCTGGCTTTGGCGCGCCTGCTCACCGAGGTCGAGAACGACACGCCCCTCGGACGAAGCACCCTCAACGCCCTCTTCCCGCACACCGGCTCCGCCCACCTCGTGGGCGTCACTGGGGCGCCGGGCACCGGCAAGTCCTCGCTGGTCAACCAGCTCACCCTCTATTATCGCCAGCCACCGGACGGCCAGCCGCCCCGCCGCGTCGCTATCGTCGCCTTGGACCCATCCAGCCCGTTCACCGGCGGCGCCGTCCTTGGCGACCGCATTCGTATGCGCGACCTTTCCGGCGACACCGGGGTCTTCATCCGCTCCATGGCCACGCGCGGTTCGCTGGGCGGCCTGGCGGCCGCCACCGCCGGCCTGGTGCAGGCGCTCGATGCCGCCGGGTTCGAACTCATTTTCATCGAGACCGTCGGCTCAGGCCAATCTGAAGTCGAGATCGCCAAGCTGGCGCATACCATCCTGGTGGTGGAGGCCCCCGGCCTGGGCGACGACGTCCAGGCCATCAAGGCTGGCATCCTGGAGATCGCCGATATCCTGGTGCTCAATAAAGCTGACCGCCCCGGCGTGGAAGCCTCCGAACGTGCTCTGCTCGGCATGCTCAACCTGGGCCATCCCACCAAGCGCATCGCCCACCACGGCCTCATTATGGACGCCAGCGCTGCGGATGCCGAGCTTGCCGCCGCCGATGAGTGGATCCCGCCCATAATCAAAACGGTGGCCACCGAAGGCAAGGGCATCCCCGAGCTGGTGGCCGCCATCCAACGCCATCGGCTGCACCTGGAGCAGACCGGCAACTGGCAGCGCCGCGATCGCGCTCGCTTGCAAAGCGAGCTCGAAGACCTGTTGCGCAGCCAGCTGGTTGCCAGCTGGCGCAGCCAGGTCAGCGAGCAGCGTTACCAGGCAACACTGGATGACTTGCTGGAGCGCAAGCTCTCGCCACGACAGGCGGTGGACGCCCTGCTCAACGGCAAGCCAAAACGATGATTCTCGGCGAGCGCATCCGCTTCCGCGCCATTGAACGCAGCGACCTGCCAACCTTCGTCGCCTGGATCAACGACGCCGAAGTGCGCGCCGGCATCTCCGCCTTCCTCCCAATATCTCAAGCCCGCGAGGAAAACTGGTTTGACGAGATGCTCAAGCGGCCACCAGAAGAGCATCCTTTTGCCATCGAGGTCAAGCAAAAGGATGATTGGCTCCTGATCGGCACCATCAGCCTCTTCGATATCGCCTGGCGCTCGCGCAAGGCAGAAATCGGCATTATGATTGGGGAGAAAGCATATTGGAACCAGGGCTTCGGCACTGAGGCCATGCTCCTGATGCTGCAACACGGTTTCGAAACCTTGAACTTGCATCGCATCTATTTGAAAGTGTATTCCACCAACCCCCGCGCGATTCGAGCTTATGAAAAGGTCGGCTTTGTGCACGAAGCCCGCCAGCGGGAGGCCCATTACGACAACGGGGTCTATAGCGACGATCTGATCATGAGCGTGCTTCGCCATGAATGGGACGAGAAAACTAAAAAAGTAAGGCGGTCTGCATGAGCCCTGCTACCCCCCAAAAAAGCCTGTATGGCGACATCAAGGTTTTCACCGGCAGCGCCACCCCTGAGCTGGCCCAGAAGATCGCCGACTACCTCGGCGTGCCGCTCAGCGGGCGTGACCTGATCGAATTTCCCAACGAGAACATTCTGATCCGCCTGCACGGCAGCGTGCGCGGCCAGGATGTCTACGTGATCCAGTCCACCTCGCGCCCGGTGCACCGAAACTGGATGGAGCTCTTCATCATGCTGCAGACCCTGCGCCTGGACTCCGCCGCCCGCATCACCGCCGTGATCCCCTTCATGAGCTACGCGCGCTCCGACAAGAAGGACCAGCCGCGCGTGCCCATCGTCGCCCGCCTGGTGGCCGATATGGTCCAGGCCTCGGGCGCCGATCGCTACATCACGCTCGACTTGCACGCCGGCCAGATCCAGGGCTTCTTCTCCATCCCCGGTGACGTGCTCACCACCTTCCACATGCTGGCCGAGCACGCCCGCAAGCTGTGCAAAACCCTGCACGACCCGGTGGTCGTCTCCGCCGATCTGGGCTTCGCCAAACGGGCGCGCAACTTCGCCGAGCGCATCAACGTGCCGTTGGCGCTCGTCGAAAAGCGCCGCGTGGCTAACGACGCCAAAGCGGAAGCTTTGCGCGTGGTAGGTGACGTGGACGGCCACGACGTGCTGCTGATCGACGACGAAGTGGATACGGCCGGCTCGATCTCCGAGGGAGTTGGCATCCTGGCTAAGAGTGGGGCGCGCAATATCTACCTTCTTTTTGTGCACGCCGTCCTCTCTGGCCCGGCTGCGCAGCGCCTGGCCAAATTGCCGCTGGCCGGCATTATCACCACCGACACAGTGCCGATGCCCGAAGAGACCCGCAAGCTGCTCGGCGCCAAGCTCACCATCCTCTCCGTGGCTGACCTGCTGGGCGAAGTCATCCGCCGCGCCCACGAAGGCACCAGCGTCGGCAAGATGTTCAACGAATAGTTGACAGTCTACAGTTAACAGTCTGCAGTTAACAGCCTACAAAGACCTCCGTCATTGCGAGCAAATAAGTGCCTTTGGTAGAGCTTGTCATTCCGAGCGAGCCGTGTTGCCGCAGGCAAAAAGGCAGAGCTTGCCCTGAGCGAAGCGAATGGGAGGAATTCCTATGAGCATCTTTTAGCCAGTTATCCAACTGGCGGAACACTCTTTCTAGGAATTCCTCGTCGCTTTGGTTGGGATAGACCTCGGCCTACGGCCGAGTGCTTTCTCAACCTACCTCGCTCGGAATGACAAATAATCTTGAGCGCTTTATGCTGTCTACTGTAAAGTGTAGACTATCAACTGGGGATAGCTGTGGCGGCCTCTACAATGGACCGTAGATGTGTTACCGATCAAACTCTGCCTTGATGGTGGACCCGTCGTAGATGAGAGCGACTTGCGTAGACCCCTTGTTGATGATCACGCACACCCGGCACTCATATCCGTGCAAGGTGACGTCGTCGGCCTGCGAAACCGCCCAGCCATCCGTCGGCTCTAGATCCCGGTAATAGTCCAGAAATTCTTCGGCACTTATTTTAGTGTTGAAGTAATAAAAATCGACTCCTGGCACGCTGGTGTAGCGAACCATGCTAGAGATTACGCTGTCCGCTGGGAGCGGCAGGCCGAGCTCGCCCGGCAGGTCCAGCGCGGTTGGCATTTCGCTCATTTCGGAGGGGAGAGTAATTTCAGTCAGTTCGTTGATCGAAGAAAGAGCTTCCGTGACCTCAATTACCTGGGAGGGACTGGTTTCCTTCCAGTGCGAATAGAGCACGTAGCTGCCCTCTTTAGACAGAAAAAAATCACCTTCCTTTGTGTAATTTGTGCCAGCCGGGGTGGTGGGCTCTAAAACAAAGTGATAGGCAGCAATTCCCTGATAGTCCTCCTCGCCCGTGAACTGGGCGTCTTCCAATCCGTAAGTATTCCCATCGGGGATGTCTGCTTCAGCAAAAACATCCTCACTCGTTCCAGCAGAGAGGTACCAGTCTCCAGTGCCAGTTAACACGTAGGTGCGACTGCCGACCTCGTAGGTTTTATCCACTCCGCTGGAATACTCGTTCACCCGATAGGCGCTTAAGGGCTCCTGGATATAGCCGATAGTGATCGTGCGCTCCGTCAACTGACCATTGAACGTATTCTTTTCATTGATGGTTACGATAAAGCTGTTCAGGTCGCGGATGTCGCCAAGCGCAAGGGGATCGAATACTGGCGGCCACACCGTGGCAGTGGGACCCAACGGTGGCTGCGCAGTCGCGCTGACCTCGGTTGTGGCAGCCGTGGGAGGCGCAGGGCTCGAGCCCGCTGGGGTGGTCGGATCAGCACTAGCGGAAGCCGAGCAAGCCGAAATGAGTAAGCCTATGGTGACCAGGAGACTTCCATGATTGATCGTTTTCACGATTCCTCCAGATTTGCACGCGAAAGAATATCGAGACGATTCTACTCTCGAATCCGCGGCTTATTCACAGTATGATTTGCCTGTGCCTGAACTCCCTGAAGTCGAAACCATAGTCCGAAGGCTGATCTTCAGCCAGGCTGAAGATCAGCCTTCGGACAGCACCCTCATTGGCCGCCGCGTAGCCCGCGCTCGGGTGGCCTGGGCACGCAGCGTAGCCCAGCCTTCGGCGGCCGCCTTCCAGCGCCGCATCGCCGGCCAGCAGGTCCTTTCCGTTGGCCGCCGCGGCAAATTCATCCACATCTCCCTCGAAGAAGACTCGCTGCTGATCCATTTGCGCATGTCCGGCGACCTGCTGCTGGGCTTCGACCCGAAGCCGCTTGGAACTCATTCGCGCCTCCAGCTTTATTTCGATAACGGCCTCCAGCTCAGCTTCCAGGATCCCCGCAAGTTCGGCCGCGCCTGGCTCGTTGCCGACCCGGCCGCCGTGCTCGGCGGCCTGGGCCCCGAGCCGCTGGACGCTTCGCTCACCCCGGCTCGCTTCCATAAGATGCTTGCCGCACGGCACAGGCAGCTCAAGCCGCTGCTGCTGGACCAGGCTTTCCTGGCTGGGCTGGGCAACATCTACGCCGACGAAGCCCTCTGGAACGCCCGTCTGCACCCGTTACAACAGAGCAACCAGCTAACCAGGCAACAGGCTTCTGCTTTGCTGCGTTCCGTCCGCAAAGTGCTCAACGAGGGTATTAAGCGCAACGGCGCCAGCATCGATTGGGTCTACCGCGGCGGCGATTTCCAGAACCATTTCAAGGTCTATCAAAGGACCGACGAGCCGTGTCTTAGATGTGGCACCCCCATATCCCGAATACTCGTTGGCCAGCGAAGCACTCACTTCTGTCGATCATGCCAGTAGGAAAACTAGCCTGGAGTTTTGGCGTTATGGCTTAAGAGATCAGTCATGTCCGTCGCCAAAACTCCAACGCATGCGCCGTTTAGGCACTCTTTTGTGCCTGGCGCAGGCGAGGGCAGCGGGGGACACATTTTTGCCCGAATTGCCAAAGGTGGTAGGGCGTGGGGTTACTCACATTTTGGGGATTAGCTTACGGTGTTTTGGTCATTTAGTCAGGAGTCCAAGCAAGGTATTGCGCGGGGCACTGGGTGGCTGAAACTCCGTTTCCCGGGCAGGAGTAGCGCGTATTCCCGCCTCAGTCATGTTAGGTCGCTCATAAATTTTCGTAAAGATTGTATGGTGGAAAGCTGATAGCTAGATTTAGATCGTAGGAAAGCTATAAAAGCCTAAAAGACCTTACCGTTTAACTCATGACTTAGTTGAACCACACTCCTAAAAATACCATCCCATTCATCGAATAATAAAAATGCACTAGGGCGGGTAATTGGATCGTCACTCAGCATTGACATAATGCTAGCCTTTATTTGCGCTCCAAACGCTGTTCCCGGTACATATCCGATATGTTCCAAAACAATAGGGCCGAGAATATTGTCCGACTTTTTCTGAGGATTTCTATTTGTGAAAAGATGAGCAACTACGAGGCCAAATTGATAAATATCAGTAGCAGTTGTTAGATCTGCCGTCCCATTGATGTAATTTATCAAATCAGGTGTCCTGTAGAATTTCGGCATTCCAATGGTTGCATTCTGAATGTCATAAACTTTTTCTTCGTTAGCTTCTGAAGCAATAAGAAATTTCATAAGTCCAAAATCACCTAAAACACAAGATTTTCCTTTTAAAAAAATATTTGCAGGCTTAATATCTCTGTGTATGACTGGAACATCTTTAGTATGGATGTAATTAAGGGCGGAAATTAATTGAACAACAAAAGTCACTTTTTCTGCAGTGGTTGCACCGTCTTGTCTAATTACTTTATCCAAAGTCATTGGCAAGTATTCAACGATAACAAAGGGATACTTGCCTTCTATACCCTTTACCTTTGCCGTATGTACACCTCGATCAAAGAGACGCATAATCACAGGATGATCGCATTTTGATAAAAAATCTGTTTCCATATGAAATTTTTCGAGTCTCTTTTGATCCGCAATTTGCTGAAATACTTTTAAGGCAAATAAAACACCGAAATTAGAACCCTCTTCTGCTTGAACTAGGTAAACGATAGAATTTCCGCCACGTCCTAACCAATCGATAATTCTGTATCGGACCCCTGATTCTGCCCTTATTCTTTCTCCTACCCCAATATTCATTGTTTATATTTCTGGCCAAGCTTTTAATGCTAATTTAGCCAGCCTCTCTTGCCTGCGTTTTATTTCTTGGCTATCCCAATGGTCGCTTTTTTGAACAAGACGCGTAAGGTGAAACTTTGACTTACTTAGTATCCGGTTTTTTGCCTGGAAAAAATTATCCCAATTTACCAAAATACTATTTTCAACCAATGCCTTATTTCCCAGAAATTCATAAATGTTTTCGTCATTACTTGGGTCGTTTTGAGCAATCTCCTCAATTGTTGGTTTCGGCAATATATGAGTAACTGTTGAGTTTTCGATTAATTCGAACAGAGTTGGTAAATTATTGGGTTTAGGTGTTTTGGTAATTTGCTCAGTCAAGTCCAGTTTCGCCAAAATATACGATGTTCTTTGACCCATTCTGTCGCTGTAATTTAGAAAATCCTTATAAAATTCGTCATTAGTTGGCAAGAGCCGTGAAAGCACTTTATTTATTTGCCGATTTGTTTCTAGCTTTCCATTAAATATATCTGCCGCTAACTTAGAAAGTACAATTTCCAGAATACCAGTCCTCCGTTGGCCAACCGTCTGGTATCTGACAACAAAGTTAATCAAACTTTTCAAAATCCCAACTATTAGGTCTTTATCATTTCTTTCCAAGCTCGACAGAATTGGCGCTCGCACAACACGACTCCCCAACAAGTTCAGAACTCCAATATATTCACTGCAATTCTTTTCATGGCTAAGCCATAACTCGTTATTTGGTTCATCTAATGCAATATAAAAATCTGATGATTTGGCTAGGGCCTCGCACAATTTCAATGCCCCGTCTTGTCCTTGGAAGCGTCTCTTGATGTTGTCGTATAGTTGTGGTTTTCGAATTCCACCGAAACGTGAGGTCCAAAAAACCTTTAGGAAATCATCCGCGTCCTTATCCGCTATTCGATCGCTCATGTATTTCCAGAGGGCTTGGATTTGTTTTAGGTTTCTGGGGTTAGCAGATTCACCAAAAACGTAATTCTTTACTAAATCAAGTATTGATAATTCATTACCTCTTGCATTTAGTGATTCAAATAGTATGTAGGCATTTGCTTCAGAGCTCACATCTAGCACGACAACCTTAACATTTTCTTCTAGATAGCTAGAGAATTTAAATAGCCTTTTGGCTTTATCAACAACCTCCCCTTTTGTCGAATCAATGAAGGAATCAAACATCTCTCTGGATTTATTTATCGCAGTTAATAATAGGTAATTTGACGAATGTTTCGGAGCTTTGCTAAAGGCCAGGCTAAATTTGTCCTGATTAAAATCCCCTAAAACAAATTCTTCAAATGTTTCCCTGTTTGTAATGTTCAGTCGTAATCTCTCACTGTACTTCCCTCCCAGCAGGCGCACCTTTAAAAATTCAGAATCGATTTGATCTGCGTCACTTTCAAATCCATGTTGGTTTAGCCAATTTCGAATAGAAGAAAAGAAGATACTTACCGTTGCAAGTCTTTGTTGACCATCCAATACTTTCCATGCTTTGTTTTCTGGACCTAATAAAACTATAGTTCCAATAAAGTAGTCCGGATCTCCCCGTTTTAAGGCCGATTCAATATCCTCGAAAAATATCTGGACATTACTTTCGTCCCAGGCAAAATCCCGTTGGTGGTCTGGAACAAAAAATACCTTTCTTTGAGTTATTAATTGGCCAATTCCATGCGTTTTTGCTTCAAGATATGATGTTGGCATTTTCCCTCCTAGACATTTTAACATTGATGGGCATTAACTTACCGCCTTCAGCTTGTATTTTCGGCCACCTAGCAAGCATATCTCCTCGGTTCAACCCCCTGACACCAGCGCTCCCTAGCCCCGGCTGCCCGCCTTCCTGCTTTAATCGACCCATGGCCTGGCCAACGCCTGAAGAAGTCTGAGGCGCGGATTGGAAGCAGCGCGCCGACGCCCGCTCCCGGCTTCTCGTTACCCTGCTTTAAGCAGCAAGATACCAAGCGGCAAACGGGCTGCTTTTTCC
>CAZNFL010000061.1:0-8967 GCA_964572455.1 uncultured Anaerolineaceae bacterium
TTGGACTTTCCGGCCTTCCTGAGGTTGGTGATGATCTTGCCGGGCAGTGAGCCGATATAGGTGCGCCGGTGGCCGCGGATCTCGGCCTCGTCGCGCACGCCGCCCAGCGAGATGCGCACGAATTCGCGGCCTAAGGCGCGGGCGATGGAGCGGCCCAGCGAAGTCTTGCCGACGCCGGGCGGGCCAACAAAGCACAAGATGACGCCTTCCCGTTCGCGGCGAATGAAATCGTCTTTGATCTGTTTGGATATTTCTACCTTGCGCTCGAAGCGCAGCTTGCGCACCGCAAGGTATTCGAGGATGCGTTCTTTGACATCTTTCAAGCCGTAATGGTCCTGGTCCAGCACCCTGCGGGCATTGCGAATATCCAGGTTGTCTTCGGTAGTCTTGGACCACGGCAAGGCGATCAGCCAATCCAAGTAGCTGCGGATGACGCCGTATTCGGCGGCGGCTGAATTGAGCTTGGAAAGCCTGTCCAGCTCGCGGCGTGCCTGTTTGTCAGCCTCTTCCGGCATCTTAGCATCGTCGATTTTCTTGCGCAGCTCGTCAGCTTCCGCAGCGCCTTCGTCGGTCTCGCCCAATTCGCGCTGGATGGCCTTGAGCTGCTCGCGCAGGAAATAATCGCGCTGCAAGCCTTCGATCTCCGAACGAGCTTCGTTCTGAATGCGCTGGCCGACTTCCAGCACCTCGATCTCGCGGGTGAGGAATTCGACCAATTTATGCAATTTGTCGCGCAGCGAGTCCAACTCCAGGATGGCCTGGGCATCCTTGAGTTCCATGCGCTGGAAATTAGCCACCAGGTAAACCGTTTGCAGCGGGCTCTCCAGGTCAACAACGGAAGAGATCAGCTCTTGCGGGATGGTGCCGATCAGTTCAGCGACGCGCTGGAACTGGCCGCGCACGCTGCGCGCCAGGGCTTCGACTTCCAGGCCGTCTTCCTCGAATTCGGGATAGGCCTGAACTTTGGCCTTGAGGTAGGGTTCATTGGAAACGAATTCGCCGATGCGAATGCGCGAAAGGCCCTGCACCAGCAGCCGAATAGTGCCATCCGGTGCGCGGAATAAGCGATGCACGGTGGCCAGGGTGCCAACGCTGTACAGATCTTCGGGTTCGGGATTCTCTTTCTCAGGATCCTTGGATGCCACCAGGCCAACCAGGCGCGAGCCAGAGACGGCCTCGTCCACCAGGCGGATGGAGCGCGGCTGCCCAATGGTGAGCGGCACGCCGGTCTGCGGATAGACCACCACCCCACGCAACGGCAGGATGGGCAGCACCTCGGGAAGTTCGGGATGATCTACAATCTTGGGCTGGCCGGGCTTGGTGCCGTCGCCCTTGCCTTGAACCACTTTGGTCACGGTGGGGTGAAAAAGAAGCTCTTGCAGAGCCTGGCTGTCCTCGCCCTCCATCCAATCCCACATTTCGGTCAGGTCATCCAACCATTTTGTATTAGCCATCAGGCAGCGCCCGCCTTTTGTAGCGTGACCAGCAGGAAGCCATCTTTATATTCGGCCTGGATATGGTCTTCATCGACGGCGCCGGGCAGCACCAACTCAGACAGAAAATCTCCGAAGCGCACTTCGAGCTGGTGGTAGGCGGCGGATTCGGCGGGAGGTTGGCGCAGCCCATAAATGGCGAGCTGATGGCCTTCGATGGCGATATTCAATTCGGAATCCTGCATGCCGGCGATCTCGACCCGGGCGACATAGGCGGATTCGGTCTCGTAGAGATCGGTGGGCGGGCGCCAAAGATGCGGGCGCCCCGTCCATTGGCGGGTGGCGGGGGTGACGCGAAAATGGATCTCTTGTGCGCCGCCCCAGCTTGACCGAGCTTGATGGACCTCTAGGATAGGTTTAGGCATATAACATCAATTCTTTAGCGCAGCTTTGGCTGCCGACAGGACCTCTTCGTAATTGGGCTGCTCACCCAAAGCCGGCATGTAGGCGACATACACTACTTTGCCTGCTTTATTGACAACGAAAACGGCGCGGCGAAGGATACGGCGTTCCTTGACCAGGGTGCCGTAGGATTCGCCGAAATTAGTGTCATAGTGATCGGAAACGACCATCACCTTTTCCACCCCGGCGGCTTCGCACCAGCTTTTGAGCAAATAAGGCAGGTCGGCGGTGATGCCAATAATTACAATTTCCTCGCTTAAGGAAGCCGCTTCCAGGTTAAAGCGGCGCGTTTCCGCATCACATACCCCGGTTGTCAAGGAAGGCATGGCGGCGATGATGCGCACTTTGCCCTTGGTGGCTTCCAAAGGGCGGATAAAACTCCAATCCTGGGCCTGGGCGGTGAATTCCGGCGCCTGTTGGCCCACAGTGAGATCGGGGCCAATAATAGTGGCATCCTTGCCGGCGAGCTGCAATAACCCGGTTCTTTCCATCTAATACTCCTCGTTGTAAAACAGGGTGAAGATTAGGCTATTGTACCTAGGTTCAAGGGCCCGTATATCAGAATTACGTCAGAGGTTACTGCTATTTGTCATTCCGAGTGAGCTGTTGAAAATGGTGCTTGGTTTGCCAAGCACCATTTTCAACGAAGCGACGAGGAATCCCTATTGGGATCCTTTTTTCCAGTACGCTTGCTGGCACGAATAAGGCTTGAGGGATTCCTCGTCGGGCAGCGCCGTTAAAAAACGGCGCTAAGCGCCCTCGCTCGGAATGACAATGATGGCAAAGGCTATGCCGAGGAATTCATATGGCACAATAAAAAAGGGCGACGCATGTCGCCTTTACGCGCCTAGGGGCGGGGTGACCCCCCGCCCCTATAAATGAATCTTGCTGCCTATTTCAACTTGATACGAGCAGGCTGCTGCTTCTTGAGTTTTATCTTGCCTCCGCCGCTACTACCCTCGCCTGCCGCTTCGGTCTTAGCGGAGCGCAGGTTGGGGAGAATTAGTGGGATTGCGACCAAAGCAGCCAGCACCAGCACCACGGCCGCAAACAGCGGCCATGAGGCCGGCTGTTCTACCTCCGGCACCAGGCCGCCGGGGTTGTAGCGTGTATCCTGGCCCGCTACCGGTTGGCCGCCGGCCAGCGGCGCCAGCGATACGCTAAGCGAACGGTTGACCCCGTCACGCAGCGCTGAGGGCGAGGTGTATGTGATGGCATATTCACTTTGCATGGAGACCGCATAGGTCTCATACAAACGTGTCAGGCTTTCTTCATCATCAGCGAAACCGTACACCCCACCGGCGCGATCGGCCAGATCCTGCAAGCCGCTCTCGTCGATGCCGGTCATTTCATCCAGAACATCGGCGGGCACGCCCAAACCGATGGTGGAGATGGAAAAGCCGGCCGGTCCCACGCGGTTGATCACCGTGTCTGCGCCCGCCGAGCTGGAATTGTCCAAGCCATCCGTGACCACGATGATCGCCTTGCGGCCCCCCACCCCTTCGAGCTGATCGATAGCCACCACGAGGGCGTCGTGCATGGCGGTCTGGCCGTCGGCGGTCAGGCTATCGATGGCGGAGTGCAGCGCATCCTTATCCGAGGTGAGATCCTGAACGGTTTTCACCTGGGTATTGAAGGCGATGATGCCGGCCTGATCGATATCGCGCATGCGGTCTATGAACTCGTGGGCGGCCGCCTTGGCGGAGTCCAGTTTGCCCGCCGCGTTCATACTGTCGGAGACATCGATGACAAGCAGCGTGGCGAGCGTACCCACCTCGCCGATGCCTTCGATCTGGTCCAGCGGGATCTGCTGGCCGTTTTCGCTGATGATCAAACGGCTGGCATCCACGGCGCGCGGTTCGCCATTTTCGTCGGTGATGGACACGTAGAAGGTGACCTGTGGAAACTGAGACGTGTCGATCTGCGTGATGCGAACATTCTCAGCGCCTTTGGCCAGAGGGGCAAAGCCAGCCGTGAATAAACTCAGCAGGATAACAAGAATGGAAATTTGGCGAAAAGTTTTCATGCTTACCTCTTTTCGTGATAGACCATCTGGGTGTTACCCATGCGGATGGCCTGCTCGTCTTGCAGGGTGGCCAGTTCGATCTTGCGGTTGTTGATAAAAGTGCCCTGCCGGCTTAGGTCTTTGAGGGTCATGTGAGAGTCAGCCCCCTTGAGGATGGCGTGCTGCGGGGCGATGTCCGGGTCGGGCAGGACGATATCGGCCTTCAGCGCGTCGCTGCCCACGAAGGCCGAAGGTCCATTGGCATGAATGAACTTATCCAGGATGAATTCGGTGCCCTTCATTTTTCCAGTCACGACTTCCAGCCAGGCGCGGGAGAGCAGCAGCACAATGAGCGCAATGAAGGCGCCCACCGCCGCGCCGACCAAACCGAGGCCGACAGCCTTGCCGACCAGCGGGTCGGCCAGGCGGGCGCGCGCGATCTCCAGTAGCGCGCCGCCAACGGCGCCGCCCAGCACACCGCCCAGCGCGGGCTTCCACAGTTGCGAACCGCTGCTGAAGCCGATGCCGGCGCCGATCAGGCCGCCAAACAGCGCCCAACCCAGCGCCCGGGTCCAGGCGTCGCCGCCCAGGGCCTGGAAGCCAAACTCAGCCAGCGGTAAGCCTATCGCTCCACCTAGCATGCCAAACAGGCCGGTCAACAAGCCGGAGCGCAGCGCGAATAGCGGGCTGCGGGCGGCGAACCCTTCGGCGAGGCCGATGAGCGCGCCGATGAAAAAGCCGATCAGGCCGCCCACCACCACCTCGCTGAGGTAGAGATTATCGGTAAACGAAAGGCCTAGCACATTGCTGGCTTGCCAGCCGATCAGGCCGCCAATGGCGCCGAGCAATGAGTAGTAGTACAGACGAGAATAGCGACTCATTTTTGTGCCTCCTTCGAGGCAGACGCCTCGTTATCAGGTGCGTTGTTTTCGTTGTCTTCTTTTTTTCGCAGGTTAACTTTAGGCGGCGGCTTGGGCCCTTCAAATTTTTTCAAAACGCCCTGTTGCTGACCCGGCCTAGCAGCTTCGGGTTTGGCCGCCGTTGCCATTTTCACTTCCACGAGTTGGGCTTCAACCGCCACTTCTGGTTTTTTGGGTTCTTCTTTAATTCCAAGCGGCCTGGCGGCCACCGAAATTGGGTGGCTTACTTTCACATCATTTTTCTTCGGCGGGATCGACGGCGAAACCTGTGGCTTAGCCGCCGCGTTTGGCTCCGCCGGCTTTGGCGCCTCTGGCTTGGGCTCCGGCTTGCGTTCCGCATGCAAGTTGCGCCAATCCACGATCGACTCACCTTTGCGATTCAAGAGTTCATGAAATCCAAAGTAGCGCCGGGAATCGAGCGCGTTCTTGGGATCGCGGACGAAGAATCCGCCGGCATGGCCGTGCGGGTCCACCACCAGCGCAACCTGCCAGGGATAAGGGAAGAAATGCTCATGCAGCCAGACGTCGTAGCCGGAGAGGAAGAGCCCCATGCGCGGGTGGGTGTGATACCAGCCTACGATCCCTTTTTTGGCATAGCGCTCTTCCAATGCGGCCAGCATGGCCACCTGGCTGTCGTGCGTGAAAGTGAGGAAGGTGCTGCCCGAGCGCACTTGCTGCGCCGGCAGCAGGGCTTCCACCACCACAAACTCGGCCTTGGTATCCACATCGCGGCACCAGCGCCCGGCCAGCCAACCGCCGACCTCGTTATCGAGGTCGCTGTTGGCGTGTTCATTGATGGCGCGGAACACGGGCTGGGTGACGAACACCTGCATCCCGGCCGCGCGGCCAGGCTCCCCATCCGCCAACCAGCGATGGGCGCGGTGATGGGGAATGCGCGCTCGGCGGGGAGCACCGGCGGAAACCAGGGGGCGAACTTGTTTATCTTCCATAAGCGAAGGCCGGGGTGGAGTAGGAACCTGAGAGGCGCCCACTCCACCCAGCAGGACTTAGCCGGCGGTGACGTCCGCGGTCATAATGAGGCGGTCGTCCGCAGGCACACCCGCGGCTGCCAAGGTCTCGTCGTCCTTCAGTTCGCGACCGAGGGCCTTGCTGTCCAGGCGGTAACCCATGGGGCGGCCGTCCGGGCCCGTCGTGGGGAGTTCCAGCTTGGTGGCCAATTCCGGGATGAGTTCTTTCACTTCCACGTCGTCCGGGACTTCGGCTGTGCGGCTGCCCCCCGAGGGCATTACTACGGTGACTGGTACGTCTGACATGATGCAACTCCTTTCTTGTTTCTACGATGAGAACCGGCGGTTGCCGGGCTTTCACTATTTGAGGCGGATGCGCGGCTTGGGTTTCTTCTTCATTTTCTTTATATGCACGCGTTCCGGGTGCAGAAGTTCGCGCGTATCCACCGGGAAGGCGCGCGGATGTTTCTTGCGGTATTCGCGGCTCCAACGGGCCGCCTCGGGATCCCAAGGGAAGGGCGGCTTGGTGGGGTCGTCGTGGAAATTCTTATACTGCACCATCTCGCCGATCATCAGCACCAGGCGATCCAGGGAGCGGCTGGCCGTCCACCAGGCGGCGTCCACGCACACGGTGCCGTTGAGGTGATTGATATTGGGATGCCAAACGGGGGTCAGCCACTTCATACCGGGCCAGCGCTGCGGATATTGGTTATGCAGATAGATCTCCACCAGGTGGCGATTGCCGAATTTCGGAGTGCCGGCTCGGTCAACGCCGACAATGCCTTTGCAAGTGTAGGTCACGATATATCTCTCTGGAGGCAAGCCGCTACGTTCGGACATGGCCTTGAACTCAATGAAGTCGCTCTGCGCGGCCAGGTCCTGCATGCGCTCCAGGTCGGCTTTGAGGCGGCGGATACGCGGGCTCTGGCTCACGCTCATCGCACCGGCGGTGATATCCGCAGTCAGGATGAGGCGATCGTCGGCAGGTACACCGGCCGAGGATAAAGACTCGTCCTCCTTTAATTCGCGGCCGAGTGCTTTGCTGTCCAGGCGGTAGCCCATAGGCCGGCCGTCGGGACCCGTGGTGGGCAGCTCGAGCAACGAAGTGAACTCGGTGAGCAGTTCGCGGATGGATACATCGTCGGGCACTTCGGCCTTGCGAGCGCCTCCATTCGGCAACACGACGGTAACTTCAAGATCAGCCATTCAAGCTCCTCAAATTAATTGACGTACTGATGCGGCACCTGGCAAACGCCCGTGATCGCCCAGCAATCGCCGTGGTGCCAGGTCTTGCACACTTTGCAGATCTTCACACCGCGCCGATCATTCTTGACCACCGGCTCCAGGCAATAAGGGCAGACATTCTCTGTAGCCCCTGAGAGATGCACAGCAGTCGAGCGGCGGGCAAGCCGCGGGCTGGGCTTCGGCCTGGCTGCGTTGCGGGTGGTTGGGCCGAGGTTGGG
Organism: uncultured Anaerolineaceae bacterium; assembly: GCA_964572455.1. GTDB lineage: Bacteria > Chloroflexota > Anaerolineae > Anaerolineales > UBA11579 > JAMCZK01. The sequence goes on from CAZNFL010000061.1 coordinate 7,252, forward strand.
GGTAGGCGCCAGCCTGGCTAGCTTCGCCGCGGCGCGGGCGCGCCAGGCATTGAAAGAATTAATGAAGGGGGGGGTAGCCCTGCGACCAGTTGAGGCAGGGCGGCGGGACGGCTGTGGGGCCCGCTGGGGCGCAGGTGCAGGGGGAGGAGACGTGCGAGGCTCGACCAGCACGCGGCGTGGGCGGGTCCAGGCTTGCAGGGCAAGCCAGGCGACCGCCGCAGAGATTGCGAAGGAGAGGCCGCCGTCCCAAGCGCTTGTGGCCGGATAGAGCTGCAGCAAGTCGAAGCCGACGAAGCCGCGGCTGGCGACGTTGAGCATGGCCAGGGCAATGAGTATGGCGAGCAAGCCAGAAAATAACTTGAGATAGAAGTTGTGCCCCGCCAGAAGGAAGCGGGCGCTGACCCCGGCAGCCAGTCCGAGGGAACCCACCAGGCCGTATTTGAGCCATTCGCGCGGCACCTGCAGGTCCAGCGTGAGCAGGAGCAGGAACAGCAAGCCAGCCACTGCGGTGATCAGAAGGACCAGGGCGATACGCTCCAGCAAGCCACCCAATGTGCTGCCTTCACTGAGATTCATATGCATTCTGCTCGTGTTGGCTGCCATGGCCTAATCAATGAGGTGGATCTGTTTGCCAGCATGATTGGTTTGCAGATCGGGCTCATCTTCAACTATCTCACCAAATTGCACCCGCGCCGCGGGAACGGGCACCGGCACGGCCTCAGAGAAGTGGGAGAAATGCACAGCCTCCTCCAGATCGCCGGTGAGTTCGTAAAAACGAAACTCTGTACCATTCGTGGCGCGCAAGATGTGCAACGGCGGCACGCCCACACTGCGCAGGGTGCGGTCAGCAAAATCTTCATCGCCGTGGATAGTGTGGGTCAAGTTCACTTCGCGCATCTGCCCGCAATTGGGACAGTGGCCGGCCTCGAAGGTCACCGCGGACAGGGGCTTAAGCACCTGCTCGCTGGTGTTGCAGTTCAGGCAATTCAATGAGAGCACCAATTCCTGGTCCAGTTCCAACACCGCGTCTTCGCCCAGGTCGGCTTGCACCAGGTCCAGCAATTCGCGCAATGTGCTGGATTCGGCGCGCAGCGGCAGCTCGTTGATCTCGCCATAGATCCAATGGCTTTCGCAATCCGCGTCCGGCAGGTAGGCGGTGGTGTGCAGGTTGTTGGTGTAGCCGTTGAAATGGGTGACCTTGCCGGGTTCGACGGGCATGGCATGGATGAGCTTGAGCGCTTCCTGAGACTGCATGGCGCCGATGATGGAGGCGATGGTGGGTGTGGTGGGCACCTTACCCAGCAAGATATTCTGGCGCGCCAGCAGCGGACAGGAATAGCGCAGCGCCAGGTCGCGGCGGGCCTGCTCGGTGAGCGTGCATTCGAAGCAAGCGCCATCCCCGGGCACAAAGACGCGCACCAGGCCGAGCAGTTCCTGGATGGCGCCGTCCACCCAGGGCTTGTTCATCCAGTAAGCGAAGCGATTGACCGCCAGGCGCGCTTCGCGGTTGTCGAGGCAGCCGATGATCACGTCCATGCGACGAAATACGCCCAGGCCGATATCGGTCATCACATCCCCGTGCAGGTATTGCACATTGATATCGGGATTGATCTCTTTGGCGCGGGCGGCGGCTATTTGGGATTTCTCGCGGCCGGAGTCTTTTTCGCGGAACAAGATCGAGCGGCTCAGGTTGGCCGCCTCGATCTTGTCGAAGTC
>CAZNFL010000062.1:0-8110 GCA_964572455.1 uncultured Anaerolineaceae bacterium
GGTGACGCGCTTGTGAGGCGCGGCGCCGCGGGGAGACCCCTTTGGCAGTTTATAGGTCAGGGCGCAGTCCAGGCGATAAGGCGCGCTCATCGACTCGGTGTAGGGCGCCTGGCGCTCGAAATCGAGGTAGGTGACCGGGTCGAGATCCGGCGTTTCAATGAGCGCCTGGATGCGCTTAGCGAAGTCAGCATAGTCCTGCGCGGCGTGGGATTTGCCCACCCGATATCGTTTGCTGATCAGCTCGGCAACCTCCCCCGGCGGCGTCAGGTGCACGAAGTGATAAGCGTATTCGGTAGCAGTTTGGTTAAGGTGCAGAACAGTGGAAGCGTTCACTACCAATAGGCCGACACCGTTCGGTTCCACGCGCAGGTGCAGCCGATAATTGAAGGGGTGGCTGGGCGGCGCAATGTACGAATAGAAACCGGGTTCTAGCGGCTGGGCGCGCTCGCCGCCGCGCAATCCCAGGCGTTCCAACAGACTAGTCATTATCTGTCTCCAAATAATCGAGGAGGGTTTGCATCCAGCTTGGGGATTGCTTCCCATTCGCTTCGCTCAGGGCAGGCTCTGGCCTTCGGCCTCCTCGCAACTGCGGAAAGCAGAGCTTTCCTTGTCATCGGCCGCCTCCGGCGCAAGCGCAGGCGCAGCCAGCGCAGGCGCAAGCACACGAAGACCCGCCGCCGCTAAAGCCGCCGCGGCTAGTGGACGGCGGCGGGGGCGGATTGGTCACCTTGGTCACCCCGCCTGTGAAATCGGCCAGGTTTCCCACCACGCCGCCGGCGAAATTTTGGGTGCCCTTAACCACTGAAGCGGCAAAGTCCGCCCCGGGCAGGGTAGGCAAGCCGCCGCCCGTGGAGCGGGAGGGGGCGCTGATCACACTGCGGCCGGGGCTGCCGCCGACATACATCGGCCACCAGCGCGGGGCGTAGGCCGGGCGGCCAGTAAATACTTCTTGGGTACGGCCATCGTAATTCGGGTCCAGCATGGTCCATTCGAGATTCTCATCGTACAGCTTGCTCATCACTTTGGGCGTGCCGGCGCTTTCGACCTGCTTCCAGGCATCGTCGGTGATCTTCTTGTAATATTCCACGGTTTCGCGTTTGCTGAAACCTTTCATCTTATTGGCCACGCCCTTGACCAAATTCACCATCATTGCCTGCAGGGCGCGGCGGCGGGAGCCCTTTTCGCCTTCCTTGAAGGCGCTCAAAAATTCAGATTCGTACTCGCGCAAATCTTTGGGCGCGGGGGAGGTAATGGCGAGATCCAGCGGCTCCTGCTTGGCCACCTGGGCGGCGCCTTTCTTTATCGTGGAGAACAGCATCATGGTGAGGATCTTGTCCATCGGTTGCTCCAGCAGGATGCCGGCCTCTGGGGCAGTCAGGCCACGCTTGATACCATTGCCTTCGATGGCGATCTTGGGCGGCAAATATTGCATGCGACGGCGCTTATCGGCAACGATGCTGAACCAGATAATGGCGCCAATAAACAGCGCGAAACACAGGCAAATAACGAAGGGGATGAGGAATGCAGGATCGAGGCCGAGGCGCTGAAAGACATCCGGTTCCAGCACGCTGCCGGCAGCAACATAAGTCTTCGGGAAGGAAGCCCCGAAGAGATATTCTGTGGAGGCGCTGGCGTTTTCATTGCGCCAGGTGTAAGTGATGCGACCCTCGGAATCGAAGCCGGTGACGGGTTCCTCCGGGAAGCCGGGATGGTCGGCGGTGTGCCAGCGAGGCTCTTCGGGCTGGACCCCGGGAGGCAAGTGATAGACAACGGTTATATCGGAGGTGCCAAAAACAAACTCGCTGCCGAAATAATTGGGGATAAATACAGCGCTGGTATAGTTCGAGTCCAGATTGTCCGTATAGAGCACATTGCTAATGTTGGTGATGCGCGCCCGGAAAGTGCCCGTGCCATTCGGTGGCAAGGGGTTCGTGAAATAAATGGCTGGGCCGGTCTCGATGTATTCTGATTGCCATTCGATGAATGAAGGTGGCTGGTTGTTGAAAGAGGCCTCAATGTTGGAGGGACTATAGGTGTCATTGGGCAGGCCTAGATCAACTACGTCGACTACGGGAGCGTTGTCCCCATTGTGAAAGACGATCTCATATTCCAGGGTCAGGGTACCGTCGGCTTCCCAATAAGCGTCCACCCGTTCGGCAACGACGGAAAAGTAATAATCCTGGGCGAAAGCAGCACCAAATGGGACGAGGAGGAGGACTACGACAAGCGAGGCAATGAAGCTAAGCTTTTTTCTCACTTTAAAACGCCTGCCTTTATCTTTGAAATGCTTACCACTTCGGCTTTTCTTCGACTTGATAGACCGCGCCGCAGTAGGGGCATTCCACATTCAGCGCGCCGCCCACCAGGCGCACGTTCTTGCTGCTCAGGGCGCCGCCACATTGCCTGCATTGGAAATTTTCCAGGTTCACATCCCCGCTAAGCTCGACCTCGTAGGTAACCTTTTGGTCTGGCAATGGCTTGCGGTTGACATACCAAGCAATGGGCAGGCCAATGGCGACGCTGATAATCCCCACCACGATCCAGCCGGTGCCCCCGCCCTGGTCTGGGCTAAAAGCCCCCCAAATAAAGAGCACGCCGAAGAAGATCAGAATGGCCGCTATGATGTTACCGATTAGTTTCATGGTCCTCCTCAGCGCTTAGTTTAGCCGATTTTTGTATTTTCTCCATTGTGAAGTTGTCATGTACGCACACATACAGGGGGTCGTGCAAACTTGGCAAGGTGCAGCTGGAAGAGCAGACGATTTAAACCTGGATGGGTGCATAGCGCCTATTAATACACCCTTTAATAGTAACGGGTTGGGATGGCCAGCCTTGTCAAGCAGCGCATCAACCGCCCGCAATCGGAGTATTTCGGGCTCAGCGACCGAGTTTGGGTGGACTAAATCGATCATTAGCGGCATTAGCTCTTATATAATCGCCTTAATGCTTAACAATTTGGGCGGGGAATTCCGCGCCGGCTTAACTTATGTGGTGGGGGATGTGCTGGCGGTCGGCGCTCGTTACGCCCCGGCGGTGTTTTATCCTCTGTTTCTCTCTCCTGCTGAATATGGGATCTACGCCATTGCCACAGCCATCTCGACTGTGATGGGCGCCCTGGTTATTTTTGGGCTCAAGGGAGCGGCTTTTAAACAGTCATTTGATTATGATGACGCTGAGGCCAGGCGCAGTTTTTATGGCAGCCTATGGTTATTTATTGCCTTAGGTGGAGCTGCGCTCGTTCTTATCGTCAATTTCCTGTGGGGGCGCTTTTTCCCCAATATATTTGATAGCGTTCCCTATGACCCGTACATCAGGCTGGCATTGTGGGCTGCGTATTTGAACGGGTTCGGGATCATTATTTACGAAATCTATCGCGCCCAATCGAAAGCCGGGCATTATGTGGGGTTCTCGATCGCGAATGCGTTCACCCTTGTTCTTTTGTCTCTCTTTTTTGTGGCTAACTTCCAACAACCGTTGTTAGGCGCGATGACCGCGCCGGTTGTTACCGGATTAATTTGGGCGCTCATATATAGCCTGGTTTTGATGCCGCAGATGAAATTGCGCTTCGATTGGCTGAAGGTGAAAAAAGCTCTCGCCTATGGCTTACCTTTGATCCCGCACCAAATTGGACATTGGATCCTGAACCTTTCGGATCGTGTGATCCTGGAAGCGCGGGTGCCGCTTGCCGACCTGGGGGTTTATGGTTTCGGTTACAACCTGGGCAACGTGGAACAGGTGATTGCCAATGCGGGCAACAGCGCGTTGATGCCAAACTATGGCAAAGCGCCTAAGGACGCGGCAAAGCGAGCGGCGCTGCCAACCTTGTTTGCCAACTATGTGGCCTGGACAGCCGCGGCTGCACTGGCGATCTCCATCTTTGCTGACGAGCTGATCGCTGCCTTTATGCCAGCCGGTTTCTTGCAGGCCGCCAGCATTGTCCCCTGGGTGGCGCTCGGCTTTTTTTGCGTGTCTTTGTATTACGGCCCGATGAATGTGATCACACTAATGGCCGGCGAGACCCGCTGGGTATGGTTGTTTACCTTGATCGCCGGCGCGGTCAATATCGCTGCGAACCTGCTCTTAGTCCCCCTGCTTGGGATCCAGGCGGCGGCAGTAAATACCCTATTAGGCTATTTCACTTTATTTGCCCTGGTGAATTGGTATAGCCGACGCTTCGCAGGCCCAGTGTATCCGTGGAAACGTATCGCAGGTATATGTGCAACGCTGATACTGGGAATCTTGGTTGATCGCTGGTACGCTCCTTCAAATATATGGGTTGAAGTGTTGTTTGATCTCGCTATCCTGGGTGCGTATGTTTCTATCTGTTTCCCGAGTCTCAACCGGCGAGTTAAAAAGCGATCTAGATGATGAAGCAAGCCGTGCCCAGGAGCCGCTTTCGTTTTGCGGAACTAACACCGAACCGCATTTTGTCGGCCGGCCTGCGACGGATAACAGACGTGCCTCAAGGATTAGCCTGGCGTTTTTCTGCCCTGGCAAACGCAAATCGGGAGCGGTTGCGATCTTTTAAAAACCTGCATCAAGGCGGCCGCTGCTTTATCATCGCTAACGGTCCAAGTTTGGCGCGTATGGATCTTCATATCCTGAAGGACGAGATAACTTTTGGGATGAACCGCATTTATTTGAATTTCGACTCGATGAGATTTCAAACCACCTATTTTTTGGCGATCAATGAATTGGTGTTGGATCAATTCTCGGCTGATATTGCTGATCTGGGGATGCCAAAATTCCTCAGCTGGAACAGCCGCAATAAGTTTAGTAAGCAAGCTGATCAGCTTCTTTTCCTGCGCTTCAAACTTGGCTTGCGTGACACGTTTGTCAGCGACATAACAGACCCCCTATGTAGTGGCGGAACAGTGACCTATGCCGCAATCCAGCTGGCGTTTTATATGGGGTTTCAGCAGGTGGTCCTGGTTGGTTTGGACCATCGCTTCGACTCAAAAGGCTTCCCTAATGAGGTACAGGTGAGGGCCGAAGCAAAGGACCAAAATCACTTTCATCCCAATTACTTTCCTAAGGGGATTCGCTGGCAGCTCCCGGATCTGCGGCGCTCCGAAGTAGCCTACGCCCTAGCCCGGCGGGCGTACGAGGAAGATGGCCGCGCCATACTGGATGCAACCGTGGATGGCGCTTGTACTGTTTTCGAAAAAGCCGACTATTCGTCCTTGTTCAAGTGAGGGTTAAAAAAGTGAGCCAGGATGTAACTAAAGTCAATGTGCTGGGGGTTTCAATCTCTAACCTTGGATTGAGCGAGGTTCTCGACCGGATCGGTCAAGCTGCTGTTTCTAAGGGCAAGTCAGTCTTCGAAAACGTAAATATTCACGCGCTCAACATGGCGTATGAGAACGAATGGCTTCGAAACTTCTATAATCAATGCGAGGTAGTTTATTGCGACGGGGTTGGCGTTAAATTGGCCGCTTGGCTCTTGGGCTCTCCGATCAGAGAGCGATTTACGCCACCGGATTGGATGCCCTTATTGGCCGCTCAATGCATGCAGGCTAAGCGGAGCATCTTCTTTCTGGGTGGAAGGGACGGAGTAGCCAAGCAGGCAGCCGACCAATTGATCGTTCAATGCCCTGGGCTGCGCGTGGCTGGCACTCACCACGGATTTTTTGACAAAAATGTCAACGGCGAGGAAAATCGAAAAATACTGCAGCTCATCAATCAAAGCTCTCCGGATGTTTTGGTGGTTGGTTTCGGGATCCCCATACAGGAAAAATGGATACTGGAAAATATGCTTGCTATAGATGTTCCGGTTATCCTGGTGACAGGCGCTATGTTTGATTACATTTCAGGTTCGGTGCCGCGAGGGCCGCGCTGGATGACTAATAATGGCCTTGAGTGGCTGAGCCGTCTGTTGGTTGAGCCCCGGCGTTTGTGGAAGCGTTACCTGTTTGGTATCCCCAGCTTTTTCTTCAAAGTGGTGAAGCAAAGGTTGGGACTTCTTACGCACGCGGAATCAAAGGCATGATCCGTCGCTTCTCAGTCAATTTCGCTTTATTTTCTATTGTGCTTGATTCGGCCCTGGTGGCCGCTTTTCTCTGGTTGTCGGAAATGCTGCGTCCCAGCCTGAGCACGCTTTCATTTGCACAGCCTTTGGCGACAGGCGAGGTAGTGGTTCCCTCCGTGCTGTATCTAGCTTTCCCTGCGATCTGGACCGCAGTCTTATTGCTGTTCAATCTTTATGATGGCCGCCGTAACCTGCGGGTGGTGAACGAGCTCAGCAGCCTAACGCTTGGCAGCTTGCTGGCCGGGATCGCCTGCGCCGGATTGCTGTTCTTGTCCTTTCGCGATGTCTCCCGCTTGTTATTCGTCGCCTTCGTTGCGCTGTCATTTGCCGGATTAGTTGCCTGGCGGCTGGTTTTGCGTTCTCTGCAGCGCTGGCGCGGCTTTCGGGCGGCGAGCCGGCGAGTGCTGGTGATCGGCGCCGGAGAGGTGGGCCTGGAGGTGCGCACCCAGATCGAAGAGCATGCTGGCTTGGGCTTGGCCTTCGTAGGATTCCTAGACGATGAGAGTCGGGGGAAGATGGTGTTAGGGTATTTCAAGGATACGCGCAAAGTTGTGCAACGAAAAAAGATTGACGATGTGGTGATCGCTTTACCCAGATCGGCCTTCCAGCGAGTGAATGAGATGCTGGCCGAACTTCACGATCTGCCGGTGCGCACCTGGGTGATCCCGGATTATTTTTCATTGGCGTTGCACCGTGCCCAAGTGGAGGACTTTGCGGGGCTGCCTATGCTGGATTTGCGGGCGCCGGCGCTGAGCGACTCGCAACGTTTATTCAAGCGTGCCTTCGACCTGCTGCTCGTGGCGGTCAGTCTGCCGCTCCTTCTTCCTATTATGGGTGCTTGTGCGCTAAGCATTCGGCTGCATAATGGCGGGCCGGTGTTCCTTTCGCAAAAGCGAGTGGGCGAGAATGGCCGCATCTTCCCCATGCTTAAGTTTCGCACGATGAAAGTTGGCGCAGGCAAGCTGCGCTTGGATGCGGATGGAGCTATTCACAAGCGCGCCGATGACCCGCGCGTTACCAGAGTGGGGCGCTTCCTGCGCCGCACCAGCCTGGACGAGCTGCCGCAGATCTGGAACGTGCTGAAAGGCGAGATGAGCCTGGTGGGCCCGCGGCCAGAACTTCCCCAGTTGGTGGAGCGCTACCAACTGTGGCAGCGCAAACGCTTTGCGGTGCCACAAGGGATGACAGGCTGGTGGCAGGTGAATGGCCGCAGCGACAAGCCCATGCACCTGCACACCGAGGATGATCTCTACTATGTTCAGAATTACTCGATTGGGCTGGATTTGCTTATCATTTTGAAAACGTTTTGGGCTGTATTCAGCGGGCGCGGCGCCTTTTAGCATGAAACAAACCAGCTGGACTTATTTATGGCGCGAAATGGCGCTGCTCTTGCTGTTTGCCTACGTTGTCCTGTTGGGTGGAGGGTTTGCTGCCCTAATAGATATCCGCCTACAGATCTTTTCGTTGGTCTTGGCTTCAGGGGTATTTGGCGCGTGGTTGCTGTATGGTTTGCTAAACAAAGTGCGCTTGCCTGCAAGCAGGTTGGAACTCGCCCTGTTATTTTTCATCGTTTCCCAATTGATCGCGGTTTTGTTCTCCGAGGATCCGCGCCGCAGCCTGCCGCACGCCATCACCTGGCTAGTGTATGTACTTGCTTTTTATCTAGTATTGGACCTTTTGCGCAAGCGATGGCCAGCGGAGCTCATTGAAAAATGCCTACTGATTGCCGGCGCCATGGTGGTTGCATTTGGCCTGGTCCAATTGGCAGGTCTTTTTCTCTCCTGGCGCGCAGCTGTGGCGGGCCTGGAGTTCGCTCCCACATTTCAGCAACGTATCTCGGGGTTTTTAGGGGACCCAAACCTGCTGGCCGCATTCACTAATTTGATAATTCCGTTAGCAGTCGCCAGAGCTTTTGTGTCGGGGAAGCTGTCAAGGATCGTATTGCTTGGGCTGGCTTTCATCGGCTTGATCGTGCTCATTTTTACCGACTCGCGGGGCGGCCTTCTGGGGTTCGGCGCGGCGATGGTAGTTCTGGCAGCATTGTGGGTGTCTGTTGTGTCCACTGGAGCCAAGCGGCAAGCC
>CAZNFL010000063.1:0-5009 GCA_964572455.1 uncultured Anaerolineaceae bacterium
ATCGTAGGGCAGCGCGGCCAGCGGATCGCGCAGCGTCTCGCGCGCGCTGAGGCGCACCAGCCCAAGCTCGGCCAGCGCGTAGAGGTCCGCTAGTTTGCCGCCGCTTTCGGCGTACAACCATTCGGCGTCTAGCGGCCCGGCTTCATGCTGCAAGATGTTCAGCATCCCGGCGCGGCGGGCGCGGGTGGCCGCATTGCGGCCGAGCGATTTTTCGTCCCCGGGCGCGAGCAGGAATTCCGCGGTGCGCACTGTTTTGGGCCTGGCGCTCGGCATGGCCGGCAGGGCCCTGGTGGCTACCAGGCCTTTGCGGGCCAGCGTGGCGGCGGACGAGCGCCAATTGCGGCGCGGTAGGGCGCGGTTCAACTGTCCGCCGCGTAGCGGGCCGCGTTCCTTGAGCATGGTGATCAAGCGCAATTGGGAAGAGCTCAGGTCACCCACAAAAGCCTGCCCCGCAGAGGTTAGGGAATATTCCACATCGGCTCCGCGCCCCAGGCCGGGCGGCAGCATGAGGCTGACGCAGGCCGCCAGCGGCGCTAGGCAACTTTCGGCCAAATGGGCGGCCAGTTGCAGTTGCAGCGCGGTGAGCACCGGCTCTTCGTCCAAAAGGACGCTGACCGCCTTGGTCTCGGGCACCTCGGGTTCGGCCACTGTTCCCAGCACCACGCCCTGCACGACGCGCGGGCCAAAGGGGACCAGCACCAGGTGGCCGGGCTGCAGCCGGCCTTCCAGTTCAGGCGGGCAATGATAATGAAATACCCCGGCCACGCGGGGTACGTTCACTGCGATCTCCAGGTATTGCGGCATGGCGCCTAAGGATCGGAAGGGATGAAGCCGATGTAGACGTCGTTCTCAATCGCCAGCAAGATGGCGCGGTTGGGAGTGATGGCAAAGGCGGTGGCCAACCCTTCAGGCAGCGGAGCCACCGATTGGAATTGCGCATCGAGGCCCAGGCTGAGGCTGAAACGATAAATGGCGCGCGCCACCGGATCGAGCAAGTAGAGTGCGGGTTGGGGCGGCTCGCCGATCTGGATCTGCTCAAAATTGGCGCCCTCCACCTGCGGGCCGGAAAGCCGGCCGGGACGCGTGTCCGTATACTGCGCCGGGTCTTCGCAAGTGCTGGGATTGTCGAGGTCAGCGCTGAAGCTACAAATGGCAATGTGGCCATCTTCATTGATCAGGTAGAGATCCTCTCCTTCTACGGCCAAGTCAAGCATGCGGCGCAGGCTGGGCACCTCGGCGCCGAAGAAGAAGCGCGGCGCCTCTGCGTAAGAGTAGTCTTCCCCGAAGTAGATCCACACTGCGTTGTTTAGCGGGTCTAAAACGTAAAGGTTGCCATTTTCCACAACGATGGCGCGCGGCTGGCCCCAGTTGCTGTCCGGGGGAACCAGGGCGCGCGCCGAGGGGCGCTCCCCGCTAGCGCAATAGATCACATAACCGTTGCCGTCTATCGCTAGGATATCGGCGTTCAGCGCGTTGCCGCGCGGCAGCAACGCCAGGTCCACCAGTTCGGACACAATAAAATCGCCATAGGGGCCGGGCTCGCAGGAAAAATCCGCGTCCAGCTGGTAGCCACCGCCGGCGCCATCCCCGGCCAGGAAAGCGCGCAGGATGCTGCCGTCGGTGGCGTTGAGCATATAGATTTCGTTGTTGGTGGCCACCATGCGCGAGATGTGCGCGTCCAGCGCCAGCGGCTGGAACAGCGCCGGGCTGAACTCGACGCGGCGGATGGCGTCCAAGCCATCCAGGGCGGCTTGCGCCTGAGCCAGCAAGTTTGCGGCCGTTTGCGCGTCTTCTTCGTAATGGGCGGCGCGCTCGGCATAAAAGACCACGCCCTGCCAGGCCTGGCGCACTTCGGCCGGGTCCGCGCTGACCGCGGCGATAGCCGCGGCGCTCTGGGCGCGCTCCAGGTAATTGATGTAAAGCTGATCGCGGCCGAAAAATAAATAGACCACCGCCACCAGCACGACCACCCCGATGGGCACCAAGATGGCGATCAGTCCCATCACTCGCGGCGGTAAGTTGAAGATCGGCTCTTCAGGCAGTACGCGCTGCAAGAAGTTAAGCAGCGGCGGGAGAGTGCGCTGCTTTAGAGTAGCGACGCGCGCCGAAAGTTCAGCCAACCAGTTTGGCTTTTCGGCGACGTCGTCAAAAGTTTTGGCTGGTGCGGTAATCGGTTGCGGCTGGTCCGCGGGCGCTTCTTCCCCCGGAACTTCCACCGATTGCCATGCTTGGGCGGTCTCCCCTGGCTGCCTGGCGGCAGCTTTGTTGACATCGGTCTGCGCAACGACTGGCGGCTCTAATTCGGGGCCTGATAAGACGACCATCTGCCCCTTGCCCGCCTGGGCGGCCAGCAAGGCAGCCCGCAGATTGAGGCCCGCTTCGCTGAGGAAACGGCGGCGCAGGGTGCCCAATTTCTGGCCGCGGGTATCCGCCAGGGTTTTCTCGGTCCATGCCGCCGGCAGCTCTGCCAGCAGCAGGATGAGCTGGTCAGGATGAAGTTCGAATTGGAAGAAGCGAATATCCATGCTTTGGCTGAGGCCCAGGCCGCGGCCGGCGGCCTGTGGGTCGTAGAAGTGGCGCGGCTCCTCCCCACTCAGCAAGAAGGCCTGCACCGGGCCGCACTGCGCCAGGGTCACGCGTTGTTCGCGGATAGTGAGCGCGCTTAGCAAGGCGGGCGTGGGCGTCCCCTTGGGCGCCGCCTGCTGGTTGCGCTGCAGGAAGTAGGCGTTCAGCCTTTCGATCTGTTCGCGCAGCGCGCTGGTTACCGCGCCCGGCATGCGGAAGTACCCATCCGCCATATCCTGCAGCAAGCTGGCTTGCGCTTCTGGGCTGAGGGTGAGATCGGGCGGGCTGCTGAGCTGCAGCAGCAGCCGCTCCTCGCCGCGCCCGCGGGCTGTGCGCCGCGGCGGCTCGGCGGCCAGCAAGCCGGGCAGGTAAGGGTTATCCCGCCCGTCCAGTCGGAATAGAGGCAGAACGGTCAGATCGAGTTGGGCTGGCATGGGCAACGGCCGGCTAGACCGTTCAAAAAATTATACTGGTAAAATCCCCGAGGCTTTTTGTGAATCAACTCCGCCAACAAACCTCAATATCATAGAACCAGGAGCCCCTTTGCTCATCGAGACCATCAACAACGTGGACGATTGGACCGCGCTGGCCGCAGACTGGAAACAGTTAGTCAAGCGCAACCATCAGAACACGCCGTTCCTGACCTATGAGTTCCAGCGCGCCTGGTGGCAGCATTTGGGCGGCGCCGAGTGGCAGGATGCCCAATTGCACATCCTCGCCGGGCGAGATGCAGACGGACGCCTGCTGGGCATCGCCCCGCTGTTCCGCGCCCGCAATGCGCAGGGCGAATGGGAGCTGCTCTTCATTGGCAGCCATGAGATCGCCGACTTCTTGGATTTCATCGCCCAACCTGAAGACCTGGGTGCTTTTATTCAGGCGGTGTTTGCCCATCTTCGTGACGCCGATGGCCCGCTTTGGCAGCGGCTCGATCTATACAACCTAGTGGATGGTTCCGCCAGCCACCCATTTCTAAAAAAAGCAGCCCAAGAACTGGGCTGGTCTTATGAATTAGAAACCCTGCAGCCCAGTCCTTACATTGTTGTTCCCGAAAGCTTGGATGCTTATATTGAAAGCCTGGGCAGCAAGCAAGGCCACGAGCTGCGCCGCAAACTGCGCCGCGCAGGGCGTAACCCGGAGCCGGTCACGCTTGAGATTATTGAAGAGAGGGCCTTGCTGCTGGCAGCCCTGGAGGATTTCTTTGCCCTCATGACGCAGGAGGCGCAAAAGGCGCGCTTCCTCACCCCTGCTATGCGCGCCCAAATGGAAACCATCGCGCTGACCGCGTTCGACGGCGGCTGGCTGCAGCTGGCTTTCTTGAGATGCGGCTCACGCCGCATCGCCGGCTATTTGAACTTCGACTACGATAATTGCATCTGGGCGTATAACGCCGGCTTCAACAGCGAAGATGCCGAGCTCTCCCCCGGTTGGCTGATCATGGCCGAGATGATGCGCTGGAGCGCAGAGCATGGGCGCAGGATCTTCGACCTGATGCGCGGCGGCGAGGAATATAAATATCGCTTCGGGGCGGTAGACCGCTTTGTGCAGAGGATTGTAATAACGCGCCCTGCGTAATCCGTAATCAATCGATTAATCGACTAATCAATTAATCGATTTACCTTCCCACCACTTCAGCACGCGCAGCGCCCGCAAGGTGTTCCGTCGACTGGGCTTGCCCGACGCTTCCATTTCGAAGAACACTCTCCCCGAGCCAACGCTGTATTGCGGCCAACGCCCGTTTGCATCACGCTTGCTCAGCAATAAGTTGATGGGGTCCTGAAGCCGCTTATCCGTGGAAGCGTGGCTGGCTTGGAAATGATCCAGCGCGCTCAGGAAGTTGTATCGCCACGTGGGCTGTGAAGAAAACCGGGTGAAAACGGAGCTGACAACGTTGCCTGTCCGATGCGATCTATATAACTGGTGACGCAGCAGGAATTCGCGGCCGCTGGCCATGGCTTCGGCAATGGGCAATCTGTTCTTTGGCCGATGCAGTTGGTATTCTCGCAACCCTTCCAAAACTAGCAGCGTGGTGTTGAACGAGGCGTGTGTGTCGCCTCGCGGGTATCGGCAATTCCAGCCATGGTCGCCCATTTGTTGGTCGATGAGATGCGCGGCGACCAGGTCGACGCGCTCGTCCTCCACCTGGAAATACGAGAACATCGCCAGGGCCATGCCGGTCACGCAGGTTTCGCCGCGGCCTCTCAGTGGACGAGTCGGCTCGCCTTTTTTTCGTCTCTGGCGGACCCCTTCACTGGAGTAGTCGATGCCTTGGTCCGGCCGAAATCCTTCATCCAGCAAGATGCGGCACGCCCTAAGCGCCTGTGGATGCCGGGCAGACACCCCGAGGAATCGCAGCGTCCATAGCGTATAGTGTGTCGAGGTCCACTTGGGCGAATACAGCGCGTTGGCCCAGGTGCCGGCCTTATCCTGCGCGGCCAGATAGCGCT
>CAZNFL010000063.1:5109-7872 GCA_964572455.1 uncultured Anaerolineaceae bacterium
GAATACAGCGCGTTGGCCCAGGTGCCGGCCTTATCCTGCGCGGCCAGATAGCGCTTCCCCCATCCTTCAGCCGCCACCTTGGCGCGCTCCCGCTCGTAGACCGCCGGCTTCTCGTCGAGCAGATCGCGCTGCACCTGCCAGCGAATGGCGGGGTCGCCGGCCAGCAACCAATCCAGGATCTTTGCGTCCGCAGAAGCCACGGCGAAATTATAGTCCTCCGCGTAAATTGAAAAAAATGCCCGCTGTATAATACGCAACCGATATCCACCATGGCTAAGCCAAAAAAATCTTCTGCTGTACTGCCCCCCGAGCCGCCGCTGGCGCGCCGCCCGCGCGCCGTGATCGTGGGCGCCTCCTCCGGCATCGGCGCCGCCCTGGCGCGCCGTCTTGCGGATGAAGGCTATGTGCTGGCTGTGCTGGCCCGCCGCAAATCTGAGCTGGATAAACTTTGCGCCGAGATCAATGCCCAAGCCGGCGAAGCGCGCGCCGTAGCTTATGCCCACGATGTGACGGAGCTCGAGAAAATCCCAGCCCTCTTTCAGCGCCTGCTCAAAGACCTGGGCGGGATCGAAGTCCTTCTTTATTGCAGCGGCGTCACGCTGTCGGTGGCGATCGATGAATTCAACTTCGAAAAAGACCGCCGGATGATCGAGACCAACCTGCTGGGCGCGGTCGCCTGGCTTGGGCACGCTGCGGCCTTGTTCCAGCGCCTGGGCGCGGGCTCCTTGGTGGGCGTCTCTTCCGTGGCAGGCGACCGCGGGCGGGTGCTGAACCCGGCCTACAACAGCTCCAAAGCCGGCCTGGACGCTTATTTGGAAGCCCTGCGCAACCGGCTCACCCGCCATAGCGTGCACGTGCTCACCGTGAAGCCGGGTTTTGTGGATACCGAGCAATTGAAGGGCTCGCCGCGCAAGTTCGGCGTGATCAGCCCCGAAAAAGCGGCTGCCGGGATCTGGAAAGCCATGCGTGGCCGCAAGCAAATGGTCTACATTCCCTGGTATTGGCGCTGGATCATGCTGGCCGTGCGCCTGACCCCTTCATTCATCTTTCGGAGGCTGTCTTTTTGAAATCGCAGCAGGCCGCTGCGCTGCCGTTGGAACGGCTGGCGCGGCTGGAAAATTTTGGGCATTCGTTCAGCGGCAGCGCCTGGCTCTACCAGCCTAATCAAATTGAGCAATTAGAGGAAGTGTTTGCCCTGGCGCGCCAGCAGGGTCTCAGTATCGGCCTGCGCGGCGCCGGCCGCAGCTATGGGGATGCGGCGCTCAACAGCGGCCAGATCGTGCTGGACCTGCGCGCCCTGAACCGCATCCGCGCTTGGGACCCGCAGCAGGGCCGCATCACCGTGGAACCGGGGGTCACCATTGAGCAATTATGGAAAACAGTGCTGGCGGATGGCTGGTGGCCGCCGGTGGTGCCGGGCACTATGTTTCCCACGGTAGGTGGCTGCCTGGCTGCCAATATCCATGGCAAGAACAACTGGCAGGCCGGCCCGCTGGGCGAGCACGTGCTGGAATTTGAGGCCTTGCTGCCGAATGGCAGGCACGTCACCTGCCGCCCGGATAAGAACGCCGACTTGTTTTACGCCATGATCGGCGGTATGGGGCTGCTGGGAGTGTTCACCTCGATCACGTTGCAGCTCAAGCAGATCGAGTCCGGCAATTTGGAAGTAACGTCCTGGGCGGAACCGAACCTGCCAAAGCTGGTGGCCGGCCTGGAGGCCAACAAGGACTTTGATTATTTGGTGGGCTGGGTGGATTGCACTGCCCTGGGAAACCGGCTGGCGCGCGGCCAGATCCACGCCGCGCGCTACCTCAAGCCCGGCGAGGACCCAGACGCGGAAGGCAGTCTGCGCATCGACGCGCAGGTGCTACCCGATCGGATGTTGGGCGTGCTGCCCAAACGCTTTTTACCGACCTTAATGAGTCCCTTTGTAAATAACCTGGGCGCCTGGGCGGTCAATTTGGGAAAATACCTGGCCAGCCGAACGATCGGAAACCACAAGACCTACCGCCAATCCCTGGTAGCTTTCAACTTCCTGCTGGATTACATACCAGAGTGGGAACGCATTTATGGAAGCGGCGGGTTGATCCAATACCAAAGCTTTTTGCCAAAAGCGGCCGCCGCGGAGGCCTATCTTGAAATGCTGCGCTACTGCAAGAGCGCCGGGCTGCCCTCTTATCTGGGCGTGCTCAAGCGCCATCGCCCGGATAAGTTCCTCCTCTCCCACGCCGTGGATGGCTACTCGCTGGCGCTCGACTTCCGCGTGACGCGCGGCAACGCCGCGCGTATTGTGAAGCTGGCTAACGACCTGGACACGATGGTGCTGCGCGCCGGCGGCCGCTTTTATTTCGCCAAAGACATCACCCTGGATCGCAAAGAGGTCGCCAGCTTTCTGGGTGAGAAGACGCTGCAGAAGTTCAAAACCCTGAAACGCAAGGTGGATCCTGAATCATTGTTACAAAACGACCTGTATCGGCGCTGTTTCGATATTTGAGTCCCTCTTGGGTGTCATTCTGAGGCGAGCTTGGCGAGCCGAAGAATCCTTATAATGTTATCTTCGGAATTACCCCTGAACTCTAAATCAAGGCGAAGAACGCTCTTCACCCCCCAGTGACAATCTAGTCTAAATCCCAAAAATTCCTGGTGGTATTATGGCTTGGCTCCACATGAATACGTGCCAAGTCTTCCGCCTGGGCGTCACCGAATACCAAAAAGCCTGGCACCTGCAGAATCAATTAGCCGAGCAGATCGCCGCCGGCCAGC
>CAZNFL010000064.1:0-7669 GCA_964572455.1 uncultured Anaerolineaceae bacterium
CATGCCCTCTTTTTGGTCTTCGGTGTCATACAGCAAACGATAATTGCGGCGTTCGATCTCCAGGCCTTCCATCAAGGTGCGCTCCATTCCAAATCGCACTGCCTGCCGCGCCAGCCGCACCGCCACAGCCGGCCGCTCTGCGATCAATGTTGCCAACTTGACTGCTTCCTCCAGGACGCGCTCATCAGGCACCACCCGGTTCACCAGTCCTACTTGGTGCGCCTCCGCCGCGCTGATCGGCTCTCCGGTCAGGATGAGTTCCATGGCCCGATAGGACCCAATGGCGCGTGCCAGGCGCTGGGTTCCACCCGCCCCGGGCATGATGCCTAGTTTGATCTCTGGCTGGCCGAAGCGCGAGCTCTCCCCAGCTACGATCAGGTCACAGGACATGGCCAGTTCGCAGCCCCCGCCGAAAGCCACCCCGCACACCGCCGCGATCAGCGGCTTGTCCAGCGCCCATATGCGCTGCCAGAATTGGCGCGTGTTGCGCAAAAGCATATCCACTGGCGTAGCCTTAGCCATCGCCTGGATATCGGCTCCAGCAGCAAACACCTTGGGGCCACCGCTGATTACGATACAGCGCACACTAGCCTCGGTGTTAAAGGCCTCGAGGCGTTCAACCAGCGTTTGCAGTAATTCAGGGCTGAGGGCGTTGAGCTTATCCGGCCGATTGAGCGTGACCACAGTCACAGCACCCTGTTTTTCAACCAGCACCAGATCTTGGCTCATTTTTTCATTATAGTTCAAGGGCATATCTGGCCTTTGCGAATGGCGATTGGTAATTGCCGCAACCAAGCCTCAGGTGTCATGCTGAGCGGAGCGAAGCAGTATCAACCCCTAAATTAGAAAATACCGCTTGCCAATTCTTAGAGCCCCTTGACAACCCTTGCTATTCTAGAAAATATGTTCTAATATCTTCTTATGGATAAGCTCGCCAGACTCTCCACGCTCTCCAAGGATATGGTTCTGGAGGCCGAGAGCGAGCAGGATTGCCAGCCGGTCGTGCAGGGCCGCTCCCTTCCGCCCATCCCCATCACGCAGGTCGCCTTGCCCGGCGGGCGCAAGATGGATGTGCTCAAGACCATGCTCACCACCGCCTGCGAACGCAATTGCCACTATTGCCCCTTCCGTGCCGGGCGCAAGATGCGCCGCGAAACCTTCAAGCCCGACGAGATGGCCAAGACTTTTATCAGCGTATACCAAGCCGGCGCGGTGGAAGGTCTCTTCCTCAGCTCCGGAATCATCAAAGGCGGGGTGACCACCCAAGACAAGCTGATCGATACCGCCGAAATTCTGCGCAACAAGCTGGGCTACCGCGGCTATATGCACCTCAAGATCATGCCGGGCTCGGAGAAAGACCAGTTGCGCCGCGCCATGCAGCTGGCGGACCGGGTTTCGATTAACTTGGAAGCGGCAAACCCAGGCCGCTTGCCCGCCTTAGCGCCCATGAAGAAATTTGCCGAAGAATTACTGGCGCCGCTGAAGTGGGCCGAGGAGATCCGCCAGAACGAGGCGCCGCGCACTTGGAACGGGCGCTGGGCCTCCACCATTACCCAGTTCGTGGTCGGCGCTTCCGGGGAGAGCGATCTGGAATTGCTCTCCACCTCAGAATATCTCTACAAGCAGCTCAAATTGAAACGCACCTATTTTTCCGCCTTTGTTCCGATTGAGGACACCCCTCTCGAAAACCACCCGGCTGAAAATCCCTGGCGTAAACATCGCCTGTACCAGGCTTCCTTCCTGCTGCGCGACTATGGCTTCAGCATGGAGGAATTGCCCTTCGCCCAAACCGGCCAGCTGCCCCTCAACAAAGATCCCAAGACCGCCTGGGCCGAGCAGACCCTGCTGCATCAGCCCATTGAGCTCAATAAAGCCACCCGCCAGCAGCTCATGATGGTGCCCGGCATCGGCCCCAAAGGCGCCGCCGGCATCCTCAACGCCCGGCGCACCCGCAAGCTCAAGTCGCTCGACGATCTGCAGAAACTAGGCATCGTCGCCAAGCGCGCCGCACCTTACGTGCTGCTGGACGGCGCGCTGCCCGCCTACCAATTGCGCTTGATGGAACCTGCCGAACCACCTCGAGGCGTTAGCTCTCGCTTTCCCGGTTAGAATAATCGGCGTTCACCTTACGTTTTCTGAGCCGAGACTTGAGATCAATTTGGCTAGAACGCGATCTTGTCAACGTGTATCGACACCCCCCTCCCTTCCACCAGCATTAATCTTGTCAAGTTATGAGGAGGCCCCCGTGTGTCTCTCTCCCGCATTAAACTTGACAAGCATCCCAACCCAAAACCGCGGCTCTAAGACATGATAAAGCCACGCCACCAATCCATACAGGCTATCTACCTGTTACTTACCCTGCTCAACACCTTGGCCACGTCTATGATCTGGGGCATCAATACCATCTTCTTGCTGGATGCCGGGTTAAGCAACGCGCAGGCCTTCCTGGCCAACGCCTTCTTCACCGTTGGGCAGGTCGTCTTCGAAATTCCAACCGGCATCGTCGCCGACCTCAAAGGGCGGCGGCTTTCCTATTTGCTGGGCACCCTCACCCTGGCCGCCTCCACCTTCCTCTATCTATTCGCCTGGATGACCCACGCCCCGTTCTGGGCTTGGGCGGTTTCGTCGGTCCTGCTAGGTTTCGGCTTCACCTTTTTTTCCGGGGCCACCGAAGCCTGGTTGGTGGACGCTCTGGCCTTCGCCGGCTACAAGGGCGAGTTGGAAGCCGTGTTTGCCAAAGCTCAATCGGTCAGCGGGATCGCCATGCTGGCCGGGTCGGTAGCCGGTGGCCTGATCGCCCAAAGCACCGATCTGGGAGTGCCTTATATCGTGAGGGCGATTTTGCTTCTTGCCACTTTCATCGTGGCCTTCCTCTTTATGAAAGATTGGGGGTTTAGCCCAAAGAAAAGCGTAAACCTGGGCAAGGACGTGAGGGCCTTATTTGTGAATTCATTTGAGCTTGGCCTTAGAAAACCTACGATTCGCTGGGTGATGCTGGCCACTCCTTTTGTCTCGGGCGTTGGCTTTTACGTCTTTTACGCCATGCAGCCGCATCTGCTCGCCTTATACGGCGACCCTTTAGCTTATGGCGTTGCCGGACTTGCCGCCGCCATCGTGGCTGGCTCACAATTCCTTGGCGGTTTCTTGGCTCCAGCGGTGCGCCGCCTGTTC
Source organism: uncultured Anaerolineaceae bacterium (assembly GCA_964572455.1). GTDB lineage: Bacteria > Chloroflexota > Anaerolineae > Anaerolineales > UBA11579 > JAMCZK01. The sequence goes on from CAZNFL010000064.1 coordinate 3,172, forward strand.
ACCCATAGGACCACAGGCCTGTTGGTGGGCACGGTCGCCAGTGTAGCCTTCTTGATTTTGCTTGGCCTCACGAATGATTTTTGGCTAGCAATTCTTTTTGTCAGCGTTTGGGGTTTGCTTTCCGCCGCCACCCGGCCGATGCGCCAGGCCTATTTGAACGCGCTGATCCCATCCGAGCAGCGCGCCACCGTGCTCTCCTTCGACTCGCTCCTCGGGTCCGTGGGCGGTGTGGTCATCCAGCCTGTACTGGGCCGCGCAGCTGACCTCTATTCGTACGCAACCTCAATTTTGATCAGCGGTGCTATTCAGGCTGTCGCAATCCCCTTCGCCTTCCTGGCGCTCCGCCAAGAACTGCGCTCTGCGCCTCAGGGCAGCGGCAAAGATTAGCTAGCCAGGTCCGGGGGTGTCATTCAAAGTCGAAGCCAGTTCTTTCCGAGTAAAATTGCCCGATTCTTACAGATAGGAGCTCTCTCTGTTCCTGAAAAATAATACTGGGTTCTGGGTGTTGGTTGCCACCATCCTGGGATCTTGCATGTCGTATATCGACGCCACCGTAATTTATATTGCCCTCCCGGTGCTGCAGAAGGACCTGAACGCCACGGTGGTGCAGGCCCAATGGATCGTCGAGGCTTATGTCCTCTTCCAGGCCGCTCTGATCCTGGTGGGCGGCTCGCTCGGCGACCGCGTAGGCCGCCGCCGCGTCTTTAGCATCGGCATTGTTATTTTTGCCATCGCTTCAGCCCTATGCGGCTTCGCTACCAGCGCCAACTTCCTCATCTTTGCCCGCATCCTCCAGGCCTTGGGCGGCGCCATGCTTGGCCCGGCAAGCCTGGCCATAATCACCGCCTCCTTTGAGGAAAAGCAGCGCGGTCGAGCCTTTGGCCTGTGGTCTGGGGCCTCGGCCATTACGGTGGCCTTAGGCCCGCTGGTAGGCGCGATCCTGGTCCAATATGCCTCCTGGCGCTGGTTGTTCTTTATCAACATCCCTGTCGCCGCCATCACCCTCTTCGTGTTGTTCACCCAAGTCCCCGAAAGCCGAGATGAACAAGCCGCCAACCGCTTGGATTGGCGCGGCGCCTTCCTGGCGACCCTGGGTCTGGGCGCGTTTGTGTTTGGGTTTATCGAGTCCTCCAACTACGGCTTCGGCCACCCCTTGGTGTGGGGAGGCATCTTGCTTGGGCTGATGTCTTTTGGTCTTTTCATTTACAGCCAGACCAGGACCAAAGAACCCCTGCTGCCCTTATACCTATTCCGCTCCCCCACATTCACTGGAGCCAATCTAATCACGCTGCTCCTTTACGGCGCACTCTCGGGCCTGATCTTCTTCCTTCCCTTTAATCTGATACAGGTACAAGGTTATGACATCATCCAGGCCGGGCTCGGTTTCCTGCCGTTTCCGATCATCGTCGGCGCGTTTTCCGGCTGGGCGGGAAGTTTGGTCTCCAGGTATGGTTCAAAACTCCCGCTAATCGTTGGACCGCTGATCGTGGCCATTGGACTAATCCTGTTCGGTCAAGCCGGGTTGGGTGGGTCCTTCTGGCTAACCTTTTTTCCCGCCATCATCATTATGGCTATCGGCATGACCGTCGTGATTGCGCCGTTAACCACCACGGTAATGAGCACCGCGCCGAAACGGTTGTCGGGTACCGCTTCAGGGATCAATACGGCTATAAACAGCACAGCCAACGTGCTCTCTGTTGCAATTTTGGGAGCCTTGGCGCTAAATATTTTCAATGCTTCTGTGGATCGACAATTGCAAACCATGGATTTATCTGATCAAACAACTGCTCAAATTAAGCTCGAGACTCCCAAGCTCGCCAGTGCCGAAGCGCCGGACAGTTTGCCGCCGGACCAGCGGGTTGAGGTCGATCGGGCCTTCGATTTGGCTTTCGTTGACGCCTTTCAAGTATTGATGTATGGATGCGCCGGCCTAGTGGTGGCGGCTGCGCTGGTGTCCCTGCTGATGATCGAGGGCAAGCTACCCAGCGAAGCGAGCACGGAGATCGCTCAAGGATCGCCTTAGATGCCCGGCCGGATCACGCTCACCACGGATGCCGCCAAGCTAAGCGCGGCCTTCCCTTGGCTAAAGATTCCGCCAGAATTACAGCCGCGCTACAACATCGTCCCCACCCAGCCTATTGCCGTCGTTCTAAACGACGGCAAGAACCAGGTCGACTTCGTGAGCTGGGGTTTGATCCCTTCCTTTACAAAAGTGAAGATGACCACCTTCTTGCTGAACGCGCGTGCCGAAGGCATCGAGCGCAAGCCGTCCTTCCGGTCCCCGTTGAAGCGGCGCCGTTGCCTGGTGTTTGCGGATGGTTATTACGAATGGGTCAAGATCCCGCGCAAGAAGGAAAAGATCCCTTATTGGGTCCATCTAAAAACCAAAAAGCCCTTCGCCTTTGCCGGCCTGTGGGATACCTGGAACGCCATCGATGGCTCCGAGGTCAAGACTTGCTGCTTCATCACCTGCCAACCCAACGCGCTGGTGGCGCAGATCCATCACCGCATGGGAGTGATCCTGCACGAAAAAGATTACGCCGCCTGGCTTCGGCCCGACGAGGTGGACTCAAAAGAGCTGCTGCCTCTGCTGCAGCCATTCCCTCCCGAGGACATGGCCTACTATCAGGTTTCTCCGCTGGTCAGCAACTCCCGTAACGACATGCCCGAGTGCATCGCTCCGGTCGAACCGACAGTGATACCCCAACCGAAGCCGGAAAGGCAAAAGAAGCCGAAAGGTAGCGAATAAATTTCGCCATTAATTAAGATTCCTCAACTGCTCTTCCAGGCTTTTGGCCGTTGCCAGGAAGCCGGCCAGTCTTGCTTTTTCTTTTTCCACGACCGCTTTCGGCGCCTTTTTCCCAAAGTCGCTTTTTAGCAGCTTATCTAGTCGGGTCGCCTGTTCGCGGGCGGCCGCCAGCTCTTTTCCCAGGCGCGCTCGCTCTACGGCGGGGTCCACTAAGCCGGCCAGCGACAGATAGATCTCCACGGGTCCGGCCACCAACACCGCATAGCCCTCGGGTTTCGCGTCCATGGAATTGGTGATGGTCAGCTTGGCTGCGTCCAATTGGGCCAACGCCGTTAGGGCGCCCTTCTCTTTTTCGAGCATCTCATAATGCTCGCTTGAAGCCAGGATGGCGATCAGCTTCTGGTCGGGCTTCACCCCTTTTTCGGCGCGCTGGTTGCGGATAGCGCGCACCACGCTTTGCAGGATGGCGAATTCCTGCAAAGCCTGAGCGTCGCCGGCTGACTCAGCCAACGGCTCCGGCCAGAGCGCCACGATCAGCGCTGCGGGCCACTTGCCGCCAGGTTCAAGACCCAGCCCTGCCGAATGGCCTTCAGCCGCTGCTTTCAAATGCCCCCATAGCTCTTCGGTGACGAACGGGGTGTAAGGATGCAACAAACGCAGGCAGGTATCCATCACCCGCACCAGGATATCCGCCGTTTTGAAGGCTCGGTCGCCACTCTCATTCAATTGCAGCTTGGCGATCTCAATGTACCAATCGGCAAATTCGCTCCAGAAGAATTCGTAGACCTGGCGGCCTGCCTCGCCATACTGGTAGGTCTCGAACAGCCGCCCGCAAGTGGCCAGCACCTGCTTGGTCCGCGCCAAGATCCAGGCATCGGCCAGCGTCGGGCCCAGTTCGCCCTTCATTTCCTTAGGTGCGCTGGGCAGCGCTCCGATCACGAAGCGGCTGGCGTTCCATAGCTTATTGGCAAAGTTGCGGTTGGCGGCCACTTTCTCCAGGCTCAGATTCACATCCTGCCCAGGGGTAGAGCCCACCAGCAGCGTAAAACGCAAGGCGTCGGTGCCGTATTCGTTCATCACATCCAGCGGGTCGATCACGTTGCCCAGCGTCTTGCTCATCTTGCGGCCTTGTTCGTCGCGCACCAGGCCATGCAAATACACTGTGTGAAAGGGCGTTTCACCGGTGAATTCCAGACCAAGCATAATCATGCGCGCCACCCAAAAGAACAGGATGTCGTAACCGGTTTCCAACACTGAGGTGGGATAGAAGTATTTCAGATCGGGTGTCTGTTCCGGCCAACCCAGCGTGGAAAAGGGCCACAGACCGGACGAAAACCAGGTGTCCAACACGTCTGGGTCCTGGGTCAGTTCCACAGCTTTGCCAAATTGCTTCTTGGCCTTGGCGTGCGCTTCCACTTCGCTGCGAGTGCAGAACATGCTACCATCCGCCGCGTACCACACCGGGATGCGGTGGCCCCACCACAATTGGCGGCTGATGCACCAATCTTGAATATTTGCCATCCAATTACGATACACCTTGGTGAAGTGGGCAGGCACGATCTGCACGCGCCCGTCCTCCACGGCGGCCATAGCCGGCTCAGCCAGCGGCTTGATGGTCACGAACCATTGGGTCGAGATCATCGGCTCGATGATCTCTCCGCCGCGTTGGGAGCGCGGCACCCGTTGCATGTAGGTCACAGCTTTGATCGCCAGCCCTGCTGCCTGCAGGTCCGCCCAAATTTTCTTGCG
>CAZNFL010000065.1:0-7394 GCA_964572455.1 uncultured Anaerolineaceae bacterium
CTGGTCAGCGGACGGGCAGCAGATCGCGTTTAACTCCAATCGCGATGGCAACGTTGAAATCTACGTGATGAACGCCGATGGCAGCAACCTGACTCGCCTCACCGGCAATCAGGCGGAGGACAGTTCTCCCACCTGGTCAGCGGACGGGCAGCAGATTGCATTTGCCTCCGATCGTGATGGCAACTTTGAAATCTACGTGATGTACGCCGATGGCAGCGCGCAAACCCGCCTCACGAATAATGAAGCGGGTGACGTTTTTCCCGCCTGGTCACGGTAAGTTTGCTGGCTAGAAAAGACAACACCGGATAGCTTACTCTACACTCAAGGAGCTTTTGCAGCTCAAGGCTGCCGTGATGAGGCGAAGAATCCACCCGAATCAATGGAGCAGCGGTCTGTTTTCTTTTGAAACCATCCAACCTCCCCACCGTCTACTATGGCACGCGCCCCCGCTCCCCACTGGGCACTTTGTGGGCGGCCGCCAGCCCGCGCGGCGCCTGGGCGATTAACTACGGCATCGACGAAGCCCGCTTCTGTGAGCACATCCTCGCTCGCGGCCAAGCTCGCCTGGTCTACGCGCCCGGCAAAGTGGCCGGCATCCTGGCCCAGCTCAGCGAATTCTTGCGCGGCAAACGCCAGCGTTTCGCGGTTCGCGTGGATTGGCGCGACATGACCCCCTTCCAGGTCGCGGTGCGCAAGGCGGTGATGGCCGTGCCATACGGCGAGACAGCCTCTTATGGCGACATTGCCGCCGCGGTGGGCAAGCCGCTAGCGCCGCGCGCCGTGGGGCGGGCACAGGCTAGCAATCCATTGTCTTTTATCATTCCGTGCCATCGCATCATCGCCGCCGATGGCGGCTTGGGCGGCTATGGCGGCCCGGAGGGGCTCAAGGTCAAAGCCTGGCTGCTGGAGTTGGAAGCAAAACGCGCCCGCCATTAATTCCGGCGAGCGCGTTCTTTTCATTGGTTGATTAATCGATTAACCGATTCTCGATTTAATTCTCTACATAGATCGTAAACTCCTGCCGGTACGTGCCGGCGGCGTAATCATCAAAGCCGTCATTTAGCGGGGCCGTGAAGGTTATATCCGCAACGAAGCTGTGCTCGCCGGCCGGCCACTCGCTCAGCTTGGCAGACAGCGCCATGCATGGCCCGGAGCCGGAAGGCACCGCCTCCTCATTGAACTCGGATGCCGGAATGGCTACGCCATCCAGCTCGAAGCTGGCCTCGATCTTGGCCCAGTTATCCGCCAGGATCTCATCCGTGGTCGTGCACCAGAAGTAGCCCACGATCACATCCTGCGACTGGTTCATGACTACCGTGTATGTGAGTGTGCCCGGAACTCCGGTTTCCTCTGCGGTGTATTCCTCACGGACCAGATCGATCAGGAAGGCTACTCCGTTGTTCAACTCAGCAATCAAGGTGATCCCGCCGTCAAAAGTGGGCGGGCCCGAAGGCACCACTCCGGCGCCGCGCGGCTTATCTAGGGCTACCACTGCGGCAGTCAGGATGGGATCTCCGCCCCCGAGCAGCGTGGCTTCATTCACCGGCACTTTCACATCGGGGACTACGCCCACGCCCTCGATGATCACATTGCCTTCCAGGTCCAGCGGCCTGCCGATCGGGAAGCGCACAGAGACGCCATCCGGCATATTGAAATCCTTGACAGAACCGGCCAGCCCACCGGTGGGATATTGCCCCACGATGATGGCGCGATCCTGAAAGGTCATATCATTGGCAAAGAACTCGCAGGCGCTGGAGCAGCTCGGCGACACCAACACGGCGATCTTGCCATGGAAACGCAGCTCTTCCGGCGGCGGGTAGAAAACATCCGGCGTGTTCGGGTCAACGTAGAAGTCTCCAACGCTCTCATCCCATAGCGCCGTGGTGCCCAGCTCGAGCTGCTCGTCGAAGAAGTAAGCTGCCATTTGGTCGGCGATGAAGCCGGAGCCGCCGCCGTTGAAGCGCATATCCAGCACCAGGCCTGGCACTTGGTTCTCGTTCATAAACTTGATCATGCGCTCCCACAACTGAATGGTGAGCACTTCGTTATCAAAGAAGCTGTAGATGGCCACGTATCCGTAGCCGCTATCCAGCAGTTCCCATTCAACCGGTAATTCCGTACCATCGATCCCGGCGGCAAACGAGGAGAAGGTGAAGCTTTCGCGCTCGTCGGAAGCGGCCAGGGTAACCGTCGTAGCGGAAGCGCCCGGATTCTGGTAGACCACCTCGACCTGTGCGCCCGCCTCGAAGCGCATCACGTAGCGCAATTGCTGCAGGCGCAGGGTGTGCTCGGCGCTGAACGGAGACGACCAGGGCACCGAAGCGGAGATGGCGTCGCCGATCGGCTGCCCGTTGATCTCGGTGATCTCTGCTGCCAGCTGGATGCCGGCTTCCTCGGCCGGGCCGAGTGGCGTCAGGAAATTGACGATTACGCGGCCGTCATCGGTCTCGCGGATCGCCATGCCCAAACCGGCGGCGGTCTCTATGCTGAACTGGTTATTCAGCGCGTCACCGAAACTGAAACCAATATGGTCGTCCGGAATTGACCAGAGGAAATCGCGTAAGGCAAAACTGTAAGCATCCGGGTCTGCATTGTCGGTGGCCTCGGCGAAGCGCGGGCGGAATTCGCTTTCCAGCGCATCCCAATCGATACCCTTCAATTCGGTGAAGGCATATTCCTCGCGCATCATGGCCAGCATTTCATCGAAGGCTTCAACGTAAGAGAGCGCGGAGAAATCATCCAGCGCGGCGCCCTCAGGCTCCAGCAAGTCCATCACCACTTCGCGGGAGCGATCGAAGGTGAACGGATCGGTGTCCATATCCACCATGGTATATCCCTGCGGCAAACCAACGATGGGGTCATCCTCCGTGAACAGCATGGCGTCCGCGCCAAAGCCGGAGGGGAAGCCTTGCTGGTTGTCGGGGGCGTATACGATGATCTTGCCACCGATATATTCGCGTTCAGTGGCGGCGTCCTCGCTTAATACCGTGGAGACATAAGCCGTGGACCAGCCCCCGCCGTACAGGTCGCGCTCTTCCAGGAACGGATCGCCAAAGGCATTCGTCCAATAAGCGGGAGCGAACACCAGCACACCGTCATCTTCCCCGCCGTCATTGTCCACATCGCGCTGGCCGCCCTCGGGTTCAATGGGCAATGAAATGCTATAAGTGAATGGGGAAGTGAAGAAATCCGAAGTGATCTGCCCCATGGTCTGCGATTCGGGGGGCATGAGGTAGCCGCGGTCGCGGTCCACAAAACCGGCCTGGTCTTCCAAGATCACCAGGGGTTGAGCCACCGTGGCGGTGAAGAATGGGTTGGTGTAGGCAACTTCGCCGGTGATCGTCACCAGCCCGCCTTCGTCGTTTTGAATTTCTGCCTCCTCAAACTGGCTTTCACCCCCCTGGCCTGAACCGGAGGATGTCGGCGTGGCCGTAGCGCCTCCACATGAAACCAAGACCAATGCGATAACGGAAATTAGAGTTAAATGGCGAGTCTTCATTTTCTATTTTCTCCTTTGGGCGAGGCCTGAATTATAAATGATACAAACCCTAAAATTGCGTTTACAATCCTTTTAACATGGCCTGCCGCCTTATCCTTCTTTCAGCATTATTCATCCTTCCTCCTTCATCCCTCATCCTTTTCCCTTATGAACGTCCTCATCGCCGATAGCCTTTCCCCCGAAGCCGTCGAGCGCTTACGCGCCGGCGGCGCCGCCGTCGATGACCGTTCCGGCATCCAGCCGGACGAGCTGCTCAAGGCTATCCCTAACGTTCATGCCCTCATCGTGCGCGGCCGCACCCAGGTCAGCGCACCCTTGCTGGCCGCCGCCGCCCAGCTGAAAGTCGTCGGCCGCGCCGGCGTAGGCGTGGACAATATTGACCTGGCGGCCGCCGCCGCCCGCGGCGTGGCCGTGGTGAATACCCCGGTCTCCACCAGCGTGGCCGTCGCCGAGCTCACCTTCGCCCTGATGTTGGCTTTGATCCGCCAGATCCCCCGCGCCGACGCCGCCATGAAGCAAGGCCTCTGGCTGAAGAAGGAATTGGAAGGCTCTGAACTGGGCGGCAAGACCCTGGGCATCATGGGCGTGGGCAACATCGGCGCCCAAGTGGCCCGCCGGGCGGCCGCCTTCGACATGCAAGTGCTGGGCTATGACCCGCTGCTGGATGGCCCCACCGTGCAGGCCCGCGGCGCGGCGCCTGTTTCGCTGGATGATCTGTATGCCCGCGCCGACTTCATTACCTTGCACCTGCCCCTGCTCCCCGAAACCCGCGGCCTGCTCAACCAGCAGGCCTTCGCCAAGATGAAACGCGGCGTCTATCTGGTGTGCGCCGCCCGTGGCGGCGTCATCGCCGAAGCCGACCTGCTGGCCGCGCTGAACTCCGGCCAGGTGGCCGGTGCGGCCTTGGACGTCTTCGAGAAAGAGCCGCCCGGCGCCAACCCGCTGGTCTCGCACCCGCGGGTGGTGGCCACTCCCCATCTCGGCGCCCAGACCGCCGAAGCCCAGCGTCGCGCCGCATTGGACGTTGCGGACGAAGTGCTCAACGCGCTCCAAGGCAAACCCTTGAGATGGCAGGTGAAGTAGGGAACGCCCAGGTGTCATTCAGAGGCTCGCCGAACTCGCATCAGATCCTCATTACCATAACTTCCGAATTGGCAACTTCTACAAGCCAAGAGTCAACTTTTCGCCACGACAAAAGCCAATATCATTTCATTCTGTAGGGGCGGGTCTTAGACCCGCTCGTTTTTGCCCCATTGTCTCAACCAGAAGTCTACTTACATAAACCTGAAGGTCAGCGCATACAACACACTGGCCACGACTAATACCACCACCATCACCGGCAGGCCGATGCGCAGCCAGGCGCGGGTTGTTATTGGATTGCGTGTCCGTTCGCTAAGTTTCACCGCGATCACATTTGCCGTCGAACCAATCGGCGTACCGTTTGCTCCGAACCCCGCGCCCAGCGCCAAAGCCCACCACAGGGGAGTAATGTCCACGCCTTGTGCGCTCAGACTCTGAATGATCGGGATCATCACGATCGTAAACGGGATGTTATCCACCACCGCAGACAGGATGGCCGAGGACCAAATAAGCACAAGGCCGGACAACAGCAGGTTAGATTGCGCCAGGCCGGTAATACTTAAGGCTACCTGTTCCAACAGTCCAGAAGCCTGCAGCCCGCCCACTAACACAAACAGCGCTGCAAAAAACAGCAGAACGCTCCATTCAACTGCGTCCAGCACCTTTTCCACATCCGGCTGCACCCACAAAAGGGCCGCCGCCGCGCCGATTAAGGCAATCGTGGCCGGTGAGAGATGCAAGCTGGAATGGAGAAAGAAGAGCAAAACCACCCCTCCCAGCACGAACAGGATGCGTTTTAACGCGCTTGGATTATGAATGGCTTTTTTCTCGTCTAAGCCCTGCAGCGCATTGCTATCCCGGGATTTTTTTGCCAACTCTTTTCGAAACAAAAAGCGCAGGAGGAAAATGGCAAAAACCCAGGCCACAGCCACGATGGGCGCCAAGCGAACCAGAAAATCGTTGAAGGTGAAATTAGCCGCCGACCCAATAAGGATGTTAGGTGGATCACCCACCAGCGTGGCCACCCCGCCGGTATTGGAAAGCAAGGCTTGCGAGATCAGGAACGGGATCGGCGAGATACCTAGGATCTCAGCGATCAATATAGACACGGGTGCGATCAAAACCAGAGTGGTTACATTGTCCAGGAACATGGACAATACGGTTGTGATTGCGCCGAGAATGACCAGCAAGCGCCATTGTTTGCCTTTGGATCTTTTTGCAGCGAAGATTGCTAAATATTGAAAAAAACCTGTTTCAGACAACATGCCAACTAAAACCATCATGCCCAGCAACAAGCCTAGTGTATTGAAGTCTATTGATTCGAGCGCCGCTTCTTGAGAATAAAAACCCAGGCCCAATCCCGCTAACAGCATGGCGGCCGCACCGGACATAGCAATGATCGTGCGGTCCATTCGTTCGCGCAAGATGGCAACGAAGGTAACAACAAAAATAGCTCCAGAGATGTAAATTCCTGCCATTGATCCTCCCTACTTACTGCGCTTACTTTTCTTTGCTTTTTGTGCCCCTATTAGCCAGCCTTCGATAAAAGCTCGCCCCAGGTCCACTTCGGAGGCGATGCCCACCAGCTTGCCATTTTTTACTACAGGCAGGTCAAGCAGCTCATGCGAGGTCATGATCGCTAAGGCGCGCATCAGGCTGCAATCATCTTCCACACTGATGGGTGCCCCCATCGTTTCCCCCACCGTGATCGTGGCTGCTTTTTGAATGTCCTCACGGGCTGGGTCATCGATCGCGCCAAAATCATGCACAAAATCCAGATCCTTGACGACATTGATGAAATCCGGAAGGAAGATGCGCATAATCGCGCTCATACTAGTGAGGCCAACCAGCTTCCCTTGGCCGTCCACCACCGGCAGCGTGCCTACCTTTTTTTCGGCCAGCAGTTTGGCAGCTTCAATTAATGAGGCGTCCGGATGAATCGAAACAACGTTCTTTTTCATCCAGCGTCCTATTGTGCGGCTCATCTGTCTCCACGGCTTTTCAACACACCTTGATTATCCCATGCAAAATTTCAGCAACGCAACCTCCCATGTACCTGTGTCTCGAGATGGGAATGGGAACATGGGATGTTTGCGACCCATATTCAGCCTTGGGGAGGCATCACCTGCCGCAGCCTATTCTGAATTTCCTATTACAATGCTTGTCCATTTCAAGCCCTAGGAGAAAGCGCGCATGGATAAGAACCTCACCGCATTAAAAGAGATCCTGGCAGAGATCAACGACCTGAATAATGCCTCTCAGGTGCTAGGCTGGGACCAACAGACCTACATGCCCAAAATGGGCGCCGAAGCCCGCGGCCAGGCCCAGGGCACCCTTGACAAGATCTCTCACGAGAAGTTCACCACCAAAGAAGTAGGCCGCTTGCTGGATGCCCTTGAGAAGGAAGCTCCTAAGTGGGACCCCGACTCGGATGAGACCCGTTTGGTCAAGGTGACCAGACGCCACTACGACAAGGCCACCAAAGTGCCATCGGCCATGGTGGCCGAACGCGCCGAATTGACCACCATGGGCAACCAGGCCTGGCAGGAAGCCCGCAGCAAATCCGAATTCCCCATCTTTGCGCCGCATCTCATCAAATTGTTGGATTGGTCGCGCCGCTTCGCCGAGCTGTTTGCGCCCTATGACCACGTCTATGACCCGGTGCTGGACGAATACGAGCCCAACATGAAGACCGCCGATGTCAAAGCCATCTTCGCCGATATCCGCCCCAAGCAAGTCAAGTTGATCAAAGCCATCGCCGCCGCCAGCCAGGTGGACGATTCCTTCCTGCACCAGCACTTCCCTGAAAAAGAGC
>CAZNFL010000066.1:0-7268 GCA_964572455.1 uncultured Anaerolineaceae bacterium
GATAACTGAACTGGTGAGCAACATGATCTTGAAGCTGGGCAAGCCGAAAGGCTGCTCGTTGCCGGTGCTGAACGTCACCTATCACCTTCCCCTGCCGGCGCTAGACATCCGATGGAATATGTCTCTATATAGTTCGGAAATTGTATCTACAGATGGCTTGGATAGCGTAACAACCACTCTTGTTCAGGCAGGTGAAGTAAAGATCCGGCTGGAAGTTACAAATGATGGGTCTATAATCGGAAAAGGTACCTTGACGACCCATATAGATGGTCAAGTAGTCAGCTCGGGGCCAGGGATTGCAAATTTGGTTGAATACGGGAAGGTATGCGGGGATACCGCCATTCTTAAAGGTTCCAGTACTAACACAATTCAAGTGGTCGGGCGCGTGGATGAGGAACGACGGGTCTTGTTGCTGGCCTTTACGGAAACCCCTGTCAGCTCCGAGAGTACCTGGACATGTGGCGAATTGATATTGCCGTCGAATCCTTACCCCACAGTTTGGCTGCCAGGTTTGCGTGACATAGAATTCGACTTCCCGGCCAAGATTGGAGATAGTCGCGAGGACCGAGTCCAACTATATCCCGGCGCCGATATTCTAATGACGATCACCATTGCCAGACCTTAAGTGAACCCTCAAAACGTTTGGCATAAACACCATCTCGGGATTCACGTGTTGCTGGGTCTTTTTATCTTGACCACGGCGAGTTGTAGCCTTTCCACAGATCCGACAACCCTTGAGCCTCTTCCGAGTCGCGAAGCCGCCACTTCAACTTCCCAGGCGGCCAATACTGAAACTGCGGCTGTCTCGACGAACGCGCCTCCAGCTACATCCACCAGCCCTCCAGAACTCTCTTCTGCCACCATCCTGGTGGACTCCTTTGAACAGGAGATTTACCCCTTCATCCTAGACGGCGACTGCTCACTCGGTGAGGCGATCACTGCCGCCAACACGGCTGCGCCGCTGGATGGCTGCGCCGCCGGAGACCCAGCCGGTATCGTCGGGGGCCCAGCCGTTACCGTCATCCAATTGAAACCCGGCACCTACACGTTGACAATGCCCGATCAGAGTCCGTTGCCAGAAATATTGCAAGGGATCGACTGGGGGCCAAGCGGCCTTCCGCCAATCAAGGCTTCCGTGACGATACAGGGCAATGGTGCATTGATCGAGCGCCAAGGGTCGGCAAGCTTTCGCCTCTTGCTTGTATTTCTACCAGACTTTGAACACCGCCCTCAGGTAACGCTCACCGATCTGACGCTGGTTGGGGGAGATGCTGGAAAATATGTCGGCGGTGGCCTCCATGTTTACTTAGCCAGTCTGGAGCTGAACAACGTCTCCGTAACTGGCAACAAGGCGGGTTATGGTGGGGGGATTTACTCCAGCAGTAGCACGTTGACAATTGTAAACAGCATTGTGGCAGACAATACAGCAGGCCCCCCGGGGATTGGCTCGGGTGGAGGAATATACAGTAGTGATTCAACGGTCCAGATTAGCCATACCCAAATAACTGGCAACACAAGCGAAAGCGATTACGGGGGTGGGATTAATAACGCTGCCGGAACGATGACTATCACTGAGAGTCTCTTGGCCTACAATACGGCGGCGCTCGGGGGTGGCCTGGTTAACCCGGTTAACCCAGTTGACGGATCAACCTTGATCAGCGGGAGCTGTATCATCGGCAATATTTCCACTTACAGCTCCCACCCTGGCCGGGGCAGCGGTGTCTTTGGGGCGGCAGATGCCAGAAATAATTGGTGGGGCGACGCATCCGGCCCAGGCGACGTTGGTCCTGGCCTCGGTGACCAAATCACTGCGGATGTGATCTACGAACCATTCCTGACCGAATTACCGGAGTTTTGCTCGATCGCCGCCCCATAAAAAGTTGGCCAACGGCGCCCCTACTTCAATCCAATAGACTAATCCCCGCCATCTGCTTTCAACACTCAGGACCTCGATATCCGCACGGTTTACGTAAACGGGTTGGAAAAAAAGCAAGACTCCCCACAAAAGTAGCGGGTTTTTCTTTTGCAACTCGTCCAACTCTACGTTTCGCCAACGCCAACCTTAAAGTATTCGCAAAAGGGCTGAATTAAGCCTTAAACCACTTGCGTGCCTAAAGGCCTCGTGCTAGAATGGCGAACTTTTCACCCTGAATATAGTGCATCAAAGGAGCGCTCCCCCATATGTGGGGGATTTTTGACTAGACATGCAATGCCCGCATTGTAAGGACCGCGACCAGGAAGGCAGCAAGGTGATCGACACCACCCACGATGCGCGCGGCGGCATCCGCCGGCGGCGGGAATGCAAGAACTGCGGTAAGCGCTATAGCACCTACGAGCGCGCCATCCTCACCGCGCCTATGCTGATCAAGAAAGATGGCAGCCGCGAGGAGTTCGACCACGATAAATTGGCGCGCAGCGTTCAATTAGCCTGCGTCAAGCTGCCTGTTTCGGCGGCGGAGATCGACCGCTTGGTTGGCCAGATCGAATCCAAGCTTATGCAACTGGAGAAATCCGAAGTCTCGTCCCGCGTGGTCGGAGATATGGTCATTTCCGGGCTCAAAGATCTCAACGAGATCGCCTATATCCGCTTTGCCCTGGTCTACCTGGGCATCAACGATCTGCAAACTATTCGCAAGGAAGTCGACAGCTTAATCGCTGCAAACTAAACATACACCGTAGCCTTTCCCACAAAGGCCACGGTGTTTTCGTCTCAAGGAAATTAAGTAAGAGGAGACCGCTATGTTGAAGGAAGCCAAACCCAAAAAAGCCAAGCAATCCGAAGGATTGCAGCCCACGCCGGCCCTGCCCAAGGCCCTCAGCCGCGTTGAGCTCAGCGAGAACGCACTGCAGGTGTTCCAGCGCCGCTACATGCGTCGCGGCCGGGATGGCCAGCCCATCGAGACGGTGGAGCAGACCTATTGGCGGGTAGCTTTCCACGTGGGCAAGGCCGAAGAAAAATGGGGCGGCGACCCAATGACCACGGCCGCAGCTTTCTACGACCTCCTCGGCAGCCAGCGCTTCACGCCCAATTCGCCCACCTTCACCGGCGCCGGTACTCCCATCGGCCAACTGGCCGCCTGCTTCGTGCTGCCCATCAGCGACGATATGGGCCGCGCCAGCTCCGGCATTTTCCAGACCTTGCGGGATGCGGCTCTCATCCAGCAGACAGGCGGCGGCAACGGCTTCGCCTTTTCGCGCCTGCGCCCCAAGGACGCCCACGTGAAGACTTCCGCCGGCCGCGCCACCGGGCCGGTCGGCTTCTTGCGCGTCTATGATCAGGCCTTCGGCGAGATCGCCCAGGGCGGCACGCGCCGCGGCGCCAACATGGCCGTGCTGCGCTGCGATCATCCCGACGTCGAAGATTTCATCACCTGCAAGACCGATGAGAACTCCATCACCAATTTCAATATTTCCGTCGGCATCACCGATGCCTTCATGCGCGCCGTACGCGACGACGCCGACTGGGACCTGCGCTTCCACGATGTCTCCGATCCGGCCAGCCGCGGCTTCGATGGCACCCTGGAGCAGGCCGAAGCCGCCGGGCTGCCCATCCGCGTTTACAAGACCGTCAAAGCCCGCGACCTATTTTCCAAGATCGTGCGTCAGGCGCACCACAACGGCGAGCCGGGCTGCCTGTTCCTGGACGCGTCCAATCGGAGCAACCCCGTCCCGCACCTCTACCCGCTCGAAGCCACCAATCCCTGCGGCGAGCAGTGGCTTGGCCCCTACGAAAATTGCTGCCTCGGCTCCATTAACCTCGCCCAACATTTAGGTCCCGGCGGAACTGTGGATTGGGAGAAGCTGCGCCAAAGCACGGAACTCTCCACCCGTTTCCTCGACGATGTCGTCGAAGAGAACGCCTACGTCCCCGCCGTGCCGCAGCTCAAGGAAGCCGCCTATCGGGCACGCCGCATTGGCCTCGGCATCATGGCCCTGGCCGATCTGCTTTACCACGTCGGCATCCGCTATGGCTCCGCCGAGGCGCAAGAATTCAGCGCCCAGGTCATGGAATTCGTGCGCTTCCACTCCATGCGCACCAGCGTGGCGCTCGCCAAAGAGCGCGGGCCTTTCCTAGCTATCCAGGGCAGCATTTACGACCCGCAGAAGCTCACCTGGAAGCCCCCAACGCCATTGCTGGGCTACCAGCACGATTATGACCGCCCGGCGCTGGATTGGGCCGAGATCGTCACCGGCATCCAGCAGCACGGCATCCGCAACGCCTGCCAGACCACCATCGCGCCCACCGGCACCATCGCCACCGTTTCCGGCTGCGAAGGCTATGGCTGCGAGCCGGTCTTCGCGCTGGCCTACCTGCGCCACGTCAACGACCAGGGCAAGGACCTGACCCTCACCTACACCAGCCCCATGTTCGAGCAAGCGCTGGCCGCCAGCGGCCTCGACGCCGCCACCCGCGAGAAGATCATCGCCCAGGTGGTGGCCGAAGGCAGCTGCCAGAACGTGTCCGCGCTGCCCGAGAAGATGCGCAATACTTTCGTGGTCTCCGCCGATATCACCGCCGAAGAGCACGTGCGCATGCAAGGCGCCCTGCAGGCCTTCGTGGACAATAGCCTTTCGAAGACCGTCAACTTCCCCGAGACCGCCACCGAAGAAGACGTGGCCACTGCCTACATGCTGGCCTGGGAACTGGGCGCCAAGGGCATCACCGTCTACGTCACCGGCTCGCGCGATAAGGTCGTGCTTGAAACCCACGCCACCGCCAAATCTAAGTCAACTGTGGCGTCGCCGCTTTCTGGCGACGCCGAATCGACGGGCGACAGCCCGTCGATATGGAATGAGAGCCGCAAGCCGCGCTCCGGTGTGCTGCACGGCTCCACCTACAAGGTGGAGACGCCGCTGGGCACCGCCTTCGTCACCCTCAACCAGAACGGCGATGAGCAGCCCTTCGAAGCCTTCATCACCAGCGCCAAGGCCGGCTCCGAGACCGCCGCCGTCTCCGAAGCCATCGGGCGCCTGGTCTCCTACATCCTGCGCCTGGCTTCGCCCATCGCGCCCCGCCAGCGCCTACTGGAGATCCGTAACCAGCTTTCCGGGCTGGGCGGCGACCGCCAGTTGGGCCTCGGCCCCAAGCGCGTGCGCTCCCTGCCTGACGGCGTCTCGCAAGCCATCGACCAGTATCTACAAGACACCGAAGAGCGCGCCGAAGCCGCGCCCAAGACAACCAACGGGAAGGCGAAGCCCCGTGCGGACGAGTGGGGGGCGGATGCCGCCGCCATCTCTGCTACGGCTGCCGCGGGCATAAAGGGCGAACTCTGCCCCGAATGCGGCCACTCGACTTTGGTGAACGAAGAAGGCTGCAAGAAATGCTATACGTGCAGCTTTAGTGAGTGTTAGCCAAGGCAAAAGGGATGTGTGGAGGGGAATCAGCCGTGATAAATAAGGTGAAGTATTGACAGTGGCGATGTTTTGTGCTATATATTGTACGATATATTGTCAATATATAGCACAATATACAGGAGAAAAGAAAGGAGCCAATCGACATGCCCCGTGGAGGAGGGAGCGTTCCAAAAACTGTGTCAGTTTCTCGACTTAGAAACAATTTGCCTGAATACTTGGAGGATTTGCCAGATAGCGAGACCTTAATGGTTCTTCGCCACAATGAGCCTGTAGCATTTATGCTTTCGCCCGATCGTTACAAAGAAATAATCGAGAGCATCGAAGACGTCAGTGAGATGCTACAAGCGATCAAAGATTTTCGAGAAAACAAGACGAAGTTTGCTGATGCTGACAATTTTTTCAAGGAGATAGGTATCTAATGTATAGGGTGGAACTTCATCCAAAGGTTCAAAAGCGCCTCAAGAAAATCATGAGAGGCGATAGGACCTATGCGGAAAAAATCGCGGGTGAAGTTTCATCCTTGTCAAAAGACCCCCGGCCCAAAGGAGTCGAGCCCCTGATGGAGAACATTTACCGAATCCGCGTGGGCGAATACCGAGTTATCTATTCGGTTTTCGACAAAGAGAAATTGGTCATTGTCGGGAAGGTCGATCGTCGAAACGAAAGCACTTACTCACCTGATGCCTTAAGGGCATTAGTTAAAAGTACGAGTCATTTGATCGATAGACTGTTTCGATAAGGGGAACGTTGTGGGGTCATCAATCGTTGAGATTGTTTTTGGTGCTGTTATTGCTATTCTGATCACAATAGTTGTTGAAAACGTCCGCAAGCCTAAATTATCTTTAACACTTGCTAATCATCACGATGTTCTCTATCGCGAAAGGCGACCCGCGCAAGAGGTTAGATTTCTAGCGTTGCATTTGCGAAATGGACCTTTGCATAGAGCTTTTCGATGGATGACTAGAAGTCCGGCTCAACAATGCTATGGCTCTATAAATTTTTACCACCTAGATGGTCAGAATGTGTTTGGTCGGTCAATGCGTGTACGCTGGAGCGGTTCTCCTGAACCCGTTGCAACAACCTTACAAATAGGTGAACATCGGGTTGCATTTATAGACGGGCCAAGGCTCACTCAACTGGGAAAAATAGACGTGTTTCCAGGTGAGACTGAAAGATTGGACGTGGCAGCAAGATTTGATAACGATGTTGAGTGTTATGGATGGAGCAACGATAACTACTTTTCAGACCCCATTTGGCGAACACCTCTTTGGAAGTTGGGGCCAGGACGCTATCTTGTCAAAGTTTCAATATTTTCGTCGGGCGAAAAAATAGAAAAGCTATTTAGGTTGATAAATGACGTCCCTAGAGATGCCTTTAGGCTTGAAGATGCTTTGCAAAATGATAGGGTAGAGAATTAAAAATAGATTTAAGTTTTTTCAATAGCTAGTCCAAAAATCAGTTTGGGGCCTCGCAGGCACTGCCGCAGCAAAAGCTGGCGTGTCAGGTGGGTCTACCAGGCAACCCATTCAGCACATGCCGTTGGCCGCCGCGTGCCATTCCACCCGGCCTTCTTACGAGCGTGGTCCATCTGGGTATTCGCGAATCCTATATTCATAATCGTAAAAAGAAAACAGGCGCGCAGGCCGCAAGCCCGGCAGCGAGTTGCAGACCCAGTATCATCAGCGCATGCTTTGGATCGCTGGGTAGCCACCTGATCGCAAAGTAGGCGATGAATGGAACCTGCCCAGCCATGAGCAGCTGCCAGATGTGGGCTGCGGTCCCCTCATCGGCCTCATGCACCACGCCGAATATGGCAACGGTACCCAGCACCACGGCCAGGGCGGCCAGCGACATTGCCAGCGGGATCCATGCGCTGGGGTGTTTTATTATTGAATTCATAGATTTATTGACTT
>CAZNFL010000067.1:0-7073 GCA_964572455.1 uncultured Anaerolineaceae bacterium
GACCCAGAGCACGCTTCGCGTCCCTTCGACGCCAACCGCGACGGCTTCGTGATCGGCGAAGGCGCCGCCGTGGTAGTGCTCGAGTCGCTCGAGCACGCCCAGGCGCGCCGCGCCAAGATCTATGGGGAGATCCTTGGATATGGCAGCACCAATGACGCCTACCATATCTCCGCCCCGGCCGAGAACGGCCGCGGCGCGGCCGATTGCATGCGCATGGCTCTGAACGACGCCGGCATCACGCCCGACCAGATCGACTATATCAATGCCCATGGCACCAGCACCCCGCTTAACGACAAGAGCGAGACGGCCGCCATCAAGACCGCTTTCGGTGAGCTGGCCTACGATATTCCGGTTTCATCCACCAAGTCGATGACCGGCCACATGATCGGCGCGGCCGGATCCATTGAAGCCATCTTTTGCTTGCTGGCCATGCAAGACGGGCTTATCCCGCCCACCATCAATTACGAAACCCCCGACCCGCTGTGCGATCTGGACGTGGTTCCCAACCAGGCGCGCAAGGCCGACTTGAACATTACGATGTCGAATTCGTTTGGTTTTGGCGGCCACAACGCCACATTGATCCTCGGCAAAGCCAACGGCGCACAAGCCAACTAATGCCTTACGCTCACATCACCGGCTGGGGCATGTTTGTCCCCGAAAAAGTGCTCACCAATGACGACCTGGCGTTGATGGTGGACACCAACGACGAATGGATCCGCGATCGCACCGGGATCCGCGAACGGCACATCGCAGGGAAAAACGACACGACCGCGTCGTTAGCCATGGAAGCCGCCACCGCCGCCCTAAGTATGGCCAAGCTCCACCCCACCGCGCTGGACCTGATCATCGTAGCCACCTCCTCCCCCGAATACGTCTTTCCATCCACGGCGTCGGTCGTGCAAGACGGCATTGGCGCCACGCACGCAGGCGCCTTTGATCTCTCCGCCGCCTGCACCGGATTCATCTTCGCGCTGAACATGGCTTCGCAAGCCATCCGCAGCGGCCAGATCAAGACCGCCCTGGTGATCGGCTCCGAAACGCTTTCGCGCATCGTGGATTGGACTGATCGCAACACCTGTATCCTGTTCGGGGATGGAGCTGGCGCGTTTGTGCTGCAAGCCAACGAAGAGCCCGGCGGAGTGCTCTCGGCGGTGATGCGCTCGGACGGGTCTGGCGCGGATCTACTCACTATTCCTGGCGGAGGCAGCAAGAATCCGGCCTCCGCCCAGACCGTGCTGGATGGCCTGCACTTCATTCACATGAATGGCAACGAGGTCTTCCGCTTTGCCACCCGCGTCATGGCCAGCGCTTCCAAAGAGGCCATGGACAAGGCCGGGCTACGAGTGGAAGACGTAGCTCTGATCGTTCCCCACCAGGCCAATTTCCGCATCATCCAGGCCGCAGCCCGCGGGCTAAAGCTGCCCATCGAACGCTTCATGGTCAATGTGGAAAAATATGGAAACACTTCCACCGCTTCGATCCCCATCGCGGTGTGCGAAGCCGTGGAACAAGGCTTGCTGCAGCCCGGCGACAATACCGTGATGGTGGGATTTGGCGGCGGCCTCACCTGGGGTTCGCTGGCTGTGCGTTGGACTGGACCATTTGAGCAAGCCAGGCCCATCCGCCTGCGCCCGTATCGCAGTGCGGCTCGCCTGCGCTCCTGGCTGCGGCGGCTGTGGCGCTTCATCGAAGGGCTGATCTGGGGCCGCGGCAAGGATTCGTCGGCGTAATATTGCTCCCAAATATACAATCTTAAGTGTGAACATTTCCAGGAGCGGTTCTTGGTCGCCTTGGTTTTGGGCCAACCTGCTGGCTTTTGCTTTTAGTTTCGGCTTATTGGCGGCGGTTAGCCAGCTCGTCGATCTGCTTGGCGCACACGGGGCCACCGCTTTGGGCCTTGCAGCCCATATCAGCGCTATCTTTGTCGGCGGCGCCGTCGTAGGCTTCTTGCAACAGCGAACTCTCGATTTATCTTCGTTGGATAAAAAGCGATGGCTTTTGATCAGCCCAGTGGCGTTTGCGGTCAGCTTCATCGGCGGCGAGATCGTGGGCGGGTTATTTTTCGGGCTGGCGATTGCCATGGCCCTGTTCGGACTCTTGAGCGGGCTCTGGCAATGGTTAGTATTCAGAAATTACACGGACAAAGCAAGTCAATGGATCGTGATCAGCGGCGTCGGGTTTGCCGCCGGAGGTTTGGCGGCAAGCGCGTTCCTATTCATTTTTTATAGCCTTTTGGGAGAAGCGTTTCTCGAGGCTCCCGTCATCCTGTCGCAGGCCTTAATCGGGGCGATTTGCGGGGGAGTCGCTGGTTCTATAACTGGGTTCGGCTTAGAGTTCCTTTTGGGACGGGCAAAAAATACACCGACATAGTTTCATCGTCATTCGACAAGTCTGAAACTTGCCGCACTTTGATCGAATTGAGCCGCACGCTGACTAAATTCGGTATCGACGGTTCCATAGACGAGCACCCAAAAGGAGTCGCCTTCAACAAAGATATATTGCGCCGCAGCAAAGTTGGTTGTAATGTTGGCAAAAGAAAAATTATACGTGAGTTTATAACCCTCCAGGTTACCAGCCATAAAAGGTCCCTCGCTAAGTAACTCAAAGCCCTGCAAGGCCGTCTCCAATTGCGTCACGGTCAATTGACCCATTCCTTCAGCATCCAAGAAACCAAACGACAAATCCGGGATCCTCACTACATTTGCATAGGTGGGAAAGTCGCCTGGGTTATCGATCACGGAATCGATGGCTACTAGTTTGAGTAAGTTTTTGTTCAGCTCCAGCAATTGGGCCAGTTGCTCATTTCCCGTTAACCGTAAATAGTCAATGGTCTCATTCACCTCGCTCAAACTGGTGCCACCCGAATAGGTACCGGGCAAAAGCAATTCAAAGCCATCCCCTTGAAAAAGTTCCCAGGCCGGTGTTGGCGTGGCAGTAGGAGTCGCCGTGGGTTCGGGGGTAGGAGTTAATGTGGGCGTTGGCGACGGAGTTATCGTGCTGGTGGGTGTGAGGCTGGGCGTGGGTGTGACCGTGGCAAATAAACTATACCCAGAACAACCGGACAAGCCCATCGAAAAGAGCGCCAGCAAAGCAAAAACGAGTTTTGGAAAGTTCATGCAAGTCTCCATTGATTTAACGTCTTGAGACAGCTAATGTTATTTTTTGACCGTCAACCTTCTGCTCCTCGACAAACGCGCCCGCCGGCGCGGCACCCGCAGTGAGCTGCTCGCTAAGCGTCTCGGCTTTGATGTAAGCGCCCCACTCGCTGAAGACAGCTGCCAGCTCGCCCTCGGCTTGGTAATACGTATCAATGCGGTCTTCGATGTTGAAGCCGGCCTTCTTGCGCAGGTCCTGGATGCGGCGCACCAGTTCGCGGGCCAGGCCTTCGGCCTTCAGTTCCGGTGTGATGGCGGTGTCCAGCCCGACAGTAACGCCTTTGTCGGCGGCCACCGCTAATCCCGCGGCCGGTTGGCTATTGACCAGGATGTCTGCGGCGGTCAGCTCGACGGTTTCCTTGCCCAGTTTCACGGTCACCACCTCACCTGCGTCCAACTTGGCCTTTGCCTCGGCCGGATCCTGTTCTTCCAGCGCCTTGCGCAGCTTTGGGAAATCTTGCCCAAAGGCAGGCCCCAACCTGGCATTATCTGGCAGCAGTTTGTAGTTCACCAGCTCTCCAGCCTGGCGCACAAAGACCAGGTCTTTGACATTTAGCTCGTCTTTGACGATGGTTTCCAAATAATCCGGGAACTGGCTGGCGCCCGTGGCGGAATGCACCAACGCCTTGGCTAGCGGCTGGCGCACCTTAAGGTTGGCGTTGCCGCGGGCGCTGAGGCCCAGGCTGGCGATCTGCCGCGCCAGGCCCATCCCACTGATCAACGTCTCGTCGATGGCATTCGTATCTGCCAGTGGATATTTTGTATGATGCACGCTGGCATATGCTTTTTCATTTTGGCCAGCCACCAAATTTTGGTAGATCTCCTCAACGACGAAAGGCGTCAGCGGGGCCAGGCTGCGGGCCAGCTTGACTAGCACGTGGTATAGCGTTGCGTAGGCTTGCTGCTTGTCAGCGTCCTGCTCGCTGCGCCAGAAGCGGCGCCGGCTGCGGCGCACATACCAATTGGTGAGGTCGTCGATCAGCGCTTCGACCGCTAGGGTGACGGAGAAGGCGTCCCAATCATTCAATCGATCAATCGTTTGCGCGATGGTTTGATTCAGCCGCGCCAGGATCCACATATCCAGCGGGTTATCCGACTTTGGCGTGGCGCCTTCAGGATGGTCGGGGTCAAAGTTCTTGAAATTCGGCGTCCAGTTGTCGAGCCTAGCGTAGGTGGCAAAAAAGCTGTACACATTCCATAGTGGGATGAGGTAGCGGCGGCGCACGTCGTCGGCGCGGTTGTAGCCGAACAACAGGTTATTTTCCGGCTTTTGGGCGCAATACATCCAACGCATCACGTCCACGCCCATCTTATCGGCGGCTTCATTGAACTCGATGGAGTTGCCGGCGCTCTTGTGCATCGGGCGGCCTTGCTCATCCAGCAGAGTCGAATAGCTGAAAAGGTTTAGGAAAGGCGCCGTCTCTGCCAGCACGGTGCCCATCGCCAGCAGGCTGTAGAACCAGTTGCGGAATTGGCCGGGGAAGCTTTCGCTGATCCAATCGGCGGGGAACCACTTTTGCCAATAGGCCGGGTCTTGCCGGTAACGCAGGGTGCTGAAGGGCACCACCCCGGCGTCCAGCCAGGGGTTGCCCACGTCGGGGATGCGGCTCATCGTCCCGCCGCAATGTTCGCATTTCAGCTTGACCGCGTCGATATACGGCCGGTGGGGAGTGTGCCCGGCGAAAGTTTCCCAGCCCGTCACGGCGCGCGCTTTCAACTCAAGCTCGTCGCCGATCACGGTGTGCTTTTTGCAGTCGGCGCACACCCAGATGGGCAGCGCCAGCCCCCAATAGCGCTTCTTGCTGATCATCCAATCGTGCATGTTGCGCAGCCAATCCATTTCACGGGCGTGGCCGAATTCAGGCACCCAGCGGATCTGGTCGACCACGTCCATGATCTGGTAACGCAGACTGGCGTCCTTCTCCGCTTCGGTGAGCTGCTCGCGCGGCTTGTCATAAGTCTCGCCCATGCTGATGAACCATTCGTCCACCACGCGCCAAACCAGCTCGGTCTTGCAGCGCCAGCAGGTAGGATAACGGTGGGTGTAATCGGCGACGTTATACAGGATTCCTTTCTTCTCGAGGTCCTTAAAGATCGGCTCGGGCGCTTCGGAAACAGTCAGGCCGGTAAGGAAGCCGAAGCCCTGCACGATGCGGCCCTCTTCGTCGATGGGCACGATGACGGGCAGTTTATATTGGCGGCCCAAGTGGTAATCCTCCGCCCCGGCGCCGGGGGCGATGTGTACGATGCCGGTGCCCTCGGCCTCGCCGACTTCATCCCACAGGATGACGCGGTGGGCTTGCACCGCAGATTGGGAGATGTTCTTCTTCAACTCCTCCAATTGAATGAAGCCGCCCACTGTTTGCGCAGGCTGAAGGTCATCGAAGGGGCCGTCATAAATCCAGCCTTCCAGTTCGCGACCCTTAAGCTCACCCAGCAATTTGTGCTCGCCCTTGAGCATGTGCAGCGTGCCCTTGGAGAGGTAATAGACCTGGTCGCCCTGTTGCACTTTGGCATAGGTCAGCTCGGGGCCGACCGCGGCGGCCACGTTGCTGGTCAGGGTCCATGGCGTAGTGGTCCACACCAGCAGGCTCTCATTCGGCCGCCCGCGCAGCGGGAAGCGCACGGTGACCGAGCGGTGCGTGACCTCCTTGTAGCCATCCGATTCGATCTCGTGCTGGCTGAGTGCGGTGGCGCAGCGCGGGCACCAGGGCATCGAATCGGCGCCGCGGTACAGCCAACCCTTCTCCCAGCATTTCTTGAGGAAGGCCCAGATCATGTAGTTGTTTTCGTCGCTGAACGTGAAATAGCTCCCGCCCAGTTCGGGCAGGCCCAAGCGGCCGACAATCTGCTCGACGGTGCCTTGGATTCGGCTTGTTGCCCCTTCGGGGCTCGAAGCCGATCCTTTGTACTCGATCACCTTTTGCGGGTCGGCGGCCAGCTGCTCACCCAGCCAGCGCAAGCTATCCGGCGAGTTCCATTCCATCCAATAACCCAGGCGGATGGATTGCTCGGTTTGCACCGCGGCGTAGCGCAGCACGCGTTCTTTGCAGCGCAGCACGAACTTAGCCAGGCCATAGGCTTCGATTTCGCGCTTGCTGGTGAACTTGAGCTCTTTCTCGACCTCGACTTCCACCCACAGTCCCTGGCAGTCGAAACCCTGCTGGTAGCGCAGTTCGTGGCCTTGCATGGCGTAAAAACGGTTATACAGGTCCTTGTAAGTGCGCCCCCAGCCATGGTGCACGCCCATGGGGTTGTTGGCGGTGATGGGGCCATCGATGAAGGACCACTTGGGCGCGCCTTTGCGCAGTGCGCGCAGCTTGCTGAGCGCCCTGCTCTCCTCCCAGAATTTGAGGGTAGCAACCTCCTGGGCGATGAAATCTACTTTGTTGGGTACTTCCTTGAAGGTCATAAACTCCTTTAGCTAGCTTTCAGGGGTCAACTGTCAAGTTGTACTTGTACCGAGCGACACACAGAGCCAGTACAAGACGGTGTCATGTTCCTACATTAAGCTCCAACATCGAGACACAGCTATGGTGGAACCAAGTAACCAATTCGAGCCACACAGCTAGTTGGTTACTTGACAAGCCATTCCTCGCCCCAAAATGAGGCAGATTGACTCCCCTTGCGCAATGATGAAGCGGGACCTTCTTGGCTTCGCTCAGAATGACACCTGCGCTAGTTTGCATCATAGCCATATAGCATGATTCAGCGCTTTGTGTGAGACCAAGGCAGCCCCGTCAAGGTATTAAACAAAAAACCTCCGTCCAGCGATGCTTTCCATCGCACGGGACGAAGGCGCAACCTCCGCGGTACCACCCGCTTTCCCGCCAGCGTGGTTTTTACGCTAAAACGGGCTCTTGATCAACCGCTGTCACGGTTTCGCTTTGCTAACGGAGGGCGGCTCCGGCTCACTTA
>CAZNFL010000068.1:0-6703 GCA_964572455.1 uncultured Anaerolineaceae bacterium
CTTCGATTCAGGAGTTTCGCAAAAACTGCGAAACTCCATGGACATAATCTTGGTTCGCCACTATCTCTAAATTCTGCCCGATGCACATAATGTATCCCCCAACTGGCGGAAACCAGAATTCCCTAGCTGTGGGACAGTGTCACGAACTGTTTGTAGTATGATGTTTACGTACCCCAACACACTCTTACCAACTATTAGAAAGGTCCTACAATGAGCTTTATAGATGATATTCTCGAGAAACTTGGCCTCCGCCAACCAAAAGTGGAACCGAAGGATCCTCTCAGCAAACAAACGCGGTCAACACCGGCTAGTCGGGCAGGTGAGGCTCGTGGCCAGGTCAAACCCATTTCGGAAGTCGATGTTGTTAAACAACTGGAGAAACTTTCAGGGGGTTCGGACAATTGGAAAGTATCGATCGTGGAACTGCTTTCGCTCCTCAAGATCGACAGCAGTCGTGAGGCGCGCAATCAAATGGCAGTCGAACTAGGCTGCCCTCCGGAGCTAATGAGCGACTCAGCCAAAATGAATGTGTGGCTACACAAAGAAGTGCTGCGAAAGATTGCCCAAAACGGCGGCAATATCCCGCCTTCACTCCTAGACTAAATAACAAACCGTTTGAAAACAGCGCGGGTTCCCCACCCGTGCTGTTTTTTGAATAAAATAAGTGGTAAGGGGGGGTGGATAAATTCCTTGAAACAATCTGAAATCATCAATAAAAGGGAATACAAATTTTCCGAAAATGAAACATACAACAATCGGGTGACCTCTCAGAATGGCAGCAAGGCTTTCTCGCTTCTTTCCCAATATAATTTGTAACATCCCCCAATTGGCGGAGACTAAACCTGCCCGGCCTACGGATGTGATTTCGATTGTGTTCAGGGTAAGATGTAATCATTAGGTTTAACAACTCTCAATCCCAACCATAGAAAGGTCCTTACAATGAGCTTTTTAGAAGATATTCTCGAAAAACTTGGGCTTCCCAAAACCCCGGTGGAAGAAGGGGACGGGCTCATCGATCCTGATAGGCCAAGGGATGCGCCCCGGCGCGGAAAACATAGGCTCATGAAGCCGGGAGCAATTTCGAAAAAGGATGTTGTCAAAAAGCTAGAGGAGCTTTCCGGTGGGAATGACAACTGGAAAGTATCGATCGTGGAATTGCTAAACCTCCTCAACATCGATAGCAGCCTTGAGGCGCGCAAAAAGATGGCAGTCGAGCTAGGATGTCCTCCTCAGCTCATGGACGACTCGGCCCAAATGAACACCTGGCTTCACAAGAAAGTGCTGAAGAGGATTGCAAGGCACGGCGGGAACGTCCCCCAGAATCTTCTAGACTAAAAAGGCAATTTGACCTGCGAGGTTCTCGTCTTAGTGCTTTCGCTTAGGCGTTAGAGGGTGCGCAAGCGCCAGCCTGTTTCATCTCTAGTCTGACCTTACCGCCCAGCCAGCGGCCCGGCGGCTTTCACCGCCGCCGAAGCCTTGTCCGCGAAGCGCTTGAAGTTCTCGTGGAACAGGCCGGCCAGCTTGCGGGCGGCCTCATCGTAGGCGGCTCCGTCGGCCCAGGTGCCGCGTGGCATCAGCACCTCGCTGGGCACCTCGGGCACTTCGCTGGGTACAGCCAACCCGAAGATCGGGTCGGTCTGCGTGGCCACGCCGTTCAGCCTGCCATCCACCGCGGCGCGCACCATGGCGCGCGTATAGCCGATTTTCATGCGCTTGCCAACGCCATAAGGTCCGCCAGACCAGCCGGTGTTCACCAGCCAGGTTTGCGCCTTATGCCTGGCGATTTTTTCAGCCAGCATTTCAGCGTACACCGTTGGCTCCCACACCATGAAGACCTCGCCGAAGCAAGCCGAGAAGGTCGCTTCCGGCTCGGTCACGCCGCGCTCCGTGCCGGCCAGCTTGGCGGTGTAGCCGGACAGGAAATAATACATGGCCTGTTCTGCTGATAGTTTCGAAATGGGCGGCAGCACCCCCCACGCATCCGCGCTGAGGAAGACCACGTGGTTGGGGTGCCCACCCACGCCATCCGCATCCGTGTTTTTGTTGAAATAGATGGGGTAGGCGGCGCGGGTGTTCTCGGTGATGGCATCGCTTTCCAGGTTCGGCGTGCGGTCAGGATTGAGCACTACATTTTCCAGTACGGCGCCGAAGCGGTGAGAGGCATTCCAAATATCCGGCTCGGCTTCCTTGGAGAGCTTGATCACTTTGGCGTAGCAGCCGCCTTCGAGGTTGAAGACGCCGCTGTCGCTCCAGCCGTGCTCGTCGTCGCCGATCAGGGCGCGCCCGGGGTCGGCGGAAAGCGTGGTCTTGCCGGTGCCGGAAAGGCCGAAGAACAGGGCTGTGCTGCGGTCTTCGCCTACGTTGCAGGAGCAGTGCATGGAGAGCACTCCCTGCTTGGGCAGCAAATAGTTGAGCGCGGTGAAGATGGATTTCTTTAGCTCCCCCGCGTAGCGCGTGCCTCCGATAAGCACGAGCTTCTTGGTCAGGTGCAGCAAGATGAACGTGCCGCTGCGTACCCCGTCTTTCTTGGGGTCGGCCTGTAATTCGGGGGCGTGTAGCACGGTGAACTCAGGTGTGAAATCCTTCAATTCCTCGGCTGTAGGGCGGATAAAAAGATTGTTGACGAATAACATGTGCCAGGCCGATTCGGAGACGAAGCGCACCGGCATGCGGTAAGCCGGGTCGGCGCAGGCAACCACGTCGCGGGTATACAGGCTCGGGCGTTTGTTAAGGTAAGCGATCACCTTTTGGTGCAGCTTATCGAACGCGGCCTCCTCAATCGGCTGGTTGATCTTGCCCCAGCGCACGTCCTTTTCCGTGGCCGGCTCGCGCACCACGAACTTGTCCAGCGGGGAGCGCCCGGTGTGAGGAGTGGTGACGGCGTTGAACGGGCCATCCGCAGTGAGCTGCACCGCGCCGCTACGCACGGCATGCTCATAAATCTCCGGGACGCTTAAGTTGCTAAATGCCTTGCGCAACTCTAGGGTTTGTTTTTGGCTGGGCTTGGCGGCAGGGCGGCGTTTGCTTGCGACCTTTTTTGAGGCGCCTTTTTTTGCAGGTTTCTTGGTAGGCATAGCTCTCCGTCGTCAGGGTGGGATTGAGTCCAAATTATAAGCTCTCGATTGCGATCTTATATAGTGACTTTCATCTGCGGCACGCAGGTCATCTGTTGGCTTACAATTCGGTTGAGTCCAAGATGAGCGGAGACCCTATGCCAACTGTTAACAACCAATTGCCCCTTGAAGAACGCCTGCGAACCATGCTGTCTGCAAAGGACGACCTGGGCTTGCGCAAGCTGCTGGCGAAATCCCATCCAGCCGATATCGGCGAAATGCTTGACCGCCTGAAACCCTCTCAGCGCAAGCTGGTTTTTGAGTCTCTGGAGCTTGACCAACAGGCCGAGGTGGTCAACGAGCTCAGTCCGCGGATTGCCAGGCAGGTCTTAGACGCTCTGCCCATCAGCCAGATCGCCGCCATCTTGAACCGCATGCCAATTGACGAAGCGGCCCGCATCATCTCCGTTTTCCGCCGCCGGCAGCCGGCGATCTTGAGTGCCATGCAGCCCCTGCATGCGGCCGAGGTGAAACAGTTGCTCAGCTACCCTCCAGAATCTGCCGGTCGTATGATGACCGAGCAATTCGCTCGGTTGTCGCCGGAGCTGACCGCGCAACAAGCCTTCACTCAACTGCGCAAATTGAATGCGGACGTTGAGACACTCACCAACCTCTACATCGTCGATAAGCAAAACCATCTTATCGGAGTGGTTTCTTTGCGCGAGGTGGTGATGGCTTCGCCGAAACGCAAGCTGAAAACCCTAATGACCACAGACGTGGTGAGTGTGACCCCAGAGACGGACCGCGAGGTCGTGGCGCGCTTGCTCTCGCGCTACGATTTCCTGGCCATGCCGGTAGTGACCCCCAGCGGGCATATGCTGGGTGTCATCACTGCCGACGACGTGATCGACGTGCTGGCCTCGGAAAACGCCGAGGACCTTCTGAAGTTTGCTGGGGTGCGTAGCGGAACCGAAGAGGAACCTTATTTCACCATGCCGATCCAAACCGTGGTGACGCGGCGAGTCGGCTGGCTTTTGCTGCTCTTCGTGGCCGGCACGCTGACGGCCTCGGTGCTGCAGTTCTTTGAGCATGAGCTGGCCGCCGTGGTGGCGCTCTCCTTCTTTATCCCGTTGCTGATCGGCACCGGCGGCAACACGGGCGCCCAAACCGTGTCCACCCTCATTCGCGGCATGGCCACCGGCGAAGTGCAAATGAAGGATATTTGGCGCGTGGTCCAACGCGAATTCATTAGTGGCATTTTGCTGGGCACTATCTTGGGGGTTGTGGCTTACGGCCGCGCTCTGTTCTGGAGTCCTGATCCCTCACTGGCTCTGGCGGTCGGCTTGGGGGTGCTTGCCATTTGCGCCTGGGCCAACACTATCGCCGCCTTGATTCCCCTCTTGGCTAGCCGCTTCAATATCGACCCGGCTGCGGTATCCGCGCCCCTCATAGCCACCCTTGTGGATGCCACAGGGCTGGCAATCTATTTGCTTATTGCAAAGGTGACCTTGGGGTTGTAGGTGATTAGACAACTCTATTGCTCAGAGGGGAAAATCTCCCTTATTATGTAAGGACGAAGGGTTTTGGCTCTATGCAGTTCGGTCCCTGGGTAAAAGAACGAAAAGCGCTCATCGATGTTGCCATGGGGCGCGCCCCGGCAGACCTAGTAGTGCGCAACGGGATCTGGGTCTGCGTCCAAACCGGGGAACTGATCCCTGAAACGGATATCGCCATCAAGGGGGAGCGCATCGCTTACGTTGGCCCGGACGCGGGTCACACCATTGATTCCAAAACAAAGACCATTAACGCCAACGGACGTTTTTTAGCGCCCGGTCTGCTGGATGGGCATATGCACATCGAATCCGGCATGGTCACCATTACCGAATTCGTACGGGCGGTGGTGCCACACGGCACCACTGGCATGTTCGTAGACCCGCACGAGATGGCCAACGTGTTCGGCATTAAAGGTATCAAGCTCATGGTGGATGAGGCTGCTAAACAGCCCATCCATGTTTGGGTGGAGGTGCCATCGTGCGTACCTTCCGCGCCGGGGCTGGAGACGCCGGGCGCCAGCTTGAGCGCCGATGAGGTCGCTGAAGCCATGCAATGGAAGGGCGTCATCGGGCTTGGCGAAATGATGGATTTCCCTGCTGTAATCAATGCCGACAAGAAATTGCTGATCGAAATGGGCGCAACGGCTCACTCGGGCAAGACCATTGGCGGGCATTACGCATCTCCCGATCTTGGTATTCCTTTTCATGGATACGTAGCTGGTGGACCCCAGGACGACCACGAGGGTACCCGGCTGGAGGACGCCGTAGCCCGCGCCCGTCAGGGCCTGCGCGTATTGATGCGCTTCGGCTCGTCCTGGTACGACGTGGCCGCCCAAGTACGCGCAGTGACCGAGCTCGGCTTGGACCCACGCCATTTCGTTCTATGCACTGATGATTGCCATTCTGGCACGCTAATTGACGAGGGACACATGGACCGCGTGGTGCGCCATGCCATCCAGCAAGGGCTGAAACCCATCATCGCCTTCCAAATGGCGACCTTGAACCCCGCCGAGCATTTCGGTGTGGCGGATGAAGTGGGCCAGATTGCACCGGGACGTTATGCAGATATTCTGTTGCTCAGCAACATCGAAGAAGTCAAGATCGATCAAGTGGTTGCCAAGGGCAAGGTGCTCGCAAAGAACGGAAAACTGATTTCGGATCCCCCCGCCTACTCTTACCCCAAATGGTCGCGGCAATCCGTGAAGCTGGGACGCAAATTGAAAGCGAAAGATTTTGTGCTGGCCTCGAAAGGATTTACCTCAGCGACTGCCAATGTGATCGGCGTCATCGAAAATCAGGCACCCACGAAACATTTGCGCCTTCCAGTGAGCGCGGACCATGGTGAGGTCAGAGTTGACAAATCACGTGACCTTGCCAAGATCGCGCTGGTCGAACGACATCGAGGAACTGGCGGCGTGCAAATCGGCCTGGTGCACGGCTTTGGGCTGAAGGCCAATTGCGCGTTAGCTTCCACAGTAGCGCACGACAGCCACCACATGATTGTCGTTGGCACCGGCGAAGCCGACATGGCGCTGGCGGCCAACGAGTTGGCGCGTGTGGGCGGTGGGCAGATGGTGGTGAAAGATGGCATCGTGCTGGCCTTGGTGGAGCTGCCCATCGGCGGCTTAATGTCCGCCGAACGCGCCGAGGTGGTTGCCCGTAAGGCCGATAGGCTACTGGATGCTTTCAAAGAATGCGGATGCCTGCTCAACAGTCCCAATATGCAATTAAGTTTGCTGGCGCTGGTAGTGATCCCTGAGCTTAGAATTTCTGATCTGGGCCTTGTAGACGTGGAGCTTTTCGACTTTATTCCGGTTCTGGAGAGGCCAGAGGAAAGTTGAACCCAATCCAAAGTCCGTTGCTGCGCTCTGCCTTTCAAATTTGGGCCACCCTTGACCGACCCGCACTTATCCTGTATATTGGCCTTGTTAGTTAGCTAACCCCCATGTTTGGTGTTTTTCACCGAATAGGAGCAGAAATGTTCCCGAACTCCACTCTGAGCCGCACGGCGAACGTACAGGGGTGGAATGTCAAAGGATACAAAAAACGCGCTCCTGCATCCCAGGAGCGCGTTTGTTTTCCTACTCTACTTGTCAT
>CAZNFL010000069.1:0-6372 GCA_964572455.1 uncultured Anaerolineaceae bacterium
GGGGCTGCTGTGCGGCCTCGGCCGCGGGCGCGCCAGCCGCCGATTTATTGAGGGCAACGATCTCTCTCAGCTCCTCGACCTCGCGCTCCAGGCGCGAGAGGCGCCGGTCCTTGGCCTTTTGGAACCTGCGCTCCACGGCCTCCTCGATCTGGCCGTCGAGGTCGTCCAGGCCTGCGGGCTGCCCGCCAAGGCCAGTCGACTGGCTTTGTTGCGAAGGCGAACGTTCCTGCGAAGCCGGCTGGCGCAGCGCTCCCGGTGAAGGGCTGTTCAAATCGGTCCCCCTTGCAAGGTCTTGTTCCGAATCCGACTCGCCAGGCTCCCCCGGGGTGCTGCCGCTCTCCACATGCTCGTCCATCTTCGTTCCTCCTTCAGCCTAGTTGATATGGGTAAGTTATAGCACGGGTGTTCTGGCAAAGGCGGTTTTCGTCTACGGCGTCAAGCAGATGGACAGTTTTCTGTCATTCCGAGGAGTGCGCTGCACAGCAGTGCCGACGAGGAATCCCTTTGGTAAATTGATCTAAATCTGGGGTGATCGCAGAATTGGGGCTTTTCCGAAGAGTTGGTTCTATGGATTCTTCGGCTATCTTGAATCTCAATTTGGTAAAGTTTTTTATCTCCGCCTCAGAATGACAAAAGATGGGTAAGGTTTTCTATCTCCGCCCCGGAATGACAAAAGGGGAAATGACAGCTTTACGTAAAAGGGAACAAAAGAGCCGGTCTTCTGGCCGGCTCATTTGACTCAAATACTCAAGCCCACCAAATTCTTAAGGACCTGTGACGGTCAAGGTATAGGTTTCGCTGAAGGCAAAGAAATCATCGCTCTCGTCATAGGCATACACCACCCAGGTGTAGTCTCCGGCCGGCAGGCTCTGCGTGATCGTGTAGCTGGGGCCATCCGCATTTACAAAATCCAGGATCGCGCTGCTGCTTTCGTCATACAGGCTGACCTTGTAATAGACCGCCAGCTCGTGCACATCCCAACTCAGTACAATTTTTTCACCCCCCACCGAAGCCCCATCCGCCGGATCCAACCCGGTCACCTTGCAGCCAAAGGGTTGGCCAGCCACCTCGAAATACCAGAACCTGTCCGTTTCTGCAATTTGGACACCCTGGGCGTTATAGGCCTTCACACTCCAGCTGTAGCTGCAGTTGAGCAAGTCCCGATCTGAGGTGACGCTGGTTCCGTCCAATTCAAAATTGGAAAGGAGCGAAGCGCCGCGCTCTGGGTTGAGAGTAACTTCGTAGTACGCCGCTTCTGCATAAGGCTGCCAGGCCAGGCTGGGTTGCGTTTCGTTGATCACGCTATCGGCGGCTGGGCCGATCAATTCCACGTTGTATTTAACTGCCTCGAAATCTCCAGCAAACAACGCTTCCCCAGCGCTGACTTCGAAATCGGCGGCATCAAAGACCCCGGAAGTGATGTAGATCCAGCCATCCGCCTCCAGAGTTTCGTATTCGAGCCCATAGCCCAGCGGGGTCACATCGGCAAACAGGAACATGCCGTCTTCATCCGTGGTGGTGGCATATTGTTCTCCGATGCATCCATCGAAGTAATCGATATCGTCGCACAGTTCCACCGCCACGCCAGCAGCCGGAAGGCTGTTCCAAAAGATGCGCCCATACACGTTACCGGTCCCAGCCGCGGGCTGCGGCCCGCTATAAGCGAACTCGGTTGGCTGCGGAGCGCTGGTCGGCGCCTCAGCCTGGCCGCTATCCTCCTCCGCTCCGTCATTTCTGCCCGCATCGCTCGACGCGCCGCCGCAGGCAGTCAGCGCCAAGCCCAGGGCGCACAGGATCCCTATGATCTTCATTAAAGCAACATGATTCACATCTTCCTCCTACTACGTAGTAACAGGCCGTTTCACTGCCTGTAGGGTGGATTGCCAATCGGAAATCTCGGCTATTCTTTTTCGTCGAATTTCGTCGGTATTTTATCTAACATCGAAAATTTAATCCATCTGCTCCTGCCCGGCCCCGGCCACAGCCTCCGGGTTGGCCACCACCGGCGGCGTGCCTCCCATCGCCGGGTTGAACCCCTGCCCTGAACCTGCTGGAGAAGCGGCGCTTTCCCGCTTCTCCAACGCGTCGGCGGTTTTTGCCGACGCAAGCCTGCGCTGCTTCTCGATCTCCAGGTCCACGGCCTCCAGTTGCTCGGCGGCGGCCTGCCTCATCACCTCGCGCGCGTCCGTCTCGCCGATCTGCTCCAGGGCCCGCTCGCGGCTGTAGCCCAGGTCGCGCACTGCCATGCTGGCGGCGTTGATGCGCGCCATGCGGTCTGTGGGCACATCTGCGGTCAACTCCACATCCACCACCAAGTTAGCCAATTCAGCTGAACTAATGCTCAAGCGTTGCCCGCGGCCGCGGCGGCCGTCGCGCGCCTCCAGCGGCTGGCCGCTGTGCTGCAGCCAGTTGAGCATGAGGGTGAAGACCTCGGCCAGCGCATCTTCGGCCAGCTCCTTATACGGCGCCAGCGATTTGACGCCGCTCTGGGTCGCCAGGTTAAGCGTGGCAAAGCCCGTGCCGGAGGGAAAGTCCCCAGTTTGCAGCACGCGCGGCACGGTGCTCTTGCCGATGCGCTCCGCCACGCGCTGGGCGATGGCCGCCAGGCCCTGGTCCATGCCCGGCGGGGCCATCGTGCTCAACGTGTGCCCCGGCGGCACGTAGGCGGGCCGGCCCGGCTCGCCATAATCCACCTCGACGCCATCGCTGGGACCCTCCACCTTCAGCCGCGGTGCGGCCGCATAGGCGATCACCTCCGAGGCCAGCAGCGTCTCAACGATATTTTGGGTCTCCCATTGACCCGAGGTATACAGCGAATACAGCAGCGGGATACGCTGCTGCCCACCGCGCTCTGCCAGCGTGGTGCCACCCACCTTGGCGGCCCAGGGCAGGAAACCGAGGCCATGCTGCTCGCGCAGGATCTCCACCGCGCCGGCCTCCTCGCTGCCCAGCGGTTCGGCCAAGGCGCCGCCGTCCGCCTGCGGGGATAGCCCACACGGCGCGCTGCTCCAGATCCATGTAGTCGTATACCGTGCAATACGCCATCGGGGTGTCATTGCGTACGGAACCTTTTGGCAATTTCCCGGCTTGTTTTTCAAGCTGCCTGGCTTTCGCCCCCCAAAAATCCACCGCCGCCTGGACGGGCATCACTTTCTTCAGCAAAACAGCTTCCGGCATCCAATCCGAATAGCGCACGTGCACCTGCTGGGGATTGCGCACGATGATGGCAAACGGTCCAAAGCGCCCGGCTGCATCCAACCTTAAACTTTCAACATTAAACCTTTTTTGCGCCTCTACTTGTTCTGGCAGGAACACGACTTGCGCCACCACTTCGTCATACAGCAGCGCACTCAGCACCACGTCGCGCAGTACGCCGGCCTGCCGCCGACGGCTGGCGTTGCGGAAGTTCCAGGCCAGCGCCCGCTCCACTTGCTCGGCCCGGGTGCGGCTGTCTTCGCCGGCGCCCAGCGGCTGCACCGTCAGGCGCGGCGCCACGGAGCTCAGCACCCGCGTGCCGGCACGGACGGCATCGTGCGGGTCGCTGCTCACCACTTTATGGATCCATTTCAGACCGGCCACGTTGGGCGGCAGCGCCCAACGGTTGTGCCACATATCGTCCATGGCGCGCAGCATGCGGTCCCGCTCGCCGTCCGCAGCGATCATCTGCTCGGCGATCGATTGGAAATAGATTAAGTCCCTCATGGCTTCCCCCAGTTCCTGCGGTTAGGATGACGAGCAACATTAACGCATAGAATGGCAAGTTTTTGCCAGGAAAGAACCCTTTGTCAAGCTACTGGAGCGAGCTGATTTGCCATTCTGTCATTCCGAGGAAGCGTTGTCCATCTCAGTTAAGTAAAAGCCAAAAACGCTGACGAGGAATCCCTTTATTGGCTTGGCGTAAGTAAAGGGATTCCTCGTCGCGGAGTTTATCCTGAGCGGAGCGAAGGGCTCCTCAGAATGACAGGTTTGCGGACTTGGATTGACAAAGGAGAAAAAAAAAGAACGCCGAATAGCGCTCTTTTTTTCAAATAATCAGCTGAAGCTTTACCTACTCTTACACCCTCCCTGTAAGCCGCCTCGAATCGCGGAAGACAAATGACAGCAGCACGCCCGCCACGAAGCCGCCCACATGCGCCATGTAGGCCACGCCGCCCGTATCGGCAGCCCCGATGGAGCCTACGCCGCTGAATAGCTGCAGCACGAACCAGAAGCCGATCACGATCAATGCGTTGGATTGGGTCACGGTCCTGCCCATCATTACATTGATCCGCCCGCGCGGGAACATCACCAGGTAAGCGCCCAGGACCCCGGCAATAGCGCCCGAGGCGCCCAGGTTTGGAATGGTCGAATCCATGCTGAAAAACAACTGCAGAAAAGTTGCGCCGATGCCGGCCAGCAGATAAAAGAGTAGGAACTTGACCGCCCCAAAATTATCTTCCACGTTATCCCCAAAGATCCACAGGTAGAGCATATTGCCCCCCAGGTGGAGCGTGCCGACGTGCATGAACATCGAGGAGAAGAGGGTGATGAACTCGACGGCCGGGTTGGCCAGGAAACGCGCCGGAATGAAGGACCACTGCTGGATAAAAGCCTCCCCCCCGCTCATCTCGAGCAGGAATACGATCACATTTAGCGCAATAAGCGCATAGGTGACTATGGGCGTCCCACGGCGCCCAGCATTGTCATCGCCAAGTGGCATCATCTCAAGGCCTCCTAGAAAACCGGAATATTTACATTCTAAACGAATTTCCGGAACCCGGGGTTACCCGCTGACCGGAACCTGAACCTTGCTACCACGCTTCGCATTTGGCGGCTAAAGAAGCCTGCACAAAGCCTTCCCCGGCTCTACTTAAACACAAAAGGAGCTTACTGTCCCGGCCGGTGATAGAGGACCATAGATCCGCTCTCAGTCAAATGGATTTGGTTTTGATTCTGCCACTCTAACCTCGCGAACGTTTCCCCACCCTCAATTTCCCAGCCGGTAGTGATACATAGTCCGTAGTCATCACAGTGGAAATGCGAGAAGCCAGTGTACCAAAACGAGCGATACTTTCCCACGTGTGTGCTGCCGTCATACGATACACAAATTTCAGTCCAGTCTTCGAGGCTCTCTCCATCAAGGGTCCCTGCACCAATTTGCAATCGTATATCCTGGATTTGACCATACGGTGATCCGAGTCTATTTGGGTCAGGCTGAACTTCGACGCTGGAAATTAAAGACCAACTCAAATTGTGCGCGGAGAAAGTTACTCCACCGGGGTTGATCGCGGAACAATTTGAATGTGTATATTGAAAGAATTCCTCAACTAGTGGGGCATATCCGTGAAACTCAAAGGTAGATACATTGAAACGGATCGGAACTATCGCACTGACCCGCGATTCGATGATGGCATCGAGTGAGTCCACAACGGTGGACTTGAACTCCAGGTCAAAGCGCAGACATTGCTCAGTGAGCTGCCTGGCTTGTTGCAACAATGCCGAGTCGTGGGCACTTTCTTCACCAAGTCCTAAGGCTTCCCTCCAAAGTTGCATCTGCCTCTCTAAACCGGACAAAAAGGGGAGCATGCGATGGATAATATGATCCTGTACACACAAATTGTATTCTTCCTGCAAGCAGGGAAGCTTTGCCTTTTCAACCAGGGCTAGGATATCTATCTCGGCGATGTAATCTGCGAGCCCCGCCCTCGTTGACAGCCGCAAATAATGGGTGAAAGTACTAATTGCCACGTCTCCTTTCGCACAACTTTCACCGGCAATATCCAAATACACCTTAACGGTCCTATCGTAATACTCCTGAAAGATCTTGGCTAATTCGGTCAAATAATCAGGAGCCAACGGTTTTCTTCCCTCCAACTGCTGGCGTTGGCGCTCTCGATGAGTCAATTCCGCCACCCTGTTCTTCAACTCATATACCACAGCGTCGCCATATTGTGGAAGCGCAAAGGCGATATGCTCAAGGTTGCCTTTGCCCACGGCATAACCGGTGAAGTGCAGCAGTAGGATTTTCATTTCGTCCGTATCGATCTCAGGCAGCGCCAGGGAAAGATTTTTCCCGTCAGCTTCATAGCCAAAAAATATCTGTTGATCAATAGGGATTTCCTGCGCGGGAGTGATGGTCAACGTGGCGAAATTGTATAGGATCAGACCGTCCGGCTCAAGCTGAACGGCGAGGGTCGGTTCGGAGCTAAAAGGCATGCCCGAGAGGCTTTCTACTGGGGTCATGCTGATCTCGGTTTCGTTGAGGAGTGCATCCCCAGGAATCTCCAGTGTATAGGTCGTGCCATCGGCAGATGTGGCGGTCAGGCTACCGCCCGTAATTGGGATCACCTGGCTAACCGCGCGAGAATTATCTAGGGTCACGCCAATGTTTAC
>CAZNFL010000070.1:0-6159 GCA_964572455.1 uncultured Anaerolineaceae bacterium
ATTAACCACAGTTATTAATGAAAGAAAAAACTCCTCTAATTATCGGCGTGGTGGGGGCCGGCACCATGGGCTCTGGGATCGCCCTGGTGGCTCTATACGCGGGCTGCGAAGTCTACCTGCAGGATGCTTATCCTCAGATGCTGGAAAAAGCATCTGAGTATTTAAAGAAATTCCTCGAGAAAAAAGGCCAGGGAGCCGACTTCAAGAAGCTGCATTTGGTTAGCAAGCTCGAAGATCTGGCCACCGCACAAGTCATCATCGAAGCCGTCCCCGAACAGTTGGCGCTCAAGCAAGACTTGTTCCACCAACTGGACGTTATCTGTCCGCCGCCGGCCATCCTGGCGAGCAATACCAGCACGCTATCCGTAACGGCTATCGCCTCCGCCACCCAGCACGACGAGCGGGTAGCCGGATTGCATTTCTTCAATCCCGCGGCGGTGCTACCTTTGGTGGAAGTAGTGCGCGCCGCCCAGACCTCCCAGGAAACCATGGATAGCCTGGTGGCGCTGGTGCAGGCCTTTGGCAAGACGCCGGTGGTTACCGGCGACACGCCCGGCTTCATCGTCAACCGCGTGGCGCGGCCGTTTTACGGCGAAGCGCTGCGTCTGCTGGGCGAGGGCGTAGCGAGCGTGGAGCAGATCGACCGGATCGCAGAGCAGGGCGGCGGATTCCGCATGGGGCCGTTCAAGCTCATGGACCTGATCGGCATCGACGTCAACACCGCCGCGATGCAGTCCATGTACGCGCAAACCTTTGGCGAGCCGCGCTACCGGCCGCACTGGCTGCAAATGCAGAAAGTGGCAGAGGGCGCGCTTGGCCGCAAGAGCGGCAGGGGGTTCTACGAATACAAGGATGAGGGCGGAAAGGATGAAGGCGGAGGGATGAGGGATGAAAGAAAAGTAAACGAGATCGGCGGCGGAGAGGGCCGCGTATTGATTTCGGAGGGAAGCTGGGCGCCGGGATTAGCCGAGCTTTGCAGACGGGCCGGTTACGAAATCGATTCGGTGCCGGACCCCGAACAGCGGCCGGTCGCCTGCTTCGTGGTGGTTGGACGCCACGAGGAAGCTGCCCGCCTGGTGTCCTGGTACGACCAAAGCCTGCCGCCGGAGGTGCCGCTTTTTGTGCAATGTGTGGATGTGACCTTAAGCGAAGCGGAGACCTGGGTGGAACATAAGGAACGATTGATCGGCTTTGATGGCTTATTCTTCGCAAGCGGGGACGCGGCTACTATGGTCTCACCAAATGACGTTCGGCGGGACGAGATTGAAAAGTTGTTAGGCCACTTGGGGAAGACTCCAGTTTGGGTATCTGAGACTCCCGCCATGGTGCTTCCGCGCATCGTGTGCCAGTTGGCCAATGAAGCCGCCTTCGCCGAGCTGGAAGGCGTGGCGGACGGAGCGACGATCGACCTGGCGATGAAGCTAGGCGTGAACTATCCGAAAGGGCCGCTGGAGTGGGGGAAAGTACTCGGCTACGACAAAGTGCAAGCCGTGCTGGATCATTTATTCAGCCAGTACCACGAAGAGCGTTACCGGGCCTGCGTGTTAGTTCGGCAGTGGGCTAGGGAAAAGAGCCGCGGATGAACGCTGATAACACGCTGATATAAAACCGATCGATTGAGAGCTTATCAAGCCAGAACGAAATTGAACCGCCCGTGAACCCCGCTATCCGCGGGCAGCATGGTCATCAATAATTGCTCGTCGAAAATTCCATCGCTGGCGTTGCTCGCCTCATCCGGAAAATAGAGTTGGGTGGTGAGCACCGGTCCGTTGGCGCGTTGCACCTTGACATGGAAGTGCCGCGTGCGGCCGGTGTATAGTCCCGGCATGATGGTCTCAAGCTGGTAGCGGCCCTCGCTATCCGCGAACTGGTGCCCGCGCAAACGGAAGCCTACGTTGTCATAAGATCCTTCGGCGTCGGCGTGCCAGAAATCTAGCAGGACGCCGGAGATGGGCTGGCAATCGGTGCCCAGCACCTGTCCGCTTACGAGCATGTAGACACCTTGCATGCCATCCTCGAGCAGGGAGGTGCGTTCGGGCGAATTGGGTGTGAAGAAAGGGCCCTCGGTTTGTGCCAGGGTCGGCTCGTCGTCCTCGTCGCCGCAGGCTGGGGTGGCCGGCAAGGTCTGGGCTGGGGCGAGAGTCTGGGTGGGCGCCGCGGCGGCGGTAGGCGGAGCTGAGGTGGCGGTTTCCACGCCGAGCGCCCGGGCGCAGGCGGCCAGGAAGGCGGAAGCGGGCAGCAGGATCAAGGTCTTCAGGAAATCTCGGCGCGAGTATTGCATTATATCTTTATATGCGTTGCAGATAAATCTATCCTTAGAATTAGCGGCGCTCGGAATGCCATGTAGGATTTGAGGATATTTAGTAGGCGAAGGAATTCGAGGTAGAGAGCGCGAGTCCGATGATTTTTCGGGGAGATTTGGTTATATGGATTCTTCGCTGATGATGTTCGGCAGCCTGGTGACGACTTATGGACCCGCTCAGAATGACACATAAAAAGACGCGCTCGGAATGAGAAAAGGGGCCTAAGCGGCCTGGAGCTGGCGAGTGATGCGGTTGTGCTGGAGAAGGAACAAGAGGCCGGCCAGAAGCAGGACGGCGAGCGCGAACCAATTGATGGTGGCCCAGCCGGTCGAGCTCAACACCGCGCCCGCCGAAAATGAGGAAACAGCCTGCATGGCGAAGATGGTGAAATCGTTGGCGGCTTGGACCTTAAAGCGTTCCTGCGGCCGATAGGTGGTGGTGAGCAACACGGTCCCTCCCACAAAGAGCAAGTTCCAGCCGAGCCCTAGCAGCAGCAGCGCAGCCCAGTAGTTCATCAGGTCCACGCCCAGCAGGGCCACCAAGTTGCAACCGATCATCAACAGCGTCCCCGCTAGCATGATGCGCAGGGTGCCCAGCCGTTCCACCAGGAAGCCGGTGAGCAGCGAGGGCAAATACATGGCGATGATGTGGCTTTGGATCACCCAGGCCGTGTCGCCCAGGTCGAAACCGGTGCTGTGCATGTGCACTGGCGTGGCGGTCATCACAAACGTCATCAGCCCATAGGAAACCACGCCGGCCAAGAGCGCGGTAAGCAGGGCCGGCTGCCTGGCGATCTGCAGAAGAGGCCGGCCGGCAACTTCGCCCTCGATCTTAGGGGCGGGAATATGGCGCAGGAAACTCAAGAGCGCCACGGCGACGCCGTAGAGGATGGCGAGGGCGACGAAGGAGCCGGTATACAGGCCGGCGGCCAGCCATCCCTGCGTACGCTGGGCGATCTCGGGGCCAAGGTAACCGGCGGCAATGCCGCCCAGCAGCACTAGCGAAATGGCGCGCCCGGCGAAGGGCGCCTCCACGCTTTCGGCGGCGGCGAATCGAAATTGCAGGATGAAGGCAGAGTTCTGGCCGATGAGGATGATGGCCACACAGAACAAAAAGAAGCTGTGCTGCGTGATGGCGAAAGCCGCTAGCAACGCGCCGCTTGCGGCGATAAGAAAGCCGAGGATGAAGCCAGCTTTGCGGCCAATGCGCCGCATCAAAAGCGCGCCGGGAATGCTCATCAGCGCAGTGCTGATGATGCCGAG
The DNA here is from genome assembly GCA_964572455.1 of uncultured Anaerolineaceae bacterium. GTDB lineage: Bacteria > Chloroflexota > Anaerolineae > Anaerolineales > UBA11579 > JAMCZK01. The sequence continues at coordinate 3,566 of CAZNFL010000070.1, forward strand.
CGAGATGGGAAGGGTGGCCAGGCTCGGATCAGGCGCCAACTCGGCGCCGACGATGCCGCCGAGCAACACAACGGTGCTGGGCCCGGCCAGGCCGAGCGCCTGGCACAGGGCGAGCAGGATCACATTTCTGAGCCGCATTGGAGAAACCAGCCTGGCATTATAATGCCGCAGCTTGTCGGAGGCAGTTTGGCAAAATCAAAAAACGCGAATCCTCCTTACCCCGCCAGTTGGATGGATCGTTTCTTCGATTGGGTGGACCGGCTACCAATTCCATATCTAAGCTTCTATATCTTTTGGTATGTTTTTATTGTGTTATCTCAACATGTATCCCTGTGGTTGGAGGGCACATTAAAAACCGGCGAATTCGTTTCGATAGTCTTCGTTCAAAATGTATGGTTTGTTTTTATCCCGGCGTTTTGGCATTTCGTGCGCAATTCCGGGATGGTTGCCATGGATCGTTTCCGACCCGCCTTGCATGTGTCGGAAAAAGAGTTCGACGAGCTTAAGTATCGCTTCACCCATCTATCGCGCCGCACGGGGTGGACGCTGACAATTGTTGGATTTTTACTAATCATACTTAGTCTGCCTTTGTTCGAGTCGTATTACGGACCGCTTTTCTTTTCGCCAACTACGCTTGTAACGACGACTGTCATAGGCTTCTTGATAGCTCCGGTCAACGTCGGGGCTTTTTACTCCGTAATTCGAATGTTATTTTCGATAGATGGCTTTTACGCTAGAGTTAAGCGGATCAATTTGTTTAATTTAACTCCGCTGTACGCACTTTCCACCTTCACCTCCCGGGTGGGCCTGGTATTTATCTTCTTCTTGGTCCTAAACCTAATGACACCTTACATCATTGGTAGCTCAACTTCAGACCCGATCGAGATCTTTTATATATTTTTCAATGGCAGTTTCGCTGTATTTGTCTTTGTATTGCCGCTTTTGGGCGTGCACCGCAGGCTGGAGTACGTCAAAGAGCAAGCCATTGAGGCGAACAATGACCTTATCGAAGACGGTTTTGCCAAGATGCAGGCATTGGTCAAAGCCGGCAGGCACAACGCGGTGCCACGCTTGCGGGCCAGCAATTCGGCCTTACTTGAATATCGCCAGGAATTGAATAAGATCTCAACGTGGCCCTGGGATGCAGGCACCTTGCGCGGCTTTATTACCGCGCTGCTGGTGCCGATGACGATTTGGGTCGTCCAGCAGATATTGCTGAGGACGGTTGCCCGCTGAGAAGCTTGCTGCATAATCCTGCGCAATCAAGTGAACCCTGTGCAGGTGATATGGTAATAAGATGATGGAATAGCGAGGGATACTATCCAAATCATTGGCGCTGGTTTCGGCCGGACGGGAACCATGTCGCTAGCCGCGGCTCTCGAACAACTCGGCTTTGATCCTTGTTACCACATGTTAGAAGTTATTAAACATCCTAGCCATATCAAGGTGTGGCAAGCGGCCGCCGATGGTCAGAAAATAGATTGGAAACAATTTTTGGGACAATACAAAGCCGGTCTGGACTATCCATTAAGTGCATTCTATAAGGAGCTCATTGAAGTTTTTCCCGAAGCGAAGGTGATCCTCACCGTGCGCGATCCCGAGGACTGGTACGAGAGCACCCGCGAAACTATCTACCGTGGCGCGGCTTTGCCCGATTGGCTGATGAAGATGTTGCCTCCTTTTCGCGGAATGAAGCAAATGGTTCAATCAACGATTTGGGGCAGAATATTCGATGGCCGATTCGAGGACCGCCAGCACGCTATCGGTGTCTTTAAAGATCATATTGAGGAAGTGAAACGCACTATGCCAAAAGAGAAGCTTCTGATTTACAGCGTAAGTGAAAGCTGGGATCCCCTTTGTGCCTTTTTAGATGTCCCGGTGCCAAAAAAGCCCTTTCCACACATCAACGACAGAAAGACCACCCAACGGATGTACCTAGTGGCAAGGGTAATGGCGGCATTGCTGTCCATTGGCGCGATTGCGATCTTAATTTGGTTAGCCAGCTTGATAGTTTAGGTAGATTTACAAAATGAGCTCTTAGTATTGTCACACCAGTTGATCAAGTCGAATACTGCTTGAGCTAATAATAGGCATTCGAGCCCGCTTCTTTTGGATCATAAGTTGGGATTATAATTCCGGGCTTGCCTGAAAAAACCTAGTTATTGGAGGAGATCTATGGAAAGATGGTTGGTATTCGTCCACGTGTTGAGCGGTTTTGTGTTCTTTCTAGCTCACGGGGCTTCGGCTGCTGTGTTGTTAAAACTGCGCCAGGAGCGGGACGTGGCGCGTATCAAGGCTTTGCTTGATCTGCGCACCTATGCTGCGCCGGCGATGAACTGGTCGGTGGGGGTCCTTTTTCTAAGTGGGATCGCTGCTGGTTTTGTGTATCAGTCGTGGGGCCGTGGCTGGATTTGGGCATCGCTGATTCTGCTCATTCTCATTTCGCTGCCAATGACCTTTATGGGAAGGATGTATTTTGAGAGGGTGCGCAAGGCTGTCGGGCTGGAGTACACGCTCAAGGGAAGCAAACCAACACCGGCCGAGAAACCAGCCAGCGCCAAGGAGTTGGAAGAAGTGATCGTGGCGGGCAATCC
>CAZNFL010000071.1:0-5483 GCA_964572455.1 uncultured Anaerolineaceae bacterium
TGCAAAACCGCGCCCAACACCGCGCCCCACGCCAGGCCGTGAATACCAAGACTGGGCACCAAAGTGAACACGCTGATGATCATGCCCAGCCACAACAGGCTGGGCGCCACCGCCGGCAACAGGAAGCTGCGATGGGCATTGAGCACGCCCATCAGCAAGCCGCTCAGCCCGAAGATGACCGGGGTGATCAGTTGAATGCGCAGCAGCTCGACGGTTAGCGCTTGTTGGGCGGCGTCGAATTCGGGCACCAGGATGTTGCCGACCAGTTGGGGCGCAAAGACCCAAGCCAGCGCGCAAACTGCGATGAGCACCAACGTGACCAGGTTAGCAATGGAGGAGGCCAGCTTCCAAGCTTCGGCGCGTTTCTTGTTCTCAAGGAAGCGGGTAAAAGTGGGGATGAAAGCGGAGCCCAGCGCCCCACCCGCCACCAGGCTGAAGAGGATCTCCGGCAGCCGGGCCGCCGCATAGAAAGCGTCCAGCGAGGCATCCGCGCCGAAGGCGCGGGTGATCACGATCTGGCGCAGCAGACCCATCAAGCTGTTGAGCACGAAGGCGGCCATCACCGTGCCGGCGGCGCGCGCAATTTGGCGAGTGGCACTGGTGGACATGGCGTTGATTATATGCGGGCGGCTAATTGAATCGTGAATAGCGAGGATTACAATACGCGTCCGAGGTATGCCATGACAAAGGGTCGTCTTTTTCTCTTCCATTGGAACAAAAGTGAAGCCGAGGAGTATGCCAACACCTTGCGCAAAGAAGGCTGGGAGGTGGACCTCGAATGGGAGGACGGCGCCCGCGGGAGCACGGCCGTAAAACTAAACCCACCGGCGGCCGTGGTCTTCTATCTCATCCGCCTTCCCTCCCATAGTCGGGCTACCGCCGAATATTTGGCCCAAACCAAGTCCACCCGCCAGATCCCGCTGATCTTCGTGGGCGGTGAGGGCGAGGCACTGGAGAAGACCAAACAAAAGATCCCCTCGGGCATTTATGTCCAACCGGATAACTTGAACCAAACTTTGGCCAGAATTGCATCAAAAAAGTAAGTAATCCTGACGTAAAGCGTCAGTTTTGAAGGAAATAACTGAAAACACAAGGTTAACCTTAGGATATTCAAACCTGACCTTGAGATATTGAATTTGGCACTTGACAAAATCAATAGTTCGTGCATAATAGTGGACATAATCGAGTTCAAAACTAAGGATTGTTGAAGATTGGTTCACTAAACAGGAAGGAGAAGGACATGAACAAGCAGAAACGCACTTATTTGCAGATGCAGTTGGAAGAAGCCAGCCTGGACAGTGGCCGCTGTAACACAGATATCGCCGCCCAGAGCCGCCCGGCAGGCCCCAGCGCCTTGCTGAACGCCCTGCGCACCACAGCTGCCCGCCTGGGTTCGGAATTCGGTCTGCCAGCCGCCGAAAAGCTGAGCGTAGCCCAGATTCGCTCTTCCGCCGAAGTATCCGCCGGCATTGAGCTTCTCCTCCGCTAAGACCCGCTGCGATTGGGCGGGGAGCGACCCCCTCTATATCGAATATCACGATACAGAATGGGGCGTCCCCCTCCACCAAGACCTGCGCCTTTTCGAGATGCTTATCCTCGAAGGGGCGCAGGCTGGTTTAAGCTGGATTACGGTGCTGCGCAAACGCCAGGCTTATCGCCTGGCGTTTGACCATTTCGACCCCGAAAAAGTGGCCCGTTACGACGCGGCCAAAGTGGCCAAACTGCTGGCCGACAGCGGCATCATCCGCAACCGAGCCAAGATCGCCTCCGCCATCGGCAATGCACAAGCTTTCCTTGCCGTGCAAGCCGAGTTCGGCAGCTTCGATGCTTACGTTTGGCGCTTCGTCGGCGGCCATCCGATCATCAACAAATGGCGCAGTCTCAGCCAGATCCCGGCCGATACCACCGAATCGGGCGCCCTGAGCAAAGACCTCAAGGCCCGCAGCTTTCGCTTCGTAGGACCCACCATCTGCTACGCCTTTATGCAGGCCTCCGGCCTGGTGCAAGATCATCTGGTCAGTTGTTTTCGTTATCAGCAACTTAGCCCATTAAAGTGAGAGAGCCGGGTACGCCACCCGGCTCTCACTAAGGAGGAGAAGAAGAGAAATCGCCCTTACTGGCATATAATATAGAACAAGCTTCCAAACTGCTTGACGATAACCCTACGATTGCCCTACGCTTCGACGCCACTTATTTGGGCTTAATCAGGTCAGAAACTTAAGGAAACCATGGACCTAGCCATCCAAACCGAAAACCTCGGCCGCGTCTATAAGGTACGCGCCATCAAGAAAGAAAAAGCCAAAGAGCTCATCGCGCTCAAAGATGTGAACCTGGAAGTAAAGCGCGGCGAGCTGTTCGGCTTGCTGGGTCCCAACGGCGCGGGCAAGACCACCCTGATCAAGATCCTCACCACCCTGCTGGCGCCCAGCTCCGGGTTCGCCAAGGTGGCTGGATTCGACGTGGCCAAGGATCCCGAGAAGGTGCGCCCGCGCATCAACATGGTTTCCGGCGGCGAGTCTTCCGGGTACGGCTTGCTCACCGTGCGCGAAAACCTGTGGATGTTCGCCCAGTTCTACGGCATCCCCTCCAAGGTCGCCAACCAGCGCATCCATGACCTGCTCAAGATCGTGCACCTGGATGACCGCGCCAATACCAAGTCCTCGGACCTCTCCACCGGCCTGCGCCAGAAGATGAACATCGTGCGCGGCTTCCTCACCGACCCCGACGTGCTCTTCCTCGACGAGCCCACCCTGGGCCTGGACGTGGAAGCCAGCCGCGATGTGCGCAAGTTCGTGCAGACCTGGATTGTGGAAAATCCGCAGCGCACCCTGCTGCTCACCACCCACTACATGGTAGAGGCCGACGAATTATGCGACCGGGTGGCGATCATCAATGCTGGAAAGGTGCTGGCCTGTGATACACCAGCTAACCTGAAGCGCCAATTGCAGCGCGACGTCATTTATCGCATGGAAGTCAGCCCGCTTAACGGCGTCGGTCCCGAGACCTTTGAGCAATTAAGAGGCGTGAATAAAGCCCTGCACGAAGCCAAGGACGGATACTCTATTTTGGAATTAATTCTGGCCGAGGACGACGCCTTGGGCACGGTGGTGAACACCCTGACCAACAAGGACATCCATATCCTGAATTTGCAGAAGCGCGAACCCACCCTGGAGGACGTCTTCGTTACCCTGGTGGGCAAGAGCATGATGGAGGTCGAAAGTGGTTCTGAGGGCTAGGGTCCACAAGAACACCGGCTGGCGTCTCTTCCTGCAGACTATCATCGGCCGCGCCTACCCGCGCGTGATCGGCCTGCTGCGCGAGAAGAGCTGGTTCTTCTTCGATGTCTTCCTGCCGGTGATCTCGGTCTCGGCTTACGTTTTCATTTACCGCGCCATCAACGCGCCGGATATCTACATCGGCTTCGTAGTGATGGGCGGCGCCATGACCGCCTTCTGGCTGAACATCCTGTGGGCGATGAGCAGCCAGTTGTATTGGGAAAAGGAGACTGGCAACCTGGCTTTGTACATCATGGCTCCCAACTCCCTGATGGCCATTCTGCTGGGCATGGCCTTGGGCGGCTTGTTCGCCACCTCGCAGCGCGCCCTGGTGATCACGCTGGCCGGCATCTTCTTGTTCGACGTGCAGATCCAGATCAGCAACTATTTCCTGCTCTTCGCCGTGTTCATGCTCACCATGGTGGCCTTATATGGCCTGGGAATGATGACCTCCTCGCTGTTCCTGCTGCTCAACCGCGAAGCATACTATCTCTCCAACATGGCCCAGGAACCGGTCTACCTGGCCTCCGGCTTCTACTTCCCGATCAAGAGCTTCGACTTCTGGATCGCCGCCGGCGCCTCGGTCATCCCGCTGACTTTGGGGCTGGATGCCATGCGTCAATTGTCCTTCCCCGGCGGCCCGGCCCTCGGCTTCGTCGACGTTAACATCGAAGTAGCTGTGCTGGCCGTGCTTTCGGTGGTCTTTGTAATTGGGGCTCGCTGGCTGCTGGGCTACATGGAACGCCTGGCCATCCGCGAAGGCCGCCTGACGGATTCACGGAAGTAGCATGCAAGCCGAACAGAGCCTTCCCGCCCGAGCCGTCCCGGCAGAAAAAGGCACCTTCCAGCGCACCATCCGATCGGCGGCTTGGCTGGGCTGGCAGATCGAATCCAACTGGACCGACCCGCTCACCTTCCTTGTATATTCGGTGATCAAGCCGCTTTCCACCGCCTCAATTTTGGTGGTGATGTATAGCGTGATCACCGGCGGCGACTTCTCCAACCCCGTCTTCCCCTACATTTACCTGGGGAACGCCTTTTATATCTATGTAGCCGCCGTGCTCAACGGCGTCTCCTGGTCCGTGATCGAGGACCGCGAGCAATATCGCATGCTGAAATACATATACATCGCCCCGGTCTACATCCCCATCTACCTGCTGGGCCGCGGCTTCGCCAAGTTCGTCTTCGGCAGCCTGGCGGTCTTCATCACCGTCACCTTCGGCGTGCTCTTCCTCAAGGTCCCGCTGGACCTGGCCCAGGTGGATTGGCCGCTGTTCATCGTCAGCCTCACCCTTGGCATCCTCATGCTGGCCATGATGGGGCTCACCCTGGGCAGCATAATCTTAGTGATCGTCAATAACGTCTATTTTGTGGGCGAGGCTGTGGCCGGCGCCCTGTTCCTGTTCAGCGGCGCCGTCTTCCCGCTGGACGTGCTGCCCGCCTGGCTGCGCCCTATCGGCTACGCCATACCCATCACCTATTGGCTGGAATTGGTGCGCCGCTCCCTGATCGGCTCGGTGGCTGAAAGCTTCCAGACCCTGGCGGGCTTCAGCAACCTGCAGTTGGTCGGGATTCTCCTCGGGCTCACCGTAGTCTTCACCATCATCGCCTTCACCGTTTTCCGCTACTGCGACCACCTGGCGCGTGAAAAGGGTTACATCGACCGGGTCACGAACTTTTAAATTAAGGTAAGGGCGGTTTTGCAGGGCGCAGGATGCAACATGTCATATAGAAATAAATCTACCAATAGAAATTGATACTCTATAAGTTTCCATAATGCTGGTGTCTTTAGGTTGCCAGGCTTATACGTTGAATAGTTGGGTGTAAAAGGACTCGGTGGTAAGATTTACGCGGTTAGTTAAATAGTTGGCGGGTTGAAGGAGAGAGATCATGAAAAAGATTGAAATCATCACCTCGGTGCTATGTGTCTTGGCCTTTGTGTTGGCTGCCTGTGGCCCTTCACCGGCCGAGCCCACTACGGCCCCGGCCACTGAAGCGCCGTCTGCTGAACCAACAGCCACTACAGAGCAGGCCACAGTAAAAGACTCAGGAAAGATTGCGTTTTACTCCGATCGAGATGGCAACTTTGAAATCTACGTGATGAACGCCGACGGCAGCAACCTGACTCGCCTCACCGACAATCAGGCGGAGGACAGTTTGCCCGCCTGGTCAGCGGACGGGCAGCAGATCGCGTTTAACTCCAATCGC
>CAZNFL010000072.1:0-5035 GCA_964572455.1 uncultured Anaerolineaceae bacterium
GGCGGGATTGAATTCTTTGGGCAGGACTATGGGGAGATCAAACGCATGTACGTCCGCCCGCAGTTCCGCGGCCAAGGGCTCGGTAAGCGCATCATCGCTTATCTCGCCGCTCAAGCCCAGGCGCGCGGAGTGACCACCTTGCGGCTCGAGACCGGCAGCATGATGACGGACGCTATCGGCTTATACGAAAGCCAGGGTTTTAGGCGCATACCGGCCTTTGGGGAATATAAAGCTGATCCGCTAAGTTCCTTTTTTGAGAAGAAGATCGGGTAATTCGCACCCCGCGGCCACCATCTCCCGGCTCATCCAGACGTTATTAGCCTGTCCGTTGCCTGGCAGCCACGCCGCTCCCTCGGCTGCCTTGACAAAAATTACCATCTCCCGCTATTCCTGCAAGATGTGTCATTAATGGCCGCATGATCCACAAGTTCTGGCTGCAGCAACGCTCAACAAAGCCAGTCCTGTCAAGTAGGGTCGAGGGCTGTGTGTCTGTGTGGGACATCTGTCTGTCAAAGTGTATCGAGGCCTGTGTGTCTGTGCGGAATAACTCAAAATAGTGGGAGAGCGGCCAGGGATTAAGTTGTCTGATGCCCTGTACCCCTCGTTACATTACAACTTCTTCTAACCTGGAACATCGCCGTTGGTGGGCTCATGGGGATATGCTATGATGAAGAATATTAATTACATTCTTCACAATACCTCAGAGGAGTTGATATGAGCACGCGAACTGCAGCAGGCAATAGGGCCACGCACCCGGTGCCCTTGCTCGCCAGATGGAAAATGGTGCTGGACGGGTGCAATATCCCACAGCTCGAGCTGGCTGATGGAGTCACTCGTTGGCTGGTCATCTCGCGCGCTTGCGTGTTTTCCATGTCGCTCACCTCGGGGCTGCTGGGCCTGCTGATCGCTGCTGAACAGGCGTCCCGCGGTAATGGATCAGTTAACTGGCTGTTCGGCTTTCTGGCGGTCATAGGTGTTGTGATCGCGCATGCCTCGAACAACCTAATCAACGACTACCTCGACGTGCGCCAGGGCGTGGACACCGAGGACTATCCGCGTGCCCAATACAGCCCGCACCCGCTGCTGAGCGGGCTCACTACGGCGCGCGGCCTGCTGACCGCCGCGCTGATCCTGAACCTAATCGACGCTGCCATCATGGTTTACCTCTATACCCAGGTTGGAAACACTATCGTCTATTTTGCAGTTGCCGGGCTGGTGCTCAGCCTGGCTTACACCAGCATCCTGAAGCGCGCTGGCCTTGGCGAACTCACCGCTCTCATCGTGTGGGGACCACTGATGATCGGTGGAACAGTTTTTGCGGCGCTCGGGCAGTCATTGACCACAGATATTTGGCTGCTCACGTTACCCTATGGGCTCATTGTGGCCTCTGTGCTGGTTGGCAAACACATAGACAAGACCGAAGCAGACAAAAAAGTTGGGGTGCATTCAATTCCGGTCGTGCTTGGAGAAGAACGCGCCAAGATCTTGAACAAGGTTTCCTTCGTGCTGTTCTACATATTGATCATAGCCCTGGTGGCCTTGGGTTATACCGGACCGGGTGTCTTGTTGACCTTCCTGGCCATCGGTCGGCTGCGCACCACCTGGAAGATCTATTCCGAGCCCAAACCCAAGAAAGCTCCCGAGGGGTACACGGTGTGGCCGCTGTGGTACGTTAGCTGGGCGCTGTATTTCAACCGCCAGGCCGGCGAGTTCTTTACTATCGGTTTAATGATCAACATCGCCTTGCCCTACATTCTTGATTTGATCAGCTAAGGTTGTTTGCAAATAAAAAATATCCTGGCATCTGCCAGGATATTTTTGTTGGCCGGTTGAGTTATCATCCCCTAGACAAAATGAGCGATCTCGAAGCCTTCCGCAAAGCCAAGCACGAGTATTTTGCCAGCGATGCCAACAGCCCGCTCACGCCCGAACAGCGGGAGCATTTCAAAGGGTTGAGTTATTTTCCCGAAGACCCAGCGTTGCGGCTGGAAGTTGAAGTGAAACCATTCCCAAATCAAGAACAAGTACAACTCCCTACCTCAACTGGCGATGTGCGGACATACACACGCTATGGCCGGTTCTCATTTCAAGTCGAGGGCAACCAGGCCGAGCTTACCTTATTCAATAGCCCGCACGGTTTTTTTCTCCTGTTCGTCGACTCGCTAGCCGTCGCCGAAACCTATGGCGCCGGGCGCTACCTTGAACCCGAACAGCTGCCGAACGGAAAGTTCCTGGTCGATTTCAATTTGGCCTACAACCCCTATTGCGCCTATAACGAAATGTGGTCTTGCCCCATCCCGCCGGCTGAAAACCGGCTGGCCGTGCCCATCCGGGCGGGCGAGAAGATCTTCGATGCCCATTAGCTCCGGCAATATCTTAGTTATCGGCGGGGGCACTTTTGGTGTGAACACCGCTCTCGAGCTGCGCAGCCGAGGCTACTCTGTCACCCTGCTGGAGCCAGGCCCGCTGCCCCACCCGCACGCAGCGTCCACGGATATCAGCAAAGTGATTCGCATGGATTACGGCCGCGATGAGCTTTACATGGACATGATGGAAGACGCCCTGGCCATATGGCGCACCTGGAACCAGGAACTGGGCGGAACCGTGTTTTTCGAAACGGGGGTTTTGTATTTGACCCTGGACGGCATGCAACCCGGCGAATACGAATATGAAAGTTACCAACTATTGAAACAGCGCGGCCACCCAGTGGAACGCCTGGATTCCGCGGAGATCCGCAAACGCTTCCCAGCCTGGAACGCCGACCTCTACCCGGATGGATATTTGAATCTGCAGGGAGGCTGGTCGCCCAGCGGCCGAGTGGTAACCCTGCTTGCCGAGCGCGCCTGGCAAGCAGGCGTCAATATTGTCGAAGGCGCGTCCTTTGCCAGCCTGCTGGAGCAAGGCGGCCGCGTAGTCGGCGCGCAAACAGCGGATGGCACGGAATATCGCGGCGACTGGGTTGTCTTTTGCGCCGGCTCCTGGACGCCGGTGCTGCTGCCTTGGCTGGCTGAGGTCATGTGGCCCACCGCGCAGGCCGTGTTCCATTTCCAGGTCGATGACCTGGCGCTATATCAGCCGCCGGCCTTCCCAGTGTGGACCGCTGACATCGGACGCACTGGTTGGTACGGTTTCCCGGCGCAAGCCGACGGCACGTTAAAGATCGCCAACCACGGCGCCGGCTGGCGCGAGGATCCGCGGGCGCCGCGCGTAGTGCCGCCGGAAGCGGAGCCGCGCTTCCGCGCCTTCATGGCCGAATCGCTGCCCGGTATAGCGCAGGCGCTCAAAAGTTTCGAGCGCCTTTGCTTTTATTGCGATACTTTCGATGGAGATTTTTGGATCGGCAAGGATCCCGAGCGCCCCGGCCTGCTGGTGAGCGCCGGCGGCAGCGGGCACGCCTTCAAGTTCACCCCGCTGATCGGGCGCATCACTGCCGATGTGCTTGAGGATAAGCCCAACCCTTACGCCATGCGGTTCGCTTGGCGAGCGAGAGGCGCGCTGGATGCGGAAGAGGCGCGCCACGTGGAAACTTCAAGGAAGTAGACTTCCCTACTTTAGCAAACAAAAAGGCCGCGGTTTTCGCCGCGGCCTTTGTATTGAAAAAGTAAGTCTAACTGCCTAGATATTTCTCCAGGTTCTTCTTGGTCACCCGATATTCTTTGCCAACCTTCTTGGCTTTCAAATCCTTGGACTTGATTGCAGCCAACACGTCCTTCTCGGATACCTTCAGCCAATTGGCCACCTCGGTGGTGGTCATCACATCCGGCATCTCGGCCGCGGCCTTGCCAGCCGTTGCGCCCTTCAGCGCCTCGCTCATCACGTTGCCGATGCCCAAGCCGGCGCCAATGCCGGCCGTAAGCCCTGCACCACCGCTGGGATTGGTGGCGGCCTCGCGCATGGCGTCCGCGGCCTGCAGTTGTGTATAGGTGGCAGTATCCAGCAAGCCCATTTCGCGCAGCGCTTCGGCGGTGGTGCGCGCCGGGGTCAGGTTGGCGATCACGAAGGCCTTGAGGGCTAAGCCGCGGGCCTCGAAATCATCGGCGGCCTTGGCGCGTACCGCGGCGCTGATCTCATCTTGATTGCCGATGATGTCCTGGACCGTTGAATACTTACCCTTCATCTCGCCGAGGAGGTCAGAGAAGCTGCGCAGCAAACGCGAGCGCAGGTCATTCTCGATGTCCATCGTGTCGTAGGTGCCCTGGGTACCCACCACCTGGGTGACGAATTGCTGCGGGTCCTCCACCGAATAGGCATAGGTGCCAAAGCCCTGTAACAGCAGCCAGCCCAGGCCGATGCCCGGCGTCTGCATCACGATGGGTTGCGGGGTGCCCCATTTGCGGTCCAAAAATTCCCGCATGGAGACGTAGTAGACCTCGGCGGTAAATGGGCTGCGGCCGTTAAAAGCCAGGCCCAGCAAATTAACCAATAGAGGAATATTGGCGGTGGCGATGGTGTGGCGGCCGGCCTTGAACACATCCAGCGCTTTGCCATCCCGGAAAAACACGGCGTTCTGCGACTCGCGCACGATCACCTGGGAGCCAAGGCGAAAGTCCCCCGCCCCGCTCTCCGGGAAGCGGTGCACGATCTCTTCCTTCATTTCATTTGGATATTCGATTACATCAAAAATACGGGCCATGCAAGCCTCCTATTGTGGCTGTCTCTTTTAGGATTGTGCGGTGATCACTTCGCTGCGCTGGTCAAAGGTGGACACCAGCTCGCGGGTCAAATTGACTAGATTGGTGATCGGGGTGGAAAGGTCATCGGTGCCCATAGCGGCCTGGACGGCGTCTAGCGCCTTGGTGATCTCGTCGGCTTTCTCTACCAAGGCCAGGTCGAATTCGTACAAGCGCTTTAGCTCATCGGACTTGATCTTCTTGGCATCGAAGAAGCCAGCTTCCCCATAGGCGGCCGTGCGCACTTTGTCGACAAAGGTGCGCAGCTTGGTGGCGGCGCCTTCCAAGTCGTCCAGGTATTCTAATTCCTGGCCGGCAGCCAGGTCCTTTTGGATCATGCCGACCCGTTTCCAGACCTGCTCGTA
>CAZNFL010000073.1:0-4148 GCA_964572455.1 uncultured Anaerolineaceae bacterium
CAGGCGCCTAGCCACTATCACAGCCAGGCAGCTACCCCTGGTGAGCAATTACCTGTTTCTTGACGAGCTTCGTGCTGAATTCGAGAAGGTCAAAGGCCAAAAGCGAAGGCTTGCCGAGTTTCACCAACGGCTCGCCAAACTGAAATTTTTTGATCCAGCTTGCGGCTGTGGCAACTTCCTCGTCATTGCCTACCGTGAATTGCGCTTGCTGGAATTGGATATTCTGCGCGCGCTCTACGGCACGTCCAAAACAGGGTCGCTCGACGTGTCACAGTTCAATATCCTGTGCGACGTGGACCAGTTTTTCGGGATAGAGATTGAGGAATTTCCGGCCCAAATCGCGCAAACCGCGCTTTGGCTGATGGACCACCAAATGAACATGCGGGTGTCCGAGGAATTCGGGAATTATTTTGTCCGCCTCCCCCTCAAGAAATCGGCAACCATCGTTCACGGCAACGCCCTGCAACTCGACTGGCGTGAGATCGTGAAGCCGAAAGAATTGAGCTACATCCTCGGCAATCCGCCTTTTGGTGGGAAGAAAGAGCAAAATTCAACCCAGAAAGCCGACATGGCGCGCGTGTTTGCCGATGTCCCTAGTGCAGGTGTGTTGGATTTTGTCGCCGCGTGGTATCGGAAAGCGGCAGACTACATGGCAGATAATCATAACATCAAGACCGCATTTGTTTCGACGAAATCGATCACGCAAGGCGAGCAAGTCGGCGTCCTTTGGTCCGATCTACTAAAAAGAGGTGTCAAAATTCATTTTGCGCACCGCACCTTTCAATGGTCAAGCGAGGCACGCGGCAAGGCCGCTGTGCATTGCGTTATCATCGGCTTTGCCCTGCGCGACCCGCAGAGCAAACGGATTTTCGATTACGAAACCGTGCAATCTGATCCTCATGAAATCAGGGCAAATAATATCAATCCATATTTGTTTGATGCGCCTGTTTGTCTCATCGAAAAGCGGAATACGCCAATATGCGATATACCGGCAATAAACAAAGGAAGTGAGGCCACAGATTTTGGCTTTCTTGTCCTCTCACCAGATGAAAAGGCAGACTTGCTAAAAACGGAACCACAAGCCGCCAAGTGGATTAGGCACTTCATCGGCGGTGACGAATTTATAAACAGCATAGAAAGATATTGCTTGTGGATGCAGGGCATGGAACCCGGGGAATTAAAGACCATGCCAAAAGTCATGAAGAGGGTCAAACAGGTTCAGGAAGCCAGACTTGCAAGCGATAAGCCTAGAACTAGGGAATGGGCGAAGCTACCAAATTTGTTCACCGAAAATAGACAACCAAAATCAAACTACCTTGTTGTTCCTAAAGTATCGTCTGAACGGCGATCTTTCATACCAATCGGATTTATATCAAAGGAATGGATCGCTAGCGGTAGTATTCAGGTTATTCCGAACGCTACGCGTTATCACTTTGGCATTCTGAATTCTTCCATGCACATGGCTTGGATGCGAACGACAGCGGGGAGGATGAAAAGCGACTATCAATATTCAAACAGCATCGTTTACAACAATTTTCCGTGGCCGCAGGTTGAGACTGCAAAACAGCGGCAGGGCATCGAGGAAGTTGCGCAAGGCGTGTTGGATGCCCGCGCGAAACACCCGGACTCATGCCTTGCCGATCTTTACGACCCCCTCACCATGCCCCCGGATTTGGTCAAGGCGCACCACAAGCTTGATGCAGCCGTTGACGCCGCCTACTCAAAAAAGAAAATTTCCGGTGACAGCGACCGCGTGGCCTTCCTGTTCGAGCTTTACCAGCAGATATCAAGCCCACTGGAATCGAAAAAGAACATGCGCCGGAAGGCGGTTCGCTACAAGTAGCCCTCTGTTCGGCCCGCGCCGGAGGCGTGGGCTAATTCCGGGACGGCCCTGCGTTTCCTTGGCGTCGCAGCCATCCAGTGACGATCGCTCGGGCGAGCAACTCTCCGGCCGCCTACGCGGGCCAGGTTCCTCATACGGCCGCCGACGCGGCCCGACCTTGCTGCTATGAGTGCGCTTGCCGCTGGCGATCCTGATGCGGAGATCACGCTTTAAGCCTGCTCGGGGCTAGGTTCGGCAGTTTGAATTTCGCGCAGCAAATCCTCAAAATCAAGCTGCTGCTCAGTCACTTCCAGGTCTGGCCGCCCGGAGACCTTTCTATAAGCGCGCACCATCAGGGGAAATGCTTCCGCGTGATCAGTTGCGTGAATCATGTGGTACATAACCCGGCCGCCTCGCTTTTCGCTATGGATTGGATATTCCACGGCTTTCTTGTAGCCAAGTTCCTGCTCAAATCGACGCGCAACCATTTTTGCGCGGGCGTTTCCTTCCATGCCCAGCAGCTCATGCCAATCGGCGCGGCCCCACCAGCGATCAACCTTGCTCTTGGTGTCCGCCCTGGTGACGGCGGCAAGAGAGCGATCGACCCAACCAGTAGCAAAGAAATAAAACAGCTCGATTTTGTTTCCGGTCGATTTGTGACGGCTAAGAGCTTCGACCGTCCGCCACTCACACTCGAAAGTGCGTTGATCTAGAAGAGCAAAGGTAGCGGTCTTCTCGGTAATTTTCCCAGAACTGAGGATTTCATAGACTTTCGCATTGAAATCGCCCTCTAGAACAGTCACCCGCCGCCTTGAGGAGGCGTGTTCCGTTTGCAGCGTCTTCAGCGCTTCGACGCCAGCCCGCTTGAGATCACAAAGCCAGAAATCCCGAAACCACTTCGGCTTCATTTCCAACACGAGCTTCGCAGCCCACATGTCGGGATGATTGTCATCCTGCGGAGCTGCAAAGCCATCGATGTAAGTGCCGTGTTTTGTTATATATACAAAGAGCTGTAGGTAAGCCTGAATCAGCCGCGCTTTGTTCTGCGTCCACAGGGGCAGCCGCAGGGATTTGAAATTTTTGCCCGTGATTCCTGCCGGAGATCGTGGCAGTTCACCTTCGGACCAGAGTTGCAGGAGTTCGGTCAAGCAGCTAACGCCTTTGGTAGCCCGTTCCACATTGTACCATCGAGCATGCGGCCGGCGGCTTTCTTTCCGACCCGCAGCATGATGGTGCCGTCTGCGGCTTCACTCCCCTGCCCTGCCGTCTTCGCGGTCATCGCGTGGGGTGCCCAGTCACCCCACTGTTTGAAATGAAACGGCACATTAGCTGCTCTACATTGGTCGAGCAGCCCGCGAAACCAAGACGGGCTGGACGGCCTTGCCTTGGGGCCGCTCTCGCCGCCGGTGATCGCCCAATTCACCGTTGAGCCCAGCCATGGGCGCACATCGAGCGGCCCTAGAAGCGGCTCGGCCGAGATGAAACGGATATTCGCCGGCAGGGCGGCCAGGTAAGGGAGCCGCTCGTTCGCGGCATCCTGATCTTCAACCGTGGTGCCGAGCCACACGTTTGCCGGCCATGCGCCGCCCCAGGGCACGAGCTGGGCCACTACTTCGGGACGCTTCGTTAGCAGCAGCCAGTCAAGCTGAGGGGTGATCTCTATTAGCTCCCAAAGCTTTTCACGCCATTCATCCAGGTCGCGCCGATCTTCGAACACATCAGCCATAGATGCACAGAATACGCGGAACCGCTGTCCTGCATCGGAGGCTTCCGCATTCCACTTCAATGGTTCAGACCAATGTTTTTCGCCAAAAAACCGCCGCTCTGCCTTTACTCCCCATACATTTTTCCCCACCCGTTTTGACCAGGCTTCGGCATAGCAATGTTTGCAGGCAGCGGAGACTTTCGTACAGCCCCACCAGGGATTGAAGGTGTGGTGTGTCCATTCGATGCGAGAATTCTTGCCCATGGCTGTTACCGCGCTACGCCCTGCACGAAGGCGGGCTCACCAAGCGCGGCCTCGCTCGCAGAATATCTAGGCTTTCCTAGCCCTTTGGTCAAATTAGGCTCCCTTGCAGGGGCCGGGCGCTAGTCGCGTCGCCGTGCGCCCCCTCCCCTCCCCGCCTTGGCGTCGCAGCCATCCAGCGACGATCGCTCGGGCGAGCAACTCTCCGGCCGCCGACGCGGCCAGGTTCCTCATACAGCCGCCGACGCGGCCCGACCTTGCTGCGCAAGGCTTGGGGGCGCTGCCCCCTGGCGCGCTGCATCTTCGACGAGCCGGAAGGCGGGCGCGGCGCCGCGCTGGACCAGCGGGACCAGGAGATCT
>CAZNFL010000074.1:0-3785 GCA_964572455.1 uncultured Anaerolineaceae bacterium
GATCTGCAACTCGTACCAACCTGATTCTTCAACAGCAAAGAAATCTTCAATATCAAACGACGCAATCATGCGTGGCTTATCGTTGGGAGAAATCCACGTTCGTGATCGGCTCCGAACAGTAGCATTGGAGTCCAAGTCCTTTCCAAATCGACGACCTAAAGCCGTGACCTTTACCTGTTCGCCGTGGGCATCACAAAGATTTGCGGCAAATATCTGCTCATTCGAGGGAAGATTATAATGCACTTTTGTCACTGCCACAAACTGGATAAACACTTGGCACCGCGTTTTTTCTTGGCTTTCAGCGATTAAGATGCCAGCACGGATGCCGTTTGTCACCTGACCCCATTGAACTTCTCCGTTTTCGGCCGAAACGTTCACGGAAGGCAAAAATAATACCAGACAAATCAATCTAAGTAGATTGCGCGCCATAAAGCATTAATGGTTTGGGCTGCTAAGTAGCGGAGTATAAACCCCCGGATACAACGGGAATGTGTCATCATCAAAAAACAATGGAGGCGGACACACATCATTTGTGATGCTCCATTTAGACGGAGGACTAGCTGGAGGGCTCTCAAGCCATATAGCATCCGCCTTCCAACTCCAATCTACTCTCGCAAGAGTAATCCAAATGTTCTCCTGCGGATCACCAATGTCAGGGCGAAACATAAGATAGGCTTTAAACGAATCATCGGCGTGTAGCCCGGAAAGGCGCGCTGTTACTCCGCCTGGCGTAGTTGGGCCATCTCCCAGCTCTACTTCGCCACTTGAAGGAACGGAAGCAATGGAAGGAATGTAGTTTGATTGCGAGTTGTAAAAGAGTGCGCCATCTAGCATGAAGCTGCCGAATGTAGAATTGAATAATACACCAGCAGTGTGTTTAATCTTGCACAGTTGACGAGTAACTGTTCAGGTCGTTTGCGCGGAGACGTGACGGCTCAGAACTCGTAACCCTGAGCAGCCCAGTAGTGCCAATCCTCGACTGCTTGTCGCGTCGCCTTATCCGCTTGAGTGGTTTTCAACTGCGCCAAAGGAACCGCTAGAGTTCGATCTTCCCATGTCACGGTAATAAACATTTCCCGCTCACACTCATGGGCGGGAGCCAACCCCATGACTTCCACCTCCTGGCCTTTGCGCAAGGGCGAGATGGCACGCGGGGCGATACACTTGGCCGGGAATGGAACACCCAACTGCTCTTCCAGATAGTAGTACCATCCCATGGCCTGTTCTTCGGCGTTGTGCGCGTCCGCCACAATGTCCTGCTGGATGCGTTGCTCTCTCTTTTTATCTCGCTTGGGTTTGGCCACGTTTCGATGGGAGCAGAGCCCTTCGTGGAAAACGAGGCCAATCTTAGGGGCCAGCGGAAGGACAGGCCGGAATGAACGGCTGGCCCACCACGGCCCTTTGGATGGCTTCCCAGAGGTTGCGGCCTTGTTTGCGGCAAGTGCTCAAATAACTGCGAATACGACAGAAGATCTGCGCTCCTCGCAGCGTGCGAAAGCATCCGGAGATGTTCTGGCGCACCTTGACCATGCGGATGTCCTGCTCGCCTTGGTTGTTGGTGAAGGGCACGCGTTCATCCAACAGGAAGGCCAGAATGCACCAATCAAAATCCTCCAGCCGATCCAACAGATTGGCCGCCTTGCTCTGCGCGCAGCGGCCCTGACCGGCAGCCCGGGGCGGGTGCCGGCGGCGTCCCCGCCGCACTACGTTCCGATAGCTCTTTCGAGCCTGCTTAAATTGGCGTTCGTTAAACTCTCCGCGCTTTTTCCGCCGCTCATGCAGATGCAAGAGCAACTGGCTCAACTGTTGCGCCCACACTTCCCGTTGTTCCTCCCATAGGAACTTCAGTTCCCGCAACAGGTGCTCGTTGCACAAGGCGTGCAGGCATTCCTCATAAGAAAAATAGGGCTTCCAATGATCATGCACTACCCACTGCCGACACGCTCCAATGATTCCGAAGGCATCCATGGCCTCGGTGCCGCGTTTGGGATGCACTCCGTAGAACGTCAAGCTGGATGTCGAGGCCACATGCAGCCAGTGCAGCGCCCCCGCCACGCGCAGGCCGCTTTCATCCAGATGGACCACCGGCGCTTGGGGCACCTGATTGACCAGCGCTTGGGCGAAAGGTTCCAACTGCGCAAACACTCGCTCGTTGGCCGCCACCAACGTACCCGCACTCAAGGGCTGCCCAAAAAGATCCTCGCACAACTGCGCCAGCCGATCATAGGGCAACAATTGCTGCTGGTTCAAATACACCATCAGGCTTTGAAAGCGCGGTCCGTATTGCACCGGCGCACTCATCTGCGCCGGAAACTCTGCCCGCACCTCTTCGCCGCAGCAGGGACAACACTTGATTTCAGCCCGATGTTCGGTCACTTCCAACCCACGCTCCGGCAGGTCGAAGACCTGGCGACTCTCGTAGTCGAGCACGGGTTCCCGATTCAGACCGCCCCCGTGGCAGCGGGGACAAACTTCTACTTTGTGAATCTGAATGTGATCGGGATTTTTGACCCGCTGCAAGGTTTGCCCCGGATGACCGGGTTGGCCACCGGGTTTTCGGCCACTGGGCGTGCGCAAGCTCTTCGGGCTGGGTTTGCTCAGACCATCGCTGGACGGGGGCTGATTGCTGTTTCGGCTGTTCTTGGCGACTTGGGCCTCCAACTCCTTGACCCGCTTCTCCAGTTGCTCCAGTCGCTCTTGCAAAACCAGAATAATCTCGACCAACGCTTCGGGCTGGCTATGGGCCAGCGGCAAAAGTTCTTCACGCCGGAACATGGCACAGTTGCTTTCGGAAGTTGGCCTCCAGGGGATAGACCAAAATATCCTTTACCGGTGCCTGGATCCGGTGGTCCCGATCCTGTCGAGTGCGGCCCTGGGTCTGGCCCACGCAAATCCAGTTGGCGGCCCGATAACAACTGCCCCGGAATCGCTCCCGTTCCACAAACGTTTCCAACACCACCACCCGGTGACCATAGTGGGCTTGCCAATCCCCGGCGATACGCCGGGCCACCCGGCCCAAGATGTGGCTGGCCAACTCCGGCACGCGCACCCAGGGCAGGATCAGAAACCGGCTGTTGTTGGCCACTCGCCCCAGATGGAATTGGCGCTCCGCCGCACTCCAGCCAATGAAGGCATCCCGCGGCTGAGCCTTCCAAGCCGCCGCCCCAAACAACACACAGGCTAACTCACGGCCCTGTCGATCGGCTACCAAGTACGCCAAGTTCTCCCCCACCGTGCTGCGGTAGGGCAAATAGTGATAACGCGTCAAATAAGCGTTGAACCGGGCCGCCTGCGGTTGCCGGGCCCTGAACACCTCAAAGCGTAACGGCCGCAATTGCGCCAGCGACTGGCTCAAGTCCGGTGGCGGTTGTGGCGGCAGGGCGGCCAGGCGAGGCGTAAAGCCTGGACCTCGGCGACGTTGACGGTCAGGCAATCGGATCCAGCCCCGTCTCTCGAGTTTGTTGAGAAACGAGCGGGCGGCCATGTCCTTGATCTGCCCGGCGGCATTCTTCCACTGCCACTGGCGGCACAGTTCCAAGGCCAGTCGTCGCCGGCTCCAGCTCGGTTGCTCCGCGATCAGGTTACTCACCTGATCCAGGACTTCAGGCGTCACCAATCGACCTTGAATGCTCGGCGCACTCACCATGCACCGAGGTTACGCGGAGCAGGGAATAGAGTCCAGCTTTAGTTTGAGAGATTTTTCAGAATTGAAAATCCCTACCGCGAAATCCACCTCCGGGAAACGCCGACTCCCCTAGATCGTCAAACCACCTGAACAGTTACTC
>CAZNFL010000075.1:0-3738 GCA_964572455.1 uncultured Anaerolineaceae bacterium
CCTGTGCAAGGCACACTGGGCGCTGAGCTGCGCAAGGTCAATTGGGCCAGCGTGGCATTGGGCGGAGTGATCGTCGGCTTGGAGCTTGGTTTTCTATTGGCTTACCGCGCCGGCTGGAACCTGAACCTGGCGAACTTGGTGTCCAACACCACGGTGGCAATTTTATTAATCCCCTTGGGTTTGCTGCTCTTCAAGGAACAGCTTAGCCTGTTGAACATCCTCGGCGTCATCCTGGCCATCGCCGGGCTGGTGCTGGTCAACCTGCGCTAGCCGATCGGAATGGGGGCAAGGGAACGTGTAAAATAGGTGTCTCCCATGGCTAAGCGTAAATTCAGCGGTAAATCCCCGGGCGAATTCGATTTCAAAACCATCCTCTACGAAAAAAAGGATGGCCGCGCTACGGTAACCTTCAACCGTCCCAAGGTGCTGAATGCTATTAACCATGAGATGCTGGGCGAACTGAACTTGGCCTTCAAAGATGCCAGTTGGGATGACGCGGTGGCGGTGCTGGTGCTCACCGGTGCCGGCGAGCGCGCCTTTTGCACCGGCGCAGATCTCGAGGAACAAAAGGCATTCTTGCAGCGCCCGCGTGATTATTGGAAGTGGATGGGCGACTTCATCGAAGTGCATGACCGCCTGCGCAACCTGGGCAAGCCGGCTTTGGCCCGGCTCAACGGCATCGTGGTGGGCGGCGGCAATGAATTCAACTTGAGCTGTGACCTGGCGGTGGCAGCCGACGACATTTACATTCGCCACGTAGGCACCAGCCACGGCAGCGTGGCGCTGGCCGGCGCCACGCAATTCCTGCCGCTGACCGTTGGTGACCGGCGCGCCCGCGAGATCCTGTTCCTCAATGAAGAGATCCCCGCCGCCAAAGCCGAACAGTGGGGCTTGGTGAACTGGGTCGTTCCGCGAGCAGAACTAGATGCTAAAGTGGACGAGGTGGTCGAAAAGCTCAAGGCTAAATTTCCTGAGAAGACGCGCTACACCAAACAGCAGCTCAACTTCTGGCGCGACCTTAGCTGGAGCCTGACTATCGGCCACGGACGCGAGTGGCTGGCGATCCACAACACCAGCCCAGAGACCTGGGAGGGCGTGAAAGCTTTCGATGAGAAACGCAAACCGGACTACGAAGCCATCCGCCGCCGCTGGGCGCAAGACGAAGCGCCCGAGTGGCTGGATGGGGAAATTCCGGAGTTGAAAGAATAGGTTGTTTGTATTGGCTTCGATCACTCATTTCAGCCATGATATCGCCATTGGATAACTGCAGAAAATAAGAGTAATTTATATGGAGATTTCATATATTCCATTCACCCACGACATGGTTCCCGCCGCCGCCGAGCTTTTAAGCGAACGACACCGCACAAATCGCGCCGCTTTGCCGTTGCTGCCCGCCCGCTTCGTAGATGGGAAAGCAACGGCCAAAGCCATTGAGGCGTTGTTGGCTAATAAGTTCACCAAAGGATTTGCCGCCTTTCGTGAGGAGAAATTGGTGGCCTACCTTATTGGGGAGAATGTAACCCATCCCTGGGGACGCAGCGGTTATGTCTATTTGCCGGGCTATGCTTTCAGCGGCGCGGAAAGTCCCGCACTCATCCAGGATCTTTATGCTCTGCTTGGTGATGAATGGGTAAATACAGGTGTATTCAACCATTATCTATATATTTCGGCCGCCGATAAAGCTGTTTTGCAGGCTTTGTTTGACCTGGGATTCGGCAAAGAACGCGTAGATGCTTTGCTGGATTTCCGTTCGCTGCACATCCCTGAGGTCGAGGAACCCAGCAACGTTACCATCCGACTGGCAGGCAAGGGGGATAATGCACTTATTGGCAGCCTTTCAAACGTGATCTTTCGCGCCTTGTCAGATCCTCCATATTGGCACCCGACGCTACCTGAGGGATGGGATGAGTTGCGCGAAGGCTGGTCTGAACTTGCCGACGATAAAGAATGGACTGTTTGGCTGGCGCTCGAAAGAGATAAAGCGGTTGGCACAATAGGGTTTCGCCCCGAAAAGGAAGAGGATACTCAAATGCTCATCCCTCCTCGAACAATGTATCTAAGCGTAGCGGCTACTCAGCCCGAATCGCGTCGGCACGGAATCAGCACCGCGCTCACTTGGCTGGGATTGGCAAAGGCCCGGAATGATGGCTTCGCGCTTTGTTACACTAACTGGATCAGCCCAAACCTCTTAGCCTCTCGTTTCTGGCCCCGTTTCGGTTTTGAGGATGTCGCCTACCGTCTCGCGAAAAAGGTTAGCCCGATGATCTCTTGGGCAAAATATTGATACGCAGCTTGCATTTCATAATAATGTAAAACATTTACAATCGAACACCGGAGAATGCGAAATGGTCAAACCCGCCTTGCCTGAATACAACTTTCAACCTGCAACTTTAAACTTCCTCAAAGATTCCCCAAAGCTTTTATTTATCAACAACGAATGGGTCAAGGCCTCTTCTGGCAAGACATTTGAAACAGTAAACCCCGCCACCGGCCAGGCGCTGGCCGAGGTGTCGCTGGCGGGCGAGTCTGACGTTGATGCTGCTGTGTCGGCCGCCAAAGCGGCCTTCCTTGCCTGGAGCCAGACTATCGCCGCTGATCGAGCACTCTTGCTCTTCAAGCTGGCCGACCTGATCGACGCGAAGGCCGACGCGCTGGCCGAGCTGGAAACGCTGGACAATGGCAAGCCCATCCGCGTGGCGCGGCGCGGCGATTTGCCCTACGTTACCAAGCACTTGCGCTACCAAGCCGGCTGGGCCGACAAGATCGAGGGCAGCACGGTGCCGGTCACTTTCCCCAACCAATTCGTTTACACACGCCGCGAGCCTCTGGGCGTGGTGGGCGCCATCATCCCCTGGAATTTTCCGCTGCTCATGGCGATCTGGAAGCTGGGTCCGGCGCTGGCGGCGGGCAACACGCTGGTGCTCAAGCCCGCCGAACAGACGCCGCTGACCGCGCTGTACCTGGCCGGCTTGGTACGTGAAGCCGGCTTCCCGCCGGGCGTAGTCAACGTGCTCACCGGCCCCGGCGAGCCGACCGGTGCGGCGATGGCCAAGCATATGGACATCGCCAAGATCGCCTTCACCGGCTCCACCGCGGTGGGCGCCAAGATCATGGAAGCCGCTGCCAAGAGCAACCTGAAACGGGTGAGCCTGGAGCTGGGCGGCAAATCGCCCAATGTCATCTTTGCCGACGCCGACCTGGCGGCCGCAGTGCGCGGCGCGCAATGGGCGGTGTTCAGCACCGCCGGGCAGGAATGCGTGGCGGGCTCGCGGCTGTTCGTCGAGCGCCAGGTCTACGAGCAGGTGCTGGCTGGGCTAAAAGAAAACGTGGAGAAAATGGTGGTCAACCACGGGTTCGCAGAGAAGGTACATGTGGGCCCGTTGATCAATGAAACTCAACTGGAGCGCGTGGCGACCTACATAAAAGAAGGCAAGCAAGCAGGCGCGGAGCTGATCACAGGCGGGGAGCGACTGGGGGACGGCTTCAAGGATGGTTACTTCCTCAAGCCGGCAATATTTGCCACGCAGGACGATACGCTAAAATTAGTGCAAGAAGAGGTCTTTGGGCCGGTGGCGGCGGTGACCGCCTTCGACAGCTACGATGAGCTGATCCAGCGGGCGAACAGCACGCAATACGGGCTGGCGGCTGGCGTGTGGACCCGGGATGTTGGCAAAGCGCACCGCTTTGCCCATGCGGTGCAAGCCGGCACGGTATGGATCAACGGGTACGGCATGATCG
>CAZNFL010000076.1:0-3250 GCA_964572455.1 uncultured Anaerolineaceae bacterium
ATGCGCGGCCACCGGCGCACCTATATCGGTGCTTTGCCCGGGCGCATCATGCAGGCCCTGCGCCGCGTAGCCACCCGCAACCCTGTGTTCATGCTCGACGAGGTGGATAAGCTGGGCTATGATTTCCGCGGCGACCCGTCTTCCGCGCTCCTGGAAGTGCTCGACCCCGAACAGAACAATGAGTTCCGCGATCATTATGTCGAGGTGGCCTTCGATCTATCGCAAGTCATGTTCATCACCACCGCCAACACGCTGGAAACCATCCCCGGGCCGCTGCGCGATCGCATGGAGATCATCCCGCTCTCCAGTTACACGGAGGGCGACAAGCTGGCCATCGCCAAGGGCTACCTCATCCCGCGCCAATTGCGGGAGAACGGCTTGCGCAAGAACGAAGTCAAGTTCGGCGTGGATGCTATTCGCACCCTGATCCGCTCATATACCCGCGAAGCAGGTGTGCGCAGCCTGGAGCGCGAACTGGGTTCTGTTTGCCGCAAAGTAGTCACCAAGATCGCCGAAGGGGTGAAGAAGACCATCACCATTACCCCGCAACTGGTGCGGGATTACCTAGGGCCGCCCAAGTATTACCGCATGGAAGAGATCGCCAGCCGCACGTCCATGCCCGGCGTGGCCACCGGGCTCTCCTGGACTCCTACTGGCGGTGATGTGCTCTTCATCGAAGCCACGCGCATGCCGGGCAGCAAAGGCTTCCAACTATCCGGCCAGTTGGGCGAGGTGATGCAAGAGTCGGCCAAGGCCGCCCTCTCCTACGTGCGCTCCCGCGCTAAGAAGCTGGGCATCGACCCGGAATTCTTCCAGAACACCGACATCCATCTTCATGTGCCCGCCGGCGCCCAGCCCAAAGATGGGCCCTCAGCCGGCGTCACCATGGTTACCGCCCTGGTTTCGCTGCTCACCCGCAAGCCGATCAAACCGCACGTGGGCATGACCGGCGAGATCACTCTGCGCGGCCAGGTGCTGCCCGTCGGCGGCGTCAAGGAGAAGTTGCTGGCTGCCCACCGCGCCGGCCTGAAGACCGTCATCCTGCCGTTACGCAACGAAGTGGATCTGGAGGAATTGCCCAAGGAAGTCAAGGACAAGTTGACCTTCAAGTTCGTGCGCACTATCGACGAAGTCTTGAGATACTCACTGGAGACTGATAGCGTGAACATGGACGGCAGCAAGCCGTCCGTCGCCAGCCGCAATGGGAAGCCGAAACGCAAGGCCAAGCCCAAAGCCGCTAAGTCGAAAGCCGCTAAGTCGAAAACGGCTAAGCCGAACGCGGCACATGCCTAAGAAGGTAATGGTGCTTGAAGATGAGCCGATGATGTTCGAGCTCTTGAATGAGCTGCTGGGCCTAGAGGGTTACCAGGTGACCAAGCCGAAATCCTTGGACAATATTCTTGCGGAGTTGACCGCCGACCGACCCGATGCCGTTTTGATCGATGTAAATCTGAAAGACGCTAACGGCCTCGACCTGCTTAGTAAGATTCGGGCTGACCAGCAACTCAAAGATATGATAGTTTTGCTCTCCTCCGGCAGCGATTACCGCCAGGAATCGGTGCAGCGCGGCGCGGATGGCTTCCTGATGAAACCTTATATGCCGGAAGACCTATTAACCGCCCTGAAGCAAAAATTGAACGATTAGAGGGCTGGACATTATGTTGAGAACCCAAAGAAGGACAAACGTGATTAAAAAAGATTTTTCTAGCAAACCTATGCAATGGTTTGCCATGGATTTACACATGCACACCCCCGCCTCCAGCGATTACCTGGAGCCGGGCATTAGTTATCTGGATATTCTGCGCCGGGCTGAGAGCCGCGGGCTGGACATCATTGGCTTTGCCGATCACAACACCGTGGCAGGCTATCGCCGCATGCAGGATGAGATCGAGCAGCTGCGCCTGTTGCGCTCGCTCAAGCGCGTCCTGGCCGAAGAGGAGCTGCGCCTGCAGGAATATGAGCGCCTGCTGGCCAAGATCCAGGTACTGCCCGGTTTTGAATTCACCGCCACTTTCGGCTTCCACGTGATGGGGTTCTTCGCCCCCGATAAGCCGGTGCGCGAGATCGAACATATCCTGCTGGACCTCAACGTGCCCGCAAGCCAACTGGAACAAGGCTCGGTCACCGTGGGCGCCTCCACCGACGTGCTCACCGCCTACCGCGCCATCCGTGAAGCGGGCGGCCTGGTCATCGCCGCTCATGCCAACTCCAGCAGCGGCGTGGCCATGCGCGGCTTTAAGTTTGGCGGCCAGACCAAGATTGCCTATACCCAGGACCCGAACCTGCATGCCTTGGAACTAACCGACTTGGAAAAGCGCGGCCGCTTTTCCAGTGCGGTGTTCTTCAGCGGCAGCAAACCCGAATACCCGCGCCGCATGCACTGCGTGCAGGGCTCGGACGCTCATCGCCTGGACGACGACCCACGCCACCGCAATAACCTGGGGGTTGGCAGCCGAGTCACGGAAGTTCTCCTGCAGGCGGCTACCTTCTCCGCGCTCAAAGAGTTATTCGAAGGCAACGATTTTGCCCGCACCCGTCCCCGCCAGGCGCAACGCCGGGCCAAGGAAACCGATTTCGACTTTGTGGGCGCCGCCCGCGAGCAGGGCAGCAACATCGTCCAGGAATTTCACGAGACCCTGCGCGGCGACAATCTGGAAGCGGTCATTGCCGATATTTGCGCTTTCGCCAATACTAACGGCGGCAGCTTGTTCATCGGTCTGAGCGCGGATTCACAGCGACCCATCACCGGGGTCAAGAACCCGGAGCAGGCCATCCAACAGCTCCAGCAAGAGATCAGCAAACGCATCAGCCCGCAATTGCACTGCATGCTGGACGTTCAAAAGACCAGCGGAAAATCCGTCCTCCGCGTGCTGGTGCCGCGCGGCGATGAGCCCCCTTATGCGGTGGACGACAACAAGATCTACATTCGTACCGAGGCCGAGACCGGCCTGGCAGTGCGCGATGAGATCGTACGCCTGATCGCCAAGGCTGAGGAGCCATCCGAAAAGCCAGCCCCGCGGCCGGGCAAAGACGGCCGCGGCGCCAAGCGCCCCCCGCGCAAAGCAGCTGCCCGCAAAGCCTCG
The DNA here is from genome assembly GCA_964572455.1 of uncultured Anaerolineaceae bacterium. GTDB lineage: Bacteria > Chloroflexota > Anaerolineae > Anaerolineales > UBA11579 > JAMCZK01. The sequence continues at coordinate 3,084 of CAZNFL010000076.1, forward strand.
GGCGCCGCCAAAGCGCGCGCCGAAGTGCCCCCACAGGACAAGGATGCCCCCCGTACCGGCGTGGAAGTGGTCAGTGTCGAGGAGCGGGCCGGTGTGCCCTATTACGTGGTTCGCGATCTGCGCAACGGCATGGTGGTCAATAATGTCACCGAGAAATCCGCCCGCAA
>CAZNFL010000077.1:0-2917 GCA_964572455.1 uncultured Anaerolineaceae bacterium
ATCCGGCGCGGCTCCTCATTGCGGAACTGGTCCCCGGCGCGTTTGAGGGCGTCACCGGAGCGATCCGGTCGGACTGGGACAAAAGCTGATTTGTCTTGCCCGCGCCATGAGCGGGCGCGCTAAGGCGGCTGGCAGCCGCGTGCCAAAGGCCAGCGCCCGCACCGGCGTGCCCGGCAGATCGACCGCGCTCAGGTTGAGCGCACGCATCACCGCCAGCGCCTCGCGCAGCTGGCGCATCTCGATGGCAAATAGGCCGGGGTGGGCCATCACTTCGGCTGGAGAAAGATCCAGGATCGCACAAGTAGCGTTGGTCAGTAGGTTGGTGAGCAGCTTGGACCATTTCATTGCGGCCGCATCCGGATACAGCCGGGCGTTGAGGCCGGCGGCGTTCATGGCCGCCGCAATCCGCGTCGATATAGGGTGGCCGGCCGCCAGACCCACGCCGCGCAGGCGTTCCAGGCGGATCTGGCCGGGGCCGTCCTTGGCCACCGCGGTGGTCACTGTTCCGGCGATCACCATCTGGGCGCCGAGGACCGCGCCCAGCGCGGCTTCGTTTTCGACCCCGTTCTGCAAGCATAGAAATGGCGGCAATTGCGCTGCGACCGGAGCCAGGGCGTCAATGGCTGCCGCTGTGTCGTAGGATTTGAGGGCGAACAGGGCCAGGTCGAAAGTTGATTCCTTCTGGGCTTCTTCAATTGAGGTAACGACCCGCAGGTTGCGCAGCTGGTGACTCTTATCCCCTAATTGCAAATGAAGCCCGTACTCGCGCAGGGCCGGCGCGTTATGAGGGCGCTCAAGGAACACGACCCGGTGGCCATGCAGAGCCAGGCTGCCGCCCAGGTAACCACCGATGGCGCCGGCGCCGAATACCAGGATGGAAAGCCGGTCGTCAGCGGCCAGGGCGATCCTCCACGCGATATACGAACTTTAAGCCCGACCAGGTCTCATCGATCGCCGCCACCTTGACATCGACTAACCCCGCCGCCAGGCCCAACTGGCGCACAATGGTTTCGTTTAGGTCAGTGTCAACTTTGGCCGCCTGCTTGGCCCATGAGATCCAAAGCATGCCATCGTATGCCAGCGCTTTGGATAACTTGGCGAAGTTTGCCGCGAGGACGATTGAGGAAAGGGTGAAGAATTGGATGAAATCCAGGGTGTGTGCTCTGCCAAGCCGGGTAAGTTGCTTAACCGGAGGCAGCCGACCTAGTGTGGCGGCGTAACCGGGAGGTGTGTTAAGGATGCAGACGCGCATACCGGCCTTAATGCCGAGCTTCTTTATGAGCGGCGTACCGGAATAACCGGCGCTTGGTTTCGATGACAATTATTTAAGCAGCTTGTGAACCCAGGCAGCCAACGCCGCGCCTAAGCCCGGACCTACGAAATAGATCCATATATCGTCAAGGCCATTGGTGAACAGCGCCGGCCCAAAACTGCGCGCCGGGTTGAGCGAGGCGCCGGTGAGCGGGCCGCCCATTAGGATCATCGCTGCCAGGGTGAGACCGATCGCCAGGCCGGCGAAAGGTGTTGCCGTTTTGCGCTCGGTCGTGTGTAGCACTACGTTGGCGAGAAAGAAGGTGAGCAGGGCTTCGAGCAAGACCGCCTGTAGCGGGGTGACGCCCGCGGCAGGGTGCGTGGCGCCCAGCCCGCTAGTGGCCCCGCCCAACACGACAACCAGCGCGCCGGCGGCCGCGGTTCCGCCGGCCAACTGCGCCGCCCAATAAGCCAGGGCCGAATTCCAATCTAAGCGGCCGCGCAGAGCCACCGCCAGCGTGACCGCCGGGTTGATATGCGCGCCGGAGATGGCACCATAGGCGTAGGCTATGCTAACGAGGACCAGGCCGTGGGCAAAGGCGGCGCCCAGCAGGCCGCCGACACCCAGAGCAACTGTTCCTGCGCCGACGAAGATCAGCGCAAAGGTGCCGATGAATTCTGCGAGAAGAGCTTTTGTGTTCATGTGTCTCCCTTTCGTGAATTGCACATGATTGATAGCGGATTGATTAATCGGTTAATCGATTAACCGATTTGGTCTCCCAATCGCGGGCGCCGCGCAGAAAATCTGCGCCGCTCATCGGCTTTTTGCCGGCTGGCTGCACTTCGTCCAGCACCAGCAACCCATCGCCGGCGGACAGGGCTGGCAGGCCTCCATGGATTGTGCGCTTGCCCGCAGCCCTTTGGCTAGGCGCGGCATGGGCGCGGTGGATCTTAAGAGCTTGCCCTTTCCATATGATAAACGCACCTGGCCAGGGATTGAAGGCCCGCACTTTGCGCGCCAGCGTTTCCGCGCTCTGCGCTAGATCCAGTTCGCCATCGGCTTTAGTCAGCTGGGATACTGTGGTTACGCCTTCGTCTGGCTGCGGCTGTGGCCTCAACTCCCCGGTCAGATATTTGGGCAGGGTTTCGACCAGCAGCTCGGCGCCCAAGGTCGCCAGTTTTTCGCTCAACATGCCCGCCGTGTCGTCGGCGGCAATCGGTATCGCTCGTTGGCTCAGGATAGGCCCGGTGTCCAGGCCGGCGTCCATGCGCATGATAGTGACGCCGGTCTCCTTGTCCCCATGCAAGATGGCCGCCTGGATGGGCGAGGCGCCGCGCCAGCGCGGCAATAGCGAGGCGTGCACGTTGATGCAGCCCTGGGGTGGCAGCTCCAGCACCTCCGGGCGCAGGATCTGGCCGAAGGCGGCCACCACGATCACGTCCGGCGCCCAGGCGCGCAATTGCTCGATCGCTTCTGGAGCGCGCAAGCGGCGCGGCTGGATGACCGGGACGCCCAGCTCCTGCGCCAGCGTTTTCACCGCAGGCGCGGCGAGCTGCTTGCCGCGGCCGGCCGGCCGGTCCGGCTGGGTGACCGCGCCGACGACGTCGTAAGCGGCGGCCAGGGCGCGCAGGCTGGGCAGCGAAAATTCCGGCGAACCCATGAAGA
>CAZNFL010000078.1:0-2763 GCA_964572455.1 uncultured Anaerolineaceae bacterium
GGGGGCGCGGTGGCAGCCGTTTTTTCCGCAAGCCCAAGAACGACCCGTTCGTGGCGGATAAAACCCTCAAGATCGATTACAAAGACGTCGAACTACTCAAGCGCTTCCTGACCCCCGAAGGCAAGATCCGTCCTCGCCGCCAGACCGGCGTGAACGCCCCCAACCAGCGCAAGCTGGCGCGCGCCATCAAGCGCGCCCGCCATCTGGCCTTGCTCTCCTACACCGACCAGACTTTAGACTAGCTAACCCTCATTGATCAAATATAAAAAACAGCCCGGGCGTCCGGGCTGTTTTATTTTATGTGCTCCCTTATCCCAAAAGCTTCGCCAGCAACGCCTTTTGTGCATGAAGCCGGTTGTGCGCCTGCGGGAACAATAGCGATTGCGGCCCATCCGCGACGTCGTCGGTGATCTCCTGGCCGCGGTGCGCCGGCAGGCAGTGTAAGACAACTGCCGTGGGCTTGGCCTTCCTTAGCAGCGCCGCGTTGACCTGGTAGGTGCACGGGGCTGTTTTTGGTTTTTATTCTGTGCGACCGCGATTATTGTCCCGGAGTGTGGTAGAGCTTGAAGTTTCCTTTCTCTGTGAACGCGGCGCTTGTCAGGCTCCATTCTTTCTCGGCGAAAAGTTCGCCGCCCTGCATCTCCCAACCGATGGCTGTCCACCTAAACGCATCTTCATCTCTTTCGTCAATGTGAAGATTGAGGAAAGTGTGTATCCAATACGGACCATGGGTTTGTACCGGCTGATTTGGGCAGTTTGCGATCGACTGTTCTGAGGAGGAACCGGGAATGTAGTTTAGTATGAAGTCGCTCACGTGCCCGAAGGATGCGGGGCCTGAGTCGTACTCAGCTGATGCGTCGGGTGCCGCCACGTACACCAGCTCAAAGACATAGAAAGTCCCACCGCCGGGAGTGCTGGTCACATTGCAGGCGGGGTGAGTACGGTACTCAAATTCCGTGTTGACGTACTCGGCTTCGCCGCTGATCTTGGTTTCGTCCGGGTTGTAGCGCAGGATGATCTCCGACGTCATGGTGGAATCATACCCGGCGCCCCCGATGTCAAGAGACGCAGTCGATTCAAACTCGAGCCTGAAGGTCAGGCATTTTACAGTCAGGTCGCGGGCCTCGCGCAGTACTTCATCACCCTCCAGCCCAAGCAGAGCGAACTGGCGCACAAAACCCAGCCAGAGTGGGAGCATACGGTGAATGACGTGCTCCTCGACACACAACGCGTACTCTTCTTCCAAGCACACCATTGCGACTGTACTAATCAGGTCCGGGAAATTCTCCAGCCCGTTGCCACCCTGGCTGAAACCCAGCAGTTGGCGCATGCGTTCCAGCGTGAGCACAGCCTGCACGGCCAGTTGGCCCGCGGCGCAGCTTTCTCCGGCGGCGGCCACGCGCGGCTTGACTACCTGCTCTTCATATTGGTCTAGCAGCTCGGCAGTAACAGCGCCTTCAAACTGCCCGGCGGCGCCTTGCTGGCGCAGACGCTGTAAGTCTTCGCTGACCGCAGATTCCAATTGCCTCTCTGCGTCGCCACCCAGCCGTTCGCGCACCGGCTCGATATCTGCCATCAGCCCCCGGGTGACCCCGTAACCGCTGAAATGCAGCACTTGAATCTTGATCTCGCTCGCAGCGACCACAGGCAAAGCCAAGCCGAAGTTCTGCCCATCGGCCTGATAGCCATAGAATATCTGCTGGTCAACAGGGATTTCCTGAGCTGGAGTGATGGTCAGCGTTGCAAAGTTGTATAAATACAGCCCCTCCGGGCTTAACTGTACGGAATAGGTTTGTTCGCTACCAAAGGGTAAGCCAGAGATGCTGCTGGCAGGAGTCAGGCTGATCGTGGTTTCATTCAACAAGGCATCCGCGGGGATTTCCAGATTGTAGACTGTGCCATCCGCGCCAGTAGCGCTAAGCGTGCCGCCCTCGATCGGAATAAGCGCCTCGACTGTCCTTTCGGTATCCAACACCAGTGCAACATCAATCGCATCGACTGGGTTTGTGAAAATGCTTTCTAACGGGGTCTCGACAACCGGGGTTTCGACAACCGGGATTAGTTCCTCCGTTTCTGGAGTTTGCAGGTCAGGCGTAGCCTGACAACCTGTAATTGCAATTAGCGCAATCAAAAGGATTGCTAGCGTGTATGCTCTCATTTTCAATTTCTCCACTTTCATTTTATTGGTTGCTCATCCACCATTTGTAAACCCCCTCCAATGTTTTTTCGCTTATCCCCCCAAGGTCCGTCTCCAACTCATTGGAAATGGGTATGCATTCTACCCCATCAACCTCGCCAGCAGCGCCTTCTGCGCGTGCAGCCGGTTGTGCGCTTGCGGGAACAACAGCGACTGCGGCCCATCCGCCACTTCGTCGGTGATCTCCTGGCCGCGGTGCGCCGGCAGGCAATGCAAGACTATCGCATTAGGCTTTGCCTTCTTTAGCAGAGCTGCATTGACTTGGTAGGGTGGGAAGGCGGCCTCGCGCTTCTTGGCTTCCTCCTCCTGGCCCATGCTGGTCCAGGTGTCGGTGTAGACCACATCCGCGTCGCGCACCGCTTCGTTGGCATCAGTCATCATTTCGATCTGGCTGCCGCTTTCGGCTGCGGCTTTCTTCCCTATCTCCACCGCGCTCGGCACCATATCGTAACCGGGCGGGTTGGCGATGGTGAAGTTTATCCCCAATTTGGCGCACACATGCATCAGGGAGACGGCCACGTTGTTGCCATCCCCCACGAACACAATTTTCAAACCTTCAACTTTCC
>CAZNFL010000079.1:0-2414 GCA_964572455.1 uncultured Anaerolineaceae bacterium
TTGGTGGAGGACATCGATCGCAATTTGAAGCTGTTGAAAGTGCATCTGCCCTACCCCGACTTTCGCAACTGGAGGAGGTTTTTGACTATTTTCGGGGTGCGCGTGTGACGGATTGCCAATGAATCCTAGGTTTCTGGGTGTGAAAAGGCGTTTGGTGCAGACCTACCCCCTATCGGAGCCGCTCGCGGGTACGGTAATGTCGTCGGAAATTACATGGCCAGCGTCTTCCTCCACTGCCATCGGCGGCTCAAAAACGGCAAAGAACATCGCTACTGGTCCATCACCGAAAAGGTGCGCGTGCGTCGCGGCCAATGGGTCCAACGTCACTTGCTTTATCTGGGAGAGATCAACGACAGCCAAAAAGCTGAATGGACCAAGGTCATCTCGGTCTTCGATTCCCAGCAGGAGCAAACGGCCGAACTGGCTCTCTATCCGGCAGGTCAAGCGGTTCCCGAACACGCCGCGCACTACGCAGTTCAAGTGCGACTCCAGGAGTTCGCCCTGCATCGACCCCGGCAGTGGGGCGCCTGTTGGATCGGTTGCGAGATGTGGGAGCAGTTGGAACTGGATAAGTTTTGGAGTCAGCGCCTGGCTGATTCGCGGGAAGGCACCTGTTGGCAGCACGTGCTCCAAACGCTGGTCATCTACCGATGGATTGATCCCGGCAGCGAATGGCGGCTCCATCGACAATGGTTTCATGATAGCGCCATGGCCGATCTGTTGGATGAGGATTTCGCCCTGGCGGAGAAAGACACGCTTTACCGGTGCTTGGACAAAATCCTCGATCATCGCACCGAATTGTTTCGGCACTTGCGAAAGAGGTGGGAGGATCTGTTCCAAGTGAAGTTCAATGTCCTGCTCTACGATTTGACCAGCACCTATTTTGAGAGCAACCCGCCATTCGGCGAGGAGGACAAACGCAAATTTGGTTACAGCCGGGACAAGCGCCCTGACTGTGTGCAGATCGTCATCGCCTTGGTGGTGACCCCGGAAGGTTTTCCCCTGGCCTACGAAGTGATGGCCGGCAACACGTCGGACAAGACTACCTTGCGCGATTTCCTGAAAAAGATTGAGGACTTGCATGGGAAAGCCGAGCGGATCTGGGTGATGGATCGAGGCATCCCCACCGAGGCGGTCCTGGCGGAGATGAGAGCCAGTGACCCGCCGGTTTTCTACCTGGTGGGCACACCCAAGGGACGACTCAAAAAATACGAATCGAAATTGGTGGAGCAACCCTGGAAAGAGGTGCGGGAGGGAGTGGAGGTGAAGCTGTTGGCAGAGTCTGGCGAAATGTATGTGCTGGCCCAGAGCCGGGACCGGGTGTGCAAGGAACGGGCGATGCGGCGCCGTCAATTGAAAGGACTGTGGAAACGACTCAAGGAGCTTCGAGGCAAGGAACTCAAACGGGATGATCTGCTGCTCAAGCTGGGAGCAGCCAAGAATTTGTATCCGTCGGCGTGGCGGTTGGTGAAAACGGAGATCCCCGAAGGCAAGAAGAAGGAAGTGGTGAAGGACTGGAGCTTTACGCTACTCAAAGACAAATTGAGGCAGACTCGACGACGGGAAGGTCGCTACTTGTTGCGAACCAATCTGACGGACGAAGATCCGGCCAAGGTGTGGCAAATTTACATCCAGCTGACTGAAGTGGAGGCGGCGTTCAAGAATTTGAAGGATGATTTATGTCTGCGACCGATCTTCCACCAATTGGAGAAGCGGATCGAAGCGCACGTGTTTGTGGCGTTTCAATCCTATTGCTTGCATGTGAGCCTGCGCCAGCGATTACGAGTGGCGGCGCCGGGGCTGACGCCGCGATCGGTGTTGGAGAAGTTCTCGGCCATCCAGATGTTGGATGTTCATTTTCCCACCACCGACAATCGAACGTTGATCTTCCGGCGCTACACGCAACCGGAAAAGGATCACAAAATGATCCTGGCGCAATTGAAGTGGGAACTGCCGCCGCAGGAACCTCCAAGAATTACAAGCCAAGGGAAAATGGCGGATGAATTAGCCATCTGACCGCTTCGCGCCCGGGGCGCATTTTTGGTGCAGACCTTTCAAATGCCCGCCCTCGCGCTCAACGACTTATGCATAAACACCCCTCCAGTTGCGAAAGTCGGGCTAAAGCAAAAAACAGTCGCCATTGGGGGTTGATCGTGGCCACCAAATTAGGACACTACCGCCCCCCTTGTCCCCAGAACTGGTGACTGGCAGGAAACCCGCCCTGAGCTACTTTCACAGCGTGTTGACGATGCAAAAAGGTAATAGGCGCTCAGTGTGTGAGACGCCGCATCGGTTTTAGTGTTGTTCTCATTGTTGTTGTGTGGAATGGCCGGGTGCAAACCCGGCCTTTCTGCTTTTTCAGGCCAAATCATGTATCTGTTTAGCGTGGGGCAGGCATCCTGCCTGCCGGTTCA
>CAZNFL010000080.1:0-2140 GCA_964572455.1 uncultured Anaerolineaceae bacterium
AGCGGGATCCATGCGCTGGGGTGTTTTATTATTGAATTCATAGATTTATTGACTTCCATGATTACTCCTTTAGTTGGCCTAACTGTATCGCCGCCAAACTATCAGAAACTGTCAGGCCAAGCCAGCTTATTTTCCATTAGCTTGCGACCTTTTTTTTTACCTTCCCTCGATGCGCGTTGTCGTACCGTGCCCGCTCCACTAGCGACTGCCGCTCCCGCGACACAGTCTAAATCGGGAGTATGATTATTGGGTCTCATCCTCTACGCTTACCCCTAAGGAGTGCTATGGATAACAAAGCCACTGTTCAATCCGTGATGGACGCCGTTCAATCCGGTAACTTCGATGGCGCTAAAGCGCTGCTTTCCCCCGATTTTAAATTCAGCGGGCCTGTGCCGCAGCCCGTCAACGGGGCGGCTTGGCTGGGCTTAAGCGCCTCTTTGCTCAAGGCATTTCCAGACCTGAACTATCGATTTAAAATTGAGGGCGAACAAGGCAATGCTGTGGATATCTCCGCCCAGCTCACCGGCACCCACCACGGCGATCTGGATCTGACCGCCCTCGGCATGTCAGTCTTCCCGCCAACTCACAAATCTTTCTCAGCCGCCTCCGTGCACGGTAAAGCGACAGTAAGCGATGACAAGGTGGTCACCTGGGCCACCGAACCCAACGAGGGCGCCGGCGTCACTGCCATCCTCAAGCAGCTCGGCCTGCCCACGCCGCCACCGAAGTAAAGGCCCGTTTTTTTGGGGGCAAGCGCTGAAGATAAGCTAGCGACTCGGTTTATAATGGCCAAGTTAAATCCGCAGCATAATTTCGCCAGGGAGTTGAACCTTTGGACATTCTCGCCCTAATCAACGGAACTCCGCTGCCCACCATCCTGGTGATCGGTGGCATGTTCTTCATTGCCCTGGCACTTGGCTCCTCACTTGCCGGGAAGATCGAGATGCCCGCAGAACGCCAGAAAATGTCAGGCATTCTCGGGGCGGCTTTATTGATTATTGGGCTGGTATTTTATTTCCTGCCCTCGATGATTTCGGCCTCGGCTACCTCAACCAACTCCCAGAATCCTCCCATTGGCGAGGTCGCAAGCAGCAGCCAGCCCGCTTCCTCTGCGTCCCTGCCTGGCGCGGCGGACGCTTGCTTCGACTCCTACTTTTCGGGCATAGCCGCTGATCGTCTTGCCACCCTGGAAGCTGGCACTCAGGGTCAGGTCGTTATCAGCGCCGGCCAATCCAAATCCGAGCCTTTCGGATACTTGCTCACCCACAACCGCCAGGTTGTCGCCGGCCTGATCGTCAACTTCTTTTTGGAAAACACCTTATTCAAGATCACCAGCGTTGTGGATCCTCAGTGTAGCCTCATCACGTCCTACGAAAACGCCAGCGGCGAAGACCAAAACACGCTGCAAAATTGGCAAGAATTAGAACTGCGTTTGTCGGACCTATTGTATGTCCTGGATTTCGATTTCTCTGACGGGAAGATCAAATCCAGCTTCGACTTTGCTGCTGAATGACTGCGCTACTCGTTTTTAGCGAGGGCGTTTTCTCCATCCGGCATCTGAACGCGCGTCTCCCTCGCCGGCATCGCCGCGGCGAAGGCGGGCGTGTCCTGCGTTGCTTCGCAACGCGAGAGAACCTACTCGCCTTTGGCGAGTGACGGTTCTCCTGGCCTTATTCGCAATCGAAGATGCCGTGTCGCAATGGGTGAGGCGAAGGCAGGCGTATCTTTATGCCCGCCCGGCGACCCTTGTAGCGCATAGCCGTTGGCTGCCGCGGACCGCCCGCGCCTGCGCGTGATTGTATATGCATTTCATGAGATAATTAAGATGGCAGAAAAAGAATTGGCGCTCTGCGGCAGGGTTGATCAACTCGACTAGATTTCACAAAGGAGATGTGAGCTATGGCCAGAGACAAAAAACCTTCAAAAGGTTCAAAAAGACCTGGTGGTAAAAAGGATAAACCTATAAAACGCGCCGGACCACCTGCCCCGAGTGGCGGCCAGCCTCCCGCTGGCCCTCCAGCGGGAATTAGTTCCGGGCTGCCATCCGCTGGCTTCCAGGGTCCGCCAATAGGCGGCCCAGCGCAGATTCGAGGATTAGGCAGCCCGCCGCAGCAGCCGCCGCAGCCGACGGGAGGTCAAA
>CAZNFL010000081.1:0-1505 GCA_964572455.1 uncultured Anaerolineaceae bacterium
TGTCATCGAGGCGAAAGATTACAGCGTCTTTGGCATCGCATAACCGCGCCGCGCTTGCTGCAACGGCATCGAGGACTGGCTGAATATCCGTCGGCGAGCTGGCAATCACGCTCAAGATCTCGCTCGTCGCGGTCTGCTGCTCCAGGGCTTCGGTCAGGTCGCGATTACGAACCTCGAGTTCCTGGAATAAGCGGGCATTCTCGATGGCGATCACGGCCTGATCGGCGAAGGTTTCGACCAGTTTGATCTGCTGTTCGGTAAAAGGCTGGACTTTCAGCCGGCGAATGTGGATTATCCCGATCGGCTTGCCATCCCGCAGTAGCGGCACCGCCAGCGCCGTGCGAACCCCAACAGCTATCCCTCGATCCCTGGCACCGGGAAACTCGGCTTCTGCGGCCCTGAGGTCGTGAACATGAAGCGTCCTGCCTGCTTCCACCGCTCGGCCAATGAGCCCGCCACGCTCAATAGGAGTAAGCACCCCTAGCCCCTCCGCCATACGAGTAGCGCCAAAATGTGCAACAGGGCGTATGGCGTTCCCTTCGACCCGCCGGATCACGGCATCGTCGGCGCCACAAAGTCGAGCGGCATATTCCGCCATGGTGTCCAGCACCGGCTGGAGGTCCGTTGGCGAACTGGCGATCATGCGCAGGATCGCGCTCGTCGCCGCCTGTTGCTCCGCGCCCTGGCGAATTTCCCGCGCCTGCGCGGTGATGGTTTGTTTCAGCCTGGCAACGGACGCCGTGGCGGACTTGGCGCGCGGCTTCGGTGGTGATTTCTTTGCGGGTTTTTTGGCAGGAGTTTTCATAAAGCAAAAAGCCCGGCTGGGGAAACCCAGTCCGGGCATAGCTTTCAGAATCAGCTCTGACCGGATCTCATGACCCCGTCGGCTCTAATGAGCGCAATGGTTGGTACTACCTATTGCAGATGGCGGGTCACCGTCAAGCGGTGAATTTTCGGGGGAACTCTTGCGCCGCTAACTTTACACGGCTTCTTTAAATTGAACCACATCCACATTGATGCGGGAGGAAGGTTTTACTCGACCGGTGACAAGCTTTTCCATTGCCTTGTAAATAGTGGCTTTAAAATATTTCTCTCCACATTGTTGGCAAACGCGCGCGGGAACGTCCTTTAAAACCTTGAGTTTTTTACCCCAGCGAAAATCGACCTCGGTTTTGGTTTCCACCACTTTACCCTTGCAGAAGTAACATTCCGTAATCATGGATTCACCGAACATTCCTTGTTTGCCAGTCGTCCTCCCACTCTCCCGGATCCGGCTCATAAGCAGTAACAACGAGAATCTCTTCTGCTTCCAATCGGGCCAGAAGAACATGCAATGGTCTATTGCCGACACGCAGCAGAGCCGCATCCAAAGAGTAGAAGAGAATTTACCGCAAAGTACGCAAAAAAGAAATGTGAGTCGTAGGGGCGGGTTTGAAACCCGCCCTCTTCGCTAGCCCTCAAGTAAGTGCTTAGCGGGCAGTTGAGATGTTGAAATAGATTTAGAA